>CAWIGT010000011.1:0-487439 GCA_963835845.1 uncultured Chloroflexia bacterium | reverse complement strand
AACAAGACCTTCCGTGAGAGCGTGTCGATCGCAAGCTCGGCGATCGCGCCGTACAGCTGAGCCATTTCGGCCGCGGCCACACCGACAACGACATCGTGGCCGTGGTCCCGGACGTGCACGTCGTCTTCCGCCGGCGACCTGGTCGAGCAGGGCGGTCCGCCCGCCCTCCTTCGAGGATTTCTACCCGATGGATTGGCCCTTGACTCTCACTCGGCTGCTGGAGGTTGCCCAGGGACCGGTCGTGCCGGGCCACGGCGAGCTGGTCACTCGGGCGTTCGTGGAGGGACAGCTGGCGGACCTTGCAGCCCTGGCGCAACTCGCCCGCCGCGTCCGCTTCGACGGCGGATCGGCCAACGACGCCCTGCCGCTCTCACCGTTCCCGGCCACCGCCGCTCGCACGGCCTTGCACCGCGCTTTCTTGCAGCTCGCCGGCGAGTTGTAGGCCGAGCCGGCCGGCCGAGCCGCGAGCCGCCAGCCGAGCCGCGAGTCGCCGGCCGGAGCCGCGGGCTACGCTCTCTAGTGAGTGTTCGCCTCCACGAGTCGCGCGGCTTCGCGGGCCACGATCAGATCCTCTCGGGCCACGATTCGGAGCACCACCGGGGCGGCGGCCGATCCTCGCCGGCCCGCCCGATCGGCGGCGGGTATGACCTCGTCTTCGTCCGGCGCCACCTCCAGGATCGGCGCCACTCCGAGCGACGCCAACCGGGCGACGATGCGAGCCCGTATCCCGGCCGCCGTCTCGCCGATGCCGCCGGTGAAGACGATCGCATCGATCGCCGGAATGTCCGTGACCGCCGAGGCCACGCACTCGGCCGCCCGCCGGACGAACATCCGGAGCGCCAGCGCTCGCCGTCGCATCACCCGCGGCCTCCAGCCGCAGCAACTCCCGCACGTCCGAGGTCCGGCCCGAGACGCCGACCAAACCCGACTCCGTGGTCCACCTGATCGGCCATGGCTCCTCGGGGTTCAGGCGCCCCGTTCGCAGCAGATAGAAAAGGATTTCGGGGTCGATCGAGCCGGAGCAGAGTGCCCATCTCATCAGGCCTTCCAGCGGGGTCAGGCCCATCGACGTCGCCACAGAGCGACCCGCCGTCGACCGCGGTCACCGAGCAGCCGCTCCCAAGGTGGGCGACGACGATACGGAGCGCGGAGACCGGCCTGCACCAGGAGCGCCGCCGGCGCGTTCCGCTCGACCACGCGACGGACACACCGTGGAAACCGTAGCGTCGAACGCCCCATTCCCGGTACCAGCGCTCCGGAACGGGATATCGGAACGCATCTTCGGGCAGCGTGGCGTGGAACGCGGTGTCGAAGACGGCCACGTGCGGGAGGTGCGGGATCGCGGTCATGCCGGCGGTCATCGTGGCCGCGGCCACTCCATTGTGGAGCGGTGCCAGGTCGCTATCAGCGCGTTCACCTGCGCCACGACTTCGGGAGTGACGCGCGTCGACTCGCGGAATCGTAGCGCCGCCGTGGACCACGCGATAGCCCACCGCTCCGAGCGATTCCGCGGCGATGCCCGACGCCTCGTAGCGAGCCACCAGGTCCTGGATGTCGCCGGCGGGATTGCTGTCCGAGGTCGCGTCCACTCCCCAATCGACGCCGACTTCGGCCAGCGGCGCAAGTGCCGCGGCGCCGGCCGCGGGCACGATGCCGTCTGGCCCCGCCACCGGGATCGACGCAGTCTCTATTACGCTCGACTTGAGCGAACTGGAGCCGGGGTTGAGAACGAGTACTCGCATCCGCCAGTAGGCTACTTGTTGCCGGCCTTTCCCGGCGGGGCCGCCCGGATTTCGGCTCGAGGAGTGGTCGCCGGTGGCGTGGTCGCCGGTGCGCGTGGTCGCCCGGGCGACGGCCGGGTCCAGCGCAGCCGCGAACGCCGCCGCGAACGCCTCCACGAACGCCGCCTCGGTGGGCGTCGCCCCGAGACCTAACCGGGCCCCGCCACGGCGGCCAGGGTCGGCTCCAGGTAAGTCGCGCGAGCGCCGGCCAGGCCGCCTCGGCGAACACGTCCTCCGGCGTTCCGTCGAGCACCAGCTCGCCCGGCCCGCAGCACGACCACGCGCCGCGAAGCACTTCGGCCACGAAGCGCATGTCGTGGCTGATCGCGATGCACCGTCCGGCCCGCGGCCGGCGAGCCGCGCGACGATGCGCCGGACGCGCGCCGACGCCGCGGGCATCCTGGCCCGGTCGTCGGCTCGTCGAGGACGACGATCGGCGTCCCCATCGCGAGGACCGAGGCGAGCGCCAGCAGCTTCCGCCTCGAATAGCCCAGGTCGTACGGGTTCGCCTCGGCCGTCCGGTCGAGCCCGACCGCCGCCAGCGCCTCGACTCGACGCGTTCCACGAGCGCCGCGCCGCGGACGCCCAGGTTGCGCGGCCCGAACGCGACTTCCGCGCCGACGCGCCCGGCGAAGATCTGCCGGTCCGGGTTCTGGAACGCCAGCCCGACGCTCGCGGCGAGCCGGGCGACGTGGACGGCCCGGATGTCGTCGCCATCGAGGAGGACCCGGCCGGAGGTCGGGCGGAGCAGGCCGTTGAGCTGGCGGACCAGCGTCGACTTGCCCGAGCCGTTCTGGCCGACGATCGCCACCCGCTCGCCCGGCGCGATCGTCAGGTCGATCCCCTCGAGCGCGCGCGTGCCGTCGGGGTAGGCGAATGCAGACCGCCTCGAGTTCGATCGAAGGCACGGCCGCAGCCGGGCGAACCGGTCGGCAGCCGACGCATGGCTTCGGCGACCGATCGACGGCATCGGCGTGCTCCGGCGGAAGCCGCCGGAGACCGGTCGGCGCCTGCGGCGTCCACGCCGTCATCGGATCGCGGCCGCGAGCTCGTCCGACCATTCGACCCGCCGCCGCGAATCGCCGCCGGAGCCGCGCTCCGGCCGGCGGCTCGACGCCGAGGCGGACCAGATCGGCGTCGGCGAGCATCGTCGCCGTCGGGCCCGACAGCGCGACCGCCCCGCCGTCGAGCACGACGACCTCGATGCGCGATCCGGGCCAGCAGCTTCCAGTCTTGTGCTCGACGAGCAGGATCCCCGCGCCCGTCTCGCCGGCCAGCCCGGCGAGCGCCTCGGCGACGAGTCGCGTGCCCGCCGGATCGAGCTGGCTCGTCGGCTCGTCGAGTATCAGGTACGGCGGCCGCAGCGCCAGCACCGACGCCAGGGCGACCAGCTGGGCCTGCCCGCCCGACAGTCGCTCGGGGTCGCGCGGCGCGAGCTCCTCGATCCCCAGGACGCGAGGGCCCAGTCGACCCGCGCGACGACGTCGGCCGCCGGCAGCCCGAGGTTGCTCGGCCCGAACGCGACCTCCTCGAAGACGGTGGCGGCCGTGCCCGAGAGTTGCGTCGCCGGGTTCTGGAAGAGCAGTCCGCAACGCTGGGCGAGCTCGATGAGGCTGCAGCGACGCCGTCTCGGTGCCGTCGATGCTGACCGACCCCTGAGTTGGCCACCGATCGCTGCCGGCGCAAGCCCCGCCGCGACGAGGCAGAGCGTGGTCTTGCCCGACTCGTTCGCCCCGACGACGCCCACCACGCGCCCCGGCGAGAGCTGCAGGCTCACGTCACGCAGCGACGGCCGGCTCGCCCCGGCATACCGGTAACCGGCGCCGGCGAGAATCAGGCCGGCGCTCACGGGACCGCGCACCGTGTCGGCGGTGGTGGCGACGACGGCCGCGATCGAGCCGATGAGCAGCATCCATCGCGCCGCACGCTGCCAGGTGGAATCGGGCAGCGCGCGCAGGATCGTCCGCCGGCCCGGGGCCGAGAAGCCGCGCGCCTCGAGCGCCATCGCTCGCTCCTCGACTTCGGCCAGCGCCCCGAAGACCATGGGGCCGACCAGCGGGACGAGCCCGCGGACTCGGACCCACGGGCCGCCCTCGGTGTCCAGGCCGCGAGCCCGCTGCGCTTCGGTGACCTCGCGTGCCCGCTCGATCGTGCGCGGCACCGCGCCGAGGGCCGAGCCCACGACGAACGCCCCGCGCCGCCCAAGGCCCCGCCGTTCGAGGTCCACGAGCAGGTCGTCGATCGGAGTCGTCAGCGCAAACAGGGCCGCCGAAAGCGCGAACGCGACGACCCGGAGAGTGGCCTGGAGCCGCGGCCGTCGCGCCGGTCCACGTCGGCGCCAGCGGCCCGATGCTCGTGATCGTGTCGTGGGCGTTTGGGTAGAGGAACGTGTTGACGACCAGGATCGAGATGACGAGCGGCATCGTCGCCAGCGCGAAGAGCGCCATCCGTCGCACCGAGCCCGCCAGCATGCCGCAGGCGACGACGGCCACGAACACGACCGCGGGCCCGGTCCAGCCGCGCACACCAAAGGCGACGATGGCGCCCGCGGCGGCGAAGGTCAGCTTCGTGACGGGGTTCAGGGCGCGGTAGCGGCCGACCGGTATACGCCGCACGTAGGCCGGGATGAGCGGGTTGTCGGGCGAGGCCAAGGATCAGCTGCCCTGGGCAGTCCCGGCGGACTCGGCGGGGGAACCTGGCGCGCCGGCGTCGGCGGCGGTGGTCGTGTCGATCCGAACGAGCCGGTCCCCCAGCGGGAATCGGGCCACGAACCGCGATGACACGCCGGACAGGATCAGGAAGACCACGAAGCTTGTGATCGTCTTGTCGATCGGGTCGCTGAGCAGGCCCTGGCCGAGCGAGGCGTTGTACACGTCCGAGCCGCCCTGACGGAGCGCTGCCACGATGACGTCCGTGCCCGAACCGGTCACGCCGCCGATACACGTACGCCGAGATCGGCGCAGAAACGAGCGCGGCGATGGAACCCGTTACGGCGCCCGCCACAGCGACCCACGCCCCGGCGGCGTCCCGCCGAAGGAATACGAACAGTGCCACCGCGATGGAAGCGGCCGCGCCGATGACGACGATCGCGGCGTAGACCCAGTTCGGGTAGCCGCCGACGTTCGGGTCCGTGTACTGCGGGATCGTGTACATGCGGGCGGCCAGCAGGACGATGATCGCAATCGCGAGCGCGGCCGGAACGATGAGGCGCAGGCCGCCGGCCGGCCGGGAGCGGAAGACGCCGAGGTAACCCCAGATGCCGGCCAGGAAACCGATCACGCCGGCGGTGACAGCGAACGGACCGATGCTCGAGCCCGAGCCGATGCCCGGGGCGTACTGCCAGATCAGGTTGGAGAGGATCCCGGTGAGCGCGCCGGGGAGCGGTCCGGCCAGGCAGCCGACCAGGATCGTGCCGATCGAATCCACGTAGATCGGGAGCTTCAGGACGTTCTGGACGGTGTAGCCGAGAACGATGTTCATGGCGATCGCCACCGGCATCATGACGATCACACGAGTAGTGAACTGGCGAGCTACCCAGCGACTCAGAAAACCCATCTCTCCTGCTCTCCTGCATCAAGGAGCGCGGCCAGGGCGGATGTTCGGGTGCCGCGCAACGTCAGCTTGCCAGGTCTGGCACCGGACCGTGCGCAATTACGTGCTCCGGTTGCGGAACGGCCGGCAGCGGCTGGGCCGACGAGTGGTGCGGGCGCCGGGGGTTGGGCGTTGGGCGCGGGGCAACCGGGCGCGGGCCGACCTGGCGCGGGCGCGGGCGCCGGGCGCGGGCGTGGGGCGCGGGCGTGCGGGCGCCGGGCGCGGGGCGCGGGCGTGGGCGCCGGGCGCGGGCGCGGGCGTGGGCGCAGGGCGGGCGCGGGCGCAGGCACGGGGCGCCGGACGCGGGCGCGGGCGCGGGCGCGGGCGTGGGCGCGGGGGCGCGGGCCGACCCGGCGCGGGCGCGGGCGCGGGGCGCCGGGCGCGGGCGCGGGGGCGCGGGCCGACCTGGCGCGGGCGGCGCGGGGCGCGGGCCGACCGGGCGTGGGGCGCGGGCCGGCCGCAGGCGCGGGGCGCGGGGCGCGGGCGCGGGCGCGGGGCGCCGGGCGCGGGCGCGGGGGCGCGGGCCGACCTGGCGCGGGCGCGGGCGCGGGGCGCCGGGCGCGGGCGCGGGGCCGCGGGCCGACTGGGCGTGGGGCGCGGGCCGGCCCGCCCTGCCACGGATGGATCGGCCAGTCCTTGCCGATCTCACACCACATCGACATTGAGAAACCCCCCTGGCTCCGTCGGCATCGGAAATCGCCCTGCGGGCTGATCAAGCGCACCCGGCCACGCTCAACCGTGCTTTCGTCGGGGCGCATTCGCCCTCCGGGCCCCTCACGCCACCGCGAAGCCACCGCGAAGCCACCGCGGCCCTGGCCTAATGTCGTTCTGGTGTGAAATGGGAAATCGCCTCGGCGAGGAGTCGACGGGAGCGCGACCACCACCGGCGGTTACCCGCGACGCCCGGCCAGGTCTCCGACGCGCTCGACGAACTCGGCCATGAAGCGGGCCGTGTCCGCCGCCACCGCGACGTTCAGGTTTGGTGGCCGGCCCCACACGCGCCGCCAGTCCGTCACGGTCTCCCCGGTGGTAAGCCGCCCGCCCAGTTCAACGTCCACGGTCACGGGCTCCGTCCGCACCAGAGTCGGGTCCAGCGCCGCGGCCAGGGCCAGCGGGTCGTGGATAAAGGCGCCGTAAAAGCCGTCGTAGCGGCTGTGAAACTCCATGTAGAACCGCAGCGCGTCCGCAAGGTAGCGAACCACCGGGTTGATGGAGCCATCGGGCCGGGTGCCGTCGGCGGCGCAGCGGGCCCGATCGGCCAGCGCGGCGAGGTGTTCGGGCAGCATCCTGGCCCGCTCGGTGACGTCCAGTCCGAGCGCTGTCGGCAGCGAGGTTCGTGTTTGCGGGGAGGCTTCGGCCGGCCCACCGGCTGCGCCCAGAGGCTCGGCGGCGACGTCCGGACCGACAGCACCTGCCGTCCTTTGCCCCGAGGCAGATCGTTCGATCGCCGCCGGGCCGAATGCATTGAAGACGATCCGGGCCGATTCGGGATCGACGTTCACGTTCCACTCGGTCGTCGGGGCCGTGTTGCCGGGCGATCGGTAGCTGCCGCCCATGATCACCAGGCGGCGCAGCAGTACGGGCAGTTCCGGCTCGCGCAGGACCGCCATGGCCACGTTGGTGAGCGGCGCGAGTGTGACCAGCGTCAATTCCCCGGGACGGCGTCGGGCCTCCTCGACGATCAGGTCGGGGCCAAAGCGCGACGAGAGCGGCATCGTCGCCGGCGGCAGCACGGCGTAACCGATGCCGCGCGGGCCGTGAGTCTCCGGCGTCGTGACCAGTGGTCGCGCCAGTGGCGTCTCTCGGCCGATCGCCACTTCCACGTCGGTCCGTCCTGCCAGCTCGAGCACGGCCCGCGTGTTCTCCGCCACCTGGCGCGCGTCGACGTTCCCGGCGGTGCAGGTGACCGCGACCAGCTCACATTCGGGCGACGCGGCCGCGTACAGCAGGGCCAGGCTGTCGTCGATGCCGGTGTCGCAGTCGACCAGGATCGGGATGCGCGCGGAGTTCGGACTCACGGCTGCATCGTAGGGCAGCGCCGCGGCCCGGGCACGTCGGCGCGTCGCGAGACGCGGCTCGGAAGAGACGCGGGGCAGCGCGCCCGGGGTTCGGGAGTATCGTTGGCGCGACAGGACGGCTGGTGCCGGGCCGGGACGCTCGGATGTCACGACCGCCAATCCTCACCCGATCGATCGCGCGCCGTTCTGTGTTCGGCGCAGAAACCCGGAGGCGGCATGAGCGACTACAAAGTAGGCATCAACCTGTGGAGCCAGGGCGCGTCGTGGGCCGACTTCCTCGAAGCCGCGCAGACGATCGATCGACTCGGTTACGAGAGTATCTGGACCTGGGACCACCTCAAGGCGATCTTCGGCGACCCCGACCAGCCGATCTTCGAAGGCTGGACGGCGATCACGGCCTGGGCCATGGCCACGCAGCATGTCCGGGTCGGCCTGATGGTGGGCGCCAACACCTTCCGCAACCCGGGTCTCGTGGCCAAGACGGTCACCACCCTGGATCACGTTTCCGGCGGGCGGGCGATCCTCGGTATCGGCGGCGCGTGGTTCGAACTGGAGCATCGTGAGTTCGGCTTCGAATTCGGCGGCAGTGTCGGCCAGCGACTCGCCTGGCTTGACGAGTCTGTCGGCGCCATCCGAGCATTGACGTCCGGTGAACGCGTCACGTCGCCGGCCGACGGTCGCTACCACTTCGACGACCTGACGATCAATCCGCTGCCGGTGCAGAAGCGGCTGCCGATCCTGATCGGCGGCAACGGCCGAACCAAGACTCTTCGGACGGTCGCCCGCTACGCCGACATGTGGAACGGCTTCGGCCTGCCCGCGGAGCTCCGCGAGCTTGACGTCGTGCTCCGGCGCCATTGCGAAGAACTGGGCCGCAACGAACGGGAGATCGAACGGTCGGTCAACCTGTGGATGATCATCCGCGACACGGAGAAGGCGGCCCGAGACGAATGGGCCGCCGAGATGGAACTCAATCGGACGCCCCTCGCGCGCGCCCTCGAACCTTCGCGGCCGCTCTTCGGCACGCCGGAGACGATCGCGGAACGGCTGCTCGAGTATGCCGACGCTGGCTTCAGGACGGCGATCGTGGAGGTTCCGGCCCCATTCGACCGCGAGACGCTGGAGAGGCTCGCCCGCGAAGTCAGGCCGCGCCTGGAGAAGCAGCCGGCATAGCGCCCGGCCCGGCGCGAAACAACGACGTGCCCGGCCCCATAATTCGGGCATCCGCATTGGAGAGCCGCATGGCCGCCCAGCCTCAAACCGCTCGCGTCGGGATCGTCTGCGGCAGCCGCTCGGACTTCCCGACCATGGAGAAGGCCGTCGAGATGCTCGGCCGCCTCGAAGTACCCTGCGAGCTGCATGCCATCTCGGCCCATCGAGCCCCGGACCTGCTCTTTCGATTCGTCGGCGGGGCCGAGGAGCGCGGCATTCGCGTCTTCATCGCCGGAGCCGGCGGCGCGGCTCATCTCCCCGGCGTGGTCGCCGCCAAGACGATCCTGCCCGTAGTCGGCGTCCCGATCGCGACGCAGGTCAACGGCGGACTGGACTCGCTCTTGTCGATCGTGCAGATGCCGAAGGGCATTCCGGTGGCCACGGTAGCGATCGGCGGGGCGGAGAATGCCGCCTTGCTGGCCGCAGAAATCCTGGCCCTCGCCGATCCGGCGCTACGTACCCGGCTGGTGGCCTTTCGCCAGGCGCAGACCAGAGCCGTCGAGGACGACGAGTCGAATGCGGATCTGCGTGGGTCGCGCTAGCCTGCCATCCTGCTCAATCCCGGTGGTCCCCAACGGGCCGCGGAGAGCAACTGGGAGAGCAGGGGCATGAGCGAGGTCCGATTCGGTCCCGGCGGCGTTCCCGATTGGCTCGAGCCGACGGTCCGGTTCTGCTCGCGCTGCGGCCGGGAGCTGGCCTTCGGCCCGATCGCGGGCGAGGAGCGCGATCGCCTGGCCTGTCCGAGATGCGGCTTCGTCTTCTACGTCAATCCCCGTCTGGTGGTTACTACGATCCCGGTCACCGAGAGCGGCGATGCGATGCTCATCCGGCGCGGCATCGAACCCGGCTACAACCTGTGGGCCCAGCCGGGCGGTTTCCTCGAGATCGACGAGACGGTCCGTGAGGCCGCCATCCGCGAGACACTGGAGGAGACCGGCCTGGAGGTGGACCCGGGCGCGATCGTGGGGCTCTACTCCCGCGTGCCGGCGGCCATCGTCGTGGTCGCGTTCGAAGCCCGCATCGTCGGTGGCGGTCCGATGGTTACCCACGAGTCTCTCGAGACCCGGCCCTTTGCCCCGGACGAGATACCGTGGCCGGAGATCGCCTTCGAGACGAGTGTCAGGGCGCTGCGGGACTGGGTGACGCGAGTCCGGCCGGACCTGCCGCTGCCGGATCCTTCAACGGTCCATCGCAACGTCGGCGGCTGAGGCGCCGGGCCGTCCAGTCTCGGGGCCTCACGACAACGTCAACCCCTCGTCGCCGTCCGTCGCTTCCGAGTGGATCGGCAGGGTGACGGTGAACGCCGCTCCGCCTTCCGGTCTGTTGGCGACCGTGACCGAACCGCCCATCGCGAGAACCAGGCGGCGGACGACGAACAACCCGATGCCGGTACCCGGCTTCCTGCTCGTGGCCTTGACCCGAGCGTACAGCTCGAAGACGCGATCCTGCTCTTCCGGGGGAATGCCGGGCCCGTCGTCCAGCACCTTCACCGCAACCTGGCCGTCGCTCACTTCGACCCGAGCGATCACTTCCTTGCGCCCGTACTTGGCCGCGTTGCCAAGCAGGTTCCACATCACCTGATCCAGGTAGCCGTCGTCGCCGGTGACGGGCGGGACGCTGGACGGCATCTCGCAGACGACGTGGTGGTCCGGCCACTCGCCCGCCACGCCGGCAATCACCGTCGGAAGCCTCGACTGGATGGAAGTGGCGCCGCGCACCGTCAGATCCACTCCGCGCTCGGCGCGGGAGAGAACGAGGAGGTCGTCGATCATGCGGCACAGTCTGTCGGACTCGGCGGCCACATCCTGGGCCACTTCTACCAGCGCCGACGGCTCCAGCTGCGTGCCGCAATTCGCCAGGAACTCCGCACCGGCCGAGATAGTGGTGACCGGGTTGCGCAGCTCGTGCGAAAGCACGCTCAGAAACGCATCTCTTAGCTGCTCGGCCTCTTTACGTTGCGTGACGTCCACCGTGACGGCGACCGCCCCGATGACGTCGCCGGTTTCGTCGCGGATTGGTGCACTCGTCTGAGTGATCACGGCGGACTTGCGGTCCGCCAGGGCGATCTTCATCTCCTCGTCGACCACGACCTCGCCCGTCGCCAGGCTGCGCGCCACCGGCATTCGATCGGCTCGGGGGACGTCGCCCGGCTGAACGGCCAGCCAGGCACCGTCGGTGAGGTTGTCGACCCGGACGTCCTGGAAGACCTGATCGAAGGCGCGATTGCGGTACAGGATCCGGCCGTCTCCGGCACACACCGTGACGCCCACGGGCATCTGAGCCACGACCGCATCCAGCATGCCGCGGGCTTCGCTTTCGGCCGCGCTCAGTCGCAGGCGCTCGAGGGCCAGCGCGGCGGCGTTGGCGATCGAGACGAAGAAGTCGATCTCCGCGTCGTCGAACGATCGGGGCTCGAATCCGAGAGTCACTCCGCCGACGACCGAATGACGGCCGCGCAGCGGGAAAGACACCCTGGCTCGCCCGCGCAGCTGGGCCACGATCGAAGCCAACTCGCCGTAGTGGCTGGCGAAAGCCTCGTCGTTTTCCAGGATCATCGGCCGGCCCGATCGAGCCACGTCCCGAAATCGGCGTGCGAACCGAGGCCGGCGAACGTGTGGACCGCTCGAGATCCGCCTGGTCGAAGCCGAACGAATCGAGGATCGATAGATCCTCCGTCTCGGGCGCCACCAGCGCCACCAGGCCGTCCAGCGCGCCCGTGGCTCGCCTGGCAACGTCCAGCAGCGCCCGGCCCACGCCCTCGCGATCGGTTATCTCGAGAAGGGCCGCGCTCAGACCGGCCACGTCCGCGGCGCGCCGCCGGGCGAGTTCCAGATCCGCCGTGCGCTCGCGGACGCGCCGTTCCAGCTCTTCGGCCCGCCGGCGCTCGGCATGGCGTCGCTCGGAGACGTCGCGCCAGGTGTACGCGACCGCGTCGCCAAGCTTGCTGGCACGCACGTCGAAGACGCGCTCCGCCTTTACGGTCCCCCAGCTGTCCGAGTAGTCAAGGTCGTCGAGAACCAGCGGTTCGCCCGTCTCGACCGTGTGCGCATATTGCTCGATCAGACCCGCAGCTTCATGCCGCGGCAGGACTTCGAGCAGGCGTTTCCCGACCAGCTGTTCGGCCGGCATCCGGTTGTACCTGCAGGCAGCTTCGTTCGCGAACTCGTACACGAAATCCACGATCCGGCCGTCCCCGTCGCGGATGGCGCCCAGGATCACGAACGGGTCCAGCAGCGTCTCGGCCGTCGTGCGGAAGCGACGCTCGGATTCGACAAGGTCGGCTGCGACGCGCCTCCGCTCGGCCGACTCTTCGAGAGTCGTGAGTCCGAACGAGACGTCGCGGGCGAGCTCTTCGAGAAGCTCGACTTCGCTCGCGTCGAACCTGTTGGGCCGGTCGGCATAGACGGTCAGAACGCCGTACAAGGCGCCACCTTTGTAGAGCGGGAGCCCCACGGACGACCGATATCCACGCTGAAGCGCCTCTTCGCGCCACGGAGCCATTCCCGGATCCGTGGCTATGTCGTCGCAGCGGACCGTTCGCTTCAACCGGACGGCCTGCCCCGTGGGCCCTTCCGATCGGACACCCTCGACTCGGATGTGCACGAAGTCGAGGTAGCCGTCGTCCCGGCCGAATGAAGCCACCGGCTTCACTTCGCCCGACTGCCCGTCGACCCTTCCAACCCAGCTCATCACGAAGTTGCCCACTTCGATGATGGTCTGGCAGGCGGCCCGGAGCAGCGCCTCGTCGTCGACCGCGTTCTCGATCGCGCGGTTCGTGCGGGACAGAACCAGGTAGAGCCGGGCGAGGCGCTGAGTCCGTTCGGACGCGCCTGCGGGGTTGCTGGCCTGAACGTGGGCCGTCAGGGCTGCCTCCGGAATTCCCTCGCCGTCAGTGGCGGTAGACGGCTCGTTTCGATTATGGCGATCTGGGAGCCGGCGCTCAACCCCAACCCTTTCAGGAAGTCAGCCCGGGCCGCCGGGACCGGGCTTTCCACTGCCCCCGAGGTGCGGGAGTCCCCTGCACGAGCCAACCGCCGCGTGCGAAACTTCGCGCCGATGGTTCCCACTGCCAACGGCTCAATCGATCCCCTGACGATCGCCCTGATCCTCATACCCGTCCTGATCCTGCAGGTCGGGCTGCTTCTCTACGCCCTCTACGACCTGTTCCAGGAGGACAGGCGGGTTCGGGGCGACAGCAAGATCATGTGGGCCCTGATCATCGCTTTCGTCAATTTGATCGGGCCGTTGCTGTACTTCTTCGTCGGTCGGGACGAATCGCGGGGCGTCGAGGCCGAGCCGCTTTCGGGCGGGGCGGTGTCCACGCCGGCATCGTCGATCGCCCGGATCCTCACGAGCTGGCCGAGTCTGCCCAAGGACGCCGAAGCGGCAGTCGTGACGACGGGCCTGACGAAGAGCTACGGCCGCGGGATTACCGCCCTGGATCACCTGAACCTGACCGTCCCGAGCGGCAGCATCTTCGGCTTTCTGGGACCAAACGGAGCGGGCAAGACCACCACGCTGCGGCTCCTCACCGGCCTTGCCACGGCCACGGACGGGAGCGGCTCCGTGGCGGGCGTCCGCATCGGCGGCACCAGCGGCGAGCTGGCCCGCAACATCGGCTACCTGGACCAGGATCCGCGCTTCTACGGCTGGATGCGCGGCCGCGAACTGCTCAACATGGTCGGCCAGCTGCACGGGCTCCACGGCGCGGAGCTGCGGCAGCGTGTCGGTGAAGTGCTCGAGATCGTCGGCCTGACCGACGCGGCCCACCGGCGGATCGGCGGCTACTCGGGCGGGATGCGCCAGCGCCTCGGCATCGGCCAGGCCATCATCAACCAGCCGCGGGTGCTGTTCCTGGACGAGCCGGTCAGTTCGCTCGATCCCGAGGGCCGGCGCGACGTCCTGGAGATCATCTAGCGACTGCGCGGCACCGCCACGGTCTTCATGAGCACCCACATCCTCAACGACGTCGAGCGCGTCTGCGATCGCGTGGCAATCCTGAACTTCGGCCATCTGGTCGTCGAAGGACCGATCGACGAACTGCTCGACCGCTACGCCCAGCCTGTCTACGAACTCGAACCCGAGCCGCAGCAGCCGGGCGCGATCGACAAACTCGCGGACGCCATGCGCGGGCGGCCATGGACGCGCGAGGTTCGGACGACGCCGGACTCCGTTCGAATCTTCGTCAACGACCCGAAGATCGCCGGCCCGGAGATCCTTCCGCTCGTCGTCGCCAGCGGCGTGAACCTGGTGCGCTACGAGCGCGCGCGGCCGAGCCTCGAGGACGTGTTCCTCCGCCTGGTGGCCGAAGGCGGTCCGGCCATCGCGCCACCGGTCACAGTGCCCGTGTGGGGCCTCGATGCGAGGGGCCGGCGATGATGGGTTTCCGTGTCCTGTTGATGAAGGAGCTGCGCGAGCAACTCCGGACGAGCCGCTTCGTCGCGGTCGCCGCGGTCTTCGTCCTGTTCGGCATCCTCGGTCCGCTGACCGACCGGTACATGAAGGAACTGATCGATGCCATCGGCAGCCAGAGCGGCGGCTTCACGATCACAGTCCCCGGCCCGACGCTCAAGGGCGACCTGGGCCAGATCGGCAAGAACCTCTCCCAGTTCGGCGTCATCTGCGCTCTGCTGCTATCGATGGGCGCCGTGGCCTGGGAGAAGGAGCGTGGCACGGCGGGCATGATCATGACCAAGCCGGCTTCGCGGGCGGCTTTCCTCGCGGCCAAGCTGGTGGCGATCTCGTTCAACCTCGGCTTCGCCGTGTTCCTCGGCTGCGGGCTCGGCTACGTCTACACGGCGCTGCTCTACCCGAGCGCCTTCCCGCTCGGCGGTTACATCGCGATGGCCCTGGCCATGTGGTGGACGCTGGTCATCTTCGCCGCGGTCACTTTGCTCGGGAGCACGGTGACGCGTTCGGCGGTCGCGGCGGCGGGGCTCGGCTTCGTGGCTTTCCTCGTGCTCGGCATCGTCGTCAGCCTGCCGATCATCGGCCCGTGGTCCCCTCTCGGGCTTCTGCCGCAGGTTTCGCACCTGGCGGTCAATGAAGATGCCGGCGACTTCCTGGGGCCGCTGCTGTTCAACATCGCGCTGGTGCCCGTCCTGTTCGGCATCACGTGGCTGGCCTTCCGGCGCCAGGAGCTGTAGCGCCGGGGGCGGTCCGCAAGCTCGCCAGGGGTCGCGGTCGCCCTTCCCAAGTCTCGGGATCGGCAGGCGAACCGACCATCGACTACCCATTCGGGTACGGCATGATTGGCGCCATCGACGGCTGCCATCAGGAGAGACCATGAGCATCGCCTTCCAACACGTCCCGCATCCGCACATCGCGAAGCGCAAGCAGACGGGCCCGCCCAAGACCACCGATGAGCACGTCGGTTTCAATGGGAAGGTCGCTCTGATCCTCACCACGGTCGTGGGCACGATGTGGTGCGCTTACGCCTTCGCACTGCTCGCGCTCGTAGCTCTGCCGTCGGCCACCGGCAGTCCACTCTTGCTGATCCAATGGGTGAGCCAGACGTTCATCCAGCTGGTCATGCTCTCCGTGATCATGGTCGGGCAGAACATCCTGTCTCGGGCGTCGGACAAGCGCGCGGACATGACCTACCAGGATGCAGACGCCACGTTCCACGAATCCGAGCAGATCCAGGCCCATCTGCTGGAGCAGGACGCGGCCATCAATACGCTGCTCGACAAGATCGCCGGGCTGGAAGCGAGCCTGGCCGCCAGGCAGTAATCGTCAGCTGGCACGCGCCGAGGGCGATGCGGCCGGTGGCGCCACGACCAGCCAGACGCGCCAATCGCCCGTGACCGACAGCGGCGCGACGACGAGCCTCTGGGCCGGCTCCGCGGTGTCCGGGAAGGTCACTACAACCGCGTACGCCCGGGTCATGTCGGCGAACGCAATGAGATCGTCCCAGACCGGCGACCCGAGACTCGCCCGGCTGAAGACGTCGGTACTGCGCGTCGGCGCGCCGACCTGGAACGCATAGCCGGCCCGTTTGAGCAGCGCGCCCTGAGAATCCTCGAAGGCGGATTCTCCGCTGAACAACCGCTGCGAGTACGACGACAGATCGTTCCATGCGGTCGGCGGGAACTTGAGCGCCATCGTCTCGAAGTCGGTGGCCGCTCCTTTGGCCGTGACCGGATCCTGGGCCGAATTGGCGGGCACCTTGGCCCGGGCATCGCCGAAGTCGGCGGGGTGCCAGGTCCGCCCGCCATCGGCAGTGAGCATCAATGCACTGGCGCCCTGGAAGGCCATCACCGTCGCCAGGCCGTGGTCCTTGTCGGCCATGGCCAGGCTCAGGAACGAGGAATTGTCGGGCATCCCGAACCCGGGTGCGTCCGCCCAGCTCGCTCCGAAGTCGTCGCTGGCCGTCAGGCTGAATAGACCCGCGTCGCCGATCACGGCCCACACCTTGCCCACGAGGGCGTTATCGGCGAGGACCGGATCCAGCGGGTACAGCCTGGGTTTCTTGACGACGCTCCAGGTCTGCCCACCGTCGGAAGTCCGATAGAACCAGATCTCGGCCGAGTCGACGGAGCAGCAGGGCGACACGCTGACGGCGAACGCGCCGTTCGAGGCATCCCAGAAGACGGGGCCGGACTGGACGTCGATTTCGGTATTGGGGGCGACAGAACCGAAATCGGGCAACGACACCGATGACCACGTGGCCCCGGCATCTCGACTCACATAGAGGGCGGCGCCGGAAAGCGTCGAGGAGTGATGGTCCGGAGCCGACCACAGCGTGCCGGCATCGCTGGCGATGAACTGCGAGCCCAGGCCGGTTGCCCCGCCCGCGACGGACCAGCTGGCGCCGCCGTCCACGGTCCGCAGAACCGTGCCCGATCCCTTTGTCGCACCCGCTCGAGACTGATCCACCGAACCGCTGGGCCCGGGCGACGAGCCTGCGGAACACATCACGAAACCGCGTTCCGCGTCGACGAACGAGATCGTGGCGGAATCACAGCGGAAGTTCACGGCGATCGGCGTGGACTGCCACGTCTGCCCGCCGTCGCTCGTTCGGTTCACGGTGAGCTGCCGGCCCGATGCCACCGGGCTCGGCGCCGCACTACCGGACGCGTCATTCGACGCGCCGCCGGATATTTCCCCCGACAGGCCCGTGCCGGCGGCCCAAGCATGCAATGGATCAAGCACGAACACGGACGCAGCCGGCGTCGAACTGCCGGGCGACGGGAAGCTGCCCGCTCGCCACGTCTCGCCGTTGTCGATGGAGGTAAGCAGGTAGGGACCCTGCACGGCCCACATTCCGCCGGTGCCCATCAAGCCCGCCTCGTCGACCGGAGCGTCCAGGGCGGCCGGCAGGTTGAAGGTCGGTCCGGGCGAGCCCGAGAACGTCGGGCGTGGAGCCGGGCCATCGTTGCGGGGCAACAACAGCGTCAGGGCTATCGCTGCGGCGATCACAAGCCCGCCCAGCCGGATCATCGGCCAGGGAGGCTTTCGCCCGCGCAGACGGCCGGCGATCATTCCCCCCTCCGATCGCGTTCCTGGATCCATGGCTACGCCTGCTTCTGGCCCCTCACCAGTCTCGCCGGCTCCAGGGCTGTCAGCCGTCCGCGATTGGCCATCGCCTTGGCCAAAGCCACTTTGTGGGCCTGCTGCTCGAGGTCGTCGTTGAGCGGGGCCAGATCGACGCGAGCCGCGCGAACGCCCTCGGCCCGACCCACGGCAATCCGGATGAGCTGGTCCGTCAGCCATGGGTTCTTCGGCAGGCACGGGCCGTGCAGATACGTGGCGAAGACGTTCCGCACTCGCGCGCCCTCCAGACCGTCACGGCCGTTGTTGCCCGCTCCGGCGATGACCTGGCCGAACGGCTCACAGGCGCTCCCGAGCTCGGTCAGCCCGGAGTGGTTCTCGAAGCCGACGACCGTCTCGGTGACGCCGTCGAGCGTGACCTTGCAGGCGGCGTGCTGCATGAAGCGCTGCGGGCCGCCGCGTGTCTCGAGATCCAGGATGCCCGCGCCGCGCATTTCCTCGCCCGCGTTCGAAACGTAGCGGTGCCCCAGGAGCTGCAGCCCCGCACACACAGCGAAGACCACGACTCCTTCGGCGACGGCCTCACGCAACGACGGGGCCTTGTGGGCGAAGTCATCGGCCGCGACCGCCATCTCGACGTCCTGGCCGCCGTGGAACAGGACGATGTCGAATTTCAGGAAGTCCGGCGTCTCGCCCTTCTCGACGGCGACGACTTCGACGGGGATGCCCCGCCACTCGGCCCGGCGCTGCAACGCCATCAGATTGCCGCCGTCGCCGGCCACGTTCAGGAGCGACGGGTACAGATGCGCGATCCGGAGCGGCTTGTGGTCTCGGGTGTGGTTGGACCGGATCGAATGGATGGCCGGATCGGGCAACGCCGGGATCGGTGTCTCTGGGCCGGTGCCGGCGTCGGCGCGAGGCAGGGGCGAGCTCGACCGGTCGATCGGCGCCGGCCCTTCCGCCGCAGCCGATGGGCCCGAACGCCCGGACTTCGCCCGCACGACCGTCTTGCCGGGCACAACCGTCTTGCCGGGCACAACCGTCTTGCCGGTCCCGGCCGACTGCCTGGCAGAAGACCCCGACGGACCGGCTTTCGCGGACCTGGCGGCCTTCGAGCCCGACTTCGCGGTCGCCGGCTGGACGACCGGCGGGATGTACGGAAACGGATCGGCCGGGTCGACCTGGTAGTCCGACGGCGCGGGCGGACGGGCCACGACTCGTGGCGACGGCTTGTGCGGGACCGCCGGAGGCGGGCCCTTCTGATCGGTCATACGGCCCAGTATCTCCCAGTCCAGCCGCGGCGCCTCATTTCGTTGCGCATCTCGATCAGCGGCGTATAGCCCGACAGGACGACCAGGCGAGCGCCGAGCGGCAGCAGCGACAGGGCTTCCGAGAGCGCCTCGGACCGATCTTCGATCACCTTGAGCCGGTTCGACGGCACCCCGGCATAGTGGAGCCGGTTCGCCAGCTCGTCCGCCCGCGTGCCCGAGACGACCACTCGTTCGACCTTGGGCGCCATCGTTTCGAAGTCCACGTCCCAGAGCCAGCCGAAGTCTTCGCCGTCCACGAGCGTGTTCGAGGCGGCGATCAGAAGCTGGCGCGGCTCGCCTTCGGTCGCGAGCGCCCGAAGCGTCGTGTTGTAGGAGGTCGGGTTCTTGGCGAATGCCAGGATGATCGTCCGGCCGTCGGCATCGATCTTCTCGATCCGACCGAAAGCCGGCCCGACCGATGCCAGAGACTCGGCGGCATGGTCGAGCGGAATGCCCAGGCCCACCAGGATCGCGATCGCGCCCGCGGCGTCGTAGGCGATGTGGACGCCGGACTGGGGAATGTCGAGGCCGATGTTGCCGCTCGGCGTGTGGATCTCGCAGCGGGTCCGATCCAGGCCCTCCACCTGCAGCGAAGTCACCGAGACGTCCAGCTTGGGTCGGGTGAAGCCGCACGAGGGGCAGCTGTAGTCGCCCATGTGGGAGAGGTAGACGTATCTGTACTTCAGGTCCGACTTGCAGCGCGGGCAGCGGATCGTGTCGGCGGCGCGCGTGATCTGGTCGGTGGACTTCTTGAGGTTGAGGCCGAAAGTCACGCGCCGGCCGGCGCGCTTCTCGGCCAGCGTGGCCACCATCGGATCGTCCGCGTTGACGATCAAGGCGGCGTCTTCGGGCAGGGCCACGGCCACCGACTCGATGGCGTCGGCCACGGCGTAGATCTCGCCAAAGCGGTCCAGCTGATCGCGGAACAGATCCGTGACGAGGAGTGCTCGCGGCAGCGTCTCCGGAGCCACTTTCGGCAGCGCGCCTTCATCCACTTCGGCCACGAGAACCCCTTCGGGCAGACGGCCGAGCAGATCGGCATAGCTGACGGCCAGGCTCGTCACGCCCTGAACGAGGTTCGCCCCGGCAGAGTTGTGGCAAACGTTGATGCCCTCGCCACGCAGCAAGGCGGCAGTGAAACGGGCGGTCGTCGTCTTGCCGTTGCTGCCGGTGATCGCCACCACGGGCACGCCTGGCACGCGGACCAGCTCCTCGAGAATCTGCGGGTCCACCTTCCGCGCGACCATGCCGGTAATGGCAGTGCCGCCGCCGCGACCGATCAGACGCGTCGCCCAGCCGGCGCTCTTGCCCGCGGCGATGCCCATGATGGTTCGGGCCGGGACTCGTCTGACTTCGCCAGCGGGACGCCGGCCGATCTGGCTGCTCATCGCGGGGGAGTGTAGCGGGTCCGGGACGCGGAGCGCGTTCCGCGGCATCGCGACCCCCGCCGTCGCCGTGCCGCCGGAGCCCGTGGTGCCGCCGCCCTGCCGTGCCGGCGCCCGTCGTGCCGCCGGCTCCCTGCCGCCGCCGCCCTGCCGCCTTCGCTCAATATCTGTCTGGACGCAGCCACCTGCCGCGACACGCCAATCCGCCGCTCAATATCGGGCTGGCCGATGCTAGCCACCGGAGCGCCCTGAGCCGCCACTCAATATCGGTCTGGACGTTACAAAGCGAGGAGCGTGGCCCGCGCCAAATCGGCATCGGTTGAAATCGCGCAGGGAAGCGTTGCCGGCGAGCGTGGATCAGCCGGCGGCCGGCCCGGGACGACCGGCGGAGTCCGTGGAACCCGGCTCAACTCCACTTACGAGTGGCCCAGCCACTAATGAGCGAGAACCAGCGATGAAAGGAGCTGAACGGGATCGTCCTGGCTCGGAGAATGGCGGCTCGAGGTTTCGACCGCCGCGGCCGGGCCGGCACGGGAAGGCCTCGACGCAGCCGGCCCGCGAGTCGACCACAGCGTCGCGTGCGACCGCGGGGTCCCAGGTCGGCGGCGACCCACTCGATCGGTCAGGGGTCGATCGGATGGACCGAATGTCGCATGGCCTCACGGTTCCGGATTGGTCTAGGGTGTGCCAATGGGAAACAGCTCTCGCGCGCGCGTCACCCCGATCCTGGACCGCGCGGCCAGGATCGTAGCCCTCCTGGCCCTGGCCGCGGCCACCGTCATCACGACGGTCGCAGCCGCGCCAGCCCGGCCGCCCTCCGCCAGCGTCGTCGCCGCTCCGGCCACGCCGCAACCCGGGGCCGCCGCCGCGCTACCCGCGCTGCCCTCCGCCAGCGTCGTCGCCGCTCCGGCCACGCCGCAACCCGGGGCCGCCGCCGCGCTACCCGCGCTGCCCGTGACGTGGCCGTCGACCAGTCTCGAGGTCGGCCTGGCAGACGACCCGAGCGGCGCGTCCGCCCTCCGCTCCAGCGGCTCGTATAAGTTCCGCTACCAGTACCTGTGCGGCGGGACGAACCGCGGGGGCACCAACGGCTGGGCCGATTGGAACTCGCCGAGGGGCCAATTCGCCGACTACTACGTGCAGGACTCGGTGGCGCACGGCTTCACCCCGACGTTCATCTACTACCAGATGCTGCAGTCGAATTCCTGGCTGGGACGCTTTCCAGGCCGGCTCCACCACGGAGAGCGCCGCGGACCTGAGCAACCTAAAGAACGCTTCGACGATGAATTCCTACTGGGCCGACGTCCGGCTGATGTTCCAGCACCTGGGCGCCTACTCGCAGACCATCGTCGTGGACATCGAACCGGACCTGTGGGGCTACATCGAGCAGGCGTCCGCGTCGGACCAGGGTTCGAGCGTGGCCGCAGCCGTCGCCAGCAGCGGGGACGCCGACATGGCCGGCCTGGCCAACAATGCCAACGGCTTTGCCCAGGGCTTCATCACGCTCCGAAACAAGTACGCCCCAAACGTGCTGCTCGGCTACGAGCTGAGCATGTGGGGCACGATGACCGACCCGCTGTCGCAGAACATCCCGCTCACGCAGATCGACGCCCTGGCGGCCCGATCGACCGCTTTCCAGCTGTCTCTCGGCGCCCCGTTCGACCTCGTCTTTACCGATCCGTCGGACCGCGACGCCGGCTTCAAGCAGGTCATCTACGGCGACGGCGGCAATAGCTGGTGGGATGACACGGATTACCAGCGCTTCAACCAGTACGTCCGCGATTTCGTCCGCGGCGTCGGCCTGCGGATGGTTCTGTGGCAGATACCGCTCGGCAACACGAAGATGCGAGCAATGGACAACACCTGGGGGCACTACCAGGACAACCACGTCGAGTGGTGGTTCGACGACTCGGGCGGCACCCACCTGGCCGATACGGTGAATTCGGGCGTGGTGGCGATGCTGTTCGGCGGCGGCGCAACCGGGACCACCTCGGTCTTCGATACGATGGGCGACGGCGTCACGAACCCGGCCCCCATCGACAGCAACAACCTCGCGTCCTACTCCGCCGACGACGACGGCGGCTACTTCCGCCATCAGATCAACGCCTATTACGCCGGCGGGCCGATGTCGCTGCCGGGGACCACGCCGCCGGTTCCGGCCGTCCCTGCTACCTACCACGCGCTGACCCCGACGCGGCTCCTCGATACGAGATATGGAACCGGCCTTTCCGGAGCCTTCGCCTCGCACATGCCCCGAACGTTCCAGGTGAGCGGCGGCGTCGTGCCCGCCAATGCCACGGCCGTCACCGGCAACCTGACCGTGACCGGCCAGACGTCGCGTGGGTTCCTCTACATGGGGCCGACGCCGACGAGCTACCCGACCAGTTCGACGCTCAACTTCCCCACGAACGACGACCGCGCCAACGCGGTGACCGTGGCACTGAGCGCCGCGGGCACGCTTTCGATCACCTACGCCGCGCCCACTCTCGGTCCCACCACGCAGGTGATATTCGACGTGACCGGCTACTTCACGCCCGACTCGACCGGGGCGCTCTACCAGCCGATCACGCCGAAACGCCTGCTCGGCACGCGCGACGGAACCGGCTCGCTGGCGGTCTTCCACTCTCATCAGGCCCAGAGCTTCCAGGTGACGGGCGGCGCCGGCGGAGTTCCGACCGGGGCTCTGGCCGTAACCGGCAACCTGACCGTCACCCAGCAAGGCTCGCGCGGGTATCTCTACGTCGGGCCCGGTCGGGCCGACAACCCGACCAGCTCGACGCTCAATTTCCCGCTCGGCGATGACCGGGCCAACGCCGTCACGGTGGCACTGGGGTCCGGCGGCGTCCTGTGGGTCACGTACGCCGCTCCGACGATGGGAATGACGGCACACGTGATCTTCGATGTCACGGGCTACTTCACGTCGGGATCCGTCGGTTCGACCTACACGCCGGTCGCGCCGGCTCGCCTCCTCGACACACGCAGCGGAACCGGTGGTCTGGCGATCTTCCACTCGCACGTGGCCCAGCATTTCCCGGTGGGCGGCGTTTCGGGCGTTCCCGCCAATTCCACGGCGGTGACCGGCAATCTGACGGTCACTCAGCAGACTTCGCTCGGGTTCCTGTACGTCGGTCCTGTCGACGTGAACGACCCGACCAGCTCGACGCTCAACTTCCCGCTCGCTGACGACAGAGCCAACGCGGTGAACGTGGCGCTCGGTGGCGGGATGTTGTCGCTCACTTATGCCGCGCCGAGCACAGCTCCGACGGCGCACGTGATCTTCGATCTGACCGGCTTCTTCACACCGGCAAGCTAAGACCCGGACGACTCCGGACGGTGGGCCGGCCCGATCGGGCGCGTTCCCGTTCGTCGAGACCGTCGGCCGCGACCGAAGAACCCCGACCGCGGAGAAGGTCGCGGCCGGGGTTGGGCACTGGCTGGATTGGGTCCGGCGCGCCGGCCGGGCTGGTCAGTCGACGATCGAACCGATCGTCGATACGAGTTCGTCGATCTGGAAGGGCTTGCTGGCGAATGCGGTCCTGCCGCGAAGTCCGGCCGTCGACTGTCTGGCCTCGGGGCGACCCGACACGACCAGCACGGGCAGGTCCCCGTCGAGCGCTCGGAGCTGTTCGGCCAGGGCGAGACCGCCGACCACCGGCATCTCGAAGTCCGTGACAAGCAGGTCGAGCTGCTCGGAGTGCGCCACCGCCAGCGCCGCGACCGTGTCCGCCGCCTCGAGCACAGACCAACCTTCACGCCGCAGGATGGCAGAAACGAAGTGGCGGACGAGCGGTTCGTCGTCCACGACGAGAGCGGTAGGCCCCTTCGGAAGTTCACTGAGGCCGAGGTCTGCGACGGAGCGGGCGGCAGCGACGAACCCTCTCCGGATTGCTCGCGCGCTGCGGGTCTTGTGTTGCCTGATCACGTCAACCTCGAATGTTCGGCCTCGACGCCTCCGCCATGGATACGCAGCGGAGGGCGACGCCAGATCACCGTCGGCCGAGAATCACACCCGACGACACGCCGAGACTAGCCGGCGATGCTGATGGTCTCCTGAATCTGAGAGCCCCTCACCGGTGAGGGGCTCTCTGGCTGGTCGGCGCGATGAAATCTCCGGGTCACGTCCAGGTGTAGCTCACCGCATTGGAGGTCAATCCGTTGCAGGTGACAGTGATGGACCACGTGCCCGGAGAGCCCACGCTCCCTCCGAAGGTGAAATTCGATGAGCCAGTTGATCCAATCGTCACGATGTTGCCCCCCGGGGTGAGTGGTGTGGGGGTTGGATTGGGCGTCGGCGCTGGTCCCGTCAGGTACGTCCTCGTCGCCTTGCAGCCGACACCCGCCTTGTAAGTAACGTTGAAGGTGCCGCTCGTTCCGTGGGGTTTGGTGGCTGGATTGTCGACCACGGCGAGCACCGGCTGGAGCGGCGTCGGCGTCGGCGTCTTGGTCGGCGTGGGGGTCTTGGTCGGCGTGGGCGTCTTGGTCGGCGTGGGGGTCGGCGCCGCGGTCGGCACCGGAGTCGGCGCGGGAGTTGGGGCCGGGGTCGGGGCCGGCGGCGCTGGCGTCGGCTTCGGGGGGTCGGGCGGCGCCTTGATCGGGGCGGGCGGCACCGGAGTGGGGACAGGAGTTGCCGGCAACGGCGTCGGGCTTGGCGTAGACGCCGGGGTTGGACTGGTAGTCGGCGACGTCGCATCGGAGGGCGACCCGTTGACGATCAGCCCGCCGGTCGATGTCCCGGGAGTCGCACTTGCGAGGGCGACATATGGCGTCGCGATAGGGCTCTGGGTGGCCGCGATGGCCGCAGGCGCAGTTATCACGCTGCTGATCCACGAACCGCCGATCACGACCGCGATCAGAAGATAGAAGCCGGCGAAGATGAGCCAGAAGGGCGCCACTCGACGCGAACTGCGCTGGTTGCCGTACTCGTCGAATTCGGGCGTCGAGTCGCTACCGCGCTGAAGGCGGCTGCCGACCGCCTTCGCCGGCATCGTCGCCATCCGCCCAAGGCCGCGGCCGATGGGCACGCACACGACCGCAAGTGCAGCGCCGAGCCAGGCGGCCCCAACACGCGTGGCCAACGCGGCCGAGGCAATCCATGCGAACACCTGGGAGTCCCGGAATGACCCGGCCGGGCCGGCAGCGCCGCCGTCGGAGGATTGGTCGGCATCGGCGGCGGCGGCAGCTGCGAGGTCGGACGGGGCAGTGAGAACGGCGGATTGGGTGGACGGAGCAGGGTCGGTGGCCGGAGAGGCGACCGGCGTCGCGACAGCACGGGCGGCTGTGCCGGCGGCGAGATCCGGCGCATCGACCGAGCTCAGCGAGGTCGGCGAGGCGCTGTGCCCGAATGTGGTGCCGGCTGCGAGCATGGCGGCCGCCGTACCGACCGCGGGACCGACCGCGCGAGCTCCGGCGCTTGCCCAGCCAGCGGCCGGCTCGTGGTCCATGACCTGATCGGGGGTGAGCGCTGCTGCGACCGTGCCGGTTGAGCCGGGAACCTCCGTCCCGACGCCCGCGACGGCCGATTCGGTCGTGGTGGTCTGGATCGGCTCGGAGCTGAGCGCCGGCACGTTCTGGTCGGCCGGGCTGGCTTCATCGACGCGGGCGGCCCTGACCAGACCCGACACTTCGCGGCCCGGAGCGCGGACGTAGCCCTCGACGGTCACGGGCGGCCGCGGTTCGGACGCCCGAGCGGCTCCGGCGCGGGCGGATGAGGAGCCCGCCGATGTCGTGGGAGCGGTGGCCGCCGTGGCGAGAGTCGGGTCGATGGTGGCGGGCGTGGCGGCGGCTGCCAGGTCGGCGGGAATGGCCAGGTCGGGTGGAGCGGCTGCCATCAGCGGCGCGGGCGCGGCGGCCATGCCGAGCCGTGCAGCCAGGCCCTGGCCTCGTGCCCTCCGCGCAACCGGTGCTGTCGGCTGACTATCGGCCGACTTCGGCGCTGTCGGGTCGACCGGCGGAGTCGTCGGAACCGACGATTCGATCGACGCCGCCAGGCCGGCAGCGGCCGGCAAGTCTACGGCCGGAGCCGGTTCACTCCCGGCCGGCAGACTCTCGGCTGCCGCCACCCGAGTCACGGCGGGCAGTTCCGTCGTTCTCGGCAGGCTGGACGGAGCCGAGGTCTTCGCGGCGCTCTCGTCGGCAACGTGGTCGACGGACCCGGCCATATTCGGTGCGGGGGCGAACGCCGCCGAAGCCACCGTCGGAGCGGAAACCGCGCTCGGTGCCGAAACCACGCTCGGCGCCGAAACCACGCTCGGTGCCGAAACCACGCTCGGCGCCGGGACTGCGGCCGGTACGACCGGCGCGGCGCGAGCCACGATCGGGGCCGGCACGACCGGCGCAGAACGAGCGACGGTCGGAGCCGGGACGAGGTCCGGGTTGGGCCTTCCGGCCGGGGTACTGCTCGGCGCTGCAACCGTCGCGCTCGCGGCGACCGCCGGCGGGGTACCCGTCGGGGCCGGCACGGCGGACGATGCATTTCGGGGGGCCGTGGCCGGCGCCGTCCTGGCGGCAGAGTTGCCGGCTCGACTCGCCTTCGCGGCCGCGGTGGCCGCGATCGCGGCGCTCACGGCAGCAGCTGCCGCGGCGGCTGCCGCGGATGCGGCGGCAACTGCGGTGCCGGGGTCGCCTTGTCGGACCCGGCCCGCTGCCGGCGCTGCGGAAGAATTCGGCGCCTTCAGTCGGTTCGGGCCTCTTCCCCTGCGCCCCGATCGGATCCTGCTCGGGGGCGCCCAGAATCGGCTCGCCCCGTTGATCGGGATCGAGCCCGCGGGGAGTCTGCCCACTGGACATCGTTAGCCGCACCTCTGGTTTTCGCTGCGGAGCCAAGTCTCCAAATACCGGTGACAGCCGGCAATGGGTCGATGGTCATGAGCGGCGGTGGCCGTTGGTTGCCGTCATCGAGCCGCCATCGGAGACGCAGGCGGATGGAGCCGCCGAGGATCCGCGTAATCAGAACGAGGATCGGACTGCTCGATTACCGGCGGCACCCCGGCCGCCAGCGCTCTCGAGACTCAAGACGGCGATGGCTGGCCGGCGTCAGACGATTCGCCGGGAGCGGCCGACTCGGCGGGAGACCCGCCTGCCCCAAACGAGTCCCAGGCGTCCATCGATTCACCCGCCTCCGGAGACTCGCTGGCCGGCTCGACACTCGGGCTGGGCGGGCCTTCCTGGGCCCCATCAGCGAAGTAGAGCCCGGCATCTCCGACAACACTGCCCGGGGAGTCGTAGCCGCCGACCACCAGGACGGAACCGTCCTGCAGCAACGTGGCGGTGTGCCCCGAGATGCCGAACGGCAGCGAGCCCAGCCGCTCTGTCGTCTCGCTGATGGGGTGGACGAGATCGACGGTAGCTATCGGCTCGCCGGCGTCGTCCACACCGCCGACCATCAGGACCGATCCGTTGGGAAGGGCCGTCGACGTGTTCTTCGAGCGGAGATCGCCAAGCGAGATCGGACTCGTGAAGGTCCGGCCTGCGGGGTCGTAGAGATCGGCCGTGGCACTGACCTGACCGGGGGAGTTCAGACCACCCGCAACCATGACCGAGCCGTTTGAGAGGAGGCACGATGTGGCGCCTTCGCGCGGCTCGGACATCTTCAGATCGTCGGCGAAGACTCCGGTGGCAGGATCGTAGATCGCGGCCGTGCCAAGGGGCCACTGCAGGTCGCTGCCGCCCGCGACCAGGACAGTGCCGTCCGGCAGCCTGACTGCGGTGACCAGCCCGCCGCCCACCTGGAGCGATCCCGTCGGCGAGAAGCTCGCCGTCGCAGGGTCGTAGATTTCGGCGGAGTTCAATACGTCCGTGCCCAGGAGGCCGCCCACGACCAGCACCCGACCGTCGTCGAGAGCCACGGCCGCCGCCGACGTCCTGTCGGTGGCCATCGAACCAGTCGGCAGCGACTGCCCGGTCCTGGGGTCGTAGATCTCGGCGGAGGCCGTGGCTCCGCTCGGGCCCTCGCCTCCGGCGATGAGGATCGTTCCATCCGGCAGGAGAGTGGCCGTGTGATCCCATCTGGGTTCCTGCAGAGAGCCGGCAACGGAAAACTCGCGGGTTGCGGGATCGAATATCTCCACCGCTCCGACTGCCTGGGCGGTTCCCGTGACAAACGAGACGCCGCCGACGATGGCCACCCGCCCATCCGGCAGGAGGGTGGCGGTGTGGTCGGCGCGTGGGACGTTGAGCACTCCTGCCGCGGCCAGGGGACTATTCGCCTGCGGCATCGCGGCAGTTGGCTGTTCGACCGGAACCAGGGGATACACGACCGGCTCCGGGAATTGACTGCCCTGGTTGGAGGTGACGCTACCCAGGACGGCCAGAACCACCAACACGATTGCCCCGAGCGTGAGCCACGCGCCCAGATTGGATCCGCCGCGGCTATACGGCTGCTGGTTCCACTGGGGCTGCTGAGGCGGGAACTGCTGGGGCCGCGAGGACTGCTGGGGCCGCGAGGACTGCTGGGGCCGCGAGGACTGCTGGGGCCGCGAGGACTGGTCCGGCCGCGGGGATCGGTCCGGCCACAGGGAGCTCGATCTGGTGCCGGATGTGGAGCGTTGAGGCGGCGGCGGCCGGTGCGACGGGTGCCGGTCGCTCACCGGGTGGGTCCGGCCCGCGGGCCCTGGCTGCTGGCCGGGCCATTGGCCGGGCCAGCCGTAGGGCGGCGTCGCGGGGGACGGGGCGGCCTGCGGGGGGCCGGCAGGGGCATTCGGTGACGCGACGTTCTGTGGCGCCGTCTGCGGGGCGGCCGCTCCGGAAAACGAGCGAGTGGCGTTGTGACCGGAAGCGCCCTCGGCCTGGGTGATTACGGGGGCGGTGGGCGTCGCGGTGGCATTCGGGGCGAGGGCGTCAGCCAATGAGGCGGCGGCGGGCAGTGGAGTCGCCGCCGGTAACTGGGCCGACTGGAAGTACCGAGTCGGCGGCACAACCGCGGGCACGGGCGGGATCTGAGCCGAGTCCGACACGGGGAGGCCGGCTGGCCCGGTGGCGAACGCCGGACGTTCGAGCGGGGACGCCGGACGTTCAGGCGGGGACGCCGGACGTTCGGGCACATCGGAGCGGCTCGCCAGATTACGGCCGCAGGCCTGGCAGCTGGTCTGCCCTCGGAACACCAGCTTGGCCCCGCAGAACCGGCAGGTGGGATCCTCCGACCCAGGCCCCAACGTCACCCTCAACCTCTACATCCCGCCGCGACCCGAAAAGCCACGCGCCTGTCGTTCAGTATGACCCTGCAAGTCGGCCAAAGGATCGGCCGACGGTATCGATTCGATGACGCCGCCGCGTTGCCCGGCGGCCGATCGCCGTCAGGCGCCGAAGTGGTCGATTCTCTGGTGTCGAGCTGCATGCCGGCTCCGAGGCCTGACGCCGGATGGCCCCAGGTTGGCTACGGCTCGTGTCGTCGCCTGTGCATGCCTACTTGAAGATCTCGGCCGAGTCAAGGTAGCCACCGGCGTACCCGCCCAGGATGAGGACGCCACCGCCGGGGACTGGGACGGCCGAGCCCGCTTGCCTTCCGTGAATCATCGAACCCGTCCTGGTGAAGCTATTCGTCGAGGGGTCATACAACTCGGCGGAGCCCAGCACGTAGCCTCCCGATACGCCGCCCGCAATCAACACCTCACCGTCATCGAGGAGGACGGCGATGTGGGTCGCCCTGGCTGCGGTCATCTCCCCGGCCGAGGTGAAGAGATCGGTTGAGGGGTCGAAGACTTCGGCCGTATCCAGTGCCGAGATCGGGTTTGTCCAGGCGCCCATGCCACCCGAAACGAGATAGCGACCGTCCGCGAGTAGCACGCCCGAGGGCGAGATCCTTCCCTGCGCCATCCCCGTAATCGCGGCGAACGTGCCTTTGGCCGGATCGTAGAGCTCGGCCGAGGTCAGCGCCTTGTTCTGGTTCATGCCGCCCACCACGAGGACTCGCCCGTCGCTCAACAAGGTCGCGCTGTGGTCCATTCGTGGGACGTTCATCGATCCGGTCTTCTTGAACTGTCCTGTCGACGGGTCGTAGATCTCCGCCGCGGCCAGCCCGTTGCCGGCGGTGTCGAAGCTACCGGTCATCAACACTCGCCCGTCGTCAAGCAACGTCGCGGTATGCATCACGCGCGGCTCGACCATGGAGCCGGTTTGGGTGAAGAGGCCCGTGCTCGGGTCGTAGATCTCGGCCGTATCGACGCGGTACTCGTGGTTGGTGCCACCTGCCACGAGAACGCGGCCGTCCTCGAGAAGCGTCGCGGTATGCCCACTCCGTGCTTCATGCATGGAGCCCGTCGCGGCGAAGACACCCGTGGCGGGATCGTAGATCTCGGCCGTCGCGGTGATGTCGTCGGCAGTGGTCTCGCCCCCGGCTACCAGCACGCGACCGCCCTTCAGCGTGGTGACGGTGGCGTAGTCGCGAGGGACGGCCATCGAACCCGTCGACTGGAACAGGCGTGTGGGCCCGGAAGTCGACGCCGGTTTTGGAGCGGGGGTGAGCAGGTCGCTCGGGACTGCCGCCGGCGATCCGGCCGCGACCGCGGCGGCGGTTGGGCTTGCCGCCGTCTGGGACTTGCCACTAAGTGCACCGCTGGCGACCACGCCGGCGGCGAGGACGACCACGAGGCCTGCCGCGCCGAGCCCGAGCACGATCGGAGTTCGTCTGCTCCGTACCCGAGGCGGAAACTGCTGCGGCCACGGTTGGCCGGCGGCGCCCGACCAACCTGTCGGCTGAGGGGCCTGGGGAGGCCGGCCGCCCTGCCCGGGGTACGGCGCTTGAGGCGGCCAGTCTGGCGCCAGGTCGTTCGCGGCCGGCTGATTCGCCGTCGGCGGAGGCCAACTCGGCTGCTGGTTGCTCGACTGCTGCGACCGCCGGCCCGCCTGAGAGGCTGTCGGATACGCGGCCGACCGGACATCTTCCTGGGGCGTGGGCGACTGCGGGGGCCAGCCCACCCGCTGGGCGAGCGGGCCCGGCATGGCCGGGCGAAACTGCTCGGGCCCGGCCGACGGGGACGGCCAACCGGCCTGCTGGGCAACGGGCGGCTGGGCCGTCGGGCGTGATTCCGGCGCCGGGCCAGCCGTTCTGGGCGGTTGAGGGGCCGACGATCTCGGCGGTTGTGCGGCCGGCGGTTGTGCCGGCCAGCCGGCCTGCGCACCGCTCGGCGGCGGGGTGGCGGGACGCGGCTGTTGGTCGTTCGGCGACGTGACGCGCTTGAGCGTTCCCGGCGGGGTCCAGTTGGGGGCGTCCTGAGACTGATTCGGCGGCGTGGCATTGCCACCGGGGGTCGCCTGCTTATGCCCGCACGCTCCGCACTTACGCTGGCCTTCAAGAGGGAGGATGGCCCCACATCTCTCGCAATATCCGAACGCCGTGCCCAATGCCTGCCTCCCGCTGAGCCCGCGAATCGCATTCTCCCCGGGCTCGCTCATCGTCGGGGACGGGACCGACTCGATAAGCCTGGGCCGCGAATTCGGAGTCTCAGAGTCTAGGGCGGGGTCGCGTTGCCGATTGGACGATCACGGGCGCAGACGTCCGCGGGTTCGAGCACGAACGGTCGGCAGCCCCCGAGATAGCGTTGCGTATTGGCGATCCGGCGAGTCTCGCGGCGTCGACGTCCTCGTGTCGCGGCCTCGATGGTCCTCGTGTCGCCACCGCCGCCCCTGGCGACTTCGGGTCGGATCGTCAGGTCCCTAGCTCAGATCGACGTACACGTTCTTGATTTGCGTGTACGACTCGAAGGCGTGCATGCCGTTTTCTCGCCCCACCCCCGACATCTTGTAGCCGCCGAACGGGGCTTCGGCGTGAACGCTCGAATTGGAGTTAACCGAGATCACGCCCGATTGGATCGCCTTCGCGGTCCGGATCGCCTTGCCGATATCGCGCGTCCAGACCGAGCCGGACAGGCCGAACGGGGTCGCGTTGGCGAGCCGGACGGCTTCCTCCTCGGTGTCGAAGGGAATCACCACGACTACCGGCCCGAAGATCTCCTCCTGGGCGATACGCATCTCCGATCGAACGTTTTCGAAGATAGTCGGCTGGATGAAGGCGCCCTGCGCGTACGCCGGTTCGGCCGGGATTCCACCTCCGGCCACAATTCGCGCGCCTTCCTCCCGCCCAATCCGAACGTAGTCGAGCACCGTCTCGCGCTGCCGGAAACTGACCATCGTGCCGACTTCGGTGGCGGGGTCGTCGGGATCGCCGACTTTGACGCGTGCGGTCGCCGCCGCGAAGAGCTCGACGACCTCGTCGTGGACGGAGCGTTCGACGATGATGCGGCTGCGGGCACAGCAGTCCTGGCCGCAGTTGTCGAAGACCGAGTATGGGGACTCCGCCGCGAAGCGCTCCAGGTCCGCGTCGGCGAAGACCACGTTGGGGCTCTTGCCGCCCAGTTCGAGGCTGATCTTCTTCACGTTCGTGGCGGCCGCGCGCATGATCGCCTGCCCGGTGGCGGTTTCGCCGGTGAATGCCACCTTGCCGATGCCGGTGTGGGCGGCGATCGCGGCTCCGGCCGTCGCGCCCGGGCCGGTCACCACGTTCAAGACGCCGGGGGGGAAGCCCGCCTCCAGCGCCAGTTCCGCGACCCTGATGGCGGTGAGCGGCGTGTAGCTGGCGGGCTTGAGGATCGCCGTGTTGCCGGCCGCCAGGGCGGGGCCCATCTTCCAGCTGGCCAGCATGAGCGGGAAGTTCCACGGCACGATCAATCCCACGACGCCGATCGGCTCTCTCAGCGTGAAATCGAAGCCGGGCTTGGAGACCGGGATCGTCTCGCCCATGAGCTTGTTCGCGGCCCCGGCGCAGTACTCCATCACGTTGGCCACGGCGCCCACCTCCCACCGCGCCGAGCTGATGGGCTTGCCCATGTTCCGCGACTCGGTGACGGCGAGTTCCTCAGCGTGGTCGCGGATCAGTTGGCTGAAGCGGGTGAGGGTCTGGCCGCGCCGAGTCTGACTCCATGTATGCCACTCTCCGTCGAAGGCCCGCTGGGACGAGGCGACGGCACGCTCGACGTCTTCCGCGGCGCCTTTTGGCACCCGCGCGATCACCCGACCAGTCACAGGGCTGACGACGTCGAAAGTCTGCCCGTCCGCCGCATCGACCTGGCTGCCGTCGATCATCATCTTCAGCGACGGCGCCGCGGCCGGCGTGGCGGCCGGCGTCGTTGCCGGGCTTGTTGCGGACCACTGGTCGGTCATCGCGACAACCTCGAGTGCGGTTTCGTGGCGGCTCGATCATACCCGCGCCGGGGCCGCGCGCCGCCTGGTCGCCGGGTGATCGGCCGATGAGGCTCGCGCCGCATACTGCTCTCAGGGGAGGGGCGAAGCCCCCCACTCCCCAGCACCTGGTGCCGGCGAGCGGTTGAGCGCCAGCCAAGCGGGCGGCGTCATCCTTGTCACGTGAGCGATGACGTTCAGATCGGCCGCGTCGTCCAGGACATGCGGATCGCACGCGGCCTGCGGCAGGTAGACGTCGCAGCCAGGGCGGGTGTCGGCCGGGAGACCGTGTCCCGCCTCGAGCGCGGCCTTGTCGACGGCCTGACCGTGGGCTCGTTGCGAGCGATCAGTCGAGCTCTCGGAATGCCTTCGGTCGCGATCCTTGGCTGGCGCAGCCCCGAGATCGACCGCCTCCGCGATCGCCTGCATGCCGCAATGGTCGAGGAAGTGGTGCGACATCTTCAGGCGGAGGGCTGGGAGCTGGCGCCTGAACTGTCATTCAATCACTTCGGCGAACGGGGATCGGCCGACGTGCTGGCATGGCATGCGCGCAACCGCGCGGTCCTGATCGTGGAGACCAAGAGCCGGTTGTGGGACATCCAGGATTTGCTGGTCACGCTCGACCGGAAACGGAGGCTCATGCCGGGCATCGTGTCGCCGACCATCGGCTGGCGGCCGTTGTCGGTCGGCGTTCTCCTCGTCCTGCCGGAAATGAGCACCCACAGGCACGTCGTGGCCAGGCATGCCTCGACGTTCACGGCGGCGTTGCCCGATCGCCAGCCGGCCGTGCGCCGATGGTTGGGTGAGCCGTCGGGCAACCTGCGTGGCATCTGGTTCTTGCCCATTTCACACCAGAACGACATAGGGCAAAGATCGCGCCGCAGGCGGGCGTGCCGGTCGAGGAAACCGATGGCTTCTGTCCTGAGACCCCGACCGTGATGGCCGAATCGCCCTGATTTATGGCTTGGGCGAACCACGCCGCGCCGACCGATAGGCCGAATTTGATCGCACGGGCGATTGCCGGACTCCAGGGGTTGCCTGATGTCGATGTGGCGTGAAATAGGCAACTGCCGCTGGCTTGGGAACCGCGCGGTCCGTGGGTGGCCGCCAGGGGCCGGCTGACGGCCGCCGGGCGGTCCGGGCAGTCGCGAACCGTGCCGGCAGCAGCCCGAAAGGCCGGCGGCAGCCCGAGCGGCCGGCGGCAGCCCGAGCGGCCCGCGGCAGCCCGAGCGGCCCGCGGAGGGGGCGGCCGGTGGCCCGGGGCGACCGCATCGCCCGAAGCCTGAAACCGCCGGCCGCGCCGGCCCGGCGGTGGCCCGGGGCGACCGCGGCGGCTGTTCGGGGCACGTGCCGCGGGACTAGAATCGCCGCCGGGCGCATGACGGACGACTGATGCCCGATGCGAGGTGATGCGGTGGTCGATCGCGACCGAACCGGTCCGGCGGGAGCGGCAGAACGACGGCCCGCGTCGGTTACCGCAGGGCCGGCGACCCCGGCGCCCGCTTCCGCCGCCGGGCGGGCCCATCGCGCGATCGTTCCCGCCACTGCCGCCATCACCTCGACCCATATCCGTATCTGGCTGGGCGTCGTCGTCGGCGCGATCGTCATCGGTACGACCGGCTACCTCGTTATCGAGCCCGGCTGGCGTCTCATCGACGCGCTGTACATGACGGTCATCACGCTCACGACCGTCGGTTTTCGAGAGGTCAACGACCTGAGCGACGTGGGTCGGGTTTGGACCATGATCCTGTCGCTGACGGGCGTCGGGCTCATCTTCGGATCGGTCGGCATCGTGGCCGAGTATCTGGTCGTCGAAGCGACCAGCGGACGGCGGGAGGCCAAGCGGATGACGGACGCGGTGAACAGGCTGTCGGGCCACTACATCCTGTGCGGCTTCGGCCGCGTCGGCCAGACGGTCGCACGCGAGCTCGTCCACGCCGGTCGCAAGGTCGTCGTCATCGACATCCTGCCCGAATCGCTGGCTCGAGCCAGGAAAGAAGGCTTTCTCGAGGTCGAAGGCGACGCGACCGAAGAGTTGACATTGCGGGCGGCCGGGATCGAACGGGCGAAAGGCCTGATCACGACGATCGACTCCGACGCCCACAACGTGTACGTGATCCTGTCGGCGCGCTCGCTCAACCCCGATCTCTTCGTGGTCGCCCGAGCCAACACGGCCGACTCCGAAGGCCGGCTCATGCAGGCCGGCGCCAGCCGCGTCGTCTCGCCTTACACGATGGCCGGCCATCGTCTGGCCGAGCTGGCGACCCGGCCGCGAGTGGTCGACTTCATCGATGCCGCCCTGTCACACGGCGAATTGTCGTTCTCTATGGAGGAGGTCGAAGTCGTGGCCGGCAACCCGACGATCGACGGCTCGACCGTGGCGGCTCTGCGCGACACCGGTGTCTTCGTCCTGGCCATCGTTACCGGCGAGCGCAGCTACGAGGCCAATCCGTCGGCAGACCGGATTCTCCGGCCCGGCGAAACCCTCGTGGTATCGGGAAGCGTGCCGCGGCTCAGGGAACTGCGCGGACTCGAGGCCAAGGCGTAGCGGCATCGGGACGAACTCCGGCGCCGGTCCGAGGCGGAACTATTGCGGCCGGCCCCTTCGCCTGGACCGGCCGCGGATCCGGGCTTCTTTCTTTTGCGAATGCGGGGCGAACTATTGCCGCTGGGCATCGGTCGAGATGAATAGGGGCCTCAGGGTCCATAGATAGCGAGGAGCGAACGATGTCGGACTATCCGGCGCAGCCGGGTCAGAGCGAGGACGTGGGGATCTATGGCAATTGCGTGCGTTGCGGAGTCGCGCTGACGGCCATGGGCCTCGAGAAGTTCCGCGTCGGCGGAACGTCCGGTGGTTGGAAGCTACTGTTCGGCGAGCTGGCGGAACTCGGCGAAGGCATGCTCGAGTTCGAAATCCTGGCCTGCCCGACCTGCCGCAAGGTGGAACTTCGCGTCCCGGCGCAGTAGCCGGCCACGACTCGGCCGTCGGCCGTGGCGGCGGGCCGGAACTCGTCAGGTTGTCGGCTCGCCCGAGCTGGCGACCGCATCGCGCGATCGCTTCTCGTGGGCGAGCAGCGCCCCACCGACGATGCCCGCGTTGTTCTTGAGCGTGGCGATGACCACGGGCGTCTTGACCGTCAGGTACTGCATGTAGTTGTCCGATCGCTTGGACGCGCCCCCGCCCAGGATGAATAGATCCGGCCAGAAGAGCCGCTCGAGCAGGTGCAGGTAGTCGTCGAAACCGGCGGCCCAATCCTTCCAGCCGAGGCCCAGCCGCTCGCGTGCCGACTCCGCGACGCGTTCCTCGGCGTCGTGGCCCTTCATCTCCAGATGCCCGAGTTCCGTGTTCGGCAGGAGCCGGCCGTCGGCGAACAACGCCGAACCCATGCCGGTGCCGATCGTCAAGACAATCGTCGTGCCGCGCTGGCGGCGTCCCGCGCCGAAACGCAACTCGGCGAGGCCGGCGACGTCCGCGTCGTTGCCGATGGCGATGGTACGGTTCATGGCCAGGCTCATTTCGCGCTCCGCCGGGAAACCGATCCAGGCGGAATCGATGTTGGCCGCGGTCAGGACCGTTCCGGCTCGAGTTGCAGCCGGAATGCCGACGCCGACCGGCAGGGTGGCCGCGTCGGAGGCTGACAGCGGAGCCGCCCCACTCCCCGTCAGAGGTTCGAGCAGCCGGCGGACCAGGCCGTCCATCACCGCGACGACTTCGCGCGGTATCGACGGTCGCGGCGTGGGAACGCGGATGCGATCGCCGACGAACTGCCCGGAGCGGATGTCGACGACGGCGCCCTTGATTCCGCTTCCGCCGAAGTCGATGCCGATCGCCAGATTGCTCGACTTCAAATCAGTTGCCATCCACGCTCCTAAACTCGGGCCGCACGATCGGCCCGCCGCATCAAAAGTAGTTCACGCTGATTCCGCCGTCGATCACGAGCGAGGCGCCGTTCGTCCAGGCCGACTCGTCCGAGGCCAGGTAGACCGCCAGAGAGGCCACCTCGTCGGGCTTGCCGAACCGGCCCGTCGGATTTCGAGCCAGGCGGAGCTTCTTCGCGGCCTCGTCCTTGAGCAGCCAGTCCATCAGTAGCGGAGTCTCGACCGGTCCGGGCAGGATGGCGTTGGTTCGGACGCCGTGCGGCGCGAACTGAACCGCCAGCGACCTCGTCAGCGCCAGGACCGCACCCTTCGAAGCAGTGTAAGCATCCTGCGGCACCGAGCAACCGAGGATCGCCACGAAGCTCGAAACATTGATGATCGAGCCGGCATGGCGCTCGACCATGCGCGGGATGGCGTATTTGCAGCCCAGGAAGACGCCGCGAACGTTCACGGCCATGACCTGATCCCAGGCCTCGACGGGAGTATCCACGACCGAATGATCGGCCTCGGGCATGATCCCGGCATTGTTGTAAAGGACATCGATGCGGCCGTATTCCTCGATTGCCCGCTCGATCATCGACTTTGCGTCGGACTCGACCGATACGTCCGCCGCGACCGCGGACGCCTCGCCACCGGCGGCTCGAATCTTGCGGACGGTTTCCTCGGCCGCGGCCGGCTGACTGTCCGCCACGACGACGAGCGAGCCTTCGGCGGCGAATCTCAGGGCCGCCACGCGACCCATGCCGCTGCCGGCGCCGGTGATGATGGCCACCTTGTCCTTCAGCCGCATCCACTCGCCTCCGCCTTGGGAGTTGCCTGGCCGGTTGCCGGCGGTCCTCCAGCGCCTTGCTCGGTCGGCCGCCGCCGGACTGGACTCGTTGGCGCTAGCTTACTAGGCTCACCCGAGCTCCCGAGCGATCGCGGGCCTAACCTCACGATCGTCAGGCCGCCAGACTGGTCGCCGCGGCGACAATGCCCAGAACCCCGATCAGAACCGACGAGCCCGTGGTCAAGCGTCGGAGCGCCACCGGGCCCAGACGGGTTCGGAATGCTGCCACGGCCAGGGCCAGGATCACCCACCAGCTCGCCGAGCCGGTGAAGATCCCCAGCACGAGCGCAGAGGCCGTCACCGCGTCGTGGCCGGGCAGGCCCAGTCCCACGAAGGCAGCCGCGAACGAGAGGATCGTGGCCGGATTGGCGATCGTGAGGCCGACGGTCGTGGCGTAGGCCGAGAAGAGCGACCGAGGCGGGCGATCGGCCGCGGCCTGCGGATGCGAGCTCAGCGAGTGGATCGCCAGCGCCACGAGGAACGCCCCGCCGACCACTCCCAGCGGCCGGCGCGCGCCGACGAGCGAATCGGAGATCGCGGTAATGCCGAAGGCCGCGACCGAGGCGTAGAAGCCGTCGGCGGTTGCGGCGCCGAGACCCGAGACGGCCCCGATCAGGGGTCCCTCGGCCAGCGTGCGGCGGATGCAGAGCAGACCGATAGGACCGATGGCGGCAGCGATGGCAAAGCCGATCGCAACGCCGCGCAGCAGTGCCCAGACCAGGTCCACTTTCGTTGCCCCTCCCGCGGGCTGTCGGCGGTCGGCGAGGTGGCGGACGAGGAGCAACACGCCGGCGCCGCCGACCGCGACGAGCATATCCGCCTCTGCAGAACGTAGCGCCGCGACAACACTCCGGCCGCTGCGTCGCCGCCGGCCGTCTACGCCGCAGTCCACGAACCGGAGCCGGCCCTCGGGACACGGGAGCCGACTCTGCATCGCGGCAATATCCTTGGATCCAGCGGCGACGCCCGGGCGTCGGCCGGCAGGAGAACGAGTTGAGCCCAAATCGAGTCATGGCCGTGGCAGGCGGCACCGGCTTCGTCGGCGGCGCCATTGCACGAGAACTGCTGTCTCGAGGCCACCAGGTCGTGGTTCTGTCGCATCGTCCGCCGGCGGGCGGCAAGAGGACCGGCGACGCCGGTTCCGGCCTCGACTTCCGTCAGGCCGACGTCAGCCGGCCCGACGGTCTGGCTGCGGCCCTGGCTGGTGTCGACACACTTGTGATCAGCCTCGCATTCCGCAATTCGCCCATAGAATCTCCTCGACGCGGCCAAACGTTCGAACTCGTGGATGCCGCCGGAACGGAGGCGCTGGTCTCGGCGGCTAAGACCACGGGAATAGATCGCCTCGTATATATGTCTGGCGCCGGGGCCGCGCCGGATGCGTCGGCGCATTGGTTCCGGTCCAAATGGCGGGCCGAAGAAGCGGTCCGGGCCAGCGGTATCACGTATACGATCTTCCGTCCGAGTTGGATATATGGACCCGGCGATCACTCCCTCAATCGATTCATCGGCTTTTCGCGCTGGCTGCCATTCATCCCACAAATCGGAAATGGACGACAGCGCCTGGTACCTATATACGTGGGTGACGTTGCAGCCCTGGTCGCCGACTCACTCGAAACACCGACGGCTGAGAACGTCGAGCTTGAGGTGGGCGGCCCCGAAGAACTTACGATGGACGAAGTAATTCGGGCGGCCTTGAACACCCTCGGCCGGCGGAGGCCGATCCTGCATACTCCGGTGGCCTTGATGAAGGCCGCGACTGCACCCTTGACGTTGCTGCCAGCGCCACCGATGACGCCCTCGGCGATCGACTTCGTCGTGCAGGCCGCTCCGGTCGACACCGGACCGCTCCACCGGCTCCTGCCGCGCCGCCTCCTCCCGCTGCGGGAAGGTCTTGCTACATATCTCACGCCGCGTCGCTGAATTAGCCGGCGCGGCGGGCAACTGCCGCGAACTCCGATGCGCGTCCCGCCGCCGGGCGCCTACCCGCGTTCCAGGTACCGCTCGCGGTCCCAGGCGTGCACGGCCGCATCGTAGGCGTCGCGTTCGACTCGCGCCGCGTTCAGGTAGTGGTCCACGACGTCCTGGCCGAAGATTTCGACAGCGGCCTTGCTCTGCTCGGCCAGCGAGATGGCCTCGTATAGCGCTCGCGGCATTCGATCGCAGCCCGTCGCCACGTAGCCGTTGCCCCGGTACTCGGCCGGCGGCTCGATCTTGTGCTCGATGCCGTACAGACCCGCACCGACTTCCGCGGCGTACGCCAGGTACGCGTTCATGTCGCCGCCCGGGAAGCGGTTCTCGATGTGCAGCGCCGGCCCGTGGCCGACGATGCGGAAGCCGGTCGTCCGGTTATCGCGGCCCCACACGACGTTTACGGGAGCCCAGCTGGCGACGGCGTATCGTTTGTATGAATTGACATTCGGGGCGATGAACAGGGCCAGCTCGCGTTGCAGGGCCATCATTCCGCCGAGGAACCAGCGCATCGTCTGGCTCATCCCATATGTGGTGGCCAACTCGTCGAAGAAGAGTGGCTTTTCTCCGGCAGCATCCCAGAGCGAGATGTGGAGATGCCCGCTCGAGCCCGTCCATTCGGCATACGGCTTCGCCATGAAAGTCAGACCGTAGCCGTTTAGCCAGGCAATCTCCTTGGCGCCGTTCTTGAACAGGACGCTTCGGTCGGCCGACTCCAGGACCTCGTCGTATCGGATGTTGACTTCGTGCTGGCTGGGCGCCGCCTCGCCCTTGGAGAATTCGATCGGTATGCGGGCCGCCGTCATCTGATTTCGGATCTGGCGATAAAGGGGCTCGAGCTTGGTGGCCTGGAGCAGGTGGTAATCCTCGTTGTAATAGCCGACCCGCTCGATGTCGTTGTAGCCCTTCTCGTTCATATCCTCGAACGTGTCCGAGGTGACGTAGAACTCGAATTCCGTGCCCGCCTTCACGGTGAACCCGAGTTCGCTCGCCCGGGCGACCTGACGCTTGAGCATCGTCCGCGGCGAAACCGGGATCTCCTGGCCGGTTTCTTCGTCGATGGCGTCGCACAGGACTATCGCCGTCGACTCGAGCCAGGGCAGCACCCGGGTGGTCTCCCACACCTCGCGGCCGATCCAGTCGCCGTAACCGGTCTCCCAGTTCATCAGCTTGTAGCCGTCCGGCGTGTTCATTTCCATGTCCGTGCCGAGCAGATACGTGCAGAAGTGGATGCCGTGGTCCACGACGCCCTTCAGGAACGCCTCCGCCTGGACGCGCTTGCCCATGAGCCGGCCCTGCATATCGGTCAGGGCCACGATGACCGTGTCGATCTCGCCGTCGCGGACCTGCCGGCGCAACTCCTCCAATTGCCCGGGAACTGCGTGGCTCTCGCCGCGGCCACGGGCGCCGTGCACGTCGCTCATCGCTTCCTCCTAATGCGGCTCCCGTGCGGCGGAACTGCGGCCATGGCCGGCCATGCCGTTCCGGGGCCAGCGCCTGCCCTTCGGGCGGTGTTTTCGCTGGTATTGTGGCTCGCGGCGCGTCCGAGGACCAGCGGGACCCGCGGCCCGGATTCGCGCCGAGCAGGCTCGTCCTGGACGGCTTTCGTGCTCGGGACGCCTCCGGCGGCGTGTCGAGCGTGCCTTGTTGGGCCAATCCGTGGCAGACTTCGAGTCTTCGCCGCGTCCGGCTCGTCTCTCGAGCGGCTCGCCCGGCTTCGATCAGGACACGGCCGAAGAGCAAAGCACGGACAGAGGTGGGCAACACCCCGATGAGTGACCGCGACGTCGAGGCCAGGCCCGGCGACAACAACCGCCTCGGCGGCGAGGACCGCAACGGAGAGTCCGCCGGCGGCGAGGACCGCAACGGCGCCCAGTACCAGGGCGACGACCAGCGGACCGAATTCGAGGACGAGTCGATCGAGCGACAGGCCGAGTCCAGGCCGCTCGTGGTCCCGCCCAGGGCGGACGTGACGAGGACCGACCAGGCCCGTCGACGTTCCGCCAAGACGCCGCCCGGCCCTCGGCCGTCGCGGACTCGGCTCAAGCTGCCCTTCGCCCCGTTCCTCCGAACTCCGGGGGCGATCAAGAGCGAGGCGTCCAAGGGCGCGGCGTCCCAGGCCCATCCAGTTTCGGATTCGAGGTTCAAGGAGCAGGCCCGTCAAGTGGCCGCGCCGGCGGAGACGGCCGAGCCGCCCGTGCGCTTGAGCGCTCCTCACCCGCTGTCCCGGCTTCGCGTCGAGAGCCGCGCCCGCAGCATGGGCCAATCGCTGGGACTCGGGAGCCTTGGCCGAGGGCGCACGAGACTGCCCGCCGCCGGCGACCGCTGGCTCCGACCGAGGGCAAGCTTTGGCCGCCCGAGCCTGCGCGGCCTCTTCGCCCTGGCCGGCCTGACCGCGACGGTCGCGATCGTGACCGCGCTGCTGGCGACACTACCGAGTCATCCTCAGAGCCCCAGCTCCACGGGCAGCATCTACAGCATCGGCTGGGGCAAGGCCGTTGCCACGCCCGCGGCCAAGCTCGATTTCGGGCCGTACCTGACAACGCTGGACCAGAGCTTGCTCATGGCCGGCACGGTCAACTCCACTTCCAACGGCACCGTGACGTCTGCCACCACCATCTGGGCCACCGACGATGGGTCGACGTGGAGCCAGCGGTCCGGATCCGACGCGTTTGCAATCGGTGGCCGTCGATTCGTGGCCCAGGGCTTCTCGGACGACGGCCAGGGCGGGCTCGTGGTCATCGGCAACAGCATCGGCTCGTCTCCGACGGACGTGATCGCCAGCGCCTGGCACTCCAACAGCGGCGCCACGTGGACGCCCATGGAGATCGACTCTGCCCGTGGCCAGGAGATGATCGCGGGCGTCGCCTCACGACCCGGCGCGGTCGTGGCCGCCGGAAACGGCGTCGCCTGGCTGTCGACCGACGGACGCTCCTGGTCGCCCCAGGTGCTCCCGGGCGCCACTACGTCGGCCGGAACGTACATTCCTCGCGCCGTCGGGTCGTGGAACGGCGGCTTCGTGATCGTCGGACTGTGGAACGGCACCGGGACCACACGCTCGGCCGCCTGGTTCTCGCCGGATGGGCACGACTGGACACAGGCCAAGACCACCTTCGACGGGTTCGACGTCCGGGGCATCGCCGGCCTCGGCGGCAAGATCGTCGTCGTCGGAGCCGACCTGGGAGAAGCCGCACCGGGCCTGGCGGCCTCCTGGAGCTCATCCGACGGCAATACCTGGACCAAGACGACGGCCACCACGGACAACTCGACCGTGGCCATGGATAGCGTCGTCACCTACGGCAGCAGTCTCGTGGCGGTCGGCGGACCGGCGACGATCGCGCCACCGAGCGCGCAGTCGGCCGGGCCGACGCTGCCCGGCAGCACGCCTCAACCCGGGCTCACCGAATTCGGTCTGGATCTCCGAGAACGGCGTGGACTGGCTGCCCATCGCCAGCACCGCACCGCCCATGATCCGCGCTCGAGTGGCTGCTATCGGCAACAGGATCATCATGCTCGGCGCTTCCAGCAGCACGCTGGCGTCCGTCAGTGGCACCCTTGGGATGGGTCCGACACGCGTCCCCGCGAGCGCATCGGCTCCGCCTGCCAACTTCGCCCTCTCGGTCGAGTCCGGGACGATGCCTGGCACGGTAGACGTGAACAAGAGCTTCACCCTCGGCCCTCTCGCATCCTCCAGGGACCATTTCTACTTCTTCGTCACCGGCCCCACCGGGACGTCGATCTACAGTTCGCCCACGGGCAGCCTGTGGGTGCCCGAGATCGCTCCCGACGGCCTGACCAGCACGGCGGTCCCAGTCCAGGTGAGTGCCTCCAACGCCAGCGGCAGCCCCGCTGCCTCGGGGGCCAGCCCACAGGCGGCGGCTTCAGGCGCCACGCCCACCGTCATAACCGGCCGGCCCGTGGTCCTGCAAGCCATCTCGGACGGCAAGGGAGGGATCATCGCCGTCGGCAAGATCACCAACTCGTCGGGCGACAACGGCATGATCTGGCACATGACCAAGGCCGGTTCGTGGCAGCAGGTCGCGTTCGAGGACGACACTCCTACAGAGTTCTCCTCGATTGCCAATGGACCCAGCGGCTTCGTCGTGTCCTCGGACAAGGGCGGCGGCGCCCAGATCATGTACTCGACCGACGGCGATGCGTGGCAGGCCGGCGCGATCGCCGTCGGGACGGGCTTCGCCCTGACCGTCTCGACGTATCGCTACGGATATCTGGCCATGGGAACCGACGCGACCCGGCAAGGCGCCACCACGGCCTGGAGCTCGCCCGACGGCCGGACCTGGACGCTCCGCAGCGATTGGCACCTGCCGCCCAACGTCACGGCGTTGTTCGGCATCGGCAACTCGATCGTCGCGGTGGCCAACACGGCTGTTTCGACGAGTTCCGCGTCGCCGGGCGCCTCGGCCGCCGCCTCGGCGAGCCCGACCGCGAAGGCTTCGGCAACTCCGGCGCTGCCGGTCCAGTCGACCACGTGGTGGTGGTCGGCGACGGGCCTCGTGTGGCAGCAGTCGGGCCTGCAGACGTCGTCCGGCGGCTGGGCGGTAGTCAACGGCGAGATCCTGGTACTCGACTCGCCGGCCAAGCCCACGGGCAACTGGACGGCCTGGAGCAGCCCGGACGGCAAGACCTGGCAGCATCCGGCGGCGGATCCGATTTCGTTCGGCGGTTCCCGAACGGCCAACATTGCGTCGTTCGACACGAACGTCATGGTGGTGAGCTGGGACGCTCCCGGCACACTCAAGGACTACTTCGGGAAGTTCATCGGCCAGTAGGCCGGGCCCTGACGCGACCGCCTGCGACACGATCGGCCGCGCAGCGATCGGCCGCGCAGCGATCGAATAAGACGAAGAGCGGCGAGCTCGATGCCCGCCGCTCTTCGTTTGCACCCGGAGCGAGCCGCTCAGATCAGGCCGGCGCCCCACCGAGTTCTTCGGCCGCATGCTCGAATTCGGCCTCGATCTCCGTCAACTCGCCCTCGGCGACCTCGACGACCGGGCCCTTGAAGCGCTTGCGGGCCCAGGCGAAGTAGTAGACGAGCAGCAGCCCGAGGAAGACGGCATAGGCCATCAGCGTCCATGGGTTGCCCGAAGTCGGCCACAGGAACAGGACCGATATCAGGGCGATCCACAGGCAGGCCAGGCCACCGACCAGCTTCGAGAAGCGGCCGAGCCTCCAGACGGCGAGTTCGCGCCATTCCTGCTTGCCGAAGATCCCCAGGAAGATCGGCACGCCGTAGGCCCAGTAGAGAGCGATCGTGCTGATGGCGGTCACGATCGCGATCGCCGTGCCCCCGCCGGCGATGAAGGCGGCGTTGGTCAGCAGGTAGCTGAACACGACGATGGCTACGAGCGCGTTCGCCGGAGAACGGTGGCGATGCGAAACCTTGCGCAGCCAGGGCGAGCCGGGCACGCCGTGGTCACGGCTGAAGGCAAAGAGCATCCGGCCGGCGGCGGCGACCGAAGCCAGGCCGCACAGGCTCATGGCCACGGCGATGGCCGCGCTGAGGATGTCGCCGAGCTGGCCGAGGTTGTAGCTCAGCGTGGTGAAGACCACGGGATTGCCACCGTAGTAGGCACTGCAGAGGCTCTGCGTCGCGGGATTGCAGTTCATGACCTGATCGAGCGGCGGCAGGTGGGTCACCAGCCCGAACAGGACGATGTACCCGACGACGGCGGAAACCGCGACGGAAATGAAGACGCCCCAGGCGCTCGACAGCCGCGCGCCGACAGTCTCCTCGGCGACGTGGGCCGACGCGTCGTAGCCGGTGTAGGTCCACTGGGCCTGCAGCAACGAGAACAGGAACGCCACCGGGACGGCGTAGCCGATCGCCGGGCCAAGGTTGAAGCCGAACGGCGAGGCGCCGCCGGTCGTGTCGAGCGGCCCGATCGCGAACGGGCTGATGTCGGCGTGAGCCTTGCCGGAACTGATGAGGAACAAGGCCACGACTATCACCGTCACGGTGCCGATGTGCCACCACACCGAGGCATCGTTGAGCAGCGACACGATCTTGATGCCGGCTATGTTCAGCACGAGCTGGATCATGAGCAGCACGGCCATGGTCACCAGCTGTCCGCTCACGAGCGTTCCGAAGAACATCGAGCCGTTGCCGTAGGCGAGATTGAAGTTGGACAGTATCGGCGTGACGATCGACGAGTTGACGAATGCGGCCGCGGCGAAGTCGATGCCGGCCACGATTGCGATCTGGCCGGCCAGGTTGAACCAGGCCGTCCACCAGCCCCAGTCCTTGTTCTTCATCCGGCTGGACCAGTAGTAGAGACCGCCGGCCGTCGGGTATGCCGACGCGATCTCGGCCATCGAGGCCGCGATGAGCAAGGTGAAGATCGAGACGAGCGGCCAGCCCAGAGTGCTTGCGGCCGGGCCACCCCAGGCGAGGCCGTAGTCGAACAGGATCACCGCGCCGGTCAGGATTGAGATGATCGTGAAGCTGATGGCGAAGTTCGAGAAACCGCCCATAGTCCGGAAGAGCTCCTGGGCATAGCCCAGGTGGTGCAGGTCGCGGACGTCCTGCCTGATGACCTCTTCGCGTGTCTTGGGTGCCTGCTGCGCCATGCGGGACTCCTCCATCCTAGGTGCCCAACCCAGGGGTCGGAGCTCCTCGGGCCCCGTGGTTGCCCTGCGGCCGCGCTGTTGGACCGCTGCGGGTAGACGGCCCGTCTCGCGGAATATACGCGACTGGACGCGCGGACATGCGGCCGGGCCCCCACTGCGGAACCTGCGCCGGCCGGCGGCTGGGTCCGGCGCGACCTTGCGGCCGGTCGTTTCCGCCCGTCGGCGACGCGGGGCGCGGGGCGCGAGGAACGAGGCGCGGGGCGCCGGGTACGGTCACGGGCACGGGCACGCCTGCCGGCGGCGGCGCGGTGGACCTCGCGGCGGCGCGCCTGCCGGCGACGACCCGGCTAGATCGCCGGCTTGCCCGCCATCAGGGAGACGATGACGATGACCAAGACCAGCAGGAAGAGCCCGCCGTTCCGGGCTCGAGCGCCGAGGGCCGCCATCTCAGCCCCCGGGCTGGCGTATCGGGACGCGGGAGCATCGACTGCCTGGGCCGATCCCATGCCGCCAAATCCCGGCCTGGCAAGCTCGGCGCCCGGCCCGGTTGCGAGCATCGGTCCGCCGCTGGCGAGTTGCCCGGCAATCTCGATCATCCGGTCGATCGTCCGCAGCTGCACGGCCAGAGCGTAGGCCATGGCCGCCAGATAGAGGCCGATCGCCAGTACGAGCCAGTGAGCCGAAGCGAGGTCGATGTTCTCGGCCCAGACGAGCAGTCCGCCGCTGACCGGCATAGTGGCGGCGGCCGGAATGACGATTTTCCGCTCGATCTTGTCGGTCAGGCGCAGGGCGAATAGACCGTGCTGGGGCTCCAGCGCGGACATCCGCGCTATCAACGGGAAGACCAGCGTCGGGCCGAAGGCGAAGATGGCCGTCAGGATGTGGATCGTCAGGAAAACGGGCACCAGCTGAGACACTCGACAACCTCCCTAGGATCACTCGGGCGGGATGCGCACACAGGCAGCGGATCGACCGCGATCGGAGCTTTCGCGAGGATACGAATCCGAAACATTCCTGCAAGGGGCCGTCGCGTCTCGTGCATCCGACCTCACAGCGGGGCCGTCTGGCGCACCGCGGCAGCTCTTCGGCGGGCGGCGCGAGCGGCTTTCGCGCCGGGCGCGGACGGGCGCGACGGGAGAGGCGACCCCCCGTGGCGACACCTATGGCGACTCCGAGCCGGTCCGGCGATAGACTCTGAGCATTGCGCCGCGTGCCGCATGCCGCGCTCGGCCCCGTAAGCCGCCTCGAACGAGGAGCTCGCGCTTCCATGACCCAATCCGCTACCCCGGCGACCCCGGCCGGGGCCTCCACTTCCGCCACTCCGGCTACGCCCCCCGCGCCGCACGCGGGCTTCCGGGTCGAGAAAGACCCGCTGGGTTATCTCGAAGTCCCCGATGCCGCCTACTACGGAGTCCAGACGGCCCGCGGTATCCACAACTTCCCGATCTCCGGGACGCTGCCCCATCCCGCCCTCGTGCGGGCCATCGTCCAGGTCAAGAAGGCCGCCGCGCGCGCCAACATGTCCACCGGCCGGCTGCCCAAGCAGCTCGGCAACGCCATCGTCGAGGCAGCGGACGAGATCCTGTCGACCGCGACAGTCGAAGACGAGGAGGCCGCTCCGGGCACCCGTGACCCGATGCGCGCCGGCTTCGAAGCTGCGCGAGCCGCCAAGCAGGTCGAGTTGATTGGCAACTTCCGCATCGACCCGTTCCAGGCCGGCGCCGGAACGAGTCACAACATGAACGCCAACGAGGTGCTGGCCAACCGCGCGATCGAACTGCTGCACGCCGGCGGCGTCGGCGTCGGGCAAGCGCGGCGACTACGCGGTCGTCAATCCCAACGACCACGTCAACATGGCCCAGTCCACCAACGACGTCTTCCCGACGTCGATGCGCGTCGCGACGCTGGACCTCATCCGCGACTTCATGCCCGCGCGCCGAGGAGCTGATCGCACGCCTTCGAGCAGAAGGCCCGCGAGTTCGACGACGTCCTCAAGTCCGGCCGCACGCACATGCAGGACGCCGTGCCCATCCGCCTCGGCCAGGAGTTCGCCGCCTACGCGCTGACGCTGCGCCGAGCGCGTCGAGCGCCTCGCAGTGCAGCCGGGCTATCGATCGCGCGAGCAGAACATCGGCGCCACGGCCGTGGGCACCGGCCTCAACGCCGAGCCCGAGTACATCGAGCTCGTCGTCCGCAACCTCGCCGAGCAGACCGGCCACCAGCTCCGGGGGGCCGAGCACCTGCGTCCAGGCCACTCACTCGATGCGGCCGATGCTCGAGGTTTCCGCGGCGCTGCGCGGGCTCGCGGTCGACCTGCTCAAGATCATCGAGGACCTGCGCCTGATGTCGTCCGGGCCGCGCACCGGTTTCGGCGAGATCACCCTGCCGGCGGTGCAGCCGGGCTCGTCGATCATGCCCGGCAAGGTCAACCCGGTCATGGCCGAGAAGCCTCTCGATGGTCTGCTTCCACGTCATCGGCAACGACACGCACGTCGCCTGGGCGGCGTCGCGCGGCCAGCTCGAGCTGAACGTGATGATGCCGATCATCGCCCACGACGGCGCTCGAGTCGCTGACGATCCTGACCAACGGCTGCCGCAGCTTTCGCGCGAGTCGCGTGCGCGGCATCGAGGCCGACGAGGCGCAGCCGCGCGACCTGCTGGAACGCTCGTCGGCGCCATGGCCACGCCGCTGGCGCCGTACATCGGCTACGCCCTGGCCGCGGACATCGCGAAGGAGGCGGTCCGGACAGGCAGGACGATCCGCGAGCTCGTCATCGAGAAGGGCGTCTTCACCGCAGACCAGACCTGGACCAGATTCTCGACTCCGCACGAGCTGACCGAGCCGGGCGTGGCCGGCGGCTTCCGCTTCACGCCGAAGATGCCGGAGGGCTACAAGCCCCCGACCGGCCCGGTCGGGGCGGGAGGCTGAGCACGGAAAAGGGCATCCACCCGCGGTTGCGTTTCTCGTAGACTTCGGTCAGGCCGCTCGGTTTTTCGGGCGAGCATTGGTCGGCAAGCGGAGGGTCCCGTAATGTCACAGGGTGGATGGGCTTCGGCACCGGTCGGCCCGGCTCCGGGGTTAGTCTTCGCGGGCTTCTGGATCCGGTTCGTGGCGTTCTTGTTCGACATAATCCCTCTCTACATCATCTACTTCATTGCCCTCTCGGTTAATTCGGGCCTCGCTTTGCTCGTCGCTCTCCTGATCTTCTTGTACTTCCCGCTTTGCTGGGGTCTCCTCGGCCACACCGTTGGCATGATGCCGTTCGGCATCCGCATCGTCCGCAACTCGGACGGCGGCAAGCTGACCTGGGGCAACGTGATCCTGCGGCTGATTGGCTGGTTCGTCTCTTCGATCGTCCTCTACATCGGTTTCATCTGGGCCGCTTTCGACGCGCGCAAGCGTGGCTGGCACGACATGATCGGTGGCACCGTCGTCATCAAGAACAGCTAGAGGCCTGGCAACGCGTCGGCGAGCCCCCGGCTGCGCTGACCGGACGTCGCAACAGCAGACGCGGCCCGGGAGTTCGCTTCCGGGCCGCGTTTCTTCGGGGTGGCGCGGCTCTGTGGCGCGGCTCCGCGCCCGATCGATATCGTTCCCGACCGGTGCTGTCTCACGCTCGGATACCGGATGGGCGCCCGCCGACTGCGATACCACCGCACTCTAGACTGCCTGGCGTGCCCGACCTAGACCCCGAGGCCCTCCGGACTGTGCTGCGGCGATTCGCCACCGGAGTGGCGATCGTCACGACCATGGATGGCGGCCATCCCTGGGGCACGACTGTGAACTCATTCAACTCCGTGTCGCTGCGACCGCCGCTGGTCCTCGTTGCCTTCGATCACGCCCGCAAGATCGTCCCCGCGCTGCGCGAGACCGGCCGCTATGCGGTCAATGTCCTCGGGGAGGAGCACCAGGCCCTGTCGGACTGCTTCGCCGGCGGCCCGGCACCCGCGGTAACGACGCGCTCCGTGGTCCCTCTGGCCACCGCGACCGCTATCACGGCGCGGCCCGCCGTGGGCCCCAGGACCTCCGATCCAATCCAGTCAGGAAGCGACGGCCGTCCAGAATTCTGCGACGCGAAGTGGCATGCGGGCGTCACGGGCCTGCCCATTCTGGCCGACTCGATCGCCTGGCTGGAGTGCACGGTCGTCGACGTGCATCCTGCGGGGGATCACGACCTGTACATAGCCCGAGTCGACGCGGCATCGTCCACTCACGAGATGACGATGCCGCTGCTCTATTACTCGGGCCGCTACCTGCGGATCGAGAGGGCCAGCTCTCACGAGCTTGAGGGCAAACCCGAGGGTTGACGTGACGATGCGGACGAGGTAGAACCTACCTAACCGCACAACTCCACACCTATTCGATCGGGTCGTTTCACCGGCCAGTACGACTCATGAACACCAGGTAAATCTAGTAGTAAGTCACTCATCAATCGAGTAGTGTCCGGCCACTGAGCAGGGCCGCCGCGCGGTGAGGAGCGTTTTCTCCTCGGGTGGGAAAGCATCTTGGAGCGGTCCAGCGCCGGAGGAACCTTGAAGCCGCAGCGCCTTCTCTCTTTTGTCGCAGCCCTCGGGCTGTTCGCCGTCCTCATCCCCCTTACTACAACCGCCGTCTTCGCATGGTCGCCGCCGGGCATCGCCTCGGTCTGTTCCAATGACCAGAACGTCCACAACTGGACGGTCACTCTGGCGACGGAGTCGAACTACGGCATCCAGTGGGCGAACAATTCGGCGTTCACCAACGCCACCAACGTGACGATGCACGCGGGAGCCAACTCGCTGTCGACGCCGGCGTCGGTGACGACTCTGTACGTGCGCTGGTCCTCGGACCACAACAGCAAGAGCTCGGCGGCCTGGACCGGCGGCGCCTGCTCGACGCCATCTCCGTTCCAGACGTTCCAGGGCGCCACGGCCACGCCGACGCTGCCGCATACGGCTCCGCCGACGGATCCGGTGACCGCTACCCCGACGGCGGCCGTTACCGTACCTCCGACGCAAAGGCCGACGGATACGTCCGCTCCCACGGCTACACCCTTCCAGTCGTTCCAGGGCGAGACGGCCACGCCGATCCTCACCCCGCCCAGCACACCGTTCCAATCGTTCCAGGGCGAAACGGCGGTCGCCGGCCAGAGCTCGACACCACCGCCCACCAGCACGGGATCAGATGGCTCGGGCAACAACCCGACGCCCACGTTCGCCCTGCTGATCTCCCTCGCTTTCGGCGGTATAGGGCTGGCCGCGGTCGAAGCGCAGCGACGGAGCATGCGCGGCAGGAACTAACCGGCGGTCGCCCCTCGGCAATCACTGCACCGATACTGACCGGCGGGCCTGAAACGGGCCCGCCGGTCTTCGTTTGCCCCGAACAAGTATCTGCGGACCACGCCATTTGGTTGCCAGTCCATGACCGCGCCCCGCGGCGCCTACTCCCGTGGGTAGTCCTGCTGGCATGCCGGCATGAGATCGACATGGGCCATTCGACCCTGTTTCCATATAGGCCTGGAGGCAGGCCGGGCCTGGTTCCAAAAGAGCGCGAAACTTGCAAACAGCCTGACAAAAGTCTGGCCTAGGGTGGATTCGGGCCCGGCTTGTGGGGATTTTTCCGACATCTACTGCATTCTTCGGTGCTGCCTAGCACCGAAGTACTGGACCCTGGACGCCCCAATAGGTAGTGTTGGGCGACTGTTCGGGTAGTACGTCAGCTTGCTTAGCCGCTGACCGCCACCACGGGCCCGAATTCAAGAAGGAGTCCGCTTTGATGTTGGCGAAGTTGAGGGGTTCGCGCAAATCGCGCGCAATCGTTGCACTGCTGTCTAGTCTTGTGCTCGTTGCCGCTCTAGCAGGCTATGTCTCAGCGGGCAGCGGCGATGGCACAGGCTCGATGGACGTCACCACCAACCCAACGACCACCGTGGCGGGCGCCCCGGGCCAGACACTGAACTTCACGTACACGTCGTCCTATGACTTCACCGGCTACGGTTCCAGCGGATCGGAAATCCGACTCTACATTCCGACCGGCTGGACACAGCCGCAGAACACGAGCGCGACCGGTGCCGGATACGTGACCGTCTCGGGCACTGGCAACTGCTCTCCGGGCGCAGTGACGATCAACACAAGCGCGAATCCGTCGGGATGGCGGATCGACGTCCCGATGTCTTGTCACTCGGGCGACAAGATCTCGATCACCTATGGCGCAGGCACGAGTACGGCCAAAGTCACCGCTCCGACTACAGCCGGGACTACGACATTCGAGACGCAATCGCAGTATGGCGGCTCAGGCCTTGCTGACCTCGCGCCGGCGAACCAGGCCAAAGTCACCGTCGTCGCCGGTGCGGCGACTCAGGTCCGCGTCGAAACCGCGGCCAACGGCTCGGGTTCGGTCGTGGCAGCCCAGAACCTCACCTCGGGCAACTCCCTCACCGTCTACGCCATCAGCCGTGACGGGGCGGGCAACTTCGTCGCCAACGTCGCGGCCACCTGGTCGCTCCAGGGCATCACCGGTGGTGTCGTGGCGGGCGATCTGGTCGCCTCGGGCGACACCAAGAGCGCGACCCTCAGCGGTCACCTCACCGGCTCGGCCACCATCCGTGCGGTGGCTGGCTTCACCGGCAACTCCAACACCATCACCGTCGTCGCCGGTGCGGCGAGCAAGCTCGTCATCACTTCTGTCAACGGCGGCTCCAACGTGACCGCCGGCACCGGCTTCTCGGTCATCGTCCAGGCGCAGGATGCCGGCGGCAACCCGGTGAATGTGACAGCATCCACGGGCGTCAGCCTCGGCCTAAAGACAGGTACGGGCACGCTCGGCGGAACGACTACCGGCAGCATCAGTAACGGCCATAGCTCGGTCACGATCACCGGAGTCACCTACACCAAGGCCGAGTCCGGCGTTGTCCTGACCGCCAGCCGCACCAGCGGCATGAGCCTCACCGCCGGCGACAGCGCGCCGTTCACCGTCGTCGCCGGTGCGGCGACTCAGGTCCGCGTCGAAACCGCGGCCAACGGCTCGGGTTCGGTCGTGGCAGCCCAGAACCTCACCTCGGGCAACTCCCTCACCGTCTACGCCATCAGCCGTGACGGGGCGGGCAACTTCGTCGCCAACGTCGCGGCCACCTGGTCGCTCCAGGGCATCACCGGTGGTGTCGTGGCGGGCGATCTGGTCGCCTCGGGCGACACCAAGAGCGCGACCCTCAGCGGTCACCTCACCGGCTCGGCCACCATCCGTGCGGTGGCTGGCTTCACCGGCAACTCCAACACCATCACCGTCGTCGCCGGTGCGGCGACTCAGGTCCGCGTCGAAACCGCGGCCAACGGCTCGGGTTCGGTCGTGGCAGCCCAGAACCTCACCTCGGGCAACTCCCTCACCGTCTACGCCATCAGCCGTGACGGGGCGGGCAACTTCGTCGCCAACGTCGCGGCCACCTGGTCGCTCCAGGGCATCACCGGTGGTGTCGTGGCGGGCGATCTGGTCGCCTCGGGCGACACCAAGAGCGCGACCCTCAGCGGTCACCTCACCGGCTCGGCCACCATCCGTGCGGTGGCTGGCTTCACCGGCAACTCCAACACCATCACCGTCGTCGCCGGTGCGGCGAGCAAGCTCGTCATCACGACACAGCCGTCCACGACGACCGTTGGCGCGACCATAACTCCTGCGCTTGCCGTTGCCATCACGGACGCTAACGGCAACACGGTCAACAGCACCGCCAACATCTCGATCGCCATCCAGACCGGCGGCGGAAGCCTCGGTGGGACTACCAGTCACAACGCGGTCGCCGGCGTGGCAACGTTCGACAACCTCACCATCAGCAACACGGGCTCTCACACATTGCGAGCAACGAGCAACGGCCTCACCAGGGTAGACAGCGCTTCGTTCAATATCACCGACGCCCCGGTGACCGTCACCTTCTACACGCGCCTCTGCAGCGCCTACACCCAGGTGCCCGCCAACCTCGAGCCGACCACCAATTACGGCGGCGGCTGGAACGGCAACGATACGGGCGGTCACAACGCACAGCTCAACACCACCCTGCCCAACACGGGCACCAACGCAACCGTCGCCAACAACACCACGGACCTCGTCTGCAATCCCTACACCGGCACCTGGCAATTCAATATGTGGAACGCTCAGGATGCGGCGCACCACACCGGCGGCAACCCCACCCTTCAGGGGACCGCTACCACCTCCGGCGCGGCCGGCAGCACCACTATCACCCTCAGCGCGGCTGAGGTGGCCCTGGCCCGCGGATCCGGTCTGTGGATCACTCAAGCCACCGATCCGTCCGTGGCCGGCTTCGCGGCTATCCGTTGCTACGACGACATCCACTACAGCGACAATTCCGAAACGGTGGCTCTGCCCGCGGGGGTGAACCAGTTCTACTGCATCGCCTACAACGTCAAGCCGCAGATCGCGTTCGGCCCGCTTGGTCCGGTCAGCTATGGCGTCGGAACCGTCGCCCTGAGCGCCACGACCACGGCCACCGGCGCCGGTCCGGCGATCAACTTCACTGTGGACAACGGCCCCTGCTCGGTCGTCGGCACCACCCTGAGCGTCAACGGCGTCGGGACCTGCAAGGTCACCGCTCATGAGGCTCAGGTCCCGGGCACAACCAACTTCTGGTCCGCAGCGACCGACGTCAGCCAGGACCTCATCGTCAACCCGGGCGCCCTGACCATCACCGCCAACAACCGAACCAAGACCTTCGGTGACACGCTCACCCTGGGCACGACCGCCTACACCGTCACCGGAAGCCTGGCCGCCGGTGACTCCATCACCGGTGTCACCCTGACCAGCGCGGGCGCGGCGTCCGGCGCTGCCGTGGGCTCGTATGACATCGTGCCCAGTGCCGCGACCGGCACCGGTCTCGCCAACTACAACATCACCTATGCCAACGGCAGCTTGACCGTCGGCGCCAGGCCGACTCTCCTCATCACCGCCAACAACCGGAGCAAGACGTTCGGCGATACGCTCGATCTCGGCACTACGGCCTACACCGTGACCGGGACCCTCGCGGCCGGCGACTCGATCACCGGAGTGACTCTGGCCAGTACAGGTGCTGCTGCCGGTGCGGCCATCGGCACCTACGACATCGTCCCGAGCGCCGCCACCGGCACCGGGCTCGACAAGTACGACATCACGTACGTGAACGGCACCCTGACCGTCTCGGCCAGGCCCACCCTCCTCATCACGGCCAACAACCAGACCAAGACGCTCGGTCAGGCACTCGATCTCGGCACCACGGCTTTCACAATCACCGGCACTCTGGCCGGGGGTGACTCGATCACCGGAGTGACGCTGACCAGCGCGGGCGCCGCGACCGGGGCGGCCGTCGGCACCTACGACATCGTCCCGAGCGCCGCCACCGGCACCGGGCTCGACAAGTACGACATCACCTACGCCAATGGCACACTCACGGTCGGCGCCAAGCCGATCCTGACGGTCACCGCCAATGACCAGAGCCGCGACGCCAACGTCGGCAACCCGGCCCTGACGTTCACGGTCACCGGTTATCTCGCAGGTGACGACGACAGCGCCGTCACGACCCAGCCCGTCTGCACCACCACCGCCACGGCCACCAGCGCTCCTGGCGTGTATCCGATCACCTGCTCGGGCGCGGCCTCGAGCACCTACGACTTCGTCTACGTCGCCGGCTCGCTGACCGTAACCGGCCAGTTGGTCGGGGGCGTGACCGCAGCGCCGGTCGCTTCCGCAACCCCACCTGTCACGACCGTCGACAACGGCTCGCCGATCGGTGGCTCCACCCCGCTCATCGCATTGCTCATCTGCTTCGCCTTCGGCGCGCTTGGCCTCCTGGCCGTTCAGGCCCAGCGCCGCTCGCTGCGAAGCTAGCCACTCCTGAGGCCGCACGAGCGGTCGACTGAGGGGACGAAACCGGCGGGCACCTTGCCCGCCGGTTTCTCTTTTGGCGAGGGGGACGAATCAAGCAGCCCGGGCCTGGACCTCCTCATCGCCAAACAGAACGCCCAGGTTGAGGAGGATCACGAGGTCCTTGCCGAGTTTGGCGATGCCGCGGATATAGCCTGCGTCGTAACCGGAAGCCACTTCGGGCGTAGGTTCTACCGCGTCCTCAGCCACCATGAGGACTTCGGTCACCGCGTCGACGACCAGGCCTACACGCCTGCCGTTGGTTCCGGCAACGATGATCCGGGTCGACTTGGAAGTCTCGGATCGAAGCTGGCCGAAGCGGCTGGCCAGGTCCATTACCGGAATGATTCGGCCCCGCAGATTTATGACGCCATCAACAAAGGGCGGCGAGGCTGGAACGGCGGTACATCCCTGGAAGCGGATGATCTCGTAGACGGAACTTATGTCTAGGCCGTAACTCTCCTGCCCGAGCTGGCAGACGACCACCTGGAACTCACTCATTGGATTCCTCCCTCGCTGGACGGGCGAAGCTGGCCTCCGCAGGCGGGCCGGAGAACGCATGTCCGGACCCGCCCTCGAAGGGTGGGCGACGGTCGATCTGTGCCGGATCGCCGTCGCGGAAGTCCTGGCTGCTATGCGGCCTTGGTCCGCCGGCCCTTCGTTGGAGCATCCGAGTCAATGAGCCGCTGCCGGGACGCGATGCTCGTGGGTGCCGCACCGGCGGCGCTGCCTTCGAGGACAAAGCGACCTACGACGGAGTCGAGTTCGTGCGCCATTTGCGCCAGTGAACCCGCAGACGCCACGACCTCTTCCGCCTGGGCGGACATCTCTTCGGTTGCGGCGGAGACTTCCTCGGCAGCGGCCGAGTTCTCTTCGCTGATGGCCGCGATTGACTGGACGGAACCTGACACCGTCGAGGCCGACTCGGTCATTCGATCGGCTGCCTGCTTGGTGTGGATCGCGATCGTCCCCGTGGCAGTGGTCGCCGTGACGACGCCGTCGGAAGCCTTGTTCATGTCAGCGACGTCCGCGGTGATCCGATCGACGGCCCGCTTTGTAGCCGTGACGGCAACGTTGATGGCATCAAGCGACGCGCCGGCCTGAGCCGCGAGTTCGCTGCCATGTTCGACCTCGGCCGCGCCTGCGGTCATGGCCTTGACGGCTTCCTCGGTCCCGGTCTGGACTTCGCCGATGAGAGCGGCGATCTCCTTGGTGGCGCGACTGGATCGTTCGGCGAGCTTGCGAACCTCGTCGGCGACCACTGCGAAACCCTTGCCCTGCTCGCCGGCTCGAGCCGCCTCGATGGCGGCATTGAGAGCGAGAAGGTTCGTCTGTTCAGCGATGTCATCGATCGTCTCGACGATGGCGCCGATCTGGTCGGACTTGGCGCCGAGCTCGGCTACTTTCTTTGAGGCCTGCTCGACGGTGGACTTGATGCGTTCCATCTCGCCGACGGTTTCGCGGACAGCCTTCTGGCCGTGGTCCGTGGCTTCGGCCGCGGAGGCGGCTACGGTCGTGACTTCGGCGGCTGCACTCGAAGCCGACTGGATGGCGGCGGTCATGTCACCGAGCGCGGCAGCTGCAATCTCGACCTTGGTTGTGATCTCGGACGCACCCGCTCCGACCTGGCTGATGATGCCCGAGAGTTCGACAACGGCATTGCTCGTGTCGGAGCTCGCCTTGGCCTGCTCGGAAGCACCCGACGCGACCTGGTTGATCGTCTGGGCGATTTGCGAGGAGGCGTTGCCCGATTGAGTTGCGGCGGCGCTTACCTCGGAGCTGGTTCGAGCGACCGAGTCGGCGGCGCTCTTCACCTCGCTGACAGTGGCTGCAAGACCGGCCCGGGCAACTTCGTAGCTCTCGATGGTTGCCTGGAGCTGGCCCAGCATCTTGTTTGTCACCTTCGCCGTCTGTCCGATCTCGTCGGTGCCGAACTTCTCGATCGGATTAGTGACCGCGTGAACCTCGACCGTCAGGTCGTTGCGGGCAAATGCCGCGAGGCCATTCTCGAGATAGGTGGCGCAGTTGTCGGCCATGCTGGTAAGCGTTTCCTGAACCTTCTTGACGTCGCGGGTGAGGCGGCGGCCCACGAACAGGGCGAGGCCGAGACCAGCCAGGAGAGCCAAAGCAAGAACGCCAAGGATCCCGAACAGAGCGGTCTGGGCAGTTGCTGAAATGGAATTGCCCAGGGCGATACCGCGCGCCTTCTGTGCGTCTATGAGTTGCCCTATCAGAGTCATCGCAGCGGCGCGTTGCTTGCCGGCTGCCGTGATGATCTCGGGGGACGAGGGCTTCCCGGCGTTGATGTTCGCGCGAGCCGTGGCCATGGTCTGGCGATAGGACACCAGCGCCGCCTGGAACTGGGTCATGGTGTCCACGCTCGAGGTGTCCGGTTTGGATGCCAGGAAGGCCGCGAGGTCCGCGTCAATTGTCTGGTCGGCCGTGGCGATACCCTTGTCCACTGTGGCTTGGACCGTGCTGTTCCCGGCGTTGAGATCGCCCATGAAGGCGAGCCGGGCTCGCTCCAGGAGCTGGGCGTCTATCTGCTCTACGTTGTCGAGCGGCGCAACGACCGAAGACTGCATGGCCGTGCCGCTGGACCGTGCGTTTCCCAGACTCAGGGCGCCGATGGCCCCCACGACGGCCATCAGGATCAGGAGAATCGAAGACATCAGGACCAGCTTGGTCGTCACGGTTAGTCGCATAGGAGTCCTCTCACATAGTTCGGCGGCGGTCTGCAATGGGTGACGGGGGCGGCGGGGGCGGCAACGGGCTATGAAGCGCCCCTGTATGGGAGGGGTCTCGGTGCGTCGCGCCGCGTTCCGCATGGTCTATTTGAGTGGCTTCGGCCTACTGAAGCTTCCGCAGTTGACCGCCCGCCGCGAGCAGACGAAGTTGGCAATGGCTGGCGGGCAGACCGAGGACGCAGCTCACGGCCATGCCTGCTGCCCTTGCTCGGGTGCGCCCAGATCTGCAGTTGGACATCGCAATTGCGGCAAGTGTCAGTTGGCTCGCGCCCAGGTAGGACTGGCCGTCGGTGACGACGGCCCGGGCGTTGTGCCCAAGCCATCGCCCATGCCGCGATCGACCATGACTTGCGATCGCGTGGCCGAATTCGGGCTCGCTCGCAATCAGCCGTACCGGCTGGTTCGTGTAGGCTGCCCGGCGTGGAGCAATCGCGCATCGTCGCCCGCCTGCCGCGGCTCTCACCGTATGGCGCCGGCGGCTGGCTGCTGGTCGGCCTTCTCGGCGCCTATTTGCTAATGACCACGCAGGGACGCAGTGTGCCGCTGGGACCCGGCGTGGACTACTGGCCCGCCTTGGGCATCGCGGTCGCGGCCGGCCTGATCGCAGGCAGTGTTCTCGCGCGCATCTTCCGCCCCTCGAGGCCGTGGCTCCGGCCCGTCGAAGCGGCGGCCGTCCTGGCGCTGGCAGCGATGGTCCTGACCGACCTGACGATGACCTACCAGCCGTTGCGCGACTTCGGGATCTACCTGAAGGCCGGCCAGCATTTCGTGGCGGGAACGCCCGTCTACCTGCAGACGCCCATGACCGAGCGGCCGGCGGACCTGACCAACTACCCGTTCCTCTACCCGCCGATGACGCTACCGATCTTCGCGTTCTTCTCGTGGCTGCCGATGCCGGTGGCGCAGGCGACATGGGTGATCGGGTCGCTGGCGCTGGGACTCGCGGCGCTGCGTGTATTCGGCCTGCCCTGGCGCTGGCTCGCGGCGGCGATCCTGTGGCCACCGCTCTTCCAGGGGCTTTGGGTTGGCAACGTGGCCGTGCCGGCGCTGGCGCTGTTTGCCCTGGCGCCGTTGCTCGGAGAAGGTCTGGTCGTGGGCGCCATCTTCAAGTCGTACACGGGCCTGGCGGCCCTGTGGCTCGTGCAGCGGCGGCTCTGGCGACAGCTCGGGATCGGGCTGGTGATCGTGGCCGTCCTGGCGGTGGGCACTTTGCCGCTCACCGGAATCGGCGCCTGGCAGGCCTGGGTTGAGGGGCTGAGGCTGTACCAGACCTCTCAGCAGAACGTGCCGGTGCTGTACGGCTTCGGCTTGCCCAAGTTCGTGCCCGTGTGGGTGTTCGTGGCTCTGGCTGTGGCGGCGGTCCTGGTCGCGCTGCGGGCCTCGGGGCGCCAGGCCCTGGCCCGATTGGGCACCGCCACGATCGTCGCTTCTCCCTCGCTGTGGGGCCATGGGCTGCTGATGGCGATACCGTCGCTGCTCTCGCTGCGCAGCCCGTGGCTCTGGCTGGCCATCGGCGTCACGTCCGCGCCCGACGGGCTCCAATGGTGGTGGGCCGTGGTGCTGATCGCGGCGTCGTGGTTCGCGCCGGCGATGCGGCGTGATGCGGAGCCGCGTCACGACGCGCGGGATCCGGAGGCGGCGGTGGAGCCGCTCCATCCACTCGCGGCGGGTACGGGGCCGTGGGGCGGCGAGGACATTGCAATACAGGCGTGGCTGCGGCGCTAGATCGCTATGGGGTCTGAGTCGGGCTCGGCGTTGGGCTGGGGGAAGCCACGGTCAGCATGATTACGCTCGTCTGGGCATATGCGTAAGCGCCGTTCGGATAGCCGATCGCCTGGATTCTGACTTTGTATTCGCCGGGGAGGAAGGGACTACCGCCGTCGTTGCTGATGCCCGCCCTCAGCGTGACGGACGTCACACCCGAGCCCGGGACATACCAGTACGGGCTGCCGTCCGGGTACGAAGGATCGCCGCCCGTCGCCGGCCCGTAGACGAGCTTGTAGTAGTCGAACGGACCGCCGGTGTATGGCGTCCAGCTGAAAGTGTAGGTGCCGTCGCCGTTGTCGTGGGCGACGAGCGGGCCGAGGTCGACTGCCGGAGGAAGTGTGGGCGTCGGCGTCGGCGTCGGCGTCGGCGTCGGACCGGTATAGGTGAAGTCGACTGCGGCCGACTGCGCCAGGACGGTGCCGACCGTGCATGCAGGTGCCGGATTGCCGAGCACCGATTCGGTGAACGCGTAGACACGGTAGTGGTAGGTCTTGCCGACCACGAGCGGTCCGAAACCCTGACCGCCTTTGTCGACGAGCGCGGTCGTGCCGATCGAGGTCGTAGACCATGCCGGGCTGAGTCCCTTCGCCAGAATTGGCTGGCTGGAGCCTTCGGTCCTGACGATCCCGTAGTACTGGAAGAGCGGGCCGGTGTACTTGCTCCAGCTCAAATGTGCGTACGAATCCGAACTGCCCGGCGCCACCGTCAGGTTCAATGTCAGGACCGGCGGAGTCGTCGGGACCGGGACCGGCGTGCGAGAAGGGGTCTTCACAGGCGTCGGTATGGGCGGCGGAGCCGTCGGGACCGGAGCGGCGGCGACTTCGGTCGGGGTGGGGCCGGGAGTGTCCGTGGGCACCTCGGCGGGCACGACCGTGGGTTCGGCGGTCGGCGCGACCGTGGGCTGGGGCGACATGAGCGCGGCCAGCTGGCCCAGCGGCAGGCCCAGGCGGGCGTCGATGGCGGCGTTGCCGACCAGCCAGGTGTCCGCCAGCATCTGGGCCGTGATCGGTTCCACGACGGCCGGCCCGGCGGGAGTCCCGTCGGCGCCCAGGGTGATGGTGGTGCTCGTGCCCTGCGCGAGAGAGACCTGAAGCTCCGGACCGCGGACGTTGACGCCGTCGAACAGGGCCATGCCACGGACCTGCGCCCCACCGCCTGCCGAGGCCTGCCGGTCGAGGTCAAAGGCGGTGCCGAGGGCTTCCCAGGTGACCGTCGAGGTCACGACCTGGTAGTCGCCGCCGGCCGCAACCGCCACGCGGTGGTAGACCCGGCCTTCGATCTGGTCGACGACGACATGCTTGGGATCGAGAAGATCCAGCCGTACGTCCGAGCCGCCCGCCATGCGGACGATGCCGGCGCCGATCGCGAGCGTGGCCCGGCCCGTCGTGGCGACCTTGATCTCGTCGCCCTGTCGAAGATCGAAGCCGGGCGCCAGGGCCGTCGAAGCTCCGTCGCGTATCAGAGTCGCGGAGACGGCTTCGTCTGCCGAAGCGGCGGTCCGGACCGGCCAGAAGATGCCGCTCCCCAACACAAGTGAAGCGATGGCGATCGAAGCCGCAATCCCCGCACCGATCCAGCGGGCCGGCAGGACGCGCGTCGGGATGCGCCAGTGCATCGACGGTTTCAGCGCGGTCACCCGATCGTCATCGGCTTCGTCTCCGAGGCGGGCCGGAGGCGGTGCTTCGAAAGCCTCGGCTGCGCCCCGGCCCCGGGCGGCGGCGGCCAGATCCGCAGCCTGCAGTTCTACGCCAAAGATGACCTCGAGCGGTGTCGGTGCCGCGCCGGAGGCCCAGATTTGCCGATCCGGCCCGGTGAACGGCCGATTGCCCTGGCGGCGCTCGACCAGCCGGCCCTGTGCGTCCACCGGCCGGTCCGGCGGGGTCGGCGCTTCGGCCGAGAAGAACTCGGGCGGAACGACCTCCCCCAACGCTCGGGCCGCCGGCAGCTCACGCAGCAGCTCGGCGCGCAGGCGCATCGCGAACTCGGGCGCCGGGCGCTCGCGCTGGGCGTCGGCGACTCGGGCCAGGATGCCGGCTTCGGTCAGCTCGGCCGCCAGCCCGTCGAGCTGGTCCATCTCGCTGTGATCGCTAGGCGACATCGGCCGACTCCTTGGCGACCGCGAGTCGCAGCGCCCGGAGGGCACGGTGGACTCGGACCGCGAGGGCCTCGCGGGAGCAGCCGAGCACGGTGCAGATCTCGGGCACGTCCAGGTCGTCGTAGAAGCGCAGGACGAGTACTTCGCGATGGTTCTTGGGCAGCTGCAGGATGGCCCGCCGGAGCTGGTCGCGATCGAGCGCCGCGGCCAGGGCGTCCAGGGCCAGGTCGCCGGGCTCCTCGACCGCATCGAAGTCGCTCAACGAGATGTACCGGCGGTCGCGCCGGACGTGGTCGACGACCACGTTGGAGGCCACGCGGTAGAGCCAGCCCCCGAACGACTCGTTGCGGAAATCCGACCGGCGCACGTTCTCGAGCGCTCGCTGGAAGGTCATCGAAGTGAGGTCCTCCGCCACGCAGCGGTCCTGCACGCGGCGGTAGACGAAGCCGTAGATACGGGGGAGATAGAAGTCGTAGAGGTCGCCGAAAGCGGTGCAGTCGTCGCGAGCTCTGGCCACAAGCTCTCGCTCGCGGTCCGCAGCCATCCGAGAAGCCCCGTCACGCTCCATAGGGCCCCGAACGGTACGGAACCGCGGCCGGTGGGGCAATCCGCCACCTGTACTGTCTGGTACCGCCACAGGCCATCCAGTGAACTCTGGGCGGGGGCGCAGGTATTCGAAACAGGTTCGGCTCGTCTGGCCTGCATCTCGGTGCCGGTGTCCATGTCCAAACGCTCACAATCGGTCGCTCGTCGCGGTTCGTTGTCGCCGCAGCAGCGGTTCTGCCGCCTTTGGCTGGACGGAGGGGCTCCGACTCTCGCCGAAGCCCTCTCCTTCCATCCGGCTCTCGCCGGGGCCATGTCCGCAATCCGGCGCCGTCTGCCGGATTGCCGAGGGGCCCAAGGGGGTAGCCTGGGCCCCTCCGTAGCTGTCTAGGACACCGGGGTTTCCGTCGGGGTATCCGTCGGAGGCGGCGTTGGGGTTGGGGTGGGAGGAGGCGTTGGGGTTGGGGTGGGCGAGGGAGTGGCCACAGGGGCCTTGGCCGGGATCACGAATGTCAGGACGTCGGACGCGCCGAGGATCGTCTCCACTGTGCATGCCGGCATGAGTCCACCGGTCATGGCGAAGCTCTGGTCGGAGTAGGCCCAGATCTTGAACTTCACCGTCTTGGCCGCCGTGCCCATGCTGAACTTGTAGTCCGCGCTGGTGCGGTTGACGTCGTTGAAGTAGTAACCGTCGGCCGGGTTGGTGCCGATCGATATGGTCGGATCCGCCGGCACCGTGGTCGACGGTCCGGTCTTGACGATGCCGTAATAGCTGAAGTACGGCCCGGTGTACTTGTTCCAAGTGAGATGGACGGTGAACGTGTTGTCGCCGTTGTCCGTGCCGGTGATGCCGCCACCGAGACCCTGGACCGGCGGCGCCGTCTGGGTGCTGCCGGCGACGGTCAGCTTGAGAACGTTCGATTTGGCGATGGAGGCGGCCTTGCCGTTGGGGTAGTAGACCGCTTCGACGACGATGTTCCAGGTGCCGTTCTTCACGGCGACGGTCAGGCTATGGCAGTCAGGCCCGACATAGGCCCAGTAGCTGCCGTTCTCGACGTAGCCGGGTGTCTTGGGATACGCCTGGCCGTCCAGCTTGTAGTAGTTGAACTCGGTGCCGCCCGTGTACGGGTTCCAGCCAAAGGTCCACGTCCCGTTGCCGTTGTCATGAGCGCTGATCACGCCCAGGTCGGCCGGGTTGGTTACCGGCGGAGCCGGCGGGTTGGTCACGGCCGGCGGCGCCGGGACGGTGACCGTCTCCGTGTTGCTCGCGCCGAGAACCTGGTACTGCGCGGCCGCCGACTTCACCGCGAAGACGCGGTACGTGAACGTGCCCGGGCCGCTGCAATCGGTGAAGGTCAGGGTCGCCGGATTGTCGATCGCAGCGACGAGTGTGTCACCGTCGCCGAGCGGCCAGGCGGCCGTTGCGTCGGTCGATCGCACCACCTTGTAGTAGGCGAAGTCCGCGCCCGAGAAGGCGCTCCAGTCGAGCTTCGCCTTGCCGGGCTGTGCCGTAACGGTAAGCGTCAAATCGACGGGGCCGCTGGTTACGACCGGGGCGTCGGTGATGACCGGCGCATCGGTGATGACCGGCGCATCGGTGATGACTGGGCTGTCGGTCGGGTCGTCGCCGGCCACGACCACGGGCGTCGCGCTCGACGTCGGGGTCACGAGGCTGCGGAAGACGGATGCGCCGAAGGCCACGCTCGACACCACGAGGATGCCGGCGATTGCGAAGGGCAAAGCCGCGGGCAGCCGCCGGTGAGAGACGATGCGCATCGGCTTCAACGGCCGAACGAAGTCGTCCTCTACCCTGCCGCTTGAAGGCGTTGGCCCGGGTGCGGGATCTGGTCTGTGGTAGTCCATTCCGATTCGCTCCCAATGAAATGGCCAATGAGTGCACGCGGAGGGGACGATCCGCTCCACAACACAACGCCCCAGGGCGGGCAGGATTACAGTTGCAGCCCGGAATTGACGAAAATGTCCGGGCATCACGTTTGACATGCGGTCGCGCTCGCCGTTGGGCGCGGTCCACCTGCCGATCGGGGGACCGAATGATCCGTCGCTCCAAGACGCCGCTGGCCGGGCTGCTGGGCATCGCCGTCGCCGCCTCGATCGTGGCCGCCTGCGGTACTTCCACAGCCACGGCGGGCCCTACGACCGAGATTGCCGGCTCGCCGTCCCCCGTGTCGGCCGTCGCTTCGGCATCGGCCGACGCTTCGTACGTTGCGGCCGCCTCCGCCTACGCGTCGGCCTCGGCTTCCGCGGCCGCCGATTCGTGCTCCTCGCCGGACATCGGACTGCCCCACGCGAGCGCCGCGCTCGAGGATCTGCTGCCTTCGACCATTGGCGGCGTCGAATTGTGCAAATTTAGTCTGACCGTCTCTGCCTACGTTGCCTCTACCACCGGCGCCGACAACGCGCTCTATCTGCCGTGGCTGGTGAAGTTCGGCAAGACGCCCGCCGACGTGAACATGGCCGTCGCCACGGACCTGACCCAGACTGAGAACTTCTCGCATCCATGCGATCGAGGTTCCCGGCGCGACCGCCGCGAGCCTGGTGTCCGGGTTCGGCGACGTCGCTCGCAAGGCGGGCTGGCCGGTCACCGACCATCCGGATCTGATGCCCCGGAAAGACGGTGCTCGAGATCATCAACCCCTCACCGACCGCGGCCGGCCGGCTGGCCGGCTACATCTACGGCCAGAGCGACGTGCTGTACAGATCATCACCGACAACGCCAACCTCCTGACCGAAGCCCTGATCAAGCTTCCCTGACCTGAGCGCGACCAACGGCGGCCGTACAATCGAGGCATGGACGCCCTGCTCGACCGACCAATTCGCGAGGCCTGGATCGTCGCCGCCGTCCGCACCCCGATCGGGCGGTACGGCGGCGCCCTGGCGGACGTCCGGCCCGACGACCTGGCGGCGGCCGTCATCCGGGCGCTGGTCGAGCGCGCCGGCATCGAGCCCTCGCTGGTCGAGGACGTGATCCTCGGCTGCGCCAACCAGGCCGGCGAGGACAACCGGAACGTCGCGCGGATGGCCGCGCCTGCTGGCCGGCCTGCCGGTGGAGGTCGCCGGCCTGACCGTCAACCGGCTGTGCGGCAGCGGGCCTGCAGGCGATCAACGCCGCCGCCCACGCGATCATGACCGGCGACGGCGACGTCTTCGTCGCCGGCGGCGTCGAGATCGATGACGCGCGCGCCGTGGGTCATGCTCAAGCCGTCGTCCGCGTGCGAGCGCGGCACCCACGAGCTGCAGGACACGCACGCTCGGCTGGCGCTTCGTCGAACCCGCGCATGCGCGCGAGTGCACCACCGTACTCGATGGGCGAGACGGGCGAGAACGTCGCCGAGCGATGGGCGTCAGCCGCGGAGCAGGACGCCTTCGCCCTGCCGAGCCAGCGCCTGGCCGTGGCGGCCATCGAGGCGGGCCGTTCGACGCGCAGCTCGTGCCGGTGTCCGTGCCCCAGGCGAAGGGCGAGCCGATCGTCGTCGACCGCGACGAGCACCCCCGGGCCGACACGTCGGCGGAGGCGCTCGCGAGGCTCCGGCCCGCGTTCCGCGACGGCGGCACGGTGACCGCCGGCAACAGCTCGCGGGATCAACGATGGGGCCAGCGCGGTGCTCCTCGTCGAGGCCGATCGGGCCCGGGAGCTGGGCCTTCGGCCGATGGCCCGGATCGTGTCCACCGCGGTCGCCGGCGTCGACCCGTCGGTCATGGGCCTCGGCCCGATCCCGGCGATCCGCAAGGCGCTGGACCGTGCCGGGCTCGCCGTGGCCGACCTCGACCTGGTCGAGCTGAACGAGGCGTTCGCCAGCCAGTCGGTGGCGTGCATCCGCGAGCTCGGCCTCGATCCGGAGCGGGTCAACGTCAACGGCGGGGCCATCGCCCTGGGCCATCCGCTCGGGGCGAGCGGCGGCGCGGCTGATCACCATGCTCGTCCACGAGCTGGCGCCGCGACCGGCGGCCGGTACGGGCTGGCCACGATGTGCATCGGCGTGGGCCAGGGGATCGCCACGATCGTCGAGCGGGTCGACGCCTAGGGTCGGTACCGCCGGCGAGGTTCTGGCCCCGGCGCGGCGAGCGCGGGAGCGAGCTCGGCCGGCTCGAGCGCGGCGATCGAGACGCACGAGCTCCGCAAGGAGTACGGCCGGATCGTCGCCCTGGCCGGGTTGACCATGACGGTCCCGCGGGGCGAAGTCTTCGGCTTCCTCGGCCCGAACGGCGCGGGCAAGACGACCGCCGTCAAGCTGCTGCTGGGCCTGTCGCGGCCGACGTCCGGCGAGGGCCGCGTCCTGGGTGCGCCGATCGGCGACGTGGCCGCACGGCGCCGGATCGGCTACCTGCCGGAACTCTTCCGCTACCAGGGCTGGATGACGGCCCGCGAGGTGCTGGCGCTCCACTGCGAGCTGGCCCGCCTTCCCCGGGCCGACTGGGCGGCCGGAGATCGCGGAGTGCGCTCGAGCTCGTCGGCCTGGCCGAGCGGGCCGACGACCGGGTCGAGACGTTCTCCAAGGGCATGCAGCAGCGCCTCGGCCTGGGCGTCGCCCTGCTGGGCCGGCCCGATCTCGTGGTCCTCGACGAGCCGACCTCGGCGCTCGATCCGGTGGGCCGCCAGGACGTTCGCGACGATCATCGGCGCGCTGCGCGACCGGGGCACGACCGTGTTCCTCAACTCCCACCTGCTGACCGAAGTGGAGCGGGTCTGCGATCGGGTCGCGATCGTCGACCGCGGCCGGGTGGTCGCCGAGCTGGGCATGGCCGATCTGACTCGCGACGACGGCATTCGCGTGTCGGGTGACCGGCGCGGACGCGCCGGCGCGATGGCCGGCCGCCACGGCTCGTACCCGCCTCGACGGGGAGTGGCTCGTGGTGGAGGGCATCGACGACGCCGGCATCCCCGCCCTGGTGGCCGAGCTGGTGAGCCGGGGCGGCGCCGTGTCATGCCGTGGTGCCGGCACGCCACTCCCTGGAAGAGCAGTTCCTGACGCTGCTGTGCCTTCGGCGGGCCGGCCGCCGGCTCGGGATCGGTCGCCCTGGCCGGGGCCCGGCCGGAGCCCATCAGAGGTCCGGCGATGAACGGCCCTTCGTCCGTCGTGATCATCGCCCGCCTGACCTGCGCGAAGCGATCAGGCGCCGGCTGCTGTGGGTCCTGGTCGGTCTCACGGCGGACTGATCGTCGTCCTGACCTGGTGGGCCTTCTCCCGCATCGCCGAGGCTTCGCCGTACTGGGCCCCTCAGGTGTTCGGCGTCTCACAGGTCACGGTAATGCTGGCGTTCATGTTCAGCCTTCGTCCTGGCCATGACTGCGGTCTTTGCCGGTTCGCCGGCCATCGGTCCGGACATCGAGAACGGGCTCCTGCTGGCCATCCTGGCCCGGCCGATCCGCCGCTCGGAGGTGATGCTCGGTCGATGGCTGGGTCTGGCGTCGTGCTGGTGGTCTACGCCATCGTGGCCGGTTATCTGGACTTGGCGCCGTGGTGTTTGCGACCGGCTACTCCCCCGCTCGACCCATGGCTCGCGCCCATCTATCTGGCCGGCCAGTCGCTGTGCTCCTGACGCTGTCGATCGTGCTGAGCACCCGCATCACATCAGTTGCGGGTGGAGCGATCGCGGTTGTCGGCTACGGGCTGGCCTGGATGGCCGGTGTCATGGGCGGCGTCGGCGAGGCGTTCAACAACGACGTCCTGCGAGGAGCGGGCACGGTCGCGCGGCTCATCCTTCCGAGCGACGTGCTCTGGCGAGGTTCGGCGGACGCCCTTACGCCGCCGGAGAACGTCCTCAGCGCGGCCGGCCTGGCCAACGCCAACCTCTACAGGTTCAGCCCGTTCTCCGGGACGGCTCCGAGTCTTCTGTGGCTGGCCTGGTGCATCGCCTGGGTGGTCGGCGCTCTGGCCCTGGGCGCGTTCTTGCTTCGCCGCCGCGAGCTGTAGCCGGCAGGCGCGGGCTGCGGCGCGGCCCGGCCGGCCCAGGCCCTACTGGAAAACGGCCCAGACGTAGCCGTAGCAGACGAAACAGACGCTCAGGGCAATGAGGACACGCTCGAGGTTGCCGAATTGAGCGCGCAGTGCGATCGCCACCAGGGCGAACAGGAAGGGCATGAAGTCCATGGCGTAGCGATAGCCGTAGGTGTTGGCTCCGCCGCCGCCGTAGTAGAGAAAGACGGGGATCGCGGTGATCAACACCGTTCCCCACAGGACCAGGTTCAGCCGGTCGCGGACGCTCGCGCCAACGGCTATCAGGATCGCGGGCGTGGTCAGCAATATCGAGTGGCCCTGGACGCTGGGGACGAGCCAGGGAAACGTGTCGCGGACCGTGAAGCCGCCCCCTACAAAGAGGGCGAGATTCGTGGGCACGTGCACGGTCGAGAAGAGGCCCTGGTCGCGCAGGACCAGGAGCGGCCCGGTAATCCAGGCGATGCCGTAGCCGGTCTCCAGCGGCGAGCCGAAGCGGACCCAATCCCACCAGCCGGTGATCAACCCTGCGGCCAGCAGCGGCGCGGCAAAGGCGACGGACACGCGGACCCTGTCTCTGGCATCGGCCAGAAGCGCCAGCCCGAACGGCACGGCCGCCAGGATCAGAGTCGGCCGCGCAAGAGCGGCAAGGCCGATCAGCACCCCGACCAGCCAGGGCCGGCGCCTGTCGTGCCACTCGATCAGCAGCAGAAAGCTGAGCAGGACGGCCTCAAGATGAGCCAGGTAGTAGAAGTCGCCCTCGATCGACAGAGTGAAGAGAAGAGTCCCGAAAGCCCCCAGCGAGGCCAGCCAGTAGTCCGCCTGACCGCCCGGTCCGTACCGGCGCGCCACCGGCAGGGCCAGCCACGCGGCCACGATTTCGATGCCGGCCGAGACTAACCAGCGCGAGAACGGCCACAGGACCTCGAAGGGCACGAGTGGGAGATACGGGATCGTCGGCAGCAGGCTCATGGCCTGGTAGTGGCGGCCGTCGATGGTCACGATGTCGTTGATCGTGGTCAGCGAGCTGAGATCCGAGCGGCCGACGAACAGGTCGCTCGCCAGAATCATCATGTGATCCGGGCCGAAGCCGGCGGCCTGGCTCCGCACGAACGTGGCGGCTCCGTAGACGAAGGCCACCAGCAGCATCCATGCGACGGCCGCCCGGTCGTTGCGAAGCCGGGTCGCGCTTTCGCGAACCCACTCCAGAGCCCTCACGGAACCTCCCCTTCGAACCGGCGCCGGCGACGCCGAGATCCGGCCGATCCTAGCACCGCCCGGCTCGAAGGCCCGCGGCCGTGACGTAACGCCCGCCCGGGCGAGGGGTCGGCTACGGTAGGCTATTCGCATGCCAGCTCGGAGGCCAGAACCGGCCACAGACCAGCGTGCCGTGGCCACACCGGCCCCGGCCACGGATCCTGACAGACGGGTCATCGTCGTCATGCCCGCGTACAACGCGGCGAGGACGCTGGAGCGGACCTACCGGGACATACCTCCGGAGGTCGTGGACAAGGTCATCCTCGTCGACGACGTCTCCAGGGACGACACCGTGGCGATCGCCCATCACCTGGGCCTCGAGGTGATCATCCACCGTCAGAACCTGGGCTATGGCGGCAACCAGAAGACCTGCTACGACGCGGCGCTCGAGGCCGGAGCCGATGCCGTAGTGATGCTCCACCCGGATTACCAGTACGACGCCACGCGCATACCGGCGCTGGTCGAACCGATCCTGGACGGCACCAAGGACCTCATGCTGGGCAGCAGGTTCCTGGGCGATCCGCTCGCGGGCGGCATGCCGCGCTGGAAGTACGTCAGCAATCGTTTCCTCACCGGGGTCGAGAACGCGGCTTTCGGACTTCACCTATCGGAATATCACACCGGCTTTCGGGCGTACAGCCGCTGCCTTCTCGAGACGATCCCGTATCGGCTCAACAGCGACGACTTCGTGTTCGACCAGGAGCTGGTGGCGCAGGCGGTTGCGACCGGCATGCGGATCGGCGAGATCGCCGTGCCGACGCGCTATTTCGAGGAAGCCAGCTCGGTCAACTTCCGTCGTAGCGTCGTCTATGGCCTGTCAACCCTCCGCGTAGTCACGCGTTTCCTCCTGCATCGATTGAGGCTGCGCCGCTCACGGAAACTCGCCAACCGCAAGACGACGTCGCGGTGAGGCGGTTCTCGACGGGCCTGGCCCGCAGCGGCGTCGGCGTCGCCATCTCGGTGGTGTGCCTGTACCTGGTGCTCCGTGACGTCGACCTGGGCCAGACTGCGAGCCTGATCGGCGGCGCGCGGCTGCCCTGGCTCGTTCTCGCGGTCGGAGGAGTAAGCGCCGACCTGGTCTTCCGCGCGCTGCGCTGGCAACGGCTCATCGCCCCGATCAAGCCCGTGCCACTACCCCGGCTGAGTGGCTACATGCTGGTCGGCTATCTCGCCAACAACGTCCTGCCCGCCCGGCTCGGCGAACTGGTCCGCAGCCATTACCTGGGAGACCGCGAAGGCATCAGCCGCAGCGCCACCCTCGGCACCGTGGTCGTGGAGCGGGTCGTGGACACGGTGGTCCTGGTCGGCATCGGAGCTACGGCGATCCTCGTACTCAACGTTCGGGGAGTCGTGGTCAGCGCCATCCTAGTGGGAATTGCGCTGGCGGGCCTCCTGGTCGTGGCCCTGGCGCTTGCCCTGGCCGCCCACCGGCTCCCGGGCGCGGCCCGATTGGCGGCCTACCTGGAGCGCTGGCCGCGCGTCAAGTACGTGGCTCTCCGCCTCCGCGACGGCCTGCGCGTCGCCGCGCTGCCCAGAACCGTGGCGGCTTCGGTCGTCCTGAGCGTCGCCGCGTGGAGCTGCACGGTGGTCGCCGTGCTGGCGGTGGGACAGTCGCTCGGCATCGAGCTGACGGTCGGCGAAGCCGCTCTCCTGGCTGCGGGCACGAACCTGGCCACGGCCGTGCCGTCCGGGCCCGGATACCTCGGCACCTTTGAGTACGCGGGCCAGACGATCGCGGCGGCTTTCGGGCTGCCTGCCGCGCGCGGCCTGGCTCTGGCGGTTCTGATCCACTTCCTGACGCTCATCGTCAGTTCGGCCGGAGGCGCAGTCGCGCTGATCCACTTCGGCTGGAAGCGGCGTCCGGCCGTCACTGCCGTGGCAACCGAGACGGCGAGCACCGCCGACCTCTGACCCCCGGCGCGAGCCGGCCGGCCGGAGCGCGGCCCAGGCAGCTCGGCAGCACGATGCAACTCGGGTCCGGGGCAGCTCGGCAACCTGTGCAGCACGGGCTCCGGTGCCGCGCGGCGCCGGATGCGCGCAGACCATGACGGCCGGGCGCAGGCAGGCTATGGTGTTTATCGCAATGGCGATCGATCCGCACCCCAGTCTCCCCGACGACAGCCGCTGGCTCGAGTCGGCCGGCCGCATCCTCTCCGGCCTCGGCTTCGAACTGGTCGAGCCGGACCGGACCCGGGACGAAGACACCACGCACATGCTGGTCGCGCTGCGGCCCGCGCCGACGCTGCAGCACTTCGACCCGGAGACGATCGACTACTGGATCACCGACGGCGCTCGTGGCCGGGCCGCAAAGCTCGACCGCGAGACCCGCTTTCCGATCAGTACGGACTACGCCTGGGGCCGGATCACGGTTACGGATCGCCTCGGCGTGAAGAACGAGTTCCTGAGTTTCGGTGGCGCACTGCGAGCCCAGATGACGCCCGAGGCAACGGTCCTGGTCGACTTCGGATCTCACGCACCCATCCTGCGGCGGAGCGGCCACAGCCAGAGTTCCGATCCATTGGCGGCCGAAGTCGGCGCGTTCTTCGCCCGCGTCAAGGTCCCGATCGACTTCGTGCCCGGGGCCGAGGCGCTGGTCTCGAAGGCTTCGCCGCGAACGCTCTACTGTGCGTTCATCCAGTTCGCCCGCGAGCGGCTGGCTCAGGTCCACTCACCTCGCGAGGCCAATCGCTGGTTGGCGGAATGGACTTCGCGCGAGACCCAGCGCATGGAATCGAATGCCGGTGAGTTCTGGAAGGCCGGCGCGGAACTGCGACGGCAACTCGGCGCCATCGAGGCGGTCGCTCGCGAGTAGGGCCGACCGGTCCGTGGGGCTTGGCCCGCACCGCCGAGGGTTGCGCCGCCGAGGGTTGCGCCGCCGGGACCACGAACCGGCCGCGCCGTCACGCCGACCCTGGCCGAAAATGCGTTCGGCGCCCTCGCAGGCGCCGAACGAAGTGCTGGCGGGTCGCGCCGAGGCTTTGCTCAGGACGGCAGGGCCGACGGCGACGCCGTAGGAGCCGCCGCGGATGCTGTCGGACTGGCGCTCGGCGAGGTACCGGCGGAGGGACTCGGTGAGATGCCCAGGGCGGAGTTCAATGCGGCGGAGATGGTCGCGAACGTGTAGTCCGCGGTCGGGGAGCCGTTGTCGATGATGATCGACGGCGTACCCTGAACTCCCGCAGGGACCTGAGACTGTTCCGCCTGGATGTCGGCGTTGTGCTTGCCGCCATCCACGCAGGAGTCAAAGGTGCTCAGGTCCTTGATACCGACCATCTGGCCGATCGTCTTGAGGCGGTCCTTGGTGTAGGCGCCGGATCCTTCCGAGTACTGGTTGGCGTAGAGCCAGTCGTGGTAGGGCCAGAACATGCCCTGATCGGAAGCGCACCGGGCCGCGTTCGCCGAGTCCAGCGACTCAGTGCCGCCCGTGCCGCTGTCGATCACCAGTAAATCGTGCCAGACGATCTTGGCCTGGCCCGTCTCGACGTACGTGGAAACAAGCTGGGGCTCGACGTCGCGAGTGAAGGCTTCGCAGTTGGGGCACTGGAAGTCCTCCCAGATGTTGATCGTATGGGGAGCATCGGCCTTGCCGAGGGTAAGACCGTTCGTCGGGATATTCGTGGGCGTCACGTAGATCGCCGCCGGCGGGTTCGGGCTGTTGAGTACACCCTTCGGCTTGGGCTGGTTGGTCAGGAGGAATGCGCCGCCGATCACGACGAGTGCGATCACTACGGCGACGACGGTGTACAGCATTACCGAGTTGTTTCCGTCACCGCCCCGCGTCGAGGCACGAGTGATGGCCCGATTTGCCTCGCGGTTGGCCAGGCGTTGCTGCCTGGCCGAACGGCGGCTGGTGGGCGGCACGCCGCTGCCGGAGGTCGGTCGCCCGTTCGGACGGTTGGAGGTCATCGCGATTTCCCTCGTGTATGGAAAGTCATCGAACTCGTCAGTTGAGGGCTGGGTCTTCGGCAGCCCGCCGGTCTGGATTGGGCGTCCGAATGAAAACCCAAAGGGCTATGAGGAACCTGAGAATCAGCGAGATTCCGTAAGCCTCGCACCAGATGCACACGGCCCCGATGAGGAAGATCTGGGCGAACTGGAACCAGCCTTCGAATGCCACGCCGATCAGAGATAGGCCGTAATGCAGGAGCAGCAGCTTGTAGTTGGCGGTCCGCCACCAGGCGATCGCCAGGGCGAACAGCGTGACAGAGAGGAAGACGCCGTAGACGGCAACCGGAATGCCGGCAAAAGGCCGGGAATAGACGCTGTGGGCGACATCCTCGCAGTTGCCGAAATGCACGCCCCCGAAGGTGCACAGAGGCGACCCGCCAGGAGAAAGCTCCACGGCGGATAGGTAGGAGGCGATGCCGAACCCGATCGCGTCCAGGGTCGCCAGGACCAGAGCCGGGTGGACGCCCCGGATTCGCCGCCACATTGAGGGCTGGGCCGACGAGACGGCCGCGGTGTTGTTCGCCATTCCTCCTGCCTTCGTTTGGGCGCCGGTAAGGGTCACGTTGGCCCGTATTCGCCCGCAGGCGCACCGGCCGAAGCGTCCGCATATGTTACTCGACATCTGCGGATGAGACCTGGTATCATCCCCCTCCAACCAATGAGACTGAGTATCAGATGAACCAGACCGAACGCATAATCCAGGCGCTCGAACGGGCAGGTTACCAGGCCACGCCAAACAGGCGCCTGGTCGCCGAGCTGGTTGCGGCCACCGGCGGCCACTTCACGGCCGCGGACGTGCTGGAACGGGGTCGCCTGCAGCGCATCCACATCGGCCGGGCCACGATCTTCCGGGCCCTGGACCTCTTGACCACTTTGCGGGTCGTGGAGCGACTCGATCTGCCCAACGGCTCGCACGCGTATGTCGTGTGCGACCCTGACGAGCACCACCACCACCTCGTCTGCTCGCACTGCGGGCGAAGCGAAGACGTGTCCGACGGGGAGCTGGCCCGGCTGGTCGACGACATCGGCCGCCGCCACGGCTACCGCATCGAGGCGCACCGATTGGAGCTATTCGGGACCTGCCCGGCGTGCGCCGCAGGACCCGCCACGGAACAGGAGACACCAGCGTGAACGGGCGCCGCATTGTCAACCGACTCGACTGGAAGGCTCTGGGCCTGGCCGTGGCCATGCTCGCCGCGCCGGCCGGTTGCGCTTCGGCCAGCCCGGCCTCCGACGGAAGGATCGTCGCCGTTGCCGGCGAGAATTTCTACGGCGATGTCGTCTCCAGAGTGGGCGGCGACCTCGTGTCGGTGACGAGCATCCTCAACGATCCCAACGTCGACCCTCATACGTTCGAGACGAGTACCGCTAACGCCCAGCAGGTAGCGGATGCGACGCTCGTCGTCGAGAACGGGCTCGGCTACGACGCCTTCCTCGACCACCTCCTGGGCGCTTCGCCGCGTTCCGACCGAAAGGTCATCGATGTTCAGCAACTGCTCGGCCTGGCGGACGGAGTGAACGCGCACGTCTGGTACGACCCGCAGACGATGCCGAAGGTTGCCCGCGCGGTCGCCGATTCACTCGAGGCGTTGAAGCCGGGCTCGACCTCGACGTTCGAATCGAACCTCAAGACCTACCTCGGTTCATTTGCACCGTTGACCGCAAAGGTCGCGGAGCTGAAGGCCGCGTACCCCGGAACGCCGGTCGCGTATACGGAACCTGTGACCGAGTACTTGCTGAACGCACTGGGTTTCCGGGTGCTGACCCCGGCGGGATTTGCCAGGGCCATAGAGGACGGCACGGACCCCGCGCCTGCGGACGTCGCCGGCGAACGCGACCTCCTGACCGGTCACCTGGTCAAGGTCCTGCTCTACAACAGCCAGGCCACCTCGCCGGTGACCGAGTCGATCAAGTCGCTGGCGGGGGACTCCGGCATCCCGGTCGTCGGCGTGTCGGAGACGATCCCAACCCAAGGAGAGAGTTACGTGGACTGGCAGATCGCCCAGCTCGACGCCCTGGGGTCAGCCCTCGGAGGTGGTCAGTGAGCACCGACGGTCGATCTCGCGAGAGCGAAGTGACGGTCCGTACGCCTGCCGAGGTCCAGGCGGCCGCGGACCAAGAGCCCGCCATGTGCTTCGATCGGGCGACGCTCGCCTACGGCGATCGCGTGGTCTGGTCGGAGCTGTCGATGACGGTGCCGCAGGGTGAGTTCCTGGCAGTGCTCGGGCCGAACGGCTCGGGCAAGACATCGTTGTTGCGGGCTCTCCTGGGCCTGGCGCCGCTGGCCGGTGGCGCTCTCGACGTGCTCGGCAGGCCGCCCAGGCGAGGCAATCCGGAGATCGGCTACGTACCGCAGCACGCCGGGTTCGACCGTGACGTGCCGATGCGCGGCCGCGATCTCGTGGCCCTGGGCGTCAACGGCCATCGCTGGGGTTTCGGCCGGCTGTCGCGGGCGGATCGGCTACGAGTCGAGACGGCTCTGGACGACGTGGCCGCTCGACCCTATGCCGAGGCGCCGATCGGCAGGCTCTCTGGTGGCGAGCAGCAGCGACTCCGGATCGCCCAGGCCCTCGTCGGCAACCCGCGCCTGCTGCTCTGCGACGAACCGCTGGCAAGCCTGGACATGCGCTACCAGCAGGAGATAACCGAGCTGATCGGAGGCTGGTCGCGCCAGAAGGGCGGCACCGTGGTGTTCGTGACCCACGACGTCAACCCGGTTCTGGGATACGCGAATTGAGTCATCTTCGTGGTGAACGGCCGCTGGGCGACGGGCAGCCCCGACGAGGTGCTCACGAGCGAGACGATGTCCGGGCTCTACGACGCTCCCGTCGAGGTCCTGCGCGTCCGCGGCCGGATCGTCGTTGTCGGCGAAGGCAGCGGGGCGGGCTTCGACATCGACGAACCGCATCACTTTCCCGAGCCTGTGGGGGCGCACTTCTGATGGACCAGCTCATCCACCTCCTCGGCTACGAATTCGTGCAGAACGCGCTGATCGCCGGCGTTCTGGTTGCCGTTGTGGCCGGCCTTGTCAGCCGTTTCGTGGTGGCCCGTAGCATGTCCTTCGCCGTTCACGCGCTGGCCGAGGTCGGCTTCACTGGATCGGTCGGGTTCCTGCTGCTGGGCCTCTCGCCGGTGCTTGGACTGCTGTCCGGCTCCATCGCAACGGCTCTTGTCATTGGCGCTCTCGGGCTGCGGATCCGCGAGCGCGACGCTGTGGTGGGCCTCGTGATGGCGTTCGGGTTGGGGTTGGGGGTCCTCTTCCTCTCGCTCTACTCCCGCTACGCCACGGAGGCCATCGCCTTGCTCTTCGGCGCGATCACGGCCGTGAGCCGCGGCGATCTGGTGCTGCTCGTCGCGGTAGCGGCGGTGACGATCGTCGGAATCGGGGTGATGTATCGGCCGCTGGCCTTCGCGACCGTGGACCCGGTCGTAGCCGAAGCGCGGGGCGTTCCCGTCCGACTGATCTCGATCCTGTTCCTGCTGATACTGGCCGCGGCCGTCGCGGAAGCGGTCCAGGTTGTCGGCGTACTGCTGATCCTGACGTTGCTGATCACTCCCGGCGCCACGGCCGAGCGACTGACGGCGCACCCCGGTCTGGCCACGGTCGCCAGCGTCGGTGTGGCGCTGATAGCCACCGTCGGCGGAATCCTGCTGGCGCTTGTGACGACCGCGCCGGTGAGCTTCTACGTGACGACGATCGCCTTCCTGTGCTACATCGCGGCGCGGCTTGGAGCGCCGACGCTGTCACGCCTCAGAGGAATGCGCTCGGCCTGACCGCGCTCCGAGCGAGGCCGCGCGCCAGCCTCAGGCGGTACCGGGCGAGACCCGCCCGCTCGACCTACGAGCCGCGAGCGGCCAGGAAGGCCTCCAGTTCGGCTCGCGTGGGCATTCCCTCGCGCGCCCCGACGTGGGTGGTCGCCAGCGCTGCTCCGGCGACTGCCCGCTGGACCGCTTCGGCGAGCGGCCGGCCTTCGGCCAGGGCCGCGGCCAGCGCCCCGCAGAACGCGTCGCCGGCGCCGGTGCTGTCGATGGCGACGACGCGATCGGCGGGCACTTCCCAGATGCGGTACTCGCCGTCGGCGGCTGTCGCGCCGCTACTGACCGCAGGAGCCAGCGCGGCCACCGCCGATTCCACGGGGCGTTCCGGCTGAGCCATGCTCGAATTCGGCGCGCTTCGAACGATCTTCGACTCGATCCGGCTCCTGGCCTTCGTCGCACGGCCCCGGCTGGTCCGGCTCGGTCGAAACGGACGCGCGGTCAGACGTCGCGGAGGTCATCGCCCGCCCGGCTACCGTGCCGGCGAGTCCGGAACCCACTCGCTCGAGGACCACGACTCCGGCCGAACCGAGGGTCACGATGACGGCTTTGCGCACGCCCGGTCCCTCCGCCCCGGCATCCAGGAGCGCGCGGGCTCTCACGGCAGTGTCGATGGCGGCGTCGACCTTTCGGCCGGACCGCCGCGCCTCGGTCTGGAGGAGTGTCGCCAGTTCGTTTCTATTGGGCGTGACGATGTCCGCCATGCCGAAGATGGACCGGCCGATCCCGGTCGCGGGCGCCGGGTTCAGGACCGTGATGGCGCCGGCGGCGCGCCCGCAGACCAGGGCCTCTCGAACGACGTGAAGCGGCACCTCGTTGGAGATGAGCATCACGTCCCCGACGAGAGGCCCCAGCCGAGACAGGCTGTCGCGAACGTAACCCGCCTCGATGGCGCCGTTCGCCCCGGGCACGACGGCGATCTCGTTCTCGCCGGTCGCGTCGACGAGGATCAGGGCAACGCCCGTCGGCTGGCCCGGCAGCGAGGCGACCATCGAAACATCGACGCGTTCCGACGAGAGAGCCCGTCTCGCCTCCTTCTCGAAGGTGTCGTCGCCGACGGCCCCGATGAAGAGCGTGGGCCGTCGAAGGCGGGCGGCCGCGACGGCCTGGTTTCCGCCCTTGCCGCCGTGATGGCGCTCATAGCTGCCACCCGTGACCGTTTCGCCCGGGTGGGGCAGGTGGGGGACGCGCGCGACCAGGTCAATGTTGACCGAGCCGACCACGATCACGCGGCCGCTCATGGGCAAGTGCCTCCCCGGTGGTGCGGCGTCGACATCGTGGCGCCTGTGGGTCAGATTGTGCGTCACGCGGGGCGCTTTTGGCACGCCCCTGAAAGTGCGGGGCTTCCGGGCCGGCACCGCGGCCGTTCGAGAGCCACAATTCGATACGAGGCGGTGACAGGTAGAACTTCAGCGTTCGAGGAGGAGAGCATGGGCACGTTCGGGACGATCCAGGCAGGCGGCAAGACGGCGCGCCTGTACGAGGCGGGAGACGTCCGGCCCGGCGCGCCGGGCGTAGTCGTGCTTCATGCCTGGTGGGGCCTCAACGACGACGTGGTCACGTACGCCGACCGACTGGCAGCGGCCGGCTTCGTCGTCTTCGCGCCGGACCTCTACGGCGGCGCGGTGGTCTCGACGATCGAGGAGGCGGAGCGGCTTTCGGATGCGATCGACCGGGCCGCGACCGGCGCGCTCGCCCTGGCGGCAGCGGATCGACTGGCCGACCGCCTGGGCCAGACATCGAAGCTCGCGACTCTGGGTTTCTCCATGGGGGCGGCGTGGGCGATGTGGACTCCCACCGAACGAGATCGGCTGGCCGCGTCGGTGGTCTACTACGGCTCGCTACAAGGAGCCAGCCTGAGTCGGGCGTCGGTCCCGGTGCTCGGACACTTCGCCGAGACGGACCCGTACGAATCCGACGAGGGGATCGCCGGATTCGAGGCCGCGCTCCGATCCGCCGGCCGCGAGGTCGTCGTCCACCGCTACCCGGGCACCGGCCATTGGTTCGCCGAGCCGTCGCGCCAGGCATACCGCGCCGACGCCGCCGACCTCGCCTTCGACCGCACGGTCGCTTTCCTCGGCCGTCACCTCGGATAAGGCTCGGGAGATTCCGTGCCAAAGGAAAAGCCCCGTCCGGGCGGGGACGGGGCTAGGAACGTGCGAAAGTGGCGGGCTCGACCGGATTCGAACCGGCGATCTCCAGCGTGACAGGCTGGCATGTTAGGCCGCTACACCACGAGCCCGCGCCGACCGGGAAGGATAGCAGGTGGGCGCGCCGCCGTCCGAAGTCTTGTCGTCCGCCGTCCGAAGTCGCCGTCCGCCGGCTTCGTCGGGCAAATGCAAGGCCAATGCGCAGCGGCAGGGCGATCCGGGCGATCAGGCCCGACTGGCCTCGGGGCGTAAGGCATTTCCTGCCGAGTCGGTCGCAGGCGTTACCAGCGGACCGGGCGTAACCCCTCCGCCGACCAGCTCGGGCAACGGCTCGAATGACGGCGCGCCGCAGACTTTCGCTCTGCTGATCTGCGCCGCCCTCGGGATCGTCGGCTTGCTGGCCGTGCGAACTCAACGCCGTGCGGTCCGCCGCTGACGCGCCGCTTTCTAACACCATTGGAAGCCCCGGCCGCCGCCGGGGCTTCTTGCCGTCACGAGGGTCCGCCTCGCCGGCGCGGGCCCCGCGGCGAGACGGACATATACTCGACCGACAAGCTCAGCAAGGACTCACATCGGCATGATCGACCTCCGCTCCGACACCGTGACCCACCCCACGCCGGCCATGCGCAAGGCGATGTACGAAGCCGAACTCGGCGACGACGTCTTCAGCGACGACCCCACGGTCAACGCCCTCCAGGAGCGAGCGGCGGATCTGCTCGGCAAGGAAGCGGCGCTGTTCGTCGCCAGCGGTTCCATGGCCAATCTCGTCTCGCAACTGGGCCATCTCGGCCGCGGCCAGGAAACGATCGCGGGCGCCAGTACTCACATGGTCGACGACGAGCAGGCCGGCCACGCGGTCGTGGTCGGGACGTCGATCAAGCAGATGCGCGAGAATCCGGACGGCACGTTCGACCTGGACGAGCTGGACCAGGCTTTCCGCGACCCGGCCGATCCGCACCAGCCGATCACCGGCCTGGTCGCGCTCGAGAACACGCACGCCCACTCGATGGCCCAGCCGCTGAGCCTCGACTACACCCGGGCAGTCGGGCGGATCGCCCACGCCCACGGCGTCCCGCTCCACGTGGACGGCGCCCGCTTCTTCAACGCGACGATCGCTCTGGGCTTGACGCCGCGTCAGCTGGCCGAACCTGCCGACTCGATCGCGTTCTGCCTCTCGAAGGGCCTGGCCTGCCCCATCGGCTCGATGGTCGTCGGTTCGCGGGAGTTCATCCACCGAGCGTGGCGCGGTCGAAAGCTCGTCGGCGGCGGGATGCGCCAGGTCGGCGTCGTGGCCGCGGCCGGGCTCGTGGCGCTGAGCGACGGTCCGGACGGAATGATCGAGCGGCTGGCCGAGGACCACGTCAACGCCCGCATGCTCGCCGAGGGTCTGGCCGAGCTGGACGGCATCGAATCCGCCGGCGGCCTCGAGCAGCCGACCCCGGGCCTCCTGGATCCGGCCCGCGCCACCACGAACTTCGTGGTCTTCGGCGTCCGCCGCGACCGGGCCGCTTTTCTGGAGGCGCTCAAAGCCCGTGGCGTCCTGATGGTCGAGTACCCGCACGGCACGATCCGGGCGGTGACTCACTACGGCGTGACCGCGGCCGACGTCGAGCGCATCGTCGCGGCTTGCGCCGGTGCCCTGCGCGACACGACTGCAACGCCGGTCCGGCCGGCATCTCCTGCGGTGGCGGCCGCACTCACCTAGCCCGCTGAAACCCTGCCGATAATCCCTGCCCCCGCGGCAGTACAACGTGGAGCGATGACGATGGCTGATCTCGTTCTTCCTCGACCTGAGTCGCTGCCGAGCGAAGGACCGCTCGACGGCAAGTTCTGGGATCTCGTCGAGGCGGATTTCCGCCGCATGATCGCCAACCACCCTATCTACGCCACGTACCTTGGCATCCACGACCACGACGACCGGGTCGACGACGCCACGCGCGACGCGGTGGTACAGGACATCGCCGACGCCCACGCCTTCCAGCGCGACGTCGAGGCGATCGACGAGGCTGGGCTGTCACAGAGCGTCCGCCTCGAGCGCGAATTGGCCCTCCACAACGTCCGTCGCGAGCTGTTCAACGCCGAGGTACATCGGGTCTGGGAGCGCCGCTCCACCGCCATGGACGGCGTCGGCGACGCTCTGTTCGCCGTCTTCGCGCGCGACTTCGCGCCCCTCGCAGAGCGGCTCGGGTCGCTGACCGCGCGCCTCGAGGCGGTCCCGGTAGCCCTGGAGCAGCACAAGACGCGGGCGACGGCGCCTCAGGTCCGACTCTGGCAGGAGCTCGAGATCGACGCGGGCGGGCAGATGCCGTTCCTGTTCAACGAGATCAAGGCGGCCGGCGCGGGCGTCCTGGACGAGCGCGCCCAGGCCCGACTGGACAGGGCCGTGACGACCGCCGCCGCCGCGGTTGCCGACTACATCGAGACGATCAAGTGCATCCATGGGCTCCACGGTCGAGAGCTGGGGCCTGGGTTCGCGAGGCCTACGACCAGCTCGTCGGCCTGCGCGCGTTCGACGGCCTCGACGCCTCGCAGATCCTGGAGATCGGCCATCAGCAGCTGGCCCTGAACAAGGCCGCCCGCGTCGCGGACGCCCGGAGCATCGACTCCTCCGTGGCCGAATCCGTCGTGGTCGATCGGGTCAAGTCGAACCACCCGGCCACGTTCGAGGAAGCGCTCGCCGCGTACAAGGACGCCATGAACCGGGCTCGCGCCCACATCGTCGCTCACGACATAGCCACGCTTCCGCCCGGCGAGCAGATCTCGGTGATCCCGACGCCGGAGTACCTGCGGACGGTTATCCCATTCGCCGCCTACTTCGAGCCGCCCAAGTTCGACACGCATCCGTCGGGCATCTACATCGTCACGCCTTCGGTCGGCGACGATCCCAACGCGATGCGCGAGCACAACTACGCCTCGATCAGCAACACCAGCGTCCACGAGGCATATCCCGGCCACCACTTGCAGCTGTCCGCCGCGACGCGCCATCCGTCGCTCGTTCGCCTGCTGACCGACGCCCCCGAGTTCGTCGAAGGCTGGGGCATGTACAGCGAGCAGATGATGCGCGAGCAAGGCTTCGATGCCGGGCCCGAATTCCTGCTGGCCATGCACACCGATGCAATCTGGCGGGCCTGCCGGATCATCCTCGACGTTCGCATGCACCGCGGCGAACTCTCGGTCGACGAGGCTACCGCCTTCCTCGTCGAGCACACCGGCTTCGAACACGCCAACGCCCGGGCCGAGGTCTTCCGCTACACGTACACGCCGACGTACCAGTTGAGCTACCTGCTCGGCAAGGTCCTGCTTCTCCAGCTGCGCGCCGACGAACAAAAGCGGCTGGGCGAAAGCTTCATCCTCAAGGACTTCCACGACGCGCTGCTCCGCAACGGCTCGCTGCCCATCAGCTTCCAGCGCCGGCTGGTCGCCGCGGAGGCGGCGGCTCGGGCGACCGGCGGGCCCGGCGGCGCGGCTCGGGCCGCCAACCGCTAACCGTGCTCGTCGTCCCGTCCATCGACGTCGCCAACGGCCGCTCGCGCCTGGTCCACTGGCCCGGAGCGTCGGCGGGCATCGGCTCGCCGAGCGACCGACCGGAGCGCATCGCCGAGCGTTTCGTCGAGAACGGCGCGCGGCTGATCCACATCGTCGATCTGGACGGAGCCCGCTCGGGTCACCCGGCCAACATCGAGGCGCTGGGCCGCGTGGCTTCGCGAGTGGCCGTGCCACTCCAGGTCGCCGGCGGCATGGAGGGGCCGGACAACATACGCCTCGCTTTCGCGGCCGGGGCGACGCGCGTGGTCGTTTCCATGGCCCTGGCCGACCAGCCGGAGCTACTCCACGAGTGCCTGTCGGTGGCCGGCGACTGGCTCGCCGTCGGGCTGGACCAACGGCCCGATCGCATTGCCGCGTATCCTTGGCACAGACCCGCGCCGCCGACCCTGGTTGACCTGGCCGGAGAGCTCGTGGACCATGGCGTCCGCCAGCTGATCCTGTCGCACGGAGGCGCGGTTCCGGACCTGGGGTTTCTGGCCGGGCTGGCGCGTAACATCGGCGCTCAGCTGTTCGTGGCGGGAGGGTCCGCCGACATCGACACCATCAAGGGTCTGCGAGACGCCGGGATCGCAGGCATCATCCTCGGAGAACCGCTCCTGTCCGGAGCCCTAGACTTCGCCAAAGCCCTGGAGGCCGCTGCATGATCCTCGCGCTCACCAAGACGCCCGCAAGCCGGCTCGCGACCGTCGGCCTCGTCGCGCTGCTGGTCGCCGGGTGCACCGCCATCCCGACGGTGACGCCCACACCCTCCCCGTCGGCGCCGCCTACGATTGCTCCGCCGGCTCCGTCCTACACGCTGGGCCCGACGATGTCGCCGGATTGCCCCACGACGACGCCCGCGCCCTTCACCGGTACCGCCACCATCACGATGACGACGAACTTCGGCAACATCGTGATCAAGATCGACGGCAGCCTCGGCCCCAACGCGGCCGGCTCGTTCGTGGCTCTGTCGCGCTGCGGCTACTACAACAACGTCATCTTCCACCGCATCGTGCCGGACTTCGTAATCCAGGCCGGCGACGGCACCTACGGCCGGATGCCCAACCCGACTCTCAACCACCTGCTCGGCACCGGCGGACCGAACTGGACCGTCCAGGACGATAAGGTCACGACCACCTACAAGCGCGGCACCGTCGCCCTGGCTCGCACCAGCAGCGCCAACTCGGGCAACTCGCAGTTCTTCATCGTTCTCGCGGATTCGGCGGCCTCGAGCCTTGGCGCTTCCACGGCGAACAACTACGCCATCTTCGGCAGCGTGACGTCCGGCATGGACGTCGCCGACAAGATCGCGGCCGTGCCGCTCGGCGGCGATCCGTCGTCGGCCGGTGGCACGCCCTCGATGCCGCTCGAGCCGGTCGTCATCACCAGCACCCTGGTCACCACTCCATAGCTCAATGAGCGTCGGCCGGGGGCGAATGTCAACTTCGGCCGCTTCCGCTCCGTGGACCGCCCGGCGCTCCGGCGCCGGCGGCCCCGGCATCCGTGGCACCGTAGGCCAGGCAAGCTCCGCCCAAATCAGGAGGTATGGATGACCAAGGCGACGATCGAGACCGACAAGGGCGCCATCGAGCTCGAGTTGAACACCGAAAGCGCCCCCAAGGCGGCGGCCAACTTCATCGAACTCGCGAACAAGGGCTTCTACGACGGCGTCGTCTTCCATCGCTTGGTGCCCGGCTTCGTGATCCAGGGCGGCGACGGCGAATACGGCCATATCGACAAGCTCGACCGGGGACGATTGGGCACCGGCGGGCCGGGTTACAAGTTCGCCGACGAACCATTCGAAGGCGACTACGTCCGCGGCGCGGTGGCCATGGCCAACGCCGGAGCGAACACGAACGGCAGCCAGTTCTTCATCTGCCTGGCGGATCTCTCGGGCGGGAAGCTGCCCAAGAAGTACACGCTGTTCGGCCACGTGACCAAGGGCATGGACGTAGTCGATGCCATCGCGGCGGCAAAACGCGACGCCCGCGACCAGCCGAACGAGCCCACGGCGATGCTTTCGGTCAAGATCGCCGAGTAGACCCGGCGGCCGGCGGTCGCCGGAGCGGTGTGGGCGCGGCCGGCCGGTCGCTGCCCCGTTGCCCATGGGCGCGGGAGAAGCGGGTCGAGGGCCATCCGACCGAGTGCCGCAGGCCGGCCGGCAGGGGCCGCTGGGACATAATTCCCGGGCCGTTGCGCTGGTCGCAACACAACCGTCGCCTAACCCTAACTAAGTTGCGGGATTTTAACCCGTTTGGCCGCCAAAACCCTTGGATTGAAGGCAGAAAGGGCTGTAGACTTTAGAAGCTGCCAGTCAGCCTGCTGCCCCAGTTACAAGGTCATGGGTAGGTCGGGTTAGGGTAGTCGGTGCAGCCGACGTGATAGATGCCTTTGTAGCGTGGCAGAAGACGGTTCGTTTCGACGGATCGACCCTTCACCGGGACAGCATCGAAGCGGCTCCTTCGGGAGCCGCTTCGATTTAAGTCGGGTTCCGCAGTCAGCCGTGACGTGGGCGACCACCGCGGCGCGATGGCGCGGTTCCCGATCGGATCCGGCGCCTGCGGCATCTCCCGCCCCGGCCCGAGTGGCCGGGCGAACGCCGGCGTGAGTTGGTCGAGGCGGCGGCCGGCCTGGGGCTGGGGCTTGGCTGGAGCTCCGCCTCGGGCCTGAGCCGAGCCGCCTCTTGTAACATGGGCTTGCTTCCACTCGACGACGGTGATCGGTTTGCGCGAAGAACCAGCACGGGCTCCGGCTGTGGCGATCGGTGAGCCCGACCCTCAGCAGACGTCCACCGGCGCTCCCGCGTCTTCGGCGGCGGACGATCTTCGGTTCGTAACCGTTGATGGCGTCCGCGTCCGCTATCGCACGGTCGGGCAGGGCAAGCCGTTGCTGCTTCTCCACGGCTGGGGTAGTTCGCTGGACACGTTCGCGGCGATGGCCGAGGACCTGAGGCGGCAATTCCGGATCACCACATTCGACTTCCCCGGCCATGGAGAGTCGGACATGCCGCCGGTGACCTGGTCGGTGGATGCGTTCGTGGGACTGACGCTGCGGCTGATGTCGGAGCTTCGGGTCGAGCGGGCGTCGATCGTGGGGCATTCGTTCGGCGGGCGAGTGGCCATCAAGCTCGCGGCCTCGCATCCGGAGGCGGTCGACAGGCTGGTGCTGGTCGATGCCGCAGGGGTGCCGCCGTACCCGACCGTCGGGCGCAGGGCGAAGCGCGTCGCCTCGAGGTTCGCCAACGCCGTCGGGCGGCTCGGCCGGCCGGGCCAGGCGATCCGCCGCCGAATCGTGGGCCGGATCGCCTCCACGGACTATCTGAACGCGGGCCCGCTTCGAGGCACGTTCATGGCCGTGATTCGCGAGGATCTGCGGCCGGTGATGGCCAGAATCAAGGCTCCGACTCTACTGGTATGGGGCGAGTCGGACGAGGACACGCCGGTCGCAGACGGGCGGACCATGGAGAAGCTGATTCCCGGCGCGCAATTGCTCGTGATCAAGAACGCAGGCCATTTCTCGTACCTGGAGCAGTACGGCCGCTTCCGTCTCGCGCTCATCCCGTTCCTGAATGGCTGACCCCGCCACGCTCGATCCCGCGCAGGTGATCGTCCTGTCGGCCGCGTCCGCGACCGCAATGGCTCTGACGGTCGCCAGGCTCGTGGCCGGGTTCCACTCGCTGCAGCAGGACGACTATTCGAACCGCCGCTTCCTCCACTGGCTTACGGCCGTTCCCGCCCGACTCGTCGAGGGCCGCGGCGGGACCGAGTTCGGACTCGGCGCGATCGCGCAGCTGGTTCTGGCTTTGCAGCTCCAGCTCCCGGCCGGTGTCACCTGGCCGGCTCTGCTCGCCCCGCTGCTGGCCGCGGTCCTCGGTTTGTTCACGATCTTGCGGACGCCTCGAGGAGTGCCGAGCAAGAAGCCGCTCGTCTGGACCGGCCGGGCGCAGCGGCTGTTCGCCGGTTCCGTCGCGCTGGCCGTGCTGTTGTTCGTCGCCGGCTTCCTCGCCATGTCGAAGCTCGCCGAAGCCCTCGGCATGGCGGCGCCGTACATCCCCGGTCTCGCGGTCCTCCTCATGGGCTTCGTCTCCGTCCTGGCCGCGCCCTTCGCCGCCATGGCCGCTAACCTGGCGCTCGCCCCCGTCCAGGCCGCGATCAACTGGTCGTACCGCCTTCGCGCCCGGCGCAAGCTCGATCGCGTCAAGCCGATGGTCGTCGGCATCACCGGCAGCTACGGCAAGACCTCCACCAAGTACTTCGCCGAAGCGTTGATGGAGTCGCGCTTCCGCGTCCTCAAGACCCGCGCCAGCTTCAACACGATCCTGGGCGTCTGCCGGGCCATCAACGAGGAGCTGGGCCCGGAACACCAGGTCTTGATCGTGGAGATGGGCGCCTACCGGCGCGGCGAAATCCGCGACATGGCCCGCCTGACCCGACCGCGCATCGGCGTCCTGACGGCCATCGGGCCTCAGCATCTGGAGCGGTTCGGCAGCATCGAAACGATCGAGAAGGCCAAGTTCGAACTGCTCGAAGCGCTGCCGGCCGACGGCATCGCGATCGTCAACAACGACGATCCGCGCGTTCGGCGGCTGGCCGGCACGCTGCACGGCCCGAGCATCCGACGCTACGGCGTCGATAACTCGGCGGGCGACCTGGATCTGGCGGCGGTGGCGATCGCGCAGGGACCCGACGGGCTGACGTTCACGCTCGTCGAGCGCGACGGGGCCCAAGTCGCCGTCAAGACGCGGCTGATCGGCCGCCACAACGTCTCGAACATCCTGGCCGCCGCCGCCGTCGCCAGAGCCGCCGGCGTGAGTCTGCGCGAGATCGCCGGCGCCGTGGCCCGCCTGCAGCCGGTCCCCCACCGCCTCGAAACCAACACCGGAGCCGACGGCGTGACGATCATCGACGACGCCTACAACTCCAACCCGGTCGGGGCTTTCAACGCGCTCGACGCACTGGCGGCGTTTGCGACCGGCCGGAAAGTCATCGTGACGCCCGGGATGGTGGAACTCGGCGTCGAACAGGACTCCTGGAACGAAAAGCTCGGGACGAAGGCGGCGGACGTCTGCGACTTCGTAATTCTGGTGGGCTCTCGCCAGACCGCCGCCATCCGTCGGGGCCTGGACGCGCGCGGGTTCGCCGGGGATCGCGTCGTCTCGGCCAGAAACCTCAACGACGGCCTCGAGGCGCTGAAGGGAATCGTCCGAACGGGCGACGTCGTCTTGTTCGAGAATGATCTTCCCGACCTTTACGACGAGGAGTGACGATCTGATGGCAAACCCGACCGTGGCGGTGCTGTTCGGCGGCAGATCCGTCGAGCACGAGGTCTCCGTGATTTCGGGTCATCAGACCATGGACGCACTCGAGCAGGCCGGCTACCCGATCCTCCCGATCTATCTCACCAAGCAGGGCGACTGGTATGCGGGCGAAGGGCTGCGCAACCTCGATCTCTACCGCGAGCAGACGTTCCACGCCGCCGGGCTCAAGAACGTCTACCGCGTATCCCTGAGTCCGGACCGATCCGTGCGCCAGCTACTGGTTCATCCCGGCGCGGCCGGAGGCCTGCTGTCGAAGTCGCCGAAGTTGTGGGCGGACGTGTTCTTTCCCGTGTTCCACGGCACACACGGAGAAGACGGCTCGATTCAGGGGTTGTTCGAACTGGCGGACGTGGCCTACGTGGGATCGGGCGTCCTCGCCTCGGCGATCGCGATGGACAAGGTCCAGACCAAGCGGATCCTCGACGAGTCGAGCATTCCTACCCTGGAGTGCCTGGAGGTCTCACGGGCCGAGTGGACGGACGACGCCGAGGCAGTGGTCGAGCGGATCGAGGCCAAGTATCGGTATCCGGTCATGGTCAAACCCGTGGCTTTGGGCAGCAGCGTCGGCGTCTCGCGACGCGACGATCGCACGGGACTAAGCGAAGCAATCGACCTGGCGCTGGAACTCGACAGCCTGGCCCTCGTGGAGCAGGCGCTGACCGACTTCATCGAGATCAACTGCGCCGTCATGGGGCCGCCGGAACGCGCGTCGGCCTGCGAGCAGCCAATGGGCTATGAGGCGCTGCTCTCGTTCGACGACAAGTACAAGCACGGCGGCAAGAAGCTCGGCCGCGGCCAGGCCCCGAACGCCGGCATGGCGGGCCTGCGCCGCCAGATACCGGCTCCGATCGGCGAGGCGCTGACGGCGGAGGTGCAGCGCCTGGCGATCGAGGCTTTCCGCGCCATCGACGCTTCCGGCGTCGTCCGGGTCGACTTCCTCTACGACCAGGCGGAGAAGCGGCTCTTCCTCAACGAGATCAATACGATCCCGGGCTCTCTGGCGTACTACCTGTGGGAGGAAGAAGGGCTCCGCTTCGATCAGCTGGTCGCGGCGCTGGTCCAGACTGCCCTGGACCGCCACGAGCGCAAGCGAGCCACGGTCTACACGTTCTCGGCGAACCTGCTGACGCGGTAGGGGCGCGGGAGGCGCGGGGGCGGCCAGCCATTTCCTATTTCACATCAGGACGACTTTCGGCCAGGTTGGGCGACGGTCGGGTCCGGCCGGGTCGACAATCGGACCGCCATCCCCAGCTTCTCGGGGTTCGGGGCTCGAGAATCGACCCAAGCGGCCCGCTCCGGGCTTGCTTTCGAGACCCAGAGACGTGGGCGGCCATGGCCCGTCGCCCAATGTCGACGTGATGTGAAATCGGCAAGGCCGGGAGCGGCTGGGTCGCAAGAGGGCTCGCCCGGGCGGCGGCGGGAGACCGGCGGCGGGCGGTAGACCGACGGCGGGCAGGTCGAACCGGGCCGGTGGGCCAATCGCTACGCCTACCAGGGCAAGATGATCCGCGATATCGACCGCCCCGGGCGGCCCAGCAAGTGGGTCACGTTGCGCGCCTGCCGCGTTCTCAAAGCGCGCACCGAAGCCCATCAGAATGCCGACTCGAAAGTGTCGCCGTCAGCGCCGAAAGCCTGAATCGGAATCCCAAGTGGTGGCATCATGGTGGCCCGTCCTGATCACACCGCCACTGCGGGGAGTACCGATGCTTTCTCGACGCGCGTCGACCCGCTCGCGGGCCTTGCTGCTGCTGGTCGCCATCGCCGCAGCCGTCGGTGCGTGCTCGAGCGCGTCCCCGATTGCGACACCTGCCGGCGGGTCTGAAACGCTCAAGGGAGCGGCGGGCACCAGGCTCATCGGCACTGCCGTCGGCCTGCCTCAACTCGACACGGACTCCGCCTACAGCAACGCCGTCTCCCTCCAGTTCAATGCCGTTACTCCCGAAAACGCCATGAAATGGGAATCGGTCGAGCCCGCCCGCGGCACCTACGACTGGACCGGGGCGGACGACACCGTCAACTTCGCGGACGCCCACGGCGAAAAGGTTCGCGGCCACACGCTCGTCTGGTACAACCAGCTACCCGGCTGGCTGAGCAACGGGGGCTTCAGCGGAGCCGAGCTGTCCGACATCCTGCAGAACCACATCACGACGGAAATGGGCCGATACAAGGGCAAGATCTACGCCTGGGACGTCGTCAACGAGCCCTTCGCCGACGACGGGACGATGCGCGACACGATCTGGTCTAGTGGCATCGGGCCGGAGTACATCGCCGACGCGCTCAAGTGGGCACGGGCGACCGACCCGGCGGCCAAGCTGTACATCAACGACTACGACATCGAGGGCATCAACGCCAAGAGCGACGCCATGTACGACCTGGTGAAGTCGCTCAAGGCGCAGGGCGTGCCGATCGACGGTGTCGGGTTCCAGGGCCACCTGGACCTGCAGTACGGCTTCCCGACCGATTGGGCGGAAAACATGCGCCGGTTCACCGACCTCGGGCTCGAAGTCGCGATAACCGAGCTCGACGTTCGCCTGACGCTCCCGGCGACCGACGCCAATCTGGCCAAGCAGGCGGACTACTACAAGCAGGCGGCCGACGCCTGCGTCAGCGTTCCGGCCTGTGTCGGGATCACGGTCTGGGGCTTCGACGACAGATATTCATGGGTGCCGGGCGTCTTCACCGGCGAAGGCGCGGCCGACATCTTCGACGACAACCTCGCGCCCAAGCCCGCGTTCGCGTCGCTTCTAGCGAGCCTGAAGGCGGCGCCGGCAAAGTGATCGGCCGAGCCGGCGCGAGTCGCGGCAGGCGCCCTCCGTCTCTCCCTCCGCAACGGACGGATCCCCGGTCGCATCATTCGGGGAGTCAACGGGACTCAGAGGAATTGGCATGCTCGCGACCCAAACGGCGACCTTCGCCCTGACGCCCGCCCCGGGCGAGCGCACAAGTGAGATCGGCTGGCTTCTGGCCGGCTACGCGGGCCTGGCGGGCTTCTTGGTCGTCGAGGCCGTCGCTCGCGAGGGCGGCGGAGCGTCGAGCTTGCGAGGGTCTACCGACGACGAGGGCACGACCGACACCATCGTCGCCGCATATACCCTGGCCTCGGTTTCACCGTTGCTGCTGCGACGGAGCCGGCGCGTTGTCTTGCCGCGGGCCGCGGCGGTCGCCGGACTCGCGATCCAGGCGGCCGGCCTCGCATTGCGGCTCTGGTCGATGCGCACGCTGCGGTCGTCATACTCGCGAACGCTTCAAACCCAGGAACGGCAATGCCTCGTCGAAAGCGGCCCCTACAGTGTGGTACGCCATCCCGGGTATCTCGGATCGGTGCTGGTCTGGGTTGGATTCGCACTGACTTCGCGAAACCTGCGGGTCGTCGGCGCGGTCATCGCCCTTGTCGGCGGCGCATACCGGCGCCGGATCGCCGTCGAGGAGAGGCTCCTGCGGCGCGACCTGCCCGGTTACGCGGGCGACAGCGAGCGGACCCACAAGCTGATCCCGTTCGTCTGGTAGGCGCTTGCGGGCCGCGCTGGCGCGGCGCCCGGTGGGCCCGGCGCTCGCGGCTGTGCGGCGGCGCTGGCGCGGCGCCTGTGGCCCGGCGCTCGCGGCTGTGCGGCGGCGCGCCTGGCCGGGCCCGCGGCGGTGCGCCGGGCCGGGCGGCGGCTACCAGCTCCGGGCCTGCGCCGCCCCGCCAACCCTAATCTGATCAGATTCACGTCCGGGTAGCATCGCGCCGGGTCGTGAGCCGGCCGAGCGCCGGATCGGCAGCAGGTCTTGCCCCGAACCGTTCATTCGTGCGTGGCATGTGCGCGGGTACGCGCAGCCGGGAGCGTTGCGGCTGCGGATCACGATCCCAAGGGTCGGGAATCTCGTCTCGTGCTACCCCGGTTGGCAGATGCGCAGGTTGGGCGTGTGGAGCGTCACTGCGCGCACAGGTCAGGTGGCAGCCTCGATGACGGCAAGGATTTCGGGGCCGTAGCGGTCCAGCTTGGTGGGGCCCATGCCACGCACTCGGCGCAGGGCGGGCAGGCTGCGAGGGCGGACGTCGGCGATCTCCGCGAGCGTGGTGTCGTGGGCGACCACGTAGGCGGGCACGTTGTCCGCGGAGGCGCGCTCGCGGCGCCAGCGGCGCAGGCCTTCGAGCAGCGAGTCGTCCGGGACGGCGGGCGTGGCGATGGGCGCGCCCGGCAGGATGCGGACGCGGCCTTCACGGCTCCCCGTGGCTCGGCGGGCTCCCGGCCGGGTCGGCTCGATTTCCACCAGGAACCGCGACGGCTTGCGCGACGACGACGACAGGGCCAGGAACCGCCGGGCGCGGGTGACGCCGACGTAGAGCAGGCGCCGCTCCTCGGCCACCTCGTCGTCTTCCCTGGCCTGCCGTATCGGCATCAAGCCCTCGTCGAGCGCCGGCAGGTAGACCGCGTCCCATTCGAGACCCTTGGCTCGATGGTACGTCAGCAAGTTCACGCCCTCGGTCGAGGCGGCAGCTTCGGCCGCCTGGCGGCGTTCGAGTTCGGCCAGGACAGAGTCGATCGTGAGGGCAGGGTTGGCGGCCGCCAGGTCCTCGACGATGCCGATGAGCAGTTCCAGCGACGCCGCGCGCTCACGACCCTCGTGGCCCGCGTCGGCGGCCACGTCATCCAGGCCGAGCTTCTCGACGAAGAGCTGCTCGATCGCCCCGACGAGCCCGCCGCCCTCTTCGGCCGGCCGAACGCGGCGCAAGAGCTGGAGCCCGTCCCGAATCTCCCGTCGCTCGAAGAACCGCTGGCCGCGGACGGTGAACCCGATCCCGGCCCGCGTCAGCGCGTCCTCGATGGCGGGCAGCTGGGCATTGACACGTACCAGAACGGCCGTCTCAGAAGGCAGGCACTCCGGCCGCAGCCGTCGCCCGCGTCCAGGCCACGAGTGCTCCCAGTTCGGCGGCCGTGTCTTCAAACCGTCGGATAGAGGGCGCCGGCCCCTCCGGCTGAGTGGCAGTCAGCGCGCCGCGCGGCCCGACCGCCACGAGGCGATTGGCCAGTTCGAGGATCTGCGGGCTCGAGCGGTAGTTGTCGGCGAGGGTGACCGTTCGGGCGCCGGGATGCCGATCCGCAAAGCCGAGCAGGAATTCGGGCGTGGCGCCGGTGAAGGTATAGATCGTCTGGTCGGGGTCGCCGACCACCGCCAGATGGCGGGACTCGCCGAGCCACAACTCGAGCAGCCGCTCGGACAACGGGTTCGTATCCTGGTACTCGTCGACGCTGAACCAGCGCTTGCGCGACTGTACGAGCCGAGCCGCCGCGGCGTCGCTCTCGAGCAACTCGACGGTCTGGACGAGCATGTCTTCGAAGTCGAGCAGGCCAGCCTGCGCCTTCGATCTCTCGTAGTCGCGGTAGACGCGGGCGAATATGTCGGCCGGGATTGGCGCGCGATCGGCACCTTCGCTCACCCATCGATCCGGCCGGATGCGCCGGACCTTGGCCCATTCGATCGTGTCCGCGACGTCCTTCGCGGGCGTGAACCGGTACCCGCCCGGAAGACGGCCGACCAGCGGCACGATGAGGCGGAGCTTCGAATCGAGGATCGACGGGATCGCCGAGCCGTCGTGGCGCCTCGGCCAGAAGTGGCGCAACTGGGCCAGCGCCGCCGCGTGGAAGGTTCGGGCCATGACGCCGCGATGGCCGAGCGTCGCCATCCGCTGGACCATTTCGCCGGCGGCTTTGTCGGTGAACGTGACAAGCAGGATCTGATCGGCGGGGACCGCGCCCGTCTCTATTGCGTAGGCCGCCCGCCGGCTGATCACCCGCGTCTTGCCCGAACCCGCGCCGGCGACGATCGCCAGCGGCCCGGAAGTTATCGTGACGGCTTCTCGCTGGGCAGGGTTGAGGTCTTCGAGCAGGCGCTCCGGGCTCTCGGCGGCGGTCAAGCGATCGGCCTCGTGACTGGCCTCTCACGGCGCGAGGCTCGAATTGAGGGTATCAGCCCGCGGTTGGCCGCGGCTCAAACGGAACCGCCGCGCGATCCGGCGGCGAGCCGCTATTCCAGTGGCGCCGCGAACATGCCGTGGCCGTCGAATTCGATCGCCTCCGCCGGCCTCACGACTTCGCATCGGCCCGTGGCCAGAACCTCGGCCAGCGCGGGCTCGCTGACGTACAGCATTTCGAGGTGCTTGGTGTCGCGGATGCGGACGATCCGGGCGTCCGGCGGCTGAACCTTGAGGCAGCAGGCGATGGCCACCGACAGCGCTTCGCGGTCCGTGTCGGCCGTGATCGGCGACCCGCGCCCCTTCCGGCGTCTTGGCCGTGATGCAGTTCATGTAGGTCTTGTGCGTGTCCATCTTGCTCGACCGCGCGGCCGCAGGACCACGTCGGCCATACCGATGCCGACGGCGTTGCCCTCTGTCTCGGCGGTCAGATCGCGTACGACTATCCGCTGGATGCGCGGCGGTATCGCCGGTGGGCCCCGTGTAGTAGCGGCCGACGACGTTCGAGTCCATGCCGAGCCCGCTGATGTCCTTGCCGATGTAGTCGAGGACCAGGATGTCGATGGCTGTCGAGCGGCAGGCGCGCCATCCGCGGAGCGGGCGGCGGCAAGGAGTTCGCGCTCGCGGTCCCAGACCCGGTCGCGCGGCACGGCCTCGATCCGCCACAGCCTGGCGTACCCGTTCTCCACGAGCGCCAGGCCGAACGGGATGTTGACCTTCGACAGGTGAATTCGGCGACTTGCCGGGATCAGCTCGTGGAAGACCGCGAAGCCCTGGCGGTGGAACGTGTCGGCGCCACGCTGCTTGCCCAGGCCGATGGCGATCATCTTCATGAGGCCGCTCTCGACTCTCGCCGGTGAAGTCGGTGTGCGGCTTGACGCGGTTGATCGGGATGATGACGTCGGCGCCTTCGAGAGGCGTTCCGATCGACGAAGACCGGCACGCCGGGGCGAACCGAACCCAGCTCGACCGTCTCCATGCTGGAGCGGATCTCGCAGCCGATCGATTCGCGGGGTGATGCCGTAGGAGGCGAGGACCTCGAGCTGGCCCTCCGGCGTGGCGCCGCCGTGGCTGCCCATCGCCGGGATCGCGAAGACGCTGTGGCCGGCCGCGCGGAACCAGGCGACGGCGGCGCGGACGACCTCGTCGATGCGGTCGATGCCACGGCTGCCGACGGCCAGGCAGACGCGCGAGCCGGGCTTGACGGCGGCCCGCTGCTGATCGAGCGCTGCGGCGACCGCTGCCGCCACGTCGGTGACCTCCTCCGGGTCCATGCGATGCCGGACGAGAGCCCAGCGCGGCAGATCGGTGGTCATGAATTCGGCGAACGGTTCGCGCTGGGACGGAGCGGACGACGCGGCGGACGAGCCGGCGGGTGCGTAGGCGGCGCCGCTGAGCGCCGTCGGCGGGTCGGCCAGCGCTTCGGGGGCCAGGGCGGCTTCGCGAGTCTTGTCGTGGTCCATCGGCAGGTCTGCCCTCCCGGGATCCGGCCACTGCCGGGCTTCGTCATGGACGCGGCGCGTTCGGCGGACGTCTCGACAACTCTACACGGAGCGGCGACCGACCTCGCGGCGAGCCGGCGCGGTCGGCGGCGAGCCGAGCCGGCGGCGAGCCGGCCCTATCCGGCGGCGAGCCGGCGCGGTCCGCGGATGGGATGTATCGTCACGCGATGCCCGACCGCGAATTTGCCGATGGCTCGGCCCGCACCAGAATGATCGGGCTGGTGCGCGCGAGCCCGGACCGCAACGACCTCGACCCGCAGACGCTGGAGCGCTTCGAGCATCTGCTGGATATCGTCAACGGCCTCGAGTCCTGCGTTCTCGCCCTGTCCGGCGGGATCGACTCGAGCTTCCTGCTGGCCGTGGCGTCGCCCCTGCTCGGGGCCCGATGCCTTGCGTTGACCGCCGAATCGGCCGCAATGCCGGCGTGGGACCGTGCCGACGCCGAGGTTGCGGCCGGCGACGCCGGGCGGCACGGCGCGCTCTGGCGGACGATTGCGACGAAGGAGCTCGACGATCCGCGCTACGCCCGGAACCCGCGATCGCGTTGCTATTACTGCAAGCTCGAGGTGTACGGCGCGGCGGACGAGATCGCCAGGGCCGAAGGCTACGCCTGGGTCGTCGACGGGACGAACGCCTCGGACACCCAGCGAAGCGATCGGCCGGGCATGACCGCCGGGTTGGAGCTGGGCGTGCGCTCGCCACTCGCCGAAGCGGGCATCACCAAGGAGCAGCTACGCGCCCTGGCCCGAGCGCTGGGCATCGAAGGCTGGGACCGGCCCGCGTCGGCCTGCCTGGCGAGCCGGATCCCGTTCGGCGAATCGATAACCGCCGAGCGGCTGCGCCGGGTCGAGTCGGCCGAGCTGGCGCTTCGGGCGCTGGGCTTTCGCCAGGTGCGAGTTCGCGATTTCGGCAGCCACGCTCGAGTCGAGGTCGAGGGCCACGACCTGCCGGAGCTCGACCGCCGTGCGGCCGAAGTCCAGACTCAGCTGATCGCCCTCGGGTTCGAGAGCTGGTCGCCGGCCGCGTACGCCGGCACGGGCGCTGGAGACAGCCCAAATGCCTACGGATGACGCGGCGGCGGCAGCGCCCGCACGCGGCGCCTACGCGGCCGCACTCGAGGAATTGCTGGCGGAAGTCGCGACCGGCGCGGTCCCCATCGCCGACGCTGTCGAATCGCTGCGTCGCCTGCCGTTTACCGACCTCGGCTTCGCGCGGGTCGACCACCACCGCCACCTCCGCCAGGGCGTGGTCGAGTTCGTCTATGCGCCGGGCAAGACGCGCGAACAGCTTCTCGCCATCGTTGCGGCACAGCTGGATCATGAGACGTCGAGCGTCGTGGTGACACACGTCGGCGCGGGCGATTCGGCCGAGATCCGATCCCTCGCCGAAAGCCGCGGCCTGGACTCCATCTGGCGCGAACGCCCGGGGCTGGTGGCCATTCCACGTGAGGTTCCCGCGGCCCGCGGCCGGTTGCTCGTTCTGACCGCCGGCACGTCTGACCTGCCCGTGGCCGAGGAGGCCGAGACCGTGGCCTCGCTGCTCGGCGCGGGCGTCCACGTGATCGCCGACGTCGGCGTCGCGGGGCTCCACCGCCTTCTCGGCGAACAGCCCGAACTCGAGCAGGCCGACGCGATCGTCGTCGTCGCGGGCATGGACGCGGCGCTGGCGAGCGTCGTCGGAGGGCTGGCCCGAGTGCCGGTCATAGCCTGTCCCACGAGCGTCGGCTACGGCGCCACTTTCGGCGGCCTCAGCGCGCTCCTGGCGATGCTCTCTTCTTGCGCGCCGGGAGTGGCAGTCGTCGGCATCGATGACGGCGTCGGAGCGGGCACGGTCGGCGCGCTCATCGCCCGCGGCCGGGCCGGCTGAGACTCGCCGCACTCATGACCCGCGGCGGGGACCGCGGCGGGGACCGCGCCGTGCTGACGCAGCAGCCGAAGCCTGCCCTTAACACGTAGCTCGCTTCCGTCCCCGGGCGCGCTGCGGGTCTTGTCGCGGAGGTGCCGCGGAGGTGCGACCGCATTGTGTCAGACTCGACCCAGTTGCCCCGATGACGCGAGGAGATGCCAGTGGCGGAACGCGGACGTTGCCTGTGGATCGATGCCTCGGCCGGCGCATCGGGCGACATGCTGCTGGGGGCCCTGCTCGACGCCGGGGCGCCGGTGGATGCGGTGGCGGCGGCGATCGCCTCGCTCGGCGTGGAGCGGATCGAGATCGAACCCGGCCAGGTTCGCCGGCACGGGATGCGAGCCACCAAAGCGGACGTGCTCGTGGCCGATGCCGCGGCTTCCCGGACCCTCGGCGAAGTGCTGGCCATCGTCGCAGCCGCCCGGCTGGCGCCACCCGTGGCCGCGCTCGCCGCCGAAATCCTCGGCCTGATCGGCACGGCCGAAGGCAGAGTTCACGGCGAGGATCCGGCCAGGATCCACCTGCATGAAGTCGGCGCGCTCGACTCGCTGGCCGACATCGTCGGATGCGCTGCTGCGCTCCACGCGCTCGGTCTGCTCGAGCCGCGGGCCCGGATCGTCGCGAGTTCCGTGGCCGTGGGATCGGGCAGCGTCGATACCGCTCACGGTCCCCTGCCGGTGCCCGTGCCCGCCGTCCTGGCGATCCTGACCGGCGGCGGAGCGACGGTCACGTCCGGCGGCGACGGCGAGCGATGCACTCCGACCGGCGCAGCTCTGCTCGCGACGCTCGCCGGGGAGTGGGGCGCGCTACCTCCGATGAGGATCGAGAAGGTCGGCGTCGGCGCCGGGTCGGCCGATCCGCCGGATCGGGCCAACGTTCTGAGGATCGTGGTCGGGACGGAGGTCGCACACGTCGGTTCGTCGACGTGGCGTGAGGACGCTTTGTTCGAGGTCGAGGCGGTCGTCGACGACATGGATCCACGTCTCTGGCCGGCGGTCCTCGACGATCTCGTTCGGGCGGGTGGCGTCGACGCCTGGCTCACGCCCGTGGTCATGCGCAAGGGCCGTCCGGGAATCGCGGTCACGGCACTGGTTGCCGAGGTTGCGGTCGACGCCGTCGCTCGGGCGTTGTTCACGCAGTCGACGACACTCGGTATGCGGGTCAGACCGGTCGCCCGCCGCGCGCTGCCCCGAGATCGGGTCGTCGTTCAGGTGGAAGGCGAGGACGTCGGAGTCAAGCGCGGATTCCTGGACGGTCGGGTCGTGACCGTGCAGACGGAGTATGCCGATGCCACTTCGGCGGCCGAACGACTGGGCGTGCCGGTTCGCGACGTCCTGGATCGCGCCGCGGACCTGGCGCGCCAGATGGCCACGGATTCGGCGTCACCTGCGCGCCCATTGCGGCCAGCGCGTCGAGACGGTGGCCCTGAGTCGGACGCCTAGGCCCGCGCCGGGTTTCGCGTCAACGCGACGACCGGGATCTCCCGCTCGACTTTGGCTTCATAGCCGGCGAAGAAAGGAAACCTGGCTTTGATCTCGGCCCAGATTCGATCGCGTTCCGCCCCCCGGAGCGGAGTGGCCGTCGCTTCGTAAGTTACGTCGCCGACTTCGACCGTGACACGCGGATTGGCCACGAGGTTGTAGTACCAGCCCGGGGTCTTCTCGGCGCCGGCGTTGGCGGCTACGACGATGACCCGGTCGCCGTCGCGGTCGAACATCATCGGCGTCGTGCGCCTCATGCCGGACTTCGCGCCGGTCGTCGTCAGCAGGACCAGCCGCTCCCGATGCATGCCTTCGATCGGTCCGCCGGCCCGGAACTGCTCAATTACCCGACGATTGGTTTCCGCGAGGTCCATGCCACCGCTCCAGACGAGTCGGTCAGCGCTTGCCGGAAGATGCCGGAACGCCCACGCGCTCGAGGACGACGACCGGCAATTCGCGCCTGGTCATCTTCTCGTACTCACCGAACTGCGGAACCATCGCAATTCTGTCGTCCATCAGGCGGCGCCGTTCCGGGCCCTCTGTTATCCGCGCTCGCGCCTGGAACTTCTCCGTTCCGACCTCGACGGTGACGATCGGGTTCTTCCGGAGGTTCGCCAGCCAGGTGGGCTGCTTGTCCTGCCCGCTGTTCGACCCGACGACCACGTAGGCGTCGCCCTCGCGGTGATAGGCCACCGGAGCCAGGCGGGGCTGGCCGGTCTTCGCTCCGGTCGAGGTCATCAGCAAGATGGAGGCTCCTTTGAGCCGCCCTTGAGTGATCTGACCCTGGTGCGCCCGGAAGTCGGTGACGATGGCGTCGTTCCAGGAGTTCTCTCTGCTATCCGGCATTCCCTGCCTCCGTACCCTGATTCGGTGACTCGGTGGCAGCGTACGCCGCTCGTTGCCGGCGCAACGTTGATCTCGCTGGCGGACCGTCAGCCGGACCGGGCGCGCCGGGCGCGTACGAGGACGTGCCTCGTCGCCCGGCGCTGCCGCAAGGTCGGATGCCTCAGGCGGCCTGGTCCAGCTCGACGATCTGGCGGCTGGTGTGGCCGCCGGCGGTCAGGACGGACCGCAAGCGCCCGAGCCTCGACTCATCAGGGTTGAGGCGCGAGACGCATTCGATCCAGATCCCGTCGGGCTTCGCCACCGGCGACATCGGTTCGCCGCAGTAGCAGAATGGCGTCTCTTGTTCCGCTCGCTCGATGCGATCGAGCACTTTCCAATTGTCAATCATTTCAGTTTCTCCTTGCTCTAATACGAGCCGTTCCGTATCATAGCCCAATGGAGGAAGTTTTACAAGACGTTCCGTATCGCAACTCGACTGCAACCGATTCGGGCGCCACGGCCGCCGTTTCGTTGCGAGGTGCGCATCGAGGACGGCCGCGCAGCGACAAGGTCCATCGCGCGATCCTCGATGCCGCCCGCGAGCAGCTGATCAGAGATGGATACACGGCTCTGAGACTCGAGCACGTGGCCGCCCAGGCGGGGGTCGGCAAGGCCACGATCTACCGCCGCTGGCGGTCCAAGGAGGAGCTCGCACTGGCGCTGCTGGCGGATCTGGCGGGACCGCACATCGCCATCGAGGAGACCGGCGACACGCGTGAGGAAATGCTGGCGGCGGTCGTGAACCCGATGCGGGCGATCACCGAGTCGGACTTCGGGCCGGTCATCCGGGCTCTGCTGTCCCAGATCGCGAGAAACCCTGTGCTGGGCGACAGGTTTCGGTCCACGGTCGTCCAGGCGCGCCGCCAGGAGGTGGCGGCGATGATCGCTCGCGGCGTGGAACGCGGCGACCTGCGCCCGGATGCGGATCCCGAACTGGCCACCGAGTTGCTGGTGGGCCCGGTCTACTTCCGGCTGATGTTCGGCGGCGAACTCGACCGGGCGTTCGCCGAGCGGGTCGTCGAGAATGTCATGCGGGGGTACTCCTCGGGAGAACGGCGACCGACAATGGGCGCGAACCTGGACTGACGGACTACGGCCCACTCCGGCCGACCGGCAACCCGAAAGGAGGCTCCATGGCCCAAGGCGTCTCTTCCGCGCTGGTCGATATCCTCGTCGTCGGCTACGCCGATGCGCCGTCCGTCGCAGGCACCGTCGGCCTGGTCCGAGACGGCGACCGCGTGATCGTCGTGGACCCGGGCATGGTCAAGAGCCGCTCGCTGATCCTCGACCCGCTCGAGCGACTGGGCATCTCACCCGACGACGTGAGCCACGTCTTCGTCTCGCACCATCACCTGGACCATACGGTCAACATCGCCCTGTTCCGCAACGCCGAGATCGTGGACCATCGCTCGGCACGCCGCGACGACCAGGTAAATCAGCACCAGGGCGAAGGTTTCCGGCTGGCGCCGAACACCACGATCTGGGTCACGCCCGGCCACTCGCCCCAGGACGCGAGCCTCGTGGTCGATACGGCCGACGGCCGTCAGGCCTTCACTCATTTGTGGTGGCGGTCGGACCGGACGCCCGAAGTAGATCCGTACGCGCTCGACCAGGCCGAATTGGGGCGCAACCGTCGGCGCCTCCTGGACGGCGTCGATATCGTGATCCCGGGCCACGGAGCGCCGTTCCGGGTGCGCTGACAGAGTCGCCGGGACGCCGGGACGCCGGGACGCCGGGCGGCCGGGCCGCTCAGGCGATCCTGGCGCCGGCGAAGAACTCCTCGAGTGCGGCGGCGAGCATCTGCGGGTCCGCCGAGTGGGTCTGACCCTCGAGTCGTCGGTAGGTCGCGTTGGGGAGTGTTCCGGCGAGGGCCTTGACTCCATTCTGCATCCAAGCCGGGCTGGCGCCGCCGGCCATCACGAGCACCGGGATGCGGATCGACGCCCAGCGCGAGAGAGGCATGGGGCTGCCCGTCTCGACCGGGCCGCAGATGACCATGTCGTACGACAACGTCGGCGCGATGGCCTCCAGGCCCGGCCACATCGGAGCGCTGCGCATCCCCGCCACGGCCGCCGCCGGAATGCCGAGTGCCGTGGTCATGAATGCCTCGACGGCGTCGCCCGGGCGGCCGGACGCGGCCAGCTCCGCCAGGCGAGCCGCGAAGCCGTCCGGGATCAGCGGGCCGTCCTTGTCGACGATCAGGGGCGGCTCGTAGACCGCCAGGCTCGTGATCGGCAGACCGCGAGCGGCCCCATCCAGGGCGAGCACTCCGCCGGAGGACCCACCCATTACGAACGCGGACCCGCCCGCCTCGGCGATGAGCGCGGCCAGATCGTCGATCTCCCGCTCCACCGCGTACGGCAGCGTGTTGCCGCTGTCGCCGCGACCCCGGCGGTCGTAGCTGTAGACGGTGAAATGCAGCGCCAGCAGCGATGCGACGGCTGCGGACGTCGTGCGGTCGCTCATCGCGCCGCCGATCAGGATGAGTGCCGGCCCACTGCCCGACCGGTCGAAGGCGACGGAGGTACCGTCCTTGGAACGCACGCTGTTCATGCGACTAGGAGGGCCCGGCTCGTGCGGATTGTCAACGACGTTCCGTTTGGCGGGCCTGCATCGGCCAATGGTTGAGCACAATGCTCGCCGAGGTGCTGCGCGGCGACCTCAACGACGCCGACGTGCTGCGCGCCGGTGCCCTCGACAGCGACGGCGTCATCCACCTGGCCTTCGTCGTGCCCGGCGTGAGCGAGGCTGCGACACAAACCGACGCCAAAGCCATCGAGACGTTCGCCATCTGATCGGCCCGGGACGGCAGGGCTTACGACAAGCTCGCCGTCAGCTACGAGGCCACCTCGAGGTTGCCGCCATCGAAGAGCGGCGCCGGCCTCTCACTTGCTGGACACGGCCTGGTGGGTGGCGGGCACCGCGCCACGGCCGCGTCGAGCGACAATCGCCAGGGCGGCAACGCCGACCAGGATCGCGACATCGATCGCCGTGCCCCTGATTGCGCTCGGGCTTGCCAGGACGCATATGACGAGCGAACCGACGGTCGCAACGGCAAGAGCGGGCGTGGCCCAGGACCGCCGGCGCCAGATCCCGTAGGCGGCGACGACGAATGCGGCGATAGCTGCCAGCCACAGGATGCCGAAGAGCCGCATGCCCGTATCGCCCAGATCGACGTTGCCCCAAAGGACGGTGGTGGTGTAGTCGACGCCCGGCATGTCCATCAACTTCCACGGGACCGCGAAGCCGATCCCGTGAACGATCCCGTGAAGAGCCACGAAGACGGCGAATGCCTTAGTGGCGAGGCCCGTGATCATCTTTCCCTCCCTTGTGACGCCGGCAGTCGTAGGGGTGCTGGCGCCCTCTCGGACTGGCGCGACGATGATCGGTCGCCTCACGCCGGCTTGCCTGCCGGTATACGTAAAGCGAGTGTAAGAAGGCTGCCACGAGCAGGCCGACCGGTCTCGGCCGGGAAGTCCTGCGATCTCGCCGGCGTGCCCGGCTAGACTGAGATATGGCCATTCCGGGCTCGTTCTCCGTTCCCAGTGAGCGGCGCCAGATCTCATTGGCTCTGGCGGTGGTCGGAGTCTCGGCGATCGCCGCGGTCGCCGGCGTGGCGATCCTCGCCGGAACCGCCCACGCGACGTTCACGGCGACAGGCCCGATGACTGCAGCTCGTTCCGATGCCTCGGAGACACTGCTCGCGGATGGTCGAGTGCTTGTGGCTGGAGGTCAGGAGGTAGAAGGCTCCGCGCAGGTGGTTCTCTCGTCCGCAGAGCTGTACGACCCCACAACGGGTCGCTTCAGCCGGACCGGGTCGTTGAACTCACCTCGTGCCGCCCAGACGGCGACGCTGCTGGCCGATGGCCGCGTGCTCGTGGCCGGCGGCTTCGGCCGGTCCTCCTCCGAGTTGTACGACCCCGGAACCGGCACCTTCGCGGAGGCTGGCTCGATGTCGATCGCCCGCGAGCACTTCACGGCGACGCGGCTCGAAGACGGCCGGGTGCTCGTGGCCGGAGGCGACGACTACGCGGCCGGTGGCGAGCCTTCGGCATCGGCCGAACTGTTCGACCCGGCGACCGGTGCCTTCCGTCCCACGGGCTCGATGCTGCGCCCGCGTGCCGGTCACACCGCCACGTTGCTGGCGGACGGCCGAGTCCTGATCGCGGGCGGAAACACGGACACGGGTCAAACGGACGCCGCGGAGTTGTACGACCCGAAGACCGGCACATTCACCCCGACCGGCTCGATGGCCTCCCACCACGAGAACGCCTCGGCCACGCGGCTCGGGAACGGCCGAGTGCTGATCGCCGGCGGTTGGGCCGACGACGGCAGCACGACCATTGCGACGGCCGATTTGTACGACCCGGCCACCGGCACTTTCAGGCCGACCGGGCCGATGATTGTCGCGCGCGTCGGCCAGACCGCCACTCTGCTGCCCGACGGCCGCGTGCTCGTCGCCGGCGGCCGTGGCGACGCCGGCCCTCTGGACTCGGCCGAGGTGTACGACCCCGGGACGGGCGCATTCACACCAACCGCCTCGCTGCCCGCCACCGCCGAGTTCTGTACGGCAACCGCGTTGCGGGACGGTCGAGTTCTCGTCGCCGGCGGCGACGACGGCACCCGATCGTTCGACTCGGCCGAGCTGTACCGGCCCTGAGGGCCCGGCTTGACGCGTCGGCCGCCGAGCCCGACCATCGGCGTCAAGGGAGACGCGTGATGGCGAATTGTCGAATTCCTGATAGCGGCGGCCGGACTCGCGGCAATCACCGGCGTTCTGGCTCTACGCCGTGCCGCCGGGTTGGGCCATGTCTGCCGGGCCGAAGGCGGGATTCTCATGGACGACCCTGCGGCCACGGATCGGATGACCGGCATGTTCCTCCGGCCCATGTTCCGAAAGGTTGCCGCCGAAGTCGCAGCCGCCGCTCCACCGAATGGCGCCGTACTCGACGTGGGTTGCGGGCCGGGCCATCTCGCGATCGAACTGGCGACCGCTCACGAGGTAGGAGTGACCGGCCTCGATCTCGATCCCGCCATGATCGCCCGCGCCGAGAAGAACGCCGCCGGAGTGGACTCCAGGCGTCGCCCCACATTCGTAGTCGGTAGCGTCGACGCGCTTCCGTTTGCCGACGGGTCGTTCGACGTCGTCGTAAGCACGCTGTCGATGCATCACTGGAGCGATCGCGAAACCGGGCTCGCCGAGATCCATCGAGTGCTTCTGCCGGGAGGGCACGCGCTGATCTGGGACCTCAAGCCGGGAATGCACTTCCTCTTTCACACGATGCCGGGCACCGAGTCGCCGGCCGTGGTGTCGACCTTCGGCTCCGTTTCGGTTACGCCCTGGCGCTGGCCCTGGCGGCTGTCGCTGCTCTCGAAGACGGAGCTTTCCCGCTAGCCCTGGCGGTTGGCATTGCGCGAGAAGCGCTCGCCCGGGAGCGACGAGTAGCTGCCGCTTCGATCGGCCGAGCGTTCGGCCGGTCGGGAGTTGGGTCGGTCGATCGGGCGCGGGTGGGCATCGTTGCCCGGTCGCCCGAAGCCGCCGTTGGCCGGTCGCCCGAAGCCGCCGTTCGAAGGCCTGCCCTGGTACGAAGACCGGTTCGATTGATGCGCCGGAGCGTCGGCACCGATACCCGGCCTGGCCGGGCCCGAAGGTCGGCCGGACGCGGCGGGTCGACCGGCCTGGGCGGGGCGGCCCGACGAAGGTCCACCGGCGGCCCGGTGCGGCGGTCGGGCGTGGCTCGGGGCGGAAGACGCGGCCGGATCGAAGTCACTGGAAGTTGGACGGCGGTAGCTGCTGGCTGCGCTGTGGCGCGGAGTCACGGGCGCGGACTGGTTGAACCCGGTCGGCGCGCCCTGGCGGGGAGTACCCTGCGCGGGCTGGCGGAAGGCCGACGGCTGGCGGAAGCCGCCTTGCGAGGGCTGCCGGGGCTCGGACTGGCGGAAGCCGCCCGACGCGACCTGCGGCCGCGCCGCGCCTTGAGCGGGCTGGGTTCGGGTCTCGGCGAACACGCCAGGCGCCGCTTGTCTGGGCGCGGCCGGTCGGGGGGCTGCCGATCGGGGCGCTGCGAAACGAGACGTGGCCGGCCGTGAAGGAGCGCGCCGGCCATCGCTCGGTCGATATGCGCCGTTGCTGCGCTGACGGATCGGCTCGCGCGGGATCGAGCGGTTGACCTCGAAGCCTTCGACGATTTCGCGCCGGATCGGCTGGCGGAGCAGCGACTGGATGTCGTCGAGGAGCATGTTCTCGTCGATGCAGACGAGCGACACGGCGTCGCCTTCCATGCCGGCGCGGCCGGTTCGGCCGATGCGGTGGACGTAGTCCTGGGCGACCATCGGCAGTTCGAAGTTGACGACGTGCGGCAAGCCGTCGATGTCGAGGCCGCGCGCAGCGATCTCGGTGGCGACGAGGATTGCGACACGACCCGCTTTGAAGTCGTCGAGGGCCCGGACTCGCTGACCCTGGCTCTTGTTGCCGTGAATGGCCGCGGCGAGGATGCCGTCCATCTCGAGCTGTTCGGCCAGGCGGTTGGCGCCGTGCTTGGTTCGAGTGAAGACGAGCGCGCGGTCGATCCGGCCGGTCCGAATCAGGTGGCTCAGCAACTCGCGCTTGCGCTCGCGATCGACCGGATAAACGACCTGGCGGACCAGCTCGATCGGCGCGTTTCGGCGTGCGATCTGGACCTCGGCCGGATCGTGGAGCAGGCCGCCGGCCAGCTCGCGGATCTCGTCGGAGAACGTGGCCGAGAACAACAGGTTCTGGCGGTGGGTCGGGATGAGTTCCAGGACGCGGCGAATGTCGCGGATGAAGCCCATGTCGAGCATTCGATCGGCTTCGTCGAGGACGAAGATCTCGACAGACGACAGGTCGATCGTGCCCTGACCGGCATGGTCGAGCAGGCGGCCCGGCGTGGCGACGACGATTTCCGGCCCGCCTCGAAGCGCGCTGACCTGCGGCTGGAAACCGACGCCACCGTAGATCGTGGTCGATCGGATCGGGCGAGCCTTGCCGTAGGTTCGGACGCTCTCCTCGATCTGGAGCGCGAGTTCGCGCGTCGGAGTGAGCACGAGGCAGCGGATGGGCAGGCCGGTAGCTCCGCGGGCGTGGCGCTGGCCGGGGGTTTGCGCGCGGGGCGCCGGCCGGCTGGCTTCGAGGAGCTGGAGGATGGGCAGCACGAAGGCCGCCGTCTTGCCCGTGCCGGTTTGGGCACTGGCGAGGAGGTCGCGGCCGGCCAGCACGATCGGGATCGCCTGCGCCTGGACCGGCGTGGGTTCCGTGTAGCCTTCGGCGGCGACGGTGCGGAGGAGGTCCGGCGTCAGGCCGAGCTGGTCGAACGAAATGGGCGATGCGGGCGAGGCCGGGGCCGGGCTCTGGGGCGCCGTGGCCGCCGGAATGATCGTGGAGCCCGACTCACGGGGAGTCGAGGGACGCTCGGACACAAAGCCGAGCTGATGGAAAGACATAAGAGAGCAAAGCTCCTGACGGCCCACCCGCTCATTCATCAGCGGGACCGGTCAGGGCGAGGGGTTGAATCGAGATCGGGCGGTGCTGTACCGGGACGCTGACCGAAGCGTCCATTCGTTCACGAAGGCGCTAAGCATACATGACTTCGACGGATCCACCGTCGAGCCTGACCCGGCGGCCGCCGGCACGAGGCCATTCGGTGGCCGGCCGTCCGGAGAGCGGGACGGCGATGGCAGGCCGATTGCGGCGACAATAGCCTGGCCCAACAACCTTCGGTCGAGGAAATGCTGATGGACACCACCACCGATCCGGCCTCCGCAGTCGGCTCCGTGCCGACAGCCAGGACGCCAGAACAAGTCGACGCCGGGCTCCCGGCCGAACCATTCGCAACCTACCGGGGGCCGCTCGAACTTGCGGCCGAGCTGGCGTTGCGCTACATCGAAGGCCTGCCCGAACGGCGGGTCGGTGCGGACCTGGCTGCCGCCGACCAGGTTCGGGCCCAGCTCGCCAGACCGCTCGAGGACGGCGGGGAGGATCCGGAGCGTGTCGTAGCGGACCTTGCCGCAGCCGCCGATCCAGGACTGACCGCGATGAACGGACCGCGCTATTTCGGTTTCGTGATCGGCGGGACGCTGCCGGCGGCGATGGCGGCCGACTGGCTGGCGAGCGCCTGGGACCAGAACGCGGGCATGCAGATACCCTCGCCCGCCTCCGCCGCGGCCGAGGTCGCCGCCGGCGCCTGGCTGGTCGACCTGCTGGGCTTTCGGCGCGAAACGATCGTCGGGTTCACGACCGGGGCGACGACCGCCAACCTGAGCTGCCTGGCAGCGGCCCGGCATGAGGTCCTGCGGCGAGCCGGCTGGGACGTCGAGGCGGACGGTCTCCAGGGCGCGCCGACGGTGACGATGGTCGCCGGCGAGGAAGTCCACCCCAGCCTGCTGAAGGCGGTGCGACTGCTCGGTTTCGGCCAGCACACGGGGCTCCGTGTCGCGGTCGACGATCAAGGCCGGATGCGGGCCGATGCGCTCCGCCGGGCGGTGGCCGGTATCGAAGGGCCGGTCATCGTCGCGACCCAGCTCGGCAACGTGAACAGCGGCGCGTTCGATCCGCTGGCGGAAATCGCGCCGGTGGTCCGCGACCTGCCCAACGCCTGGCTCCACGTCGACGGCGCATTCGGGTTGTGGGCGGCGGCCTCGCCGCGGCTCCGGCCGCTGGTCGAGGGCCTGGCGGAGGTCGATTCCGCGGCCACGGACGCCCATAAGTGGCTCAACACGCCATACGACACCGGCCTCGCCTTCATCCGCAACGAGGCGGCGCTGCGGGCTTCGATGAGCATCGCCGCGGCCTACCTGCCTGTGTCGGCGACGGAGCGCGACCCGTTCGATTCCACTCCCGAGATGTCGCGGCGGGCACGCGGCTTTCCGGTGTACGCCGCACTGAGGTCGCTCGGCCGCCTGGGCCTGACAGAGCTGATCGAGCGGAACTGCGACATCGCCCGCCTCATGGCCGAGCGACTCGCGGCCAATTCTTCGGTTCGAATCCTGAACGAGGTGGTCCTGAACCAGGTGCTCGTCCGTTTCGGCGAAGACGACGCGCTGACCCGAGACGTGGTGAAAGGCGTTCAGGCCGATGGCACGCTGTGGGCCGGTGGGACGGTCTGGCACGGTCTGGCGGCGATGCGGATCTCGGTGTCCGGCTGGTCGACCAGCGAGGCGGACGCCGTTCGATCGGTCGATGCAATCCTGGCGGTCCTGCGCGAGGTCAAAGCGCGCTGACGTCCCCGTACGATCGGGCAGATGCCACGCCTCGACGGGGACGCCGCGCTGCGTCTCTCCCACCTTCGAACCCGTCTGGTCGCCGGCTGGCCCGAAGTCGCCGGCTTCGCCGCGATGATGGCGGTGGCCGCGTTTCTACAATTCCACGACCTCGGCTCGCGGGCCGGCTGGGACTCGGACCAGGGCGGCGAGATGGAATTGGAGACGGTGGCGGTCGACCGGACGTAGGTTAGGCGGCGCGTCCTCGGTCCATCGGGCCACGGAACGCTTCAGGGCAACGGGCGCCAGAGCTTGGCCAGGAGCAACGCCACTCCCGAAAGAAGGGCGCCGAGACCGACGAACACGAAACTGACCTCGGTCACCTGGTGCTTGAGGATCAGGTTGGTCGGCAGGTTCGCGAAGACGCTGTTCAGCTGGTCCGCGGTCGAGGCCGGATGGTAAGTGGCACCGGTCATGTCGGCTATCTTCTGGAGAGTGGCCTCGTCGATGCCGCGGGGGAAGTTGCCGCCTCCGCCGCCGCCGAATCCTCCGCCTCCTCCGCCGAACCCGCCGCCTCCTCCGCCGAACCCACCGGCCGCTCCGCCCGGCTCCCGTCCGATGAACTGCGGCGCGCAGGTTGGGCTCATGGCGCCGCCGTTCGCCGTCCCGAAGCCGATCGTGTAAACCCTGACACCCCGATCGGCCGCCTGCTGGGCCGCGTCGAGCGGCTGCGTGCCGGTGTTGCTGACCCCGTCGGTGAGCAGCACGACGATGTCGGGCGCGTAGTCGCCCTTCGGTACCGGCGCCGGAGCCGTGCCGCCGGAGGTGTCGGTGACGCTCTTGGCTACGGCGGGATCTATTGCGGCGATGGCGTCGATCGAGGCCAGGATGCCGTCGCCGATGGCCGTTCGACGCCCGGTGGCGAGGCTGTGAAGGGCGTCGATGAGAGTGGCCTTGTCGTTGGTAGGCGCCGCGACCACCTCGGCGAAGGTGCTGAAGGCCACGATCCCCATTCGAGTCGAAGCGGACTGGCTGTCGATGAACGCCGCCGCGGACGCCTCCGCCGCTTCGAGCCGGCTCGGCGGAATGTCCGACGAGCACATGCTGCCGGATACGTCGATGGTCAGAATGATCGTGGTCTCGTTGGTGGGCACGGCCAGGACGACGATCGGTCGGGCCATGGCCAGGAGCAGCGAGCCGAGAGCCGCGACCAGCAGCGCGAAGGGCAGGTGGCGCCGCAGCCGCGACGACGATGGCCCGGCCGCGCGGATCAGCGACAGGCTCGAGTAGCGCACTCCGGCGGGCCGGCGGCGGCGCAGGCTCCAGACGTATACCGCCACCATCACCGGAAGCACCGCCAGCAGAACAAGGAGCCCGGACCAGAGGAAGTTCATCTAGCGCCGCCCTGTCATGGCAATCGACCAAGCCACAGCAGCGAGCCCGCCGAACCGGCCAGCAGCATCAGCAGGCTCAAGCCCGCAAAGATCGCCGTGATCTCGGTCAGCTGCGGTTGGATGACCACTTGCGTGTCGAGGTTGTCGTAGACCGATTTGAGTTGAGCCGTGTCGGTGGCACCGAAGTAGGTGCCGCCCGTCACCTGGGCGATGCCCTGCAACGTGGCTTGATCCAGCTGCGTGTGAAGCTGGAATCCGTTGATCGTCACCGTGGTGCCGTTCGGGCTGCCGATGCCGACGGTGTAGATCCGGACACCCTGGTTCGCGGCCGCCTGGGCCGCCGCCGCTGGGTCGGGGTTCTCGTTGTTCTCGCCGTCGCTCAAGAGCACGATCGAGGCCGGCGCATGCATCCCGGCCGGCACTGGTGTGGGCGTCGGCGTCGGGCCGGCGCCGGGCGAGGCGTTGGAGTAGTAGTTGTTGGCGTATGGGCCGGCTTCGGCGACGGAGATGGCCTTGAGCGAGGCCAGGATGCCCTCGGCCACCGAGGTGCCACGTTGCGGCACGAGGCGATCGATCGCGGCCAGGACTGAGGCCTGGTCGTTGGTCGGCTCCTGGACCGACACGCCCGAATCGCTGAAGGCCACCACGCCGACGGTCACGGTGGCCGGCTGGCGCGCCACGAAGTCCTTGGCCGCGGCCTTGGCCGCATCCATTCGCGTCGGGGTGAGGTCCGTGGCGGCCATGCTGCCCGAGACGTCGAAGGCCAGGATGACCGTGCCCTGTTCCTGGGGCAGGCTCACGACGGCCTGAGGTCGGGCCAGGGCGACGGCCATGACGGTCAGACCCACGACTATTAGCAAGCCCGGGATCCGCCGGCCCACGCCGGCTCGCAGGTTCGGGGCCTCCTGAGCGAGACCCGATCCTCCGTACACGGCCAGACGCCGGCGCCGCGCTCCGATCGATGGCTCGATAGAGCAGCAGTCCGGCCGGGATCAGCAGCAGGAAGAGCAGGGCCTGAGGCCATATGAACGACATGGGCTACCTCCGCCGTCCGCGCCGAAGTGTCGCCATGCGCACGATCGAACGGACGAGATCCTCGTCGGTCGAGAGCGACAGCGCGTCGACCCCGGCGTGTCTGAAGGCGGCGTTGACGTCGGCCTCGCGGCGCAGCGCGGCTTCCTGGAAGCGGGCGCGGAACCCCTTGTCGTGGGTGTCCACGTACAGCCTCTCGCCCGTTTCGGCGTCTTCGAGGATCACGCCGCCGACGTCGGGCAACTCGCTCTCGCGAGGGTCCGTCAGGCGGACGGCGACGACCTCGTGGCGGCGGTTGAGCAGGTTGAGCGGCCGCTCCCAGCCCGGGGCGCTGATGAAATCCGAGATGACGAAGACCAGCGACCGGCGCTTGACCGTGTTCACGCCCGCGGCCAGGAGTGGCGACAGGTCCGTGCAGCGGCGCGCCGGACATGCGCGGATGCTCCACCAGGTCCTCGATGAGCTGCAGGACCTGGTCGCGCCCGCCCCGAGCCGGGATCGTCCGCTCCACGGAGCTGCCGTAGAACATGGCCCCGACGCGGTTTCCGCGCCGAGTCAGGAGCCGGGCCAGAGTGGCGACGAAATCTACGAGCACGGTCCGTTTGACGCGCTCCGTATCCACTGTCCCGAAGTCGACCGAGGGACTGAGGTCCAGCAGGAACCAGGCCGTGATCTCACGATCCTCGGTGTACTCGCGAACGTACGGCGTGTCCATCCGCGCGGTCACGTTCCAGTCGATGGCTCGCACGTCGTCGCCGGGCTGGTACTCCCGCAGGTCCACCAGGTCCAGCCCGTTGCCGCGGAACAAGCTGCGGTAGTCGCCCTGGAGGATGCCGTCGAGGCGGCGAATGACCTGCCAGTCCAGGCGCTGGAGGATCTTCTCGGACGCTGAGATGGGCCGGCTGGAACCGGCCTGCGATCGTGCCGGCGACGAGGCCGAGGCCTGGGGGCCGCCGAAGGCCGTCGTCGCCGGCCGCGCCGGGGAGACGGGCGGCGCCGGGGAGACGGGCGGCGCCGGCACGAGCAGCGGTCGAACGGGAGCCTCGAGGGCCCGAACCGGCAGCGGCCTGAGCGGAGCGGGCGCGGGCGCGACCCGGCCCGCCTCGCCGGTGTCGGCGAGGTCCGGCGTCCAGAGGACGTCCGCCCGGGCGCGGCCGTCAGACACCGGCGCGGGCCTGGGAGCGTTCTCGGAGCGGCACGACCGGTGCCGGTATCCGCTTGAGGACCGTGGAGAGCACGTCGTCGGCGGTCACGTTGTCGGACAGCGCCTCGAACGACAGCACGAGGCGATGGCGCATCACGTCGCGGGCCATGTCCAGCACGTCCTGCGGCAGAGCGTAGTTGCGGCCCCGAACGAAAGCGAGCGCTCGGGCGGTGAGTATCAGGTTGATCGAAGCGCGCGGGCTGGCGCCGTAGGTGACGTAGCGCTCGAGGTCGGGCATGCCGTGCAGCTTGGGGTTCCGCGTGGCGGTTGCCAGGCGGACGGCGTATTCCATGAGCGCCGGATCGACGTAGACCCGATCAGCCTCATGCTGCAGCGCAATCAGGCTCTTGGTCGAGAGGACTTCCTGCACGGGGTCGAGCTGGCCGGTCATCCGCTCGACGATGACGAATTCCTCGTTGGCGCTTGGGTAGTCGACCAGCACCTTGAGCATGAAGCGGTCGACCTGCGCCTCCGGCAGGGCGTACGTACCTTCGGTCTCGATCGGATTCTGGGTAGCGAGCACCAGGAACGGGTTCGGCACCTTGTGGGTCTCATGGCCGATGGTGACCTGCCGCTCCTGCATGACCTCGAGAAGGGCGCTCTGCACCTTGGCCGGCGCGCGGTTGATCTCGTCGGCGAGCAGCAGGTTCGTGAAGACCGGACCCAGGGAGGTGTTGAACTCGCCGGTCTTCTGGTTGTAGATCCGCGTGCCGACGAGGTCGGCCGGGACGAGATCCGGCGTGAACTGGATGCGCTTGAAGTCGCCGCCGATCGCTTCGGCGAGGGTCTTGATGGCCATCGTCTTGGCCAGGCCCGGAACGCCTTCCACCAGCAAGTGGCCGCGTGCGAGCAGCGCCACGGCCATTCGCTCCAGGAGGTGGTCCTGTCCGACGATGACCTTCTTGACCTCGTAGAGCAGCCGCTCCACGGGCGCTTCGGGCACTTCCTCGACCTTGACGTTCACGCTCTTTGCCTCCTGGTTGGTTTCGTTCGGTGCTCCCGGTGCCGTCGGCCGGCCGAAACCGGGTCCGCGGGCAGTTAGTCGGGCGGCAAGCCGGCCGCTCCGCCGGCCACGTCTATCGGCACGGCCAGCCCGATGCCTATGAAGACATCGTTGCTGGTGGGATTGATCAGTGCGTCGACGATGCCGACGACCTGGCCGTAGCGGTTGACCAGCGGGCCGCCGGAACTACCCGGGTTGACCGCCGCGTCGACCTGGATCAGGCCCTGGAGCATCGGGCCGTTGCCGGGTAGCTGGAACGAGCGGTTCAGTCCGGAGACGACGCCCGCGCTCATCGATCCGGTCAGGCCGAATGGATTACCCACGACGTAGGCCTCGCTGCCGACCTGCAGGCTTCGAGGGTTGCCGAGAACCGCCGGCACGATCTGGGAAGGCGGCTTGGTTGCCCGAAGGACCGCAATGTCGTTGGCCGGCTGACTCGTCTGCACGGTGGCCTCCGACTTGGTGCCGTCGGCGAAGGTGACCTCGATGGACGTTGCGTTCGCCACTACGTGCAGGCAGGTGAGGATGTCGCCGTTGCCGTCGACGACCACGCCGCTGCCCTCGACGCCGTTCGCGGTGGTCGTGCCTCCGGGGCTCGCGCCGGACTCGGGCGCGGTGGTCGTGCCTCCGGGGCTCGCGCCGGACTCGGGCGCCGTACTCGAAGTCGCCGAGCTGGTCGGCACCTGGGCTTCGATCAGGACGAGCGCCGGCTCGACCGCCTGGTAGGCCGCCTCGGAAAGGGCCGGGCCCGGCGTGACCGAGGCGAGAGCCTGCGAGATGTTGTTGTTGACGTCCTGGCTGGTCAGCGGCTTGGCGCCGGGCACGAAGACGCCGTACAGGCCGACGCCAACCAGAGCCGCAACCACGCCCGAGACGAAGGGCGCCGCCCGGCGGACTCGCTTTCGGACGCGCTTGAGCCGATCCGACCGGTTGGTGCTCACCGGCGCTGGGCTCTCGTCCTGAGGGAACGTCATTGGTCAGGCGACTCAGGTACGTGGGGAGGAGGCAAACGGAGGCAGCCGCGTTGCGGAGGTGCCTTCGACCACGAGTGTCATGAGTCCGGCTGATAGAGGTCTGAAAGACCGGCGCCTGGACTCGCTGTCCGAGACGGCTCCCGAACGACCCGGCACTCAGGCGACGCACTCCCGACCTCGAATCCGCCACCGTCACGCCGGAGCCGTCCCGCCCGGGCGGCCCTTTCGTTTCGCGCTCTCTTCGCGTTCGTTTGGGGCTAGTGGGCGCCCGGTCCCTCTGAACCTACGTTTCCGGTCCACCAGTGCACGCCGCCGTGACCCGAGCAGGTCCCGGATCTGCTCGGGCTGAAGGACAGACTGCCGTCGGCGCAAACGGCGGTCGCCCCTTTGGCCTTTGCGTCGGCATATGGATCGGTAGCCAGCGGTGCCGGAGGCGCGGGGTTCGCGGTAGCGGCGAAGGTCGGCGCGGCGACCGTGGGCCCCGGGAGAGCCGGCGTGGCGGTCGGCGAGGAGGCCGTGATGCCGTAGTAGGCATGCACCCAGTGGTCACCGATCTCGCTCTGAGCCTGCGAGAGTGAGATTCCGCCCGAGCACACCTGCGTCTTGAGCTTCGTCTCGAACGTGTCTTTGATCTGGGCACCGGCCGGGCGGCCGTCGGGCAGCGAGACCGTGTACGGCTCGGGCCACAGGTTGCGCGGATCCGCCGGTGCGCCGCCCAATTCGAGCGAGATGAGGTGGTCTTCCTCGTACGAGGACGTCTTTGTGTCGCCGTAGCCGTACTGGCCGATCTGCTTGATCTTCAGAGCATCGGTGAGCGACTCCGAGGGCCTGATCGTGGTCGTCCACCCGGAAACGCAGATAGTGGAGCCGATCGTCGCCTGAGTGACCGCAGGATTGAGCGCGCCCGGGGTCAACCCAGGATCAGGTTCGCCGGCCAGCCGACTGAGCTCGCTTGCCCCACCAAGCGGCGAAAGAACGCCCGTCGCATCGGGCTCGAACGATGGACCCACTGCCGAAGGATCGGCAGCACTCGAGGCCGACGAGGAAGCCGGCGGGCGAGCGGGCGAGCTCGACTGCGCAGTCGTCTGGGGCGCGGTGAAATCCGCCGACGCCGAGGCTTCGGTCGCGAGGGCCACGTTCGACGAAACGGCCGTCGAGCTTGGCGAGGGAGCTGCTATCGCCTGAGAGCGAGAGCCCGCACTGCCGCCGATCGCGGCCAGCACCAGGATGGCAACGAGGAGCGCCACGCCGGCTCCCGCCTTGCCACGGCGCGACAAACCGTGCGACAAGATATCGAGGTTTCGCCGGCGGGCGGACGACCCGCGCGACGAGGTCGCGAACCAGGAGAGCGGCCCCTGCGCGAGTGGCTCGGTCACCGGAGATCCCAACCACTGGCCGCATGAACCGCACCACTCGGCCCCGGTGGCGAGCTTTGAACCGCACCGAGGACAACTCTCCCGAACGTCCTGGGCGGAGTCGGGGCAGGCAGGCGCGCCCCGCGCGTCGACCGGCAGGGCCAGCCACTCCGAACCCGGCCTCTCGACCGGTTGGGTTGCGGGATGGGCCAGCACGAATCCGCATCGTCCGCACCAGGCAGCATCGGCCCCGACGGTCGCGCCGCACCGAGAGCAGGTACGTGAGCCAGCCATTCCCCCATCCCCTTCGTCGAGCCGGACGCCACGATTATCGGCTCCTCGAAGCGAGGCCGTAACCGGTACTTCTAGAGCGTCATTCCCCCACCGACCGCGACCGATCGGCGAGCAAGAGTGTCAGCCCGACCACGAGAGCCACCACGCCGGGGGCAAACCAGACCCAGACGAAGCTCGGCTGGACGCACGACAGGTCGCTCAGACAGGCCCACGTGACTCGGGCCAGCAAGACCAGCCAGATCAAACCGAAACCCGTCAAGCCACCGGCGAGGGCCGGCCGGCGCGGCTGGCGAACCAGGACCCAGACCCAAACCACGGCCGTGAGGAACACCGTGATCGGCATCACCAGATACGACAGGCTCGTAAACCCGCCGAGCAACAAACCGGTCACCACCGCGTTGCGTGGCTTCACTTGGCCACCTCCAGCCCGAGGACGGCTAGACGATGATCCCCGGGACCGGGCCGGTCAAGCCGCCGCCGGCGGGCCCCGGCTAGGTGGCGAATACCCCCAGTTTCACCATATGGAGTCCCCAGGTTCGAAACGCCCCCGACAGTTCCCTGCGGACTTGTTCCCAGCTGTGACCGAGCGTGGAGTCGAGCGCCGCGTAGTCGTAGCCGGCCGAGTTCAGGACCTGCTCGAACTCTTTCGCGTCGACGCCCAGGAGCGGTTCGGTGGGTTTAGCGACCACTATGAAATACAGCTTGGCCCGCTCATCGGAGGTCAGCCTCGGTGCGATCAGGATTGGCGATGCGGCGGCCAATGCAGCCGGATCTCCCCCGAACGGAAGCGTCGACGACGAGTCTCCGTCGCCTGCTCGGAAGTAGCCGGAGAACGGTATAGACGTGGTGAAGACGTCCGGATGGCGGAGCGCCAGGATCGCGGCGCAGTACCCGCCCTGGGAGAAGCCGAAGACGCCTCGAGCCTCCGGCCGGGCGTCGGTTCGATAGTTGCGATCCACGAACGAGACGACCGTCTTGCTGATGAACGTGTCCATCCATTGCCGGCCATCGACCGAGTTGGCGCATTCGGTGTCGAAGATCGGAGCTCGCCACGCGTTGACCAGGACGGCGATCATCGGCGGGATGGTGCCTCTATCGATGAGCGAGTCCATGTTGACCTTGAAGCTCATGCTCGAGTCCCAGAGGCTGAAGTTGAACGGTGCCTCGTAGAGTGTCGGATAGCGGCGGCTGCCTCCCGGGTCGTAGCCGGGCGGCGTATATACGGCGATGTCCTCCGTCGTCGCCGAGGCGTCGTTCCAGGGAGCGGGGAGATCCGCGACCCAAACGGTGCCGCGCCCGGACGGACGCCACGCCAGCCACGGCGGCGGGTTGGGGACGAAGGTCTTCTGCGGCAGGTTAGGTTCCAGCGGGCTGGCCGTCACGACCGGCTGCGGGGTTGGTTTCCACGCCGACGTAGACGGGCGCGACGATGGAGACGGAGAGTGGCTCGGGTGGGGCGTCGTGACCGCAGCCAACGCCGGAGGGGACTTGGTCGCACCGAGGATCAGCTGCGCGGGACTGGCGCGGCCGCCAGACTGCTCGAGCGAATCCGGAGCCGGCCAGTCTGGCAGGCACATGACCACGAGGCTGACGTTGAGTACCATGAGCAGCACGCCACCGACCATCGTCATCGTCGTGGCGCGTCCCCAAGACGACACCGTTTGCTCCCGCTCGATTCCCCTGAGGCCTCAGCCTAGCACGAGTCAGGCAGCAGGATTGTCGCCGTGCGGACAGATTTTGAGCAGCCTCCCGTACCCAGGCCCTCCCCCACTGGGCCCGTTCCGGGCCGCCGGCCGGGCCGGTAACGAGGCCTGGGGACAAGCGAAAGCCGGGCCCGAGGACCCGGCTTTCGCGTCACACGAGACCTGAAGCGCCGCCCTGGTCTACGGAACGAAGTATCCGGTCACGTCGAAGATGACCTGGGCGGTGGGACCGGTTACCGGCGCCGCGTAGGTGACGTAGAGCCTGTCGTTGTTGTTCACGGCAACGTCCACAGCGTTTGCCCGATCGTCGCCTACCGGGAAGTTGAGGGTGGAACTGGTCGGGTCATTCGCGGAGAAGGGCCCGACGTACACGAATCCATCGCGGGCCTGCTGGGTCACGGTGACATTCCCGGTCACGGCTACCGCCTCGACGGGAACGACGCCCGTTCCCCTGACCTGGAAGCCCTGAGCCACGTGCGAACTGAAGATCGTGGCGCCGGTGCCGTTGCGTGAGTCGAGCAGTCGCTTGGGGGCCACCGGAACGAAGCTCGCACCCGACGTGTCCGGTGTGAAGTAGCCGGTGACGTCGAAGATGACATCGGCCGTCGCCGAGAGCGTCGGGGCGGCATATGTAACCCAGAGGACGCCGCCAGTTCCGAGAGCCACGGTGACCCCGTTGGCCCGGTCGTCTGCCTTGGGGAAGTTGAGCGTGGAGCTCGTCGGGTTGTTGGCCTGGTCGGGCCCCACGTACAGGAAGCCCAGGCTGGTCTGGCTGGTCACGGTCAGGTTGCCGGTGACGGCTATCGCATTAGTGGGAATGGCGCTGCCGCCGGTGACATGAAACGCCCTGGCGACGTGCGAGCCAAAGGCGCCCCGCAAACCCCCCGTGCCGTCACGGGAGTCGAGCATCCGGGTCGGGGCCACGGCGTGATACGTGGAGCCGGATGAGTCGGGGGTGAAATAGCCGGTCACGTCGAGGATCACTTGGGCCGTGGGGCCGAGCGACGGCGCCGCGTAGGTGACCGAAAGCGTCCCGTCGTTGGCGAGCGCCACTGTGACTGCGTTGGCACGGTCGTCGCCGACCGGGAAGTTGACGGTCGAACTGGTTGGATTGTCCATAGCGTTCGGGCCGAGGTACAGAAAGCCTGCGGCGCTCTGCTGGGTCACTGTCAGGTTTCCAGTCACGGCCGTGGCACCTGGTGGGATGTATAGATCCGCCTCGGGGTGGTAGCCGGTCACCTGGAAGCCCCGAGCGTGGTGCGAGCTCAGTGCGCCAGAGATGCCGAGTCCCGATCTGGTGTCCAGGATTCGCGACGGGGCCACCGCCTGATATGTGGCCGGGTACAGCGGCAGTTGCAGGTTTATACCTGCCAGGTCCGTGCTGCCGACGGTCAAGCGGGTGGCCGAACCTTCCTGCGAGACGGTCCCAGTGGTCGAGTAGTAGCCAGCCTGGTAGCTGCCAGTGAAATCGTAGGCGTATACGAAGTAGACACCAGGCGTGACGTCTATCGTGTAAGTCCCGTCCGATGCTGTCGTGCCTACCCCATAGTCCATGTAGTCGTTACTGACGACTTCGACCTGCGCGTTCGGGAGCGGGCCCGCAATTCCGCTAATCGTGCCGTGAATAAACGTGCCCGTTCCAAGCTCTACGTTCAGGCCGCTGAGGTCTGCCGTCACATTTACGAGGGTGGCCAGGCCCTGGTGCGGCGTGAGATGACCGGCGGCGCTGCTGTTGTAGCAACCGTTCACGTAGTGGCCCTGACTGTCCACGAAGCAAACGGAGTAGGTCCCGGCAGCGACGCGGATGGAGTAGGTCCCGATCGACGAGGCCACGACGGACGAGAAGTAAATGGTTCCGTTGATGCGCAGCACCACACTCTCATCCGCGACCTGGGCCCCGCCCGGGCCCGTGATCGTGCCGCTCAAGACAAAGCCGGTAATCATCTGGACGTTGATTCCGCCGATGTCCGACGTGGTCAATTCGACTTCGGTCGCCTGGCTCATGTCCGTGGTGAATTGGCCGGCAGCGCCGCTGTCGTAGTAACCGCTGAGATACGTTCCGCTGTTGTCCCAGAATGAAACGCTGTATGTTCCGGTCGACTCATGCAAGGCGTAGGTTCCATTTGCCGCCGTCGTCGTGCCGTTGCAATAGTAGAGCGGCCCCTCATTGCCCACGATGCAGGTGTTGCTGACCTCGATGCCCGCCAGCGGCAGGCCGCCGTTTCCTGTGACGGTTCCACGTATGTAGTAGCCGGGGTCGAGTTGAATGTTGATATTCGCTGCGTCCGACGTGGCTACCGACACCGGCGTGGCTAACCAATAAGTGACGGTGACGCCGCCCGTGGCGTAGTAGCCGTACAGGTAGACATCATTGGGGTCCAGGAAGTAGACCGTGTATGAGCCGTTGTCGAGGCCGCTGACTGAGTAGGTTCCGTCGGCCGCGGTCACGGTCGACCCCACGCTGTCCATGTACCCGGCCAGGATCTCGACGTTGATTCCGCCTACGGCAGCGCCACCTATCCCGGTGACTTTGCCCGAAATGGTGCGAGTGCCGGTCGTGGCGGCCGTCCTGGCTCTGTGCGTGATGGTCCTGGGAGTCGAGCCAACTTGCTGATGGCATCCGGGGAACGGCAGGGCCGGGTTCCAGCCAGGAGGCATACAGTCAGGGCGCGCCGCGGAGACCGGGTTCGCGCCTGAGGCCGGCTGGAGCACCTGGACGGCCGGCGGTGCCACAGGCGTGACCGCGCGAGCCGCCCCTATCGCGCCCGATGGCATCACTACTGCCATGCCAATGCTCAGCAAGATGGACGCGCCCAGGCGCACCAAACGCGACGAAATCAACTGCCCGCTCCTCGCCCTCTGGGGGTGTCGAACGCGCATCCCGGCGCGACGACGCCCAATCCCCGGCCCTAACCCCGGTCGGTGATGTTCGCTGCCCGACCCGCCGAGACGCCCAGGATAGCGAGGGAGGCCTGCGACCCGATCAGCCTACTCCAGGGCTCAGGTGCAGCGTTCGGTACTTCCGCAAGGAGCCATAGCCATCGGTACCGGACTGAAACCCGCCGCTACGCTGACGGCCGAGGGACTCAGACGGACAGTGCCTCGCGGGTCAGCTCGTAGGCGCGGCGTAGGTCGCCGCCGTCGGCCAGCATCTCAGACCAGGCGCCGAGCACTTCGCGGATCCTGCCACGTGATCCGGAGCTGCGGGCCAGATCTGCGGCTCGGGAGAAGTCCCTGTCGGCGCCCTCCGTCTCACCGCGCCGGCGGCGGATCTTCGCCCGGGTCACGAGAGCGTCGATGAGCGCTTTCTCATTGCTCGTTTCCTCGGCGCCCTGGATCGCCGTCTCGACGAGCGTCGTCGCCAGCTCGAAGGACGAACCGGCCAGGGCAATCTGCGCTTCCGTGTCGGCGATGTGAGGCATCCACCGGGCATCCCCGAGAGCCTCGAACCGCTGCCGGGCGCTGGCCACCAAGTCGTTTGCCCTCGCCAGGTTCCCCATCTTGAGAAATGCGAGGGCCATGTCGTTCTCGAGGGCCGCGGTCTCCGAGTCGGCGTTCATCGCCGTGAACAGGGTCAGGCTGGCATAGCCCGCCCGCACCGCTCCCTCGTAGTCTCCGGTCTCGCGATATGTATAGGCCAGATCGAAGAAGTACGACGCGCGCCTCCGGTCGTCGAGCGCCTCGGCCAGTCCGCGAACTTCAGAGAGGTAGGCGAGCGCCCGGTCATATTCGCCGTCGCGCGTCTCGACCGCCGCAAGAGCGATCACCATTCGGAGGTGGAAGTCCGGCTCGACCCGAACGCCGCTTCGGACTCTCTCCAGAATGGCCCCGATCAGCCGGCGAGCCTCGGCCCCGTTGCCCTGCAGGTACTCGCCGTTGGCGACCCAATAGCGGGCCAGCAAGGAGTCTGATTCGCGACCCAGGCGTTCGAAGATCTCCGCGGCCTCCGAGCCTGACTGGGCGGCTTCCGGTCCCCGGTCGAGCCGCGCCAGCGCCTCCGCGCGTCCCCGCAGGAGCTCGGCGCATAGACCGCCCGGCGGGCCATCCGCCAGAAGGCCGTCGTAGATGTCGAGAGCTTCCTGCCATCGGCCGCTCGCCAGCAGAACGTCCGCCTCGAGCCTGGTCCAGTGGTCCTGCTCGCCCTGGAGAAGCGCGGTGGCCGGCATGTCCAGCGTCGAAGCGATGAAGTTGAGCGCCGCCAACGACGGCTTCGATAAGCCGTTCTCCAGCGCGCTGATGTAGGCCTTGGTGTACGTGTCGCCCGCGAGCTGCTGCTGCGTCAAACCGGCCTGAAGACGAGCCTGACGGATCCGCGCCCCGATGGAGCGCGCCAACGGAGCGTTATCGATCTTCACTCGGTGGCGGGTCGTCTGAGGCATGGATTTCAGTATATATGTCCTGCCCAGTCCACTCCAGCTCGTCAAGCAGCTGACCAGCCGAAACACCCAGTCGCGACGAGATCAGGAGCAGCGCCCTCAGCGACGGCAGCGCTCGCCCATGCTCGACGGCCGAGACGAACGACCGCGTCAACGGCGACCCCAGATCCGTTTGCGTCAGCCCAAGGGCTATCCGGAGCTCGCGGATCCGCGACCCCAGGGACGAAGCCAGCGCGCGGTCGTGCCGCGCCTCGTGTTGATAAATACTTGACAAGCTCATGCGCGGAGTCTAGCTTGGTCTAGCTCTCCCGTCGAGAAGAAACCCATGGAGGACAACTACATGTCTCGAAACATGCGCCATGGTTTGCGCGCAGCCGCGGCCGTCGTTCTGGCCGCCATCGCCACAGCCACGATCAGCGTGGCAACCGTTCTTGCCGGTGGCGGAGGCCCGCCGCTGCCGCGCTGATCGCCCGCCGAGCCAATCCTGCCGGCGAGGGCCTATCGGCGAGGGTCTCCACGGCCATCGTCTACCGCCCGCCCGACTGCCCGGCTGAGGGACTCCGCGTCGAAGGGCTTGGCGAGGATCTCGGTCGACTCGCCAAGCTCGGGGCCCCGGCCCAGCCCGTCGTCGGCGTTCCCACTCATTAACACAACGCCGATGCCGGGCCGCTGGGCGCGGATCTGGATAGCCAGCTGTGGTCCGTGGACGCCGGGCATGACCACGTCCGTCACGAGCGCGTCGATGGGCTCGCCCCAGCGGAGACTGGCCCGCAGCGCCTGCTCGGCGTCGGCCGCGACCAGGACGCTGTATCCGGCCGCCTCGAGAATCCGGCGCGCCAGTTCCTGAACTGCGGCATCGTCCTCGACGAGCAGGACGACGCCGGATCGGCGACCCGTGACTTCTGTCGAACTCTCCGGACCGGGCTGCGCCGGCGTCCGAAGGCGCGGCAGGTCGATATGGAACGTCGAGCCCTGGCCCGGCGCAGTCTCCACCTGGATCTGGCCGCCGGACTGGGCGACGATCCCGAAGACCGTGGACAATCCCAGCCCCGTACCCTTGCCCGGTCCCTTGGTCGTATAGAACGGATCGAATATCCGAGCGCGCGTCGCCTCGTCCATGCCGCTGCCCATGTCGCAGACGCTGATGCGCACGAACGGACCGACACCGAGGTCCAGGTCGACGCCGTCGAGATCGATCGACGTCAGGTCGTGGACCGCAATGGTCAGGCTTCCGCCGGCCGGCATCGCATCCTTGGCGTTGACGGCGAGATTCACGATCACCTGCTCGAGCTGAGCCGGATCGACCCGGATCCAGCCGTGCTCGGGCTCGATGTCCAGAACGACCTCGATGTCGTCGCCGAGCAGCGGCCGGAGCATCGGGACCAGGTCGACGATGACCCGGGCCGGATCGACCTCGACCGGCAGCAACGTCTGGCGGCGCGTGAACGCCAGGAGGCGGTGAGTTATCGCCGCCGCCCGTTTGGCCCCGGCGAGCACCTGGTCGAGATCTTCGCGGATCGGGTCGTTCTCCGGTAGCGCGGACCAGGCCAGCTCGGCATAACCCTGGATCGCCGTCAACAGGTTGTTGAAGTCGTGCGCTATACCGCCGGCGAACTGGCCGACCGCCTCCATGCGCTGGTTCTGGACGATCTGCTCGTCGATGCTCCGCTTGCCGATCACGTCGCTGACGTTGAGCATCGTCCCGACGAAAACGCCGTCGTCCGTCGTGATCGGACTGGCGACCACGACGCCGATCAGCTCGCTGCCGTCGGCGCGACTGAGCCGGAGCTCCATCCGCTCGCCGGCGTGGCCATCTCGGTGCGCCAGGATTTGTTCCGCCTCGGCCCAGAGCCCTTCGGCGAGGAAGTCCGTGAGCGGGCGGCCGCGCATCTCCTCCGGCGTCGATCCGAGGAGTCGGGCCATGGCCGAATTCGCGTAGGTTGTTCGACCGTTCTGGGCGACGAGCCAGACACCCTCGAACATGCCGTCGAATATCGAGCGCAGCCGATCCATCGGCACCTGGCCAACGGATGTGCGCATGAGCTGTGGGTCCAGCGCTTTTGCGTCCACGACCGCTTTCCTGCCGCGCGACTGCCGCATTCGTGTGCTGGTGCCCCCGCACAGCCTGGTCAAGCTCGACTATGCCTGTGGCCGCGGCGACAGTCAACTAGCAGTTTACCTGACGGCGCGACGGCTCGCACCGTGTCGACCGCGGTTTCCTCGGTTCAAGCCGGTGCTACGCTCGATGAGTGTTGCGGGGGATCGACCATCTGGTCATCGCGGTTCGCGACCTGGACCACGCTGCCGACGAGCTTGAACAGCGGGTCGGCCTGGCCGTGACCGGCGGCGGCCGGCATCCGACGCTGGGGACTCAGAACCGGCTTGTCTGGCTCGGCGACGCGTACGTCGAACTCGTCTCCATAGCCGATCGGGGCGTCGCCGAGGGATCCTGGCTGGGCGTCCCCACGATTGCCGCGCTGGAGCGCGGCGGCGGCCTCGCAACCTGGGCCGTCGCGACCGACTCGATCGCGGCCGACGTAGCGGCACTCCGCGAGATCGGCGCCCGCTTCGGCGACCCGGCGCCGGGCCGGCGCGAGCGTCCCGACGGCGCGGTCGTCCGCTGGAAGCTTGCGATCGGCGGCGCATTGGGCCCGACGGAGCCGCCATTCCTGATAGAACACGACCCCTCGTCGGCAGAGTGGACCGAGCAAGATCGCGCGGCTCGCAGCCGGCAGCCGCATCCGATCGGGGGACCCGTGCGGCTGGAGGTGCTCGAGCTGTCCGTCGCCGACGTGACGGCCACCAGCCTGAGGCTGTCGCGAGCGGTCGAACTCCGGTTCCGTCCATCGCTCGTGGGCGGCGGCGCACGCGACGCCGGGCTCGGTCGCCAGATCGTGCGGCTGCGGCCGGCGCACGGGCTGCCTGGCGCCGCGGGAATTGTTCTCGCGTCCCCGGCCGGTGACGACCGCAGAGTAGACGCTCTCGGCTGCCGCTGGACGGTCCGGCAATCGCGATGAGCGCGATCGCCGCCGCTTGCCGGCAAGCACCAGCCCTGCCAGCCATACATATGGGAGCGGCGGAGGCCGGGGCGCGCGGCCTGCGCTACCAGCTACACCAGCCACCAGGCCCACCGGCGAAAGAAACGGCCCGACGCCCTTCTGAGATCCGACGATGTGGAACTGCAACGGCAGCGCCTCGCCGGCGGTCTGCCCGGAGCGCCGGGTCCTCCTCATTGTGACCCTATGGTCGGCCTTTGGCGAGCGTTCTGGCCCAAGCCTTGCACGGCTGCGGCTTCTGGCCCAACCTTGCCGACATGGAAGCCCTCCGGGCTCAACGCATCCTCGTCGTCGATGACGAGCCGCCGCTCGTCGAGCTTGTGCGCGGCTATCTGGCTCGTGAGGGGTTCACGATCTTGACCGCCGCCGATGGCCCGGCCGCCGTCCAGATGGTCCGGGACGAGTCGCCCGACGTCGTCGTGCTCGACGTCATGCTGCCCGGCTTCGACGGCCTGGAGGCGTGCCGCCAGATCCGCGCGTTCTCCGACGCATACGTCCTGATGCTGACCGCTCGCGGCGAGGAGATCGATAGGGTCGTCGGCCTGACGGTCGGTGCGGACGACTACCTCGTCAAGCCGTTCAGTCCGAGGGAGCTGGTCGCCCGGGTCAAGGCGCTCCTGCGGCGCTCGCGCCTCCCCGAAGCCCGCGCCGCTGCGCTCTCGGCCGGGCTCGAATTCGACGCTGTCCGGCATGAAGTCGCGGTCGACGGCGCCGCGGTCTCGTTGACGGCGACGGAATTCGACCTGCTGGCGACCCTTGCGAGCGACCCTGGAGTCGTCATCGCGAGGTCGCGGCTCCTGGACCGGGTCTGGGGCGCGGAGTTCGTGGCGGACGACCACCTGGTCGACGTCCACATCGCGAACCTGCGTCGCAAGCTCGGCGATGACCCGAGCTCGCCCCGCTTCATCGAGACTGTCCGCGGCGTCGGCTACAGGTTGAGGACGTCCTGATGCGGCTCCCCCGTTCTCTTCGAGCTCGACTCTTGGTTGCCAATCTGGTCGTCGCCGGCGCGGCGCTGGGCACCGTGGCGGTCGCGGTCAGCCTCGTCGGGCCGGGCTACTTCGCCTCCGCAATGGGACACAGCCCGAGCGACACGATGGGCCAGATGATGAGCGACGCGACCAACGCCGCCTTCGTGGACGCGGTTCGCAATGCCCTGCTCGCGGCGTCGCTGATCGCGGTCATCACCGCGATCGTCGTGAGTCTCGCCGTCTCGGGCCGTATCGCCCGCCCCGTCAGCCGTTTGTCGGCGGCGGCGCGCCGGATCGCCGCCGGTCACTACTCGGAGCGTGTTCCCGAGGCCGGCCAGGACGAGATCGGCGATCTCGCCGAGACCTTCAACGCCATGGCCGGCTCGCTCGAGGCTACAGAGCGTCGCCGACTGCAGCTCGTCGGCGATGTCGCGCACGAACTGCGCACGCCGCTCGCCACGCTCGATGGCTATCTCGAGGGCCTCGAGGACGGCGTCATCGAGCCGAAGGACGAAACCTGGCGGCTGCTTCGCTCGGAGACCGCACGACTGACCCGGCTCGTCGACGCGCTGGCTGAACTGTGGCGCGCCGAGGCGCATCAGCTGTCGCTCAAGATCGAGCGCGTCGACCTTGCGGAAGTCTGCCGCGACATCGTCGAGCGTTTCACGCCCCTCGCCGAGGAACGCCACATAGGCATCGCGCTCGACGTACCTCCGGCGACGCTCGCTCGGGCCGATCGCGACCGCGTCTCGCAGATCGTGGCCAACTACCTCTCGAACGCGATCCGCTACGCGCCGGCAGGCTCGTCGGTCGCCGTGTCGGCCCGCCTGCAAGGAGCGAAAGCGGTCGTGGCCGTCATCGACGAGGGCGCCGGCCTCGCCCCGGACCAGCTCGAGATCGTGTTCGAACGTTTCTACCGCGTGGACCCGTCTCGGACGCGCGCCCTGGGCGGCTCGGGGATCGGGCTCGCCATCGTTCGAGCCCTCGCCGATGCGATGGGCGGACGGGCCTACGCCGAGAGCGACGGGCCCGGGCACGGATCTCGCTTTCTCGTGGAGTTGCCCGCCGCTTGAGTCGTGGCTCTTGACCAAATCTTGAGCCAACCCAGAGCCGGCCTTTCTGGATTTTCAACCGTGCCTGCCGCATCGTCGAGGGTGCCGGAAGAACGCTCACAGGGCGACCGGCGTGGAGGTCCTCGGTTATGGGCCCTGGCTGGGACATGAACTTCGGCGGGTGGGTCTGGATGGGGGTCTGGATCCTTGCGTTGCTCGTGATGGTCTGGTTCATCGCCCGCTCGCCGGACTCGCATCCGGCAACCCAGCAGCCTCTGGAAATCCTCCGCACCCGCTTCGCGCGGGGCGAAATCAGTCAGGCCGAGTTCGAGCAGGCCCGTCGCGTGCTCGACCCGGACAAGGAGCCGAGAACGTGATCACCCGTCGAACCGGACTCATCGCCGGGGCAGCCCTCGCCGCCGGCCTGGCCATCGGATTGGCGGGCAACGTCCTGGCCGCGAACCCAACCGCCGCCCCCGGGTATCGGTCGATGATGGGTGGGCACGGGATCATGGGCGGGGCGAGCTTCGCGCCCGGATCGAGTTATGGCCCGCGGATGATGGGCGGCTCGTACGGGGCCGGCATGATGGGCGGAGCCAGCTGGAACGCAGGACCCCAGCCCGGGGCCACCGGGTTCGTTGCCGGCACCGCGGCGTCACCGCGAGTCGTCGACGTCATCGCCGGGCTCGGTTACGTGTTCAGCCCGTCGTCGATCTCGGTTGAGCGTGGCGAGACCGTGACCTTCGTCGTGACCGCCGTGGGACCGCTCGTCCACGAGTTCATGGTCGGCCCGGCTGACGCGGTCGCCGCCGACAAGGACGGCACGCCCGAGGTCGCCGACATCGGAATGATGCAGACGAAGTCGCTGACCTACACCTTCGACGGATCGGGTCCCTACGTCTACGCCTGCCACGCAACCGGCCACTACGAAGCCGGCATGCGCGGCACGATCACGATCGTCGGCTGATCTTCGGAACCAGGCGGCTCGGGTCTCGACGGCAACGCACACCGCGCGATCGACATCCGCGCAGGCGAACGGGTTGACGAGTCCGCCTTCGAGGCGCTCGCACGCGGGCAAGCGACAGGCATCCGTTGTACGATCGGCTCGAGGTGATGGCGCTCACCTGTGACGCTCGTCGTCTGAATTGCCCTCTCGTTGGCTGATGGCTCCTGAGTGGATTGCTCGGGAGCCATTCGCGTCTTTCGGGCGATGACTCCGGATCTGAAGGGAGCGTCGGCGTGACCAGCAAGGCGGAGATGTCTCGATGACCCTCGGTGAGCTCGTCCTCCTCGGCGGTACGGCGTTCATCGCCAGCACGCTGGCGGCCGTCACCGGGTTCGGCGGCGCGGCCGTCCTCCTGCCAGTTCTCGTCGCCGCCTTTGGGGTCCGCGACGCGATCCCGATTCTCACCGTCGCCCAGCTCATCGGAAACGGGTCGCGAGTCTGGTTCAACCGAAAAGAACTCGACCTCCGCGTCGTCGGCTGGTTCGCGCTCGGTGGCATCCCACTCGCGTTTGTCGGTGGGTTGCTGTTCGCGTCGGCGCCTCTCGGCGCACTGACCCGGATCCTCGGCGCGTTTCTGCTGTTCGTCGTCGCCTGGCGGCATCTCCGGCCCGGGCCGCCTCGGCGCATCCCGCTCCGGGCGTTCGCGCCGCTGGGCGCCGTTTCGAGCTTCCTATCGGCACTCCTGGGCAGCGTCGGGCCGCTCATGGCGCCGTTCTTCCTCGGGTACGGGCTCGTCAAGGGCGCGTACATCGGCACGGAGGCGCTCTCGACGGTAGTCATGCACGTCACGAAGCTTGTCGCCTATGGCAGCACATCGCTCCTGACGGCGACGTCGGTGGCGACAGGCCTGGCGCTCGGGCCGATCATGATCGTCGGCTCGTTCACCGGGAAGCGAATCGTGGACCGCATCCCCGAGCACGTCTTCGTCGCGATCATCGAGGGCGTGCTCATCGTCGCGGGGTTGACGTTCCTCATCGGGGGCTGACGGCGGGCCGCGTCTCTTACAGTCGTAGCGCAGCCGCCGGCACCGAGCGAACGCTAGAAAGACCGCAGCCGCGGTCGCTGCCCGAACCGCTCCGGGGGGCCGCTCCGGGTCCCGCGCCGGTGGCGCAGGCGGTTCGGCGTGTCGCTCCTCCGCCTGGAGCTACGACTCGGCCCGGCACGTTGAACCCGATGGTCGCGACGACCACGAGTCGAGAACCAGGAGCGATCGCCCGCTGGGGACTTATGCCGGGCCGTCGGAATGCGGCCTTGCTCGGCAGTCCAGTTCGATAACCTTCACGGGAGAGCCAATTCAGTCTGTTTGGTCCGTGCGGGGAAGGAGCCACCACGTGGCAGAGCGGTCAATTCGGGACTTCCAAGCCTCCTTTGTGGTGGCGCCTCTCGCGGATGCGTGGGCCGGCGCCAACAGTTTCGCGCTCAGCGTCGTGGAGCCGGACGGGAGTCGTCATTACGTCCGCGGTTCCGGGTTGCTCACCGGCCAGATGATCTGCGTCGTCCGTCAGTTCGGCCCGCACGTGCGCGTCGAGGCATACATACACGCTCGAACGCTGGCCCGCGCCTCGGCGCTGTTCCTGATCCCCGAGAACATGTCGGTCGAGCCGGGCGGCTTCATGGGCGGCCTGCCGCGGAAGATCTGCCGCGACGCGGTCGACAAACTTCTGGGTCAGCTCGGTCAGCCGCCGATTACGGTCGCCGACAACTCCGGACCGGCGGCCACCGGCCCGCAGGCTGCCGCTCCGGGCTATCCTGCCGCTCCGGGCTATCCTGCCGCTCCGGGCTATCCTGCCGTGCCGGGCTATCCTGGCGCTCCAACGCCACCGGCCGCCTTCGCAGCGCCCCAACCCGCCGCCATGGCCTGGCCGGGCGGCACGGCATACACTCCAGCAGTCGCATCCGGTTACCGCGCGACGGCGAGTCGTCCGTTCGGGATCCTCTTCCTGGCCGTCATCGAGGTCGTCAACGCGCTGGTCTGTCTGGGCGTGGTTCGGGATTACTGGTGGGGGTTCAACTACCGCTCCACCTACGACGATATGAACTGGGCCGCACTCGATCTGGTCATGGCCCTCGCCTACCTGGCTCTGGCCGGAGGCAGCGTCGCGGTCGCCTGGCGGCTTTGGTCGATGCGGCGCGATGCCTGGCTGGCGGCCATACAGCTCAGCGGAGCGATGGTGGCTGTGACCATATTGTCGGGCCTGGTCTGGGGATTCGAGGCGATCGGGATCGTAGGGATCGTCGTCCACCTGGGGATCATCGGATACCTCAACATGACGACTGTTCAAGCCCTCTTCGCGCGTGGCCCCCTGGCAGGCAGCGCTTCGTAGCTCTCGGCTACGAGGCGAAGACAACCGCGATTGCGTAGGGCGGGTCCGAGGCGTTCGACACGGCCCGGACCGAGTCGGATGCCTGCCGGACATGTGCCGGGCAAATGCTCGCCCCTCAGCGCCCAAATCGCCTTGAACGGTGCTGGTAGGTGCGGATGGCGCGCAGGAAGTCGATCTCTCGAAATGCCGGCCAGTACACGTCGCAGAAGTAGAACTCGCTATGCACGCTCTGCCAGGGGAGAAAGCCGCTCAGGCGGATCTCGCCGGAAGTCCTGATGATCAGGTCCGGGTCGGAGCTGCCGGCGGTGTAGAGGTGGCGCGCCATCGCTTCGGGCGTGAGGCGATCCGGCAGATCTGCGGGCCCGACGCCTTCATGGACGAGCTCGCGAACCGTGGCTCGTGCTGCCTCGACGATCTCGTCGCGACCGCTGTAGCCGATGGCCACGGTGACGTCCATCCCGGCGTCGTCGTGAGAAAGGCCGCGCGACTCGCGCGTCGTGTCCGCGAGCCCCCCGGGCAGTAGATCGGTGCGGCCGATGACGTGAAGTCTGATCGGCACCCTGGTGCGCCGCCTACCACCCCGGATCGCGTCGAGCGCGTCCGCGGCGACATGCGAGATGGTGTCGACCTCCGCCTCCGAGCCGGCTCGAATTCTCCAACGAAAGGGCCCAGACGGTCAGCTCGCGTATGCCGACGCCCGCACACCAGTCCACGAGCGCGAGCGCCGTCTCTGCCCCGGCCCGGTGACCGGCATTGGTGCTGAGACCGACGCTCGCCGCCCAGCGGCGGTTGCCGTCCATGATCACGGCCACATGGCGGGGCCGAGGCTGGCTCATGACCGCGGCTCGAAGGCGAGTCAGGTAGAAAGCGTAGACGGGTCGAAGGGCGGTCGCCACGAGCCGGCGGCGTATGGCTCGGGTTGACGTTGCAAGGCGCTTCGTCAGCGGTGCGGGCCTAACGACCACAGGCATCTGTTCGGCCGGGCCGGCGTCGGGCATTGAATTGCTCATCCGCTCACCGCCAATAGGAAGCGACGTTTACATGTTCGCATGAAGTCGGGCGACATCTCGAACACCGTGTTGACGATCGAATGAGACGGAGTGGTTCGTGGGCCCTTGGGAACCGGCTGCGAAGAGGCTCGTAATAGCGCGAGAGCCCCGCTCGGATGGTCAGCCGAGTGAGGCGCTGGCTGCGCGCAGTTCGTTCAGGGCCGCTGTGGCGTTCCACGTGGCGGAGATCGGCGAGAAGTGGCCGGTTCAGGCCCCCCGGCGGGCTCACAGATGGGGCGTCACCAGGCCCACCCGACCCAGGCCGCAGGCGTATCTTGTGGTCCTTACACCCGCACGAATGGAGGGAGCGCTCGGTATGGGGTTCTTGCGACGGTTGGTCGGCGACCGGGGACGGCAGCCCTCCGTGACAGGCGCGGAGCAGTGGCCGCCGCCCGGCCCAATCGCGACGTGGCCGGTCGGGGAATCCTTCAACTCCAAGTTCCCTGCTGTCCTGTTCCTACCCAAGGAGGGGGCGACCGTAGAGGTTTCGGCGGTGTTGGACTGCCAGGACACGTTGGGGCTCATCGTCGGTGGCCGGACCCTCGACGGCCCCCAAAAGCCTGACCATGTGGCGATATTGCTGCCCGAGCCGTCGAGCCCGCATGGGCCCAACGCGGTCAGAGTCGTGGTCATTCCGACGAGGTCGGGCCAGGCCTGGGGGAAGGTCGGCTACCTCTCTCGTGCGGATGCTCTGCGCTATCGGCCCGTGATCGACCGAGTGGCCTCCATTGGAAAAGTGACGGCTTGCCGGGTGGCTCTGAAGGTTGAGTTCGACCGCGGGCTCGAGGACCGTAGCTACTTTGGCGTGACGCTGCACCTGGACGCGCCGGAGAATCTGATGCTCAAGTTGGACAAGGAACTACGGACCTGATCTCGGCTGGCCATCACCTGGCCCGCGCCGCCGATCTCCGGGCTGGGAATAGACGAGCGACCGCCGCTACAAAGTCGCGCCGTCGTTGGCGAGCGTGCCTGAGCGCGCGCGGGCAGCAGGCCCCCGGACCCTTGCCTGGGGGCGGCGCCGTGACTCCCAGCGACGCCCATCGGGCTCCGCACAGTTAGAGGGCTGGCGTCCGCCGTCGCGACGTGGTCATGGTGGTTGGCACGCCCGACAGTTGGCACGCCCGACAGTTGGCGCGCCCGACAGGATTCGAATTCCCGGACACCATACCGCTCAGGAAGCGGATCCCGGTACGGGGAGCGGAAGCGTGGCGGACGCTGGCGACGTCGCGAACGGCGTGGTTCGCGGGACATCGGGGCGCGAGGGGTCACACTGACCGCAGCGACCTGAATGCCCGACTCGCACTGAAATGCGAATCGGCGGGCGCGATCGCTGGCTGCGAGCCGGACAAACGAGGCGCGGCAAGGATCACGTAGGAAGACCGGTGTCGCGCCTTCTGGTCCGGCCTCCCTCTACCTTCGGATAAGGCTCGCCCACGCCCTAGATTGGTAGGGTGAGCAAACGTGCCCCCGGGCTCCTCACTCAAGTTGTGCTTACCCTGGTCGTACTCGTCGTCGGGCACGACCTCGACTTCCTCGCCGCTTACGGCGCCGGTTATGGCCGCGCTCTCGCTCGCACCGGCCACGATCCGCGTTGGGAGACGGCGGTTCTGACCGTCCTCGGGCTCGGCCTGCTGCTCGCGGTCGCGGCGACTGCGCGGCTGATATGGCTGGTCCGACTTGCTCGTCGGGCTCGTATCTCCGACAGAGCCTCGGGTCCGGATTTCGCAGTAGCCCGGCGCCGGCTTGTTTCCACCTGGGCCCGGCTCTTGCTTGCTGCACTAGTTCTGTTCGCGATTTAAGAGAACTACGAGCGTGCTTCCGTCGGACTCGGTCTGCCTGGCCTGACCGTCTTGGTGCCAGATGCGGGCCTCAGCCCCGTCGCAGTGTTCGCGCTGGTGTCGCTCTTGGTCGCGGCCTTCTTCACGCTCTTCCGCTGCACGATCGAGGCTCTCGAAAAGCAGCTCGCCCGGCCGAAGCCGGCCGCCCCACGGGAACTCGCGGACGTCCACGCTCCCAGGTTGGACATCCTGCGGCGAGCCTCCTCGATCCTCGGCCGGAAACTGGCGGGCCGAGCGCCGCCGTTCGTCCTTTCCACCTGAGGGCCGTCTGGCCCGTTCGCGCCGGGAGTTCCGGCGGCAAGCGTGGGAAGGAACCTCATGCGTCCCAGAGTCGGCGGCGCCGCGATAGGCATCGCCCTGCTCCTCTTTCTGGCGACCACGACGATCGCCAGCGCCCATGTCGTGAAGCAGTTCGGTAACTACAGCGTCGCGATGGGCTGGTTGCACGAGCCGACCTACGTTGGCATCGAGAATGCGGTTCAAGTCGTCGTCAAGGACTCGGCCGGCAATCCGGTCAACGACCTCGCGTCGGGCGACCTCAAGGTGGTGGTTTCGGCAGCCGGCCAGCAGACGGCGGCGCTGCCGCTCGATCCGTCCTTCGATCCTGACACCGGCCTCGGGACTCCGGGCGAATACGACGCGCCGCTGATACCGACCGAGGTCGGCGACTACACCTTCCATCTGATGGGGTCGATCCACGGGCAGGCGGTCGACGAGACGGTCACGTCGAGCGACCAGACGTTCGACAGCGTCACGAACGGCAGCGACGTCCAGTTCCCGGTGAAGCTCCCCGCAATTGGCGACGTCTCCGCTCTGGCTCAACGGGTCGACGCGCGGGCGAGCGCCGCGGAGTCGGACGCGACGCAGGCTCAATCGGCGGCCGCGAACGCCAGCGACGCTGCCAACCGTGCCCTGATCGTAGGTTCCGTGGTCGGCGGCCTGGGCGTCGTCTTCGGACTCGGCGGTCTCGTCGTCGGGCTGGGCGGGTTGCGGGCGTCGCGAAGGAAGAGCTAACTCGTGCGCCGCCTCCTGGCCGCGCTCCTGGGCGCCACGGTGCTCGGCCTTCTCGCCACTGGCGTCGTGGGCGCGCACGCGCTGCTTGTCTCGGGCGATCCAACCCCGAACTCCAACGTGGCCACTGCGCCGGCCGCGATCACCCTGACCTTCACCGAAAGCCCCGACGTGCGGCTCTCATCTGTCCAGGTTCTCGACAGCAGCGGAAGGACGGTGTCCACGTCGTCCGCGACGGCGGTCCCCGCACAGCCCGATGAGCTCCAGGTGGGCGTCGGCCACCTTTCGGACGGCGTGTACACGGTGGCCTGGCGCACAGTCTCCTCGGTGGACGGCCACATCGCCGCGGGTTCGTATGCCTTCGCGGTCGGCTCGGCCACGGTGCCCGTGAGCGTGACGAACGCTGCTTCGGCTGCGGGGTCGGTCCAGGGCGCCGGCGGGGGTTCTCCGTTGACGATCTTCGGGCGGTTGCTGCTGTTTATCGGACTGCTCGGCCTCGTCGGCAGCGGCATCGTGGGGGCGCTGCTCGGCTATCGGATCGAGGGGCTCGGCGCCGGCTCGACGATCCTGCGGCTGGCCGTCCTTGAGCTCGCTATCGGGACCGTCGGGACGATCGTGTTGCTCGCGGGCCAGATCTCCGACAGCGGCGCCGCTCTTGCCGACATCCCGGGCACGACCCTGGGCCGCGACGTGCTGCTGCGCCTCGGCCCCTTTCCTTTCGCGGCAGTGTTCCTCGGCCTCGAAGCCCGGGCGGCGCGGCGCGGGTTCAGTGGGCGTCCGACGCAAGTTCGACCCTGGCTCTTTGCGGCCGGACTGGCCGCGGCGCTCGCGCTTCTCGTCGAGGCGTACCTGAGCCATGCGACGTCGGAGGCGCTCCCGGTCCTCGAGGTCGCCTTCCAGTGGTTGCACCTGGTAGCAGTTGGCCTGTGGCTCGGTGGATTGGTGGTCCTGCTGCTCCAGATCCGCGGCGGCGTGACGCAGGGTAAGGCCGATATTGCGCGCCGCTTCGCCAACCTCGCCGGTCTCGGCCTCGCCGCCGTCGTAATCACGGGAACGGTTCGCGCCCTGGTCGACATCGGCACGCTTGATGCACTCTTCTCGACCGATTTTGGGCGCCTGGTGCTGCTCAAGATCGCCCTGCTCATCCCGCTGGCCGGACTCGGGGCGCTGAACCATTGCCGCAACGTCCCGGCCGCCGTCGCGAACCTCGGTCCGCTCCGTCGCGCCGGGTCGGTCGAGATCACGATCGGCACGATCATCCTGCTCGTGGCCGCGATCCTCGTGAACCTTGCGCCGCCCGCGGAGGTCTCCGCCGCGCAGGCTGCCGCGCCTGAGGCGTCCCCCGGGTCCGGCCCACTCGTCGTCTCGGGCGCGGACTTCGCGACGACCGTCCGGCTGCGCCTCGAAGCGACTCCAGGCCAGGTGGGGCTCAACACGTTCCGGGCCACCCTCACCGACTACGACACCGGCTCCCCAGTTGACGCGAGCGCGCTTCGGCTCAGCTTCTCGCTGCCGTCGCGGCCCGATCTGGGCGCCTCGACCCTCGCGCTCAAGCGAACGTCGGCCGGGGTATTCGATGGTTCGGGCGCGAATCTCTCGCTCGATGGCACGTGGCGCCTCGCCGCATTCGTCACTGAGCCCACGACTTCGTTGGAGGTCGACCTCTCGCTCGCCGTCCGCAATCCAACCCAACAGATCGACGTCAACCGGGTACCAGGGTTGCCGACGCTCTACACCGTTGATCTCGGCTCCGGCCGAACGGTCCAGGTCTATCTGGACCCGGGCACGCCCGGCGACAACCTCCTGCACGCCACCTGGTTCGGCGCGGACGGTCACGAGATGTCCGTCAGCGACGTGACCATGAGCGAGGTTTCGCCGTCCGCGGCCACGCTCACGCCGCAGATTCTCGACTCCGGGCATGAGGCGGCTCCGGTGCAGATCGCCTCTCTGCCCGCCACGTTCCAGGTCAACGCGATCGGACCGAGCGGCACTTCGTTCTCGGTCCGCCTCCAGATCGACATGAACTCGTGAGGTCCAAGATGCGTCCCACCAACAGATCCATCGCTTCACTCCTGCTGGCTGGGCTGGCGGTGGCGGTCGTCGCCTCGTGCAGTTCGGCCGCGGCCACGCCAACTCCGACCCAAGCGGTGGGAGGTGCCTACGCCCCGTATGGCAGCTACGCGCCCTCGGCCCGCCCTTCCACCGGCGCGAAGCTCACGATCGTCTCGCCGGCGGCGGATCAGGTCGTCACCGGCGGTACGGTCCACGTGGTTGTCAGCCTTACCGGTGCCACCATCGTCGACGACACCAACGAGGACATCAGGCCGGATCAGGGCCACGTCCACCTGTATCTCAATAACGCCCTGATCTACATGCAGTACAGCCTGACCAAGGACATCGCCGTCCATCCAGGTACGTACGTGCTCAAGGCCGAGTTCGTGGCCAACGACCACTACCCCTTCAGCCCGCGCGACTGGTCGAGCCAGGTCTTCTTCACGGTCAAGTAGGAGGTCCAGCGATGCGTCCCTTCCCTTCGGCCGTTCCGTTGCCGCGTCTCTTCGCCCTCGGCCTCGTCGCTTTCGTCGCCGCGTCCTGTACTGCTTCTGGACCGGTCGGCGCGCCGCCCTCTCAGTCGGAACTCAGAGTGGGCGTCGTTTTGCCCCTGACCGGGATGCCGGCGGAGCTCGCGGGCCAGGAGCGGCTCGGCATCCAGGTTGCGGCCGACCTCGCGAACGCCTCAGGTGGCGTCCAGGGTCGCCGGATCTCGCTCGACGTCCGCGATCTCTCGGATGCGACCGCCGCCCCGCAGGTCGTGGCCGACTTCAAAGCCGAGGGCGCGCAGATTGTGCTCGGCTCGTACGCCTCGGACCTGTCGATGTCTGTCAGCGCCGCGACGTCGGACGCGGGTCTTGTGTACTGGGAGTCCGGAGCAGTCGCCGATCAGCTGACCGGGCGCGGTTTGCCGCTCGTCTTCCGGGTAGGCGCCGACGGAGCGCGTCTCGGCGACAACTCGGCCACTTTTGCCGCCACGCAACTGGCGCCATTGCTGGGCAGGACGGCCTCGGAGCTGCGAGTGACGATCGTCGCGGCGAACGACGACTATGCGAAGTCCGTCGCGGACGCGGCCCAGGCCGGGGTTGCGTCCCAGGGCGCGATCCTGGCGGCGCGCATCGACTACAACCTCTACCTGCCGGACTGGCCGACGGTGCTCTCAAAGCTCGTGGCGTCGCGGCCCGACGTGGTCATCCTTGCCGCCCACATTCCCGACGGCGAGGCCTTCCGCGAAGCGATGATCGCCGCGGGCGTTCATGTCGGCGCGCTAATCGGCTCGACGATGGCCCAGTGCGTCACGGACTTCGGCGAGGAGCTCGGCCCGGACGCCGTGGGCGTCTTCGCCTCGGATCGACCCACCGGCGGCTTCAACCCCAACGTGCTGTCGGCTTCGGCGCGCTCCGTGTATGACCAGCTCGCCTCCGCCTGGCGGGCCGCCGGCAACTCGGGCGACCCGTCCGAGGAAGCGCTGGCGGGATTCGCCGCGGCCTGGGCGCTGTTCGTCGACGTGCTCCCTCACGCGAGCGGGTTCGACCCCCAGGCGATCGCTGCGGCCGCTCGGGCGGTCGATCTTCCGGAAGGCAGCCTTCCCAACGGCTCGGGCCTGCGCTTCTCTACCGATGCGAGCCGCCTCGGGCAGAACGAGCTGGCCGCGGCAGTGGTCTGGCAGTGGCATGCCGGCGCTGCGACCACGGCCGACTCGAGCGGCAAGATCGCCGCGGTGAGCGCGACGGTGTGGCCGCCCCAGTTCGCAACTGCGCCGATCGATCCCGCGCTTGTGCCGCTGCCCAGATGAGCGCGGCCGCCGCTCGGGCGCTCGCCAGCACATCGTGGCTCTGATGAGCAGACGCACCCTTGCCGTGGCCGCGGTCGCTCTCGGACTGCTGGTCGTCGTCGGCGCGCAGCGGCTGGCGCCGATCGCGGGCCCTCCACTATACGACGGCGTCATCGTCGAGGCGCCATATCAATGGCTCTCGCCGCCGGCAGGTCACTCGGGCGGTGCCCGGGGCGTCTCGCAAACGATCCCGGTCCAGGGCAATCAGAGCCCGGATCTGGGCGTCGGCACCAACGAGAACCCACCCCAGGCGCAGGTGTTTGCCGGCGCCGGTTTCCTGGTTCTGCCATCGGGCACGAGCTCGATCCAGGTCTCGATCGACCCGGTGCCTCCTCCGGCTCAGCCTTCCGCGGGCGTGATCGCCGGAAATGTCTATCGAATCTCAGTAACCAACCAATCTGGGCAAGCAATAACCGGTCAGTCGAGCGGCGGTGTAACCGTGGAGCTTCGAGGCCCGCTCGACTCGAGCAATGCCACGATCGAGCGGTTCACGGGGAGTGCCTGGGTCCCCCTGGCCAGCGACTCCGTCGGGGAGCCCAATATGTACACGGCCGTGGTCACCGACTTTGGGGATTTCGCTATGGTCGCCCAGCCCGGCTGGGCGCCCGCTCCCGACGGCGGAGGTGGGGCAGGTGGGGGAGCGGTCGGCCCGGTGGCGCCCGGAGGCGGGGGCACGGCCGGACCGACTGGGTCGTCTGGCTCCGTCGCCGAAACCGGATCGCCCGATCCCGCGATCCCGGTGGTGGGCGGCATCATCATCGCGCTGGTTGCGCTCGCAGCGGTCGGGCTGCTCATCTACACACGCCGGCGCCCCCAGCCAGCCCGGCACCCGATTTCATATGCGCCGACGAGGCCGCCCGATCCCACCCGGAGGACGGCCCCTTCTCCACACGCGCCGATCGGCCGGAAGCACCGTCGTCGCTAGAGCGCCGACAAAGCGCCAGCCATGAGAACGAATCCGACGGCCATTACTGCGAGTCCCGAGGCAAGCGGCAGCAGGCCAATGGCCCGAGAAACCGTTCTGCCTGGAGGCCCAATCCTGCGCCCCCTCCGCTGAACCAGGACCGCGCCAAGGCCGACGATTCCGAGGACGAGGGCGATCCCGACCCCGAAGCTCGCAATCAGCAATAGCCCGACGAGGAGCTTGTGGAGGGCGGTCGCCAGCAACAGGACCACCAGCGCCGTGCCGTTGGGGACGAAGCCGCCGACCACGCCGACGCTGATGGTGTAACCGCGCGTCAGCTCAACGGTTCCGATCGAATGGTCGTGCGAATGGGCGTGATCTGATGGGCCGTCGCGGTCTTGCTCTCGACGTGCCGCCAGTAGCGCCCAGCGGGCTCGGCGGACCAGATCGGCACCGAAGAGGATCACGAGGACGTCGGCCAGCAGGACCATGAATGGCTCGACGGTTTGGGGCAGCAGCGAGTCGTTCGCGGCGAGGACCAGAGATGCCAGCAGGAGTACGCCCGCGGTATGGGTGACGGCCACGGTCAGGGCCAGCAGCGCCACCCGACTGTAGCTGCCCCGCGAGCCCACCAGCGAGGCGACTACGAGGGTCTTGCCGTGCCCGGGCGAGGCGCCGTGAATCGCGCCGAGCACGAGCGAGGCGAGCATCGCCGCTGCCACGGATCCCGAGCTGCCGACCAACAGCTGCTGATAGAAGGCGTTCGAGGCCAAGAGGTTCATTGAATTGCCAGCGACGCGGCGCCCGCATTGAAGGTGGTCCTCCTCATGAAAGGAGGGTACGCATCACCAGGATGTCCCGCCACCTGCTATCGCTGGGCGAGACGGCGGCATGTCGCGGCTGGCGCCGCATATCGTGAGTCATGTGAGCCTGCCCGTTGGCCATCCCGACACGAGCGCGCGGTCTTTGTCCGCGAACTTCGATGCCTCCGGCCGCGCGCTGGCCCTGGTCGCCCTGATCGGCCTCGCGGTCGGGTTCCGGGCGCAGGTCTTTAGAAGCGGGTCTCTCGACGGCGTCGAGGAGGGTTTGGTCTTCGGGTCGCTGTGGCTCGCGATTGCCCTGCTCGGCGGCCTTCGAGTTTCGCGGCCTCCAGCCGGGGCGTTGCTCGCCGGGCTGGCGGGCGGCCTCCTGCTCCTGGCGCTGCCGCTGGTGGTCCACCCGGCGCCCCGATCGGTCAATCTCGGTCACGCGGCCGCGTTCTGGCCCTGGGTCGCCGCGACCTCGCTCGTGGCCACGGCCGAGGAAGCTGTCCTGCGGGGGTCCCTGTGGCGGTGGATTGCGGGCGCCGGCGGCGACATGGTCGCTCTCCTGCTTACAAGCGTGATGTTTGCCCTTATCCACATTCCTGTGTACGGCGTCACGGTCGTGCCGCTCGATCTCGGCGTCGGGCTCTTCCTCGGCGGGCTTCGCCTGTGGTTCGGGAGCCCGGCCGCACCCGCCGTAGCGCACATGGTGGCCGATCTCGGCACCTGGTGGCTGTAACTGCAGGCCGTCGGCGGATGGCGCTGGCGGCTCTCGTCGCTGGCCTGGCAATCGCCGCTGCCGCGCAGCTATCTGGTCCGGTCGTCTTGCGGCCGCTATACGACGGCGTCGTGGTTGCGGAGCCCTACCGATGGCTCGACCCGCCGCCGGGCCTGGAAGGCGGCGCCCAGGGCGTTCGGAACGTAGTTCCCGCTGCGGGCGGGGGCATGTCTGTGGATACCCCGGAGATTCCGCCCCAGGCGCAGGTCGACACCGACTACTCCGCTCTCGCCCTGCCGGCAGGGACGACCTCGATCGTCGTGACGATCCGACCGATCAAGCCGCCCGCTGCCGCACCTTCCGACGGCGAGATCGCCGGCAACGTCTACGACCTCGAGGCCGTCAACCAGCGGGGTGCGGTAGTTTCGATCGCGCCCGGCCAGCGGGTAACGATGCTGTTTCGCGGGCCGCCCTCGCTGCCGTCGGGCCGGATCGAGCGCTATGCAGGTGGAACGTGGACGGTGGTGGAGACCGATCCTGCGGGTATCCCCGACATGTACACGACCCTGGACGACTCCTTCGGTGTTTACGCGCTGGTAGCGCCGCCTGGCTGGCAGCCGGCGGGCGTTCGAGGAAACCCAACGCCCGGAGCATCAGCAGCAACGGCGACCGCGAGCGAGGGTCCATTGGCGAGCCTTGCGAGCGCCGGCGCCACGGCCGCGCGCTCGCTCCGGCCGATTTCCACGCCCGATGCGGCCACACGGCAGGGCGCGGGCACTTCCGAAGGCAGCCAATCGCCGGGGCCTTTGTTGCCGATCACCATCGTCCTGGCCGTCGTGGCCGCCGTTGCGTTCGTGCTCCTGCGCCCCGTTAAGCCCCCGCCCGGCTAGGCAGGCGGAACAGGGTCCTGGTTTTGAGACAGAACATCATTTCCGGCCACGAAGTCGTGGTGGATGGGGCGGAGCTCGCTTACGTCACGCCGACGCCGGCTGCCTACGCTTGCGGGATGGCGCTCGCCCTACCCGAGGAAGTGCATATGGTGTTGGCGCGCCCGACAGGATTCGAACCTGCGACCTTCGGCTCCGGAGGCCGACGCTCTATCCGCTGAGCTACAGGCGCGCGACACGAGCGCGGTCGGTGCCGCGATCGGGCCGCAATGATAACGCGGCGCCATCGATGGCACGAGCCCGCAGATCGTCGCCGGCCTATGTCACCAGCGCGGCAGCTTGGCACCGTTGCGACTGGCAAGCGAACTCGCGACCAGCAGCGTGATGCCGGCCAGGGCCAGTCCAAGGACGAGCAACGCCAGGGGACCGGGCGCCTGAGGAGGCACGGCCGGATCGGTGGCGAGAGTCGGTGGCGGCGTAGCCCCGGCGGCCGCGATTCCGGCCGTGGCTTCGCCGTTGGCCGGGACGGGGTCGCGCTGGTCGGACGCCACCACGGTGGCGGTATTGGTGATCGAGCCGGTCAGGCCGACCCGGACCGTGATGGTGAGCGTGGCGGAACCGCCGTCGGGGATGTCGCCGACTTTCCAGGCCCCGGTCGTCGAGTCGTAGTCGCCGCCGGAACTGCTGACGTATGTCAGGCCCGCCGGCAGCTGGTCGCGAACGATGACCGCCGACGCCGGATCGGGTCCGTTGTCCGTGACCACGAGCGTGTAGGTGGCCGTGTCGCCCTTGCGAACGGTCGCCGGAGCGACGGTCTTCACCAACGCCAGGTCGGCCACGCCGTGCGCGTTCAGCTGGACGCTGGCCTGGTCGTTCTCGCTCGGGTCGCTGTTGCCGGGGGTCGAGTTCGGATCGGGCAGGCTCGAGGAGGTGACCTGGGCCATGTTGATGAGCGGGCCTTCGACCTCCACGGTGGCGGTGATGGCCAGTGTCTCGACTGCGCCATCGGCCATGCCGCCCACGTCCCAGTCGCCCGAGATTGGGTCGTATGTGCCGGCGCTCGGCGTGTCGGAGACGTAGGTCAGCCCGACGGGGAGCAGGTCGCCGACATGGACGCCGGCGGTGGCATCGGGGCCATGGTTCGCCACGGTCACGGTGAACGTCACGGTTGTGTCTTTGTCCGGCGTGTTGACGTCGACGGACTTGGTCAGGGCCAGGTCGGCCGCGGGCGGCACCTCGATCGAGGCCGTGGCTGCGTCGTTGCTGCTGTCCGGGTCGCTCTGCAGCAGGCCTGTGACCGCGGCGCTGTTTTGGATCGTGCCCGATTCGACTACCCGGGCCGAGACCTGAAGCGTCACTGCGGCTTTCCAGGCCAGCCCGCCGATCGTCCAGTCGCCGGTGTCCGGATCGTACGAGCCGCCGCTCGGCGTCGACGAGATGTAGGTCAGCCCGGCCGGCAGGGCGTCGTGGATGACCAGCTGAGTGGCATCGTCCGGCCCGGCGTTGGTTGCAGTGACGGTAAAGGTGACCGTCGTATCTACGGTCGGCGCCGACCTGTCGGCCGTCTTGGTGACGACGATGTCGGCCACGCGCGTCGAGAGCGACGCCGAGTCGGTGTTGTTGGACGTGTCCGGGTCGAACTGGTCGCCCGTGACGGTCGCTGTGTTGGTGTAGTCGCCGGCAACGGAAACGGTGATGTTGAGGGTCAGCGTGGCGCTGGCCCCGCCGGCCAGCGAGCCGACGTTCCAGATGCCGTCCGAACTATCGAACGAACCCTGGCTGGCCACGGCCGATGCAAACGTCAGGCCAGCCGGCAGCACGTCGGTGGCCGCGACGCCCGTCGCATCGGCGTCGCCGTTGTTGGTGACGGTGATCGTGAAGAAGTCGGCGTCGCCGGTGTTGGGCCGCTGACTCCCGACGGCCTTGGCGATCGACAGATCCGCATGCGGCGGTGTCACCGTCGCGCTGGCCGAGTCGTTGGCCGTTGAAGATTGCGGCTCGTCGACGGCAGTGAGAGTGGCGACGTTCGTCATCGGCGCCGAGCCGACTACGACCACCTGCACCGTTGCGGTGGTCTGGCCGGACGCCGCGATAGTGCCGACAGTCCAATCAGCCGTCGTGCCCGAGTACGAACCCTGGCTGGGAGTCATCGACACGAGGGTCAGGCCGGCCGGCACCTGGTCGTGGATGACGACGTCGTGGGCGGTGCCCGGTCCTGCGTTCGAGATCGTCAGCGTGAAGTTGGCGGTCGCCCCGACGTTCGGCGCGGGGTCATCCACGGTCTTGGCGACCACTATGTCGACAAGTTGCGACGTGGCGATGGCGGCGGTGTTGTTGCCCATGGCCGGGTCGAACTGGTCCGCGGTCACGGAAGCGGTGTTGGTAATCTCCCCCGCGGTGGCGACGGTGGCCACGAGCGTGAGAGTTGCCGATGCCCCGTTGGACAGCGGCCCGACGGTCCAGAGGTGGGTCGCGGCCACGTACGACCCGGCCGTGGCGCTCGACGACTTGTATGTGAGGCCTGCGGGCAGATTGTCGGTGACGACCACGCCGGTGGCATCGCTGGGGCCGAGGTTCGTGGCTACGATCGTGAACGTCGCGTCGCTGGCCACGTCCGGATGAGTGTCGTCCACGGTCTTGGTCACTGCCAGGTCGGCAACGTTCGGCGTGACCGTCGCGGAGGCATAGTCGTCTTCGCTGATGACGTCGTTGCCGGGCGTCGAGTCGGGGTCGTTCTGGTCCGAGTGGGTGACCTGGGCGGTGTTCGTGGCCGTGGCCGACGTCGTCACTCTGGCATTGACGGTCAGCGTGGGAGCGGCGCCCGCACCGACGTTGACCGAGCCAACTGTCCAGACACCGGTGCCCGAGACGTAGCTGCCCTGGCTGGCATTCGCGCTGACGAAGGACAGCGAGCCGGGCAACGCATCCGTGACCTTGACGTTGGTCGCCTGGGCCGGGCCGGAGTTGAGGACCGTGATCGTGAAGGCCACGACCTGGTTCGCATCGGGGGTCGGGTCGTCGACGGTCTTGGCCAGCGACAGATCCGCTACCTGGATCTGGTCGACGTCCGTGGCGGAGTTGTCGCCCGGAGTCGGGTCGCCGTTCTGGCTGCCGTCGTCGGTGATCGTGGCGGTGTTGGAGATCTGGGTCAGGCTGGGCGGGATCGGATCGACGACCTTGACCCCGAACGTGACGCCGCTCGTTGCTCCGGCGGCTACGGTTCCGATGGCGCGCGTACAGGCGTTGCCCGCTCCGCTGCCGCCCGGGCAGACCCAGCCGGATCCGGCATATGTCGTGCCCGCCGGCACCGTCTCCGCGAGGGTGACGCCGGTTGCCGAGGTGTTGCCGTTGTTGTGGTAGGTGAGCGTGTAGGTGAGCGTGGCGCCGGCCGTGGCCGTGGCCTGGCCGTCGTCCTTGGTCAGGGTCATGTCGATGCCGCTGACCGTGACCGGCGCGGTGATTGCGGCCGCGTAGTCGTTGAGTGCGCCGCCGACGCCGTCGGCACCGGTCCGCTCATTCGGGTCGGCGCCGCTGATCGACGTCCACGTCGCGTGAGCTGCATTGGTCAAGGTCTGCTTGAGCGAGACGCTGCCCGCGCCGCCGACCGTGGCCTGGTAGGTGAAGGTCGACGTGCTGGCGAGCGGGAACGAGGCGAAGTTGATCGTGATGGTGCTGCCGACCGCGCTCGAGCTCGTCGGCGCCAGGCCGGCAGTGTTGAGGAGCGAGCCGGTGTTGAGGGTGAGCCCGGCCGGCAGAGTGTCGGTCATGGTTACGTCGAACGCGCCCCAGTTGCTGGCGGCGGCGTGGGACAGCGTCAACGTGTACTTCACGGTGGCGCCGAAGCTCGGGTTGGTGTTGTCCGCCGACTTGACCACCTTGAGCACGGGCTCCTTGACGGTGACCGTTCGAGCCGAAGGCGCGGCGATGGTGACCGCGCCGGCCACGGGATCCGTATAGCGGACGCCGGCAGTGTTCGACAGGGCCACGTTGGATTGGACCGGGGCCGTGTTGGCGAGCGTGGTCGTCAGCTGGATGAGGAAGGTGCCGTCGGTCGTCGAGCCGTCGGGAGCCAGGTACGTGTCGCCGAAGTCGAACGTCCAGGCTCCTCCGCCGGGGCCGCCCGGCGCGGTGACGGTCGCGGTCGGCAGCGTGCCGCTGTAATCGCTGGCGAAAAGCCCGCCGCTGTCGGCACTGGTGACGACGATTTTCGAACTCGTCGGCAGCAGGCCCACCGGGAGCGTGTCGATGACCTTGAGCCCGCGCGACGTGCCTTCTGGCAGGGTTACCAGCAGGTCGAACCTGGTCGTGCCGCCGACCGGGGCGGTCGTGTTGGTGGGCCCGAGCTTGGAGATGGCCGGCTTGGCCAGGACGGTGGGCACTGCCACGGAGCCGGACTTGGAGTAGTTGTTGACGCCGCCGCTGCCGTCGCGTTCGCCGGTGGCAGTTCCCGAGGCGGTGGGCGTGGACGAACCGGTGGGATTCGAAGTGGTGCCGAGCGGCCCGGGCAGACTCGTGTACTTGCCCGACGCCGTATTCGCTATCTGGGTGCCGGCGTCGACGTTGTCGGCGATGGTGGCAGTGATGTCGACCGTCTCGGTCGTTCCGACCGCGATCACGTCGAACGTGAAGTCGACCGCGCCGGTGCCGTAGTTGGTGTTGTTCGTGGCGACGGCCGCCCCAGCGGCGACGGCGCTGACGATCGTCAGGTGCGAGTCGAGCTGGTCGGTCAGATGCAGTTCGTAAGCCGGCGAGACATTCGCGCCCGCCGCATTGGTGATGGCGACGCGATAGACCAGCGTGTCTCCGCCGTCGGGGGCGGGCACGACCGAAGAGGTGATGGTCTTGGCAATGGTGATGCTCGGCTCGGCGACGGTGATCGGCAGGCCGGCCGACGTCTGCAGGACGCCGGTGTCGTTTCGAATTGCCGCGCTGTCCGTCAGCGATTGACCTGCGACGTTGCCGGCGACGTTCTCGACCAGGGCGTTGAACTCGATGACTACCCCTTCCGTGTCGCCATCGTTATGGTCGGCGTTCGTCAGAGTCCCGAAATTGAAGATCGGGTCGGTGCCATCGACGAACGGCCCACCGGTTATCTGGGCTGAAGGTATGACGAACGTGGGATCGCCGGTCCAGGCACCCGCGCCGGTAGCGATCCCGAAGACGTCGAGCCCGGCGCCCGAAATGGTGTCGGAAGTGAGACCCGCACCGTCGGAGACGAAGGCCACGGTGGCGGTGTTGTCGTTCAGGAATTGGAGGCCCGCGGGCAGGTTGTCGAGGATCGAGGCAGTCGTCATCTCGCCTTCGGGGATTGCGACGACGACCTTGAAGCGGGCGATCTCGCCGATGGCGACGCGGTCCCCGCTCGTCCCGGCTTCCGAAGTGCCGACCAGTGTCTTGATCGGCAAAGGCTGTGTCACGGTGACCGTGGCAGGGGCGGTGAGCTTGTACGTGTTCGGCGAGATGCCGGTTCCGGATCGCTCGTTAGAGGCCGCGTTGTAGGTGCTCTGGGCGGCCGAATAGTCGCCCGGCAGGCTCGTCCACGATAGGGCGGCGGTGTTCGTAAACGCTGAACCGGCCTGGACGTCGGCGGCCAGAGTCACCTGATACTGCAGAGTCGCGGAACTGCCGACCGTCAAGGTCGTCCAGGTTCCGGACAGAGCTGGAGCCAGGGCGTCACTCAAGATCGGGCATGTTCCGGCCGTGCAGGTAAGCGACCCGGGGACGTAGACGAGCCCGCTCGGAATCGCGTCGGACCAGGCCACTTCGAAACCGTCCGCGGCGTTGGCCACGTTCTTGTTCGTAACGGTGATCGTGAAGGTGATCGGGTCGCCGGCGTCGCCCGTGGTCTTGTCGGCAACCTTGGTCAGCGACATCTGCGGTTCGTCGACGGAGACGGCAGCTCCCATGGACGAGCCGGAGTCGCCACCGGTCCACAGCAGCCTGGCGGCGTTCGAGGGCGTGCTTCCGTGGACATTCCCGGCCACGTTCAGGACCACCATCCGGTAGGTCAGGATGATCTGCTCCGCATGGCCGTTGTCTCGATTGGAGTTGGTGATCGAGCCGAGGTCGAAAGTGACGTCCTGGCCACTGCCGGTCACGGTCGGGTTGGTGGGGGCATTGCAGGCGGCCGTGAAGCCGCCGGGCAGGGTCGTCGACAGGTCGGCGTCCGCCGAGATGCTGTCGCAGCCGACGAAGGCCAGGCCGCTGTCGGGCCGGTCGATCAACGTTGCGTTCGGGACCGAGCCCTCAGGGACCGTCACGGTGACCGCGTACGTAACGATTTCGCCGATGGCGACGCTGACGCCTGAGGTATGGGACTGGTTCGTATCCACGACGGACTTCTGGACAGTGGCCACCGGGACGTCCACGTCGGCGCTCGCGGAGGCGCGGTAGTTGTTGAGGTTCCCGCCGGGGTCGCCGGTGTCGCCGGTCCGCTCGGTCGAGACCGCGTTGTACGTGCTCTGGGCGGCGGTGAAGTCACCGAGCACGCCGCTCCAGGCCACGCTGGCCGTGTTCGTGAACACCGTGCCGGGTACGACGTCAGCGTCGATGGTGGCGGAGAACTGGAAAGTCGCGGTTGCGCCCTGGGCGAACGAATCCCAGCTCGCGGTCAGATTCCCGCCCGCGTCCGAACTGGAGGTCACCGTGGCGGTGCCGCCGGTCTGGGCGAACGTGGAGCCCACGTAGCTCATGCCGGCGGGGGCCGCGTCGGCAAACGAGACATCGTGTGCGTCCGCACCATTGGCGATGATCGGGTTGGACACGGTGATCGTGAAGACGATGGTGTCGCCCGCGTCCCCGGTGGCGGGGTCGGCGCTCTTGGCGACGGCCAGAGACGGCTCGACGACTTTGAGGTCGGCGGCGGACACGGGGTCGAGGCTGCCACCGGTCCACGACGCGACGGCGCTGTTATGAAGCAGCCGGCCGCCCGTGTTGCCGGCCACGTTGAGAACGACCGCTCGGTAGGTTATCTGGACGGTGTCCGGCGCGGCGTTGTCCGTGTTCGAATCGGTCAGGGTCCCAAGGTTGAAGGTGACGAGTTGCCCGCCCGTGCCGACGGTCGTGGCGGCGCACACGCCGCCCCATCCGCCGGCTGCGTCCGTGGCCACGCCCGCCGACGGCACGACGCTCTGGCAGTCGAGCATGGCCAGGCCCGCGGGCAAGGTGTCGACGAACTCCGCGGCCGGAGTCGTGCCCTCGGGGATCGTCAGGGTCAGCCGGTACGTGACGATCTCGCCGATCGCAACGTCGGTGCCGTTGCCCTGGCTCGTGCCGACGAGCGTCTTGGCCGCGCCGGGCCCGGTCGTCGTGACGGTGGCGGTGTCTGTCAGCGGCGAGGCCAGGTGGCCCGAGGAACCGACGGCGTTCGTGAAGTCGATCAAGCTGGCCGTGTTGGTCAGCGTACTCTCAGGCTCGACCGAGGTCTGGAGCTGCAGCGTATACGTGATCACGACCAGGTTCGTGCCCGCGGCATTGGCGACGTCGGTCGGGGAGAGACCTGGATCGAGGGACCCGCCGGCGCCGTCCACGAGCTGAATGCCCTGACCGAAGAGCCCGGCGCCGGTGCCAATGGGCTGGCCGTCGCTGATGTTGACGGCGTCGAGGGCCGTCCCCGCGCCGTCGGTGACACACGTGTCGTAGCCACCGGCCGGCTCCGCGAATCCGGTTGGGATCGTGTCTGAGATCTGGACGCCGAATGCGGCCGCGTGGCCCGTGTCCTGGACGACCACGGCAAAGCGGACGTAGTCGCCCGCGTCAACGCCACTCAGGTCGCTGTCGATCGGGTTCGCGGCCAGGCCGGCCGTGGTCACGGGGCCGCCACTGAATCGAGGGCACGAGCCCGACGGCGGGGCCGCGGTAGCCGCGAACGCGACCGGGCCTGCCGTCGGGGGTGCAAGTACGCCGGCCGGGTTGTCGGTGCCGACGATGCCCTTGGTTATGGCCAGGACCGGCTGATCGAGTGTGATCTGGACGATCGCGTCGGCCGTCTGGAGGTCGCCGACCGCGTTCCTGGTCTGGCTGCGGGCCTGGTTGGTCAGCAGCAGTCCGTCGGCGAACGGGTCCGTGGAGACCGTCACCGTGAAGAGGATGTCGGCGGTGCTCGCCGCCGGCGGATAGAGGGCGTAGTCGCCGTAGGCGAATTGGACGCTGTTCTCCATCAAGTTGGCCGTGACGACGGGCGTTGGGGCGCCGGGTTCGGAATGGAACGTGTCGCTCGGGCCGTACTTGGCGTGGCCCGCGGCCGGTGCGGTCGCGTCGGCAGTCGTGTCGAAGATCAGGCCCGAGGCGTCGAAGACCGGCAGGGGCAGGTAGTCGGTGATGCGGAAGTCGTCGGTACGGCTCGTCGGGAAGCTCTGGCGCAGCCGGTACGTGACCGTGTTTCCGGGCGAGATGTGGACCGGCGACGCAAACGACGTCGAACCGTCGATAGCGTAGATCGACTTCTGGAGCGTGCCGCGCTGGATCGAGATGGAGGCGCTCGTGCCGGCGGTGGCCACGCCCGCGCTGCCGTCGCCGGCGGTGTTGGCGGTCGGGGCGAACGTCGCGGTGTCGAGGACGGTGCCGTACGCGGAGGCGTGGTTGGTGAGGGTGTCGCCTTCGACGACCTGAGCGTCGTCAACGTAGGTCTGCTGGACGATCGAGTGGAAGACGATCGTGGCCGTCGTGCCGCCGTCGTTGTACGCGCTGCAGTCGGGCGCCGCGGTGCCCGTGGTAGGGATGCAGCCGCCGATCATCGGGCCGGCTTCGCCGCGGGTGACCAGCTCGTCGGCGAGGCGGAACGAGATCGGCGTCTGACCGGTGCCGCCGTCTACGGCAGACACCGTGTAGTTGGCCGCGTCCATTCCGTCAGTGGACAGGCTGAAGCCGCTGCCGGCCACGGTCAGAGTGGGCGTGAAGCCCAGGTCCACTCGGGTCCCATCGCCGAGCAGGTCATCCACCGTGACGCCGCCGAGAGCGAAGAAGTCGGATACCTGGACCGAGATGGTCCAGGCCAGGGTGTCGCCCGGACTCACGCCGGCGGGGCCCGTGTCGTCGGCAAGGCCAACCGACTTCTGGACGGCTATCGACTTGTCGGTCAGGGTGTGGGTCGCAGGGCCGGCCGAAACGACGGTGGTGGAATCGCGCGGATCGACGGGCGCCCAGGACCCGGAGGCGCTGGCGCTGTCCATCGACGCGCCGAACGCACCGGTCGCCGCCGGCAGGATCGGGCTGCCGCCGGAATCGAGCCGCGGGACGTAGAAGTTGAACGTCATCGAGGCGTCCGTGCCGCCGGTGCCGGTGACGGACCCGAAGTTGCGCGACAGGCTGCCGCCCGGGGTGGTAGTCGACGGCGTCGAAACCGGTACCGAAGCCGGTGTGGTCGGCGTGGTGGTCGACAGGTACTGGATCGAATTCGGCAGAGAATCGGTGACGGTCAGGTTGGTGACCGTCTGCCCCGGGGCCACGGTGACGGTGATCGTGTATGAGCGCGGGTAGTTCGGACCCGTCGCCGTCTCGTCCTCGGGCCCGTTGTAGCTCTTGCTGACGCGCATGATCGTCGGCGTCACGGTCGAGGTCGCTCGAGACCCAATCGTGCTCGGGTCGGTCGCGGGATCGGCCAGCGGGTCGGCGCCGAACTGGAAGCCACCACGGGCGCCGATGGTCAGAGCCGTGCCGGCGTCGGCGAGGTTGCTCAGCTGCGTCGTCACGTGGACGGTCGCGGCCGGCTGGCCCGGCGTGAAGGAGCCGAACGGCAGCCTCAGGACGACGTACGACTGGTTGACCGCCAGCCCGCACATCTGCACTGGCGCACCGGAGGTCTGGACCGCGTAGGGATGGGTCACGCAGCCGGAGAGGTTCGCGGTGAGGACGGTCGAAGTGACCGATGCGCCCAGGTACGTGGCGCCGGTGAAGGTGAGCCCGTCGTCGAGGTCGGCGCCGAGGGGCAACTCGAGATCCAGGTAAGGGCCGTAGCCAGTGGCCGTGAGCGAGTCGTTGACGAAAGACACGTCGAAGGCGAGGCTCTGACCGATCAGCGGCGAGGACGGCGCGGCGATGCTGGCCGTGGGCAGGGGCTGGTCGGCGCCCCGAGCACCGGGCAGCGTGAAGAAGACTGCCAGGATCGGGGAGATGAGAATGGCAAGCAGCCCCGTGGCAAGACGGCGCCCGACCCAGCGCGCAGACATACGGAAAGACCTCACCTAGGGGCGGCGGAGCGGCAACGCGAGGCCAGACGGCCCCGCAGCAGGGTAGGTTTCGGACCCGCCCTACGGAACCTGCACGTCCGTGCCGATCCGACGGCCAGTTCGAGGGGCCTTCCCTAGTGACAAACGTCTAGCTCGAACGGCGAGCCGGGGGGTGCGCCAGGCGGCTCCGGCCTTGCCCGCCGCGGATCGGGCCGAATATGTTCGGCCTCGCCCAGGCGCCGGGGCAGGCCCGAACTGCTTCGACCGTCCTGGGCATAGCACCCCTGCGGCCGCGGGTCCGGCATGGCACGATGCCCGTGCGCGGCAATCACGGCTACCGTATCGTTGCGCCAACCCGCGGCTCTGCTGCCAGGGTCATGGTCGTTCCATGGCCCGAAGGTCGGATAGTCGGCCAGGGCCGCGTGGACTAGGGTGCGCCGCATGGACGAGACCAATCGCATCTGCCCGTGGTGCTCCACCCCGATCCCGGCCAGCGCTTCCGCGTGCCCCAGGTGCGGTGCACTGGTTGAGGGCGCGATCGCCAAAGAGATCCCGGGCCTGACCGTAGTCGACCCGGACGCAACCCTCGGCCCGAGCGACGGCCTGGTCCCGGACTTCATGAACCCGAAGGCCTTGCTCGACGCCGGCCCGGGCGCCGGTTCAGCAGCCGGGCCGGCCAACCTGGAGGCCATCCTCCCGCCGAGCGACGAGGTCCGCCGGGAGATGCGCAAGATCGAACTCGAGTCGCAGATCGAGAATGCCGGATCTGAGGTCATGAACCCCAACGGCGACGAGTCCATCGACGTCGGCGCGCCCTCTGAAGAAGCCATCGAGGCCTTCGAGGCCGGCCTGCTCGACGAGAAGGGACCTGCGGGCGAAACCGACCTGGCCGACCTGGCGGGAGCGTGGGAAGACCCCGAGCTCGAGAACCGCGTCGCCCAGTGGAGCACCGACCCGGCCGACAAGAAGTAGCCCGGCGTCCTTCGAGGGCGCAGGCCCATCGACGCGATTCGTCGCCCGTAGCTCAGATCAAGCGACCCACCCAGTCGCCGACACACGGCGGATGGATGTGGAATGCGGCTTCCTCGGCCATCAGCTCGGCTGTGCGCGCGTCGGGCGCCAGGCCGCTCTCGATGTCGTGGCCAAGGTAACTCCGGACCGCCCAATGCCAGCACGGTTCGCCGTTGCATCGTTCGACGACCAACTCGTGGCCGCCGAGTCTGGTGCCCAGCGAGACTCGAACCTGGCGCGCTTGATCGGGCGGCACGGCGTGCCAATAGCCGATCATTGGCTCACCTCCTCGGCCTCCTCCGGCCGAATCGATAACCGGATACTTCCACTCGGCAGCGGCCGGGGCAAGGGCCGGGTGTCCCTAAGTGCACTTTTCCGCATCAGAGTCGACGAAGAGGCCTCTCGCGCGACGGCTCCCAGCGCTGCCCGGCGACGGATCGGGTCCGGCCAACCCAGAGCACGCGACGCCGCCGCCGGAGCCGGCACTTCGTTAGGCGACTCGACACTGCTGGGCGTACGATTGGGCCTGCCAGATGTCGAGGGGCAGCGAATCCTCGCTCAGTTCGAGGTGTGAGATGGGAAGCAGCGATCAGAACGGGCAAGGCGAGCAGCCCAGCATGGGCGAGCCCACCGGCAACGGAAGCTCACGTCGCGAGCAGATGGACAAGGCCCGCGAGATGGGCGAGCGATGGGTCGGGCAGCTCCAGGTCATGATCGAAGAAGCCGGCAAGACGGCCGGACCGGTTCTCCGCGACGTGGCCGCCAAAGCGGCCGAGCTGGCTGCGGTCGCGGCCGAGAACGCGGGCCCGGTTGCCCACAAGGCGGCGAACGTTACCGAGCACGTCGGCGACAGGCTGGCCGCCCGGAGCAAGGACCTGGCCGCCGATCTGCGCAAGGCCGCCGAGGCGGCGCGCGCGCAGGCCGCAGCTCAGACCGATGGGCCCGAGGAGGCCGGGACGGACGACGCGCCGAAGGACTGACGCGATCGGCTCTGGAGCGTCTTCCGCAGCCACACGCCGGCGCCCGTTCGCGGGGTCGGTAGACCATTCGCCGGTGCGGGTCGCCCGGCCGCTAGATCGGGCCGAGAGTCGCCCGGAATAGCTCCGTGTCGTCTTCGCGACTGAGCCTGTAGGCAACGCCGTCGTCGGTACTCCAGGTCCGGCCCACCAGACGGTCGCCACGTTCCGCGGCCGCAACGAAGTCGATCTCGTAGCGCCGGGGAGTGGCGCCGAGCAATTGGCCACGTCCGGCGGCCTCGAGCGCCTCTTCGAAGTAGTCGATGTAGACGCTGTTGTTCACGTGGCCCAGTGGGTCGAGGTCGCGGCGGCGAACCTCAAACGTTTGCGCGGCCGCGTCGGGTGGCGTGGGCGGCAGGCAGACCTTGAGCATCTCGAACGTCGAGGCATGGTCGGCCACGAAGCCGAGCATTTCCTGCGGGACCCGGGTCGGCAGTCCGCGCTCGTTGGTCATGACCCAGTCGATCTCGACGACCGCCAGCAACTCGCCCGCGGCGTCGCGGACCTCGCTGTGCCGGTGGGCGGAAATGCGGCGGTAGCCGGTGACCTGGGTCGTGACGAAGACGCCGTCGTAGGTGCGGACGGGCCTGAGCACGTCGAGCCGCAGCGCCCGAACCAGCCAGAACAGGCCGCGAGCCGAGTACCACTCGCGCCCGAAGCCGAGGATCGTCGAGTGATGCCAGGCGACGTCTGCCACCCAGGCCAGGTACACGGCGGTCCGGACCGTCTCGGCGGCCGTCGATTCTTCGAAACGGACGCGGTACGGCCGAACAATCCGGTAGGGCATCGCGTCGGACAGGGCGTCGATTCGGTCGCCCGGAAGGGCCAAAGCTCCGCGAGCCGGCTGATCGGTCATCGCTTTCCCTGCGACAGATCGTCCAGCGACTCGAGTGCGACGAGACTTGTCTGGTCGTGGTTGGCGGTCGCGCGGTCGAGCCGGATCCGGCAGGACCGGCGAGCGTCGAAGACGACGATCGCGACTCGGAGCGGGACGTCTTCGTCGGCGGCATGTACCCGGGCGTCGTCGAGCTGGTTCAAAACATCGGCGTTGATGCCGCGCGCGCCCCATTTGCAGTCGTAGACCTCGGGGCGATCAGCCGACTCGACCGTGACGTCGAACGGGTGGATCTCCGCGCGGATACCGTCGAACAGAACGCGGCGCTCGCGCCTGACCGGGACGTCGGGGACGGCGCGGCGGGCCAGCAGGCGTGCGGTCAGCTCCTCGACGACGGCCCCGCGGTAGCTGCTACGTGCCGCCTCGCCCCGATTGGCGATTTCGAGTGCGGCCGCCAGAAGTCGATCGGCGTGCGCGCGCAGCGCGCCATCCGAACCCTCGCCAAATAGCGTCGGGAAGATACGCCGCCAGGTGTCCGCGTCGGTGCGTTCGCCGTTCATGGCCGCGCGGCCCAGCAGCCGCTCCGCCGCGGTGCCCTCGGCCAGCAGAGTCGCGGTCCGGGCCACGAGCGGGTCGGCCTGGATGCCCGCGTATACGACAGTCCGGGCGTCCTTCGCCGCGTCCTGGAACCTCATCGGCCGCCTCGCAACAACGCCCGGAACGGCGAGTCGTCGTCCGGTTCGGTTTCGTCACCCGGGCCGCCGAACGGGCCGTCTCCGGCCGGCCGCCCGACGTCGCCGCCAAGAGCGAGTCCAACCACCTGCGGGAATGTCGACAGCCAGTCGATCGCCTTGTGCGGATCGGTTATGAGCGCGATCTCGGCGATTGCCTCGTCCACGGCGGCTACGCGCTCCGCCCCAATGGACCGCCGCCGGTCGGGCGCCGCCAGAGCCCGGATGCTGGGTTCGTAGGCGGCCACGAGATCGGTGACGTACTGCCATTCCTCCTCAATCGTCTCGGCCAGCTCCGCGAGGGCCAGGTATGCCTCGGCCGCACGATCGGCGACCTCGCCGGCCTTTTCGCCGCTCGGACCATTCGGGTTGTTCACTCTCGAAGCGTACCCCGGGTGTCTCTCGGCCGTTGCCGGTGCCGGCGGCCCGCGGGACGCAAACCTTCGTTCGCGCCGCAACGGTTCTGTGCGTTTCGTTTACGTTACGGGTGGCTGCGATCTTGCTGAGACAAGACTCGACGTCCGCGGTTGAGCAACCGCTCGACCGCGAGCCACCCGAACGGAGGCACCTGATGGACCTGGCGCTGCGTGGTCGGACGGCCCTGGTGGGCGGAGCGTCCGCAGGCCTCGGGCGGGCAACCGCCGAGCGTCTGGCAGCGGAGGGCTGCAAGCTGGCGCTGTGGTCGCGCGGGGGGGACTCGCTGGAGAAGGCGGCCGACGAAATCAGGAAGCTCCACTCGGTCGTGGTCGTGACGATCGCCGGCGACGCGGCCGACCCGGCGACACCGGCCAAGGTGGCCTGGCAGGCGGAGCGTGGCCTCGGCCCGATCGACATCGTGGTTCTCAACGCCGGCGGCCCGATCGCGTCCGAGGCGACCAAGACGGATCCGGTGGAGTGGCGTCGCTCCTTCCAGCTGCTGGCGCTCACGCCGATCGAGCTGGCGACGGCCCTGCTGCCGGGCATGCGCAAGCGCGGCTGGGGTCGGATCGTGTCGATCATGTCGTCCGGCGTTCGCCAGCCAATCCCGGAGCTGGCCTACTCGAACGCCTGCCGTAGCGCCCTGCTGGCGTGGCTCAAGACGATCGCGCCGGAGGTCATCGCCGACGGAGTGACGGTCAACGGCGTGATACCGGGCCGGATCGACACCTCCCGCACGGCCGCCCTGGACAAGGCCCGGGCCGAGAAGATGGGCGGCACCGCCCAGGAGATCCGCTCTCAGGTGGAGCGGACGATTCCCGCCGGCCGATACGGCCGCCCGGACGAGCTGGCGGCCTACGTGGCCTGGCTCTGCTCAGACCCGGCCCGATACCAGACGGGCACATTCGTCCCGATAGACGGCGGAATGCTGCGCGGGTTGCCGTAACTCGGTCGACACGCGGCAGTCGGCCGCGGCGGACGTCCGCCGGGAGAGCCCGCGGCGGTCCGGGAGTCCGGGGCGATCAGGCCGGGCTGCCGTCGCCCGCCAGTGGGCTCACTGGACCGGGCTGCCTACGCCTCCGGTGCACGGGCCGCCCTTCTCGCCGCCCTGGCCGCCGCCCGCGAACGCGTGGATGAAGTCGATCAAGCGCGAATCGGAAGCCTGCTGGACGTAGAGCTGGGCGCCCCAGGCGCTCGCGACGATCGGCGCCGGTATACCTGCATACGGGCTCAGGATCAGGTATCGCTCGCTGCCGACGTAGTTGGACGTGACGAGCTTCGTGAGCTGAGCGACCTGGTCGGCGGGAAGCGTCGGCTGGTAGGTGATCCAGACCGCGCCGTGCTCGAGCGAGTGGACGGCGTTCTCGTTGGGCACGGGTTGCGTGTAGACGCCGCAGTTCAACTGGACCGGATTGTGCGGTCCGCCCGCCGGCGGTACCCGGTCGTAGGTAACAGCCCCGCTGACGTGGGAGTGGTCGTTCTCGGCAAACGTCTGTGTTCCGCTTGGCAGAGCGCCGGATCCGTCCGTGGTCGAAGGCGAAGCAAGGGCGATCGCGACGGCGGCCACAGTGGCGACGACCACGACGAACAATCCGGCCAGCGCTCCGACTTTGAGCCGTGGGTCGAGCGAGCCCTCGTCACTCCGCGAGGGGTTCGGCCGCGCCTCGAGCCTTCTATTCTTCCGGGACTGCTTGCCCACGACTCTCCTCCGATGTTGTCGCTCAGGTAGAGGGAGCCGGGCGAGCAAATGTCGGGCCGGTAATCACTCCGAACGAGACGCCTCGTGAGTCTACGAGCCCGGGTTGCCCGGACCTCCCCGTTAGCCGGTCGTGCCGCTACCCGAAACGATCAATGATCGGGCGCAGGTCAGTCGCCGCGGTGGCCGGAGGACCGGATGCCGAAGGTGCCCCAGTGGCCCGTGTAGGGCAGCCAGTCCTCGGACACGGATTCCACGATCGAAGACGCGGTGCCCTCTCGAAGGAGGTCGAGCAGGCTCACGAGGGAGTGGCGCGGGCCCTCGGCGACGCAGTGGACGCTGCCGTCCTGCTCGTTGGAAACCCAGCCGGTGAGGCCGAGCCGCTCGGCGCGGGTGACGACGTAGTAGCGGAAACCGACGCCCTGGACGCGGCCGTGAACGCTCGCCTCGAGACGGGCCATCTCTCCCCGCGTCATCGCGGGCCGGCGACCGCGGGTACCGAGGCTGCCGCAGCCGGGCGAGCCGCACCCGGGGCCGCGGGGTCCGCGGCCGGCTCGACATGCGGCCAGCTCAATGCCAGCACGTCGAGCGCCAGCTCCGGGGTGACGTTGTCGTCGAGTTGCTGGTCGATCGTTGCGAGCCCGGCGAGGAAATCCGTGACGGCACCGGCCGCAACCCGCGTTGCGATCGACGGCAGTTCGTCGATCAGCTCGACTTCGCGGATTTGCCCCCCGGACCGCGCCACGGCGAGATCCCGCCCGACAGATGCCCAGACGTCCAGGAGCGTTGCCGCCGCCGATCGTCGATCGGATGCCGCGAGCTTTGGAGCGGCCGCTTCGTCGGGCGAGGTCGATCCAGGGGCCACATCGGTGGCGGTCGGCGCCTCCGCCGGCTCTGCGACGGCAGCCTTCTTCGGCGCCTTCGCCTTCCGGCCCCGGCCAGGCGCGGAGTCGGCCGTACCGCCGGGGCCGCTCGGGACCGGCTTTTCCGCGAGCGCGGCATTCAACTCGGCCGCGGACCTGGTCAGTTCGCGCACGGTGGCCAGTCGAGGCTGCCGGCCGGCCGCCAGCATGTCCAGAATGCCCCGGGCAATCTCGCCGCGGAGTCGTTCCGCATCGGCCGAGCGGGCGTAGGCGAGGGCCAACCCGGGTCGACCCTGGGCCAGCCTGGCCAGTCGCGATGCGCGAGGCGCGTCGGCGACTCCGAGCTCGCCCAACCAGCGTTCGATTTCGCGGCCGCCGACCGGGCCGAGCCGGACCCGGGCACAACGCGATCGAACTGTGGGCAGCAGGCACTCCTCGTCGTCGGCGCACAGAACGATCGTCACCCCGGCCGGAGGCTCCTCGAGCATCTTGAGGAACGCGTTCTGGGCATCTTCGTTGAGCCGGTGGGCCTGCTCGACGACTACGACCCGCGCTCCGCCCTCGACCGGCAGGAGTGCCAGCTCCCCGATCAGATGGCGGACCGTGCCAGGTTCGGGGTCGTTCGCCTTCCCGATCCGGACCTGGCCGCCCGGTCCGTCCGGGGCGAGGCGGTGGAGGTCGGGGTGATTGCCCGAGGCCACCTGGCGGCAGCCCCGGCAGTTGCGGCACGGCCGCGCTCGCCGATCCGGATCGAGGCACATCAACCCGGCCGCGAGGTCCAGGGCCAGGGTCGTCTTGCCAACCGACGCCGGACCGATGAAGAGCACGGCATGGGGCGCCCGGCCGAGGATCATCGATTCGATCTCGGCCAGGGCGCGGTCTTGGCCGCGCGTCGCGGCGTGGTTCATGGCCGACGGAGGATTTGCGGCCGCTCGAAGGCGAGGTTGCCGGCTACTCGGCCGGCTCCCCGGTGCCTTCGGCGATCGCGTTGCCTGCGGCCTCGGCGGCGGCGGCAGTCTTGCGACGGGCCGGAGCACGCTTCTTGGGAGCAGGCGCCTCTCCGCCGGCAACGGCATCGGCAGGGGTGGCGACCGCCGCTTCGGGCGTCGGGGCCGTCGCGGCGCTCCCCGCCTCGGCGGCTGCCGCGGGCTTGCGGCGGGCGCGCGCGGCGGGCTTGGCCTTCTCTGCCGGGGCTGCGACCGCAGCGGCCTCGGGCGCGGCCGGGGCCGTGGCCTCGAACATGCCCGCTGCCTCGGCGGCCTCAGCCGGCTTTCGGCGACCACCGCGTCGGGCCGGCGCCTTGGCCTCGGCAGCGGCTGCCTCGGCGATCGGCTCATCTGCGCCGGTGTCCTGGCTGGGCGCGACCCCGCCGGCCGCGGGCTTGCTCAGCTTGCTGGAGAGCTGGGCCCGGAGGAGCTCCTCGAGCTCCGGCGGAACCTCGCTCCACGGCTCCGCGGAGTCCCGGCCGCTGCTGCGCGGCACTCCACCGCCGCGATGCTGCTGTGGCTGCGGCTGGCGGACCGGCCGGTCGTCCCGCCGGCGTGGCGGCTGGGACTGGGACTGGACCTGGCGCGCCGGCTCCGGATACCGCGACGAGGTGCCGCGGGAACCGTACCGCTCGCGATCCACGGCCGAGGCGTATGCGCTCCGCACTCCACGGCCACCCTGGCCCGGACCGCGACCGCCACGTCCTCCACCGCCGCCGCTTCGTCGGCGCTCGGCGAGCAAGTACTCGGGGATCTCCGGCTCGGCGAAGTCGTCTTCTTCCGGGGTGATCGGCCCAAGTCGGGCCGGACGGCTGTCCATACCGATTTGCGAGTCCCACACGGACCCGAACTGATTGGGACGGTTTGCGGGGGCGACGGCCGCCTGGTCTTCAGCTGCGTCCGCTTCGACCACTTCGCCTTCGGGCAGTTCGCCCGGGGTCTGCGTCCGGCCGTGGCCGCGTCCGCGACCGCCTCGCCGGCGGCGGCGGTGCCCCGTCGAAGTCAACGCCATCCACGGCGATCTCGCCTTCTACGATTTCGGCGCCTTCCACGAGTTCCTCGACGGCTTCGTCGAGCGGCTCATCCTGGGGCTCACCCGGCTCGGCTGCGCCGGCACGCGAGAGCTTCTCGCCCGGTAGAGCGACGAGGCGACCGTCCGATCGAGCGGCGGGCGCCACCGTGCGGCCGGGAAGACCGCGTCCGGCGGGCGGCCGGTTGCTGTGGGTGTCCAGGGCCGCGACCTCGAGCGGCTCGCCGGGGACGCCTCGGCCGCGACCGCGACCGCGCCGGCCGCCCCGGCCTTCGGTCTGCTTGTCCGGGACTTCGGTCATCGAAAGATCCTGGTCGTCACCGGCGACCCGGCGTCCGGATCGCGAAGAGTCGCGGTCGACGCGAGCCAGCTGGGTGATGTCGTAGAAGACGTCGGCGACGTCCATCAGGTCCGAGCTGGTATTGCCGCGGAAGCTGATGACCTCGACCCGAACGCCCATCTCCTGGACCGCACGGATGGCGGGCGCAAAGTCGCCGTCGCCGCTGACGACGATCGCGACGTCCAGGTTTCGAGCCGTCTTCATCATGTCGACGACGAGCTCGATGTCGAGATTGGCCTTGACCTTCCCGTCTCCGTACTTGCGGATGTCCTTGCTCACTACCTTGTAGCCGTGGCGGGCGAGGAAGGAATGGAAGTTGCGCTGGTTCTCGTTCTCCGGGTCGAGGCCGGTGTAGGCGTACGCCCGGACGAAGTCGCGACCCCCGACTGCGGCCTTCAGCAGCGTGACGTAGTCGATGTCCGCGCCCGCCGCCTTCGCCGCGTAGAAGATGTTCGCCACGTCCACGAAGACGGCGACGTTCTTGCTCACAAATGAACTCCTTGGTTGTCGATTAGCCGGCGACGCTATCGTCGGCCGTGTGACCTCAGGTGCCTGCGCTCCTTGGAGCCAGCCGCAGCGGGCTCGTGCGCGGCATCCTGGGTGGATTCAGCGACCAGTCGGCGCCCTTACGGCGACCGCCGCTTTGTATGTAATTGCACCTGACCGGGCAAAGCCATGATCCTGCCAGCTCGAGAAGAACTCGGCGTCCGGCGACAACATGACCTCGACCGAGGTACAGCCTTTTCTTCGTGCCGAGAGCAGCATCTCCTCGATCAGCAGATCGGCGACCTTGTCGCCGTGACCGTTGGCCACCACCAGTACGTCGATCGTTGCGACGAAGCCGCCGGTCCTGATCGATGGGCGCAGTCCGAGGACCGCCCCGCCCGCGAGCTGGCGATTCCCTTCCACGAGCGCGACGCTCGCGTTGGGGAGGTAGACGAGCTGGCGCATCAGGCCGATCGCGTCTATCGGCGAGTCACCACCAGGCACAGCCCCCTTCTCCGCGCAAAGCGCGTAGAACCGATCGACATCGGTTATGCGGGCCTGTCTGACCAGGTACTCCACTCGAACAGACGAACCTCAAGACGAGAGGGCGATCGCACCGACGCGACAGCCGCAATGGCTGGCGATCGTGTGCCGTAAGTGCCGGTTCTCTCGGGGTGGCGAACGGCTTCCCGCTCGACAGCCACGCCTCGGTAGGTCGGCGACCGTGCAGGTGCATCCGGCTCGCCTGCTGACAACTATACGTCAACCGCGTCAACCGCAGGTATACGGAGCGAGAATTCCCGGCGGGCGGGCTAGTAAAGGCGGCGGCGGCCCTCTTCGAAGACCTCGAAGACGCCACGGGCATAGACAACGATGCCGACAGCAGCCAGCCAGAACCCGACCCCGAGCTGTGGCGGCCAGGGCACCAGCTGACCCTGGAACAGGGTGTAGGCGCGCCATACGTAACCGACGATGACCACGCCGAGCAGGGCGAAATAGGACAGAGCGTGATCGATCGCGATCGGCTTCTCGGACGCCAGCGGCAGGGTCACCAGAAAGAGGCTGGCCACTCCGGCCAGGAACATCATGAAGACGCGGCCGTCCGAAATGCCCACGCCGGACCTCGCCGCAAGCTCGCCGGCACCGCCGCCGATTTGCCACCACTGCAGGAACGTCGCCCCGACCACGACGATCGCACCGATAGCGACGATCCAGTGGCCGCGACTGGCCGAGGTGTAATGCATGCCCAGATTGCCTCAGGACTCGTAGGTCTCGGGGCGAAGCACGCCCACGAAGCGGAGGTTACGGTAGACCTCCCCGAAGTCCAGACCATACCCCACCACGAACGCGTCCGGGATCTCGAATCCCACGTAGTCGATAGGTATCTCCACGAGGCGCCGGGCGGGCTTGTCCAGAAGGGCGCAGACCTTGATCGAGCGCGGGTTCTTGCCCTTGAGGTAGCGCAGCAGGTAGTTCAGGGTCAGACCGGTGTCGATGATGTCTTCAACCAGCAGGACGTCGCGGCCGTCGATCGGCGCACTCAGATCCTTCAGGATCCGCACCAGCCCGGACGACTCGGTCGAAGTCCCGCCGTAGCTCGAGACTTCCATCAGGTCGATGCGCAAGGGCAGGGTGACGCGCCGCATCAGGTCCGCCATGAAGGGCAACGAGCCCTTGAGCACGCTCACGAGCGTCAACTCGCGCCCCTCGTAGTCGGCGCTGATGCGCTGGCCCAGCTCAGCTACCTTTGCGGCGATCTGCTCCTCGCTGAGCAGCACCTCTTCGACGTCCGAGACCAGGTCCTGGGAAGGCTTCATCGCTACCTCTTATCTCACGTGGCGGGAACGTGGGTGACGATTGCGTTCGTCGCGGCGGCAGCGGCCGCCCGGCGGGTCGCGCGACGGCGAGAGGCCCGGGAGCGGCGCTCGAAGCCCGGCCTGGGCTGGCCGTGGCTATCGAACTGGTCGGAGTCGCTGCCTGTGCGATCCGACCCGTCGCTGCCACCGGACGGATCTTCGGGCCCGAGGACTTGCTGGTGCGCCATCACCTGGCCCAGCGCGCCACTGAGCTCGGACATGAGCGCGGTTCTGCCGTACTTGAGCATCAGCGCACGGAAGTCGCGGGCGTAGAACAGCTTGATGCGCAGGCCGGGGTAAAGCTCGCGCAGGCGGCGGACCTTGCGATTCTTCTTGCGGACCAGGCGCTGCTGGAGAGTGGTCAGCTCGATGAAGAGCTCGAGCTCGGGCAGCCAGAAGTCCGGCGCGAAGCTCTCCAGGACGTTGCCGTCCAGGTCCCACAGGATTGGAAAGACGATCGGCTCGTACTCCCAGGTGACCTGGTAGAAGTCCAGGATGCGGGCCAGTTCGGCTTCGCTGGCGTGTGCAAAGGCGGAGCCCGATCGCGGCCCGCCGCTCGATTCGTCGCTCCGTCACGCCCGCCGGTCCATGCTCAGCTCATCTCGTAGATCCACCCCGCAAGTCTATCCGCCTCGGGGCGTTCGCGGGCCGCTCGCGGCGGTGCGACGGCGTTGCTCGGAATACTCCCCGGGGTATGATTCGGGCGACGAACGGAACATCGCGTTGCTCACCGGCAACCGGCACGACGAAACGAGGGAACCATTGGCAGGACAGGACGAAGCCGTGAAAGCGGCCTTGAGCGCAACCGCGGGCGCCACGCTCGACGGGCTCGACGTAGCCGCCGGCAGAGTCGAATTGGACTCGACGTTCCGGCACTCATATTCCCGCGACCAGGCCACGCTCGTTCGCCGGCTGAAGCGGATCGAGGGCCAGGTCCGGGGCATCGAGCGGATGATCGAGCGCCGGGAATACTGCATCGACATCCTGCAGCAGACGGCGGCGCTGCGAGCGGCAGTGGACTCGGTCGCCCTGCTCATCCTCGAGGATCACGTCCAGGGCTGCGTCCGGACCGCGGCGGAGCAGGGCGATGCGGATCGCTATATAGAGGAAGTGCTCGACGTCGTTCGCCGCGCCCTCGGGAAGCCGGTCCGCGGCCCCCGCGTCTGAAGTGCCGGGCTTGATCGGCGGCGCCGCCCCCCGCGGACGAACCACACGGCCCGAGGCGGCCACGACGGATGCGTGAGTACTCGCGGATAATCCACCTGCGTCATACGCATGACCCAGTTATCCACTTTCGTGGAAGACTGCCCAAATCTCGTGGAAAACCTCGTTGACGGAGTAAGGGATGGCGCCTACTGTCCGACATCCGCACTCCTGCTGCGGACCGTCAATTGGGTAACCGCGCTAGCGAGGGGCCTGGGGAGACCCGGCCGGAAACCGACCCAGCGCGGGAAGACCAGGGGACGCCGGGTGCGAGAAGAGCCAACGCCGGGAGCGGCGCGACCACGAGGATCGGGAGTCCGAAGATGACCCCACCTCATGTTCGCGATCCGCTCCCGACGTGCATTCAGGACCTGGAGCCGCTGCCGCCGGAGTTCACCGCGACTCTCCGAGCCGGTCTGGCAGCCGCCATCCGCGGTGGCTCGAACGTCGGCGGCGGCGCCGCTGCCGCGACCCGTGGCGGCCGGACCATCAGTGGAGGCGTCTGGGCCGATCCGTCCGGCAGCCACGCCGACGAGCCCGCCGACGGCGGCGAGCCCGACGCGCTGATGGAGGCCCAGTTCGAGTCGATCTGCGGCCACGCACGCTTGCTCATCGCCTGGAACCGATCGATCAACCTCAGCGGCATCCGCGAACCCGCCATGATCGCGCTTGAACACGTGCTCGACAGCCTGACCGCGGTGCCGCTCTTGCGGGCGGCCGGCATCGACGAATTCGTGGACCTGGGGAGCGGCGGCGGTTATCCCGGCCTGCCACTGGCCGTCGCTTTGCCGGCGCGGCGGGCCGTACTCATTGAGTCGGTAGGCAAGAAAGCCCGATTCCTGGTCACGGCCGTCGAGGCGCTGGGGATCGCCGACCGGGTGGGCGTTGCGGCCGCACGCGCCGAGGACCTGGCCGCCGACGCGCGCCATCGCGGCCGGTGGCAGGCCGTCGTGGCTCGGGCCGTCGCGGACCTCTCCGAGCTGGCCGAGCTGTCGCTGCCGCTGCTGCTCCCCGGCGGGCTGCTGGTGGCGTGGAAACGTCGCCCCGTCGACGACGAGCTGGCACGCTCCGAGCGAGCTCTACGCCAGCTCGGCGGGCGGCTGGTCGAGGTGGGTCCGGTGATCGTGCCGGGGCTGGAAGACCACGTTCTGGCGGTCGTCCAGAAGGTGGCCGACACACCGCCCGAGTTTCCGCGCGACCCCGCGGCGCGGCGCCGGCGGCCGCTGTAGCTCGGCCATGCGGATCGCCATCGTCTCCGACGTCCATTCGAACCTGGCGGCGCTCGAGGCGGTGCTGGCATCCCTGCCGTCGGTCGATGCCATCTGGCACCTCGGCGACACCGTCGGCTACGGGCCCAAGCCTCAGGCCGTCGTGGATCGGCTGCGAGAGGCCGGCGCGCTGGGCGTCAGGGGCAACCACGACGACGCGGCCGGAGGCGGTGAGAGCATCGACTATTTCAACCCCGACGGGTATCGGGCGATGGAGTGGACGCGCGGCCACATCGACGAGTCGGCCCGCTCGTATCTTGCGGGCCTGCCGGACCTGCGCGTGCCCGAGGACTCGGACTTCACGCTCGTCCACGGCAGTCCGAGCGACCCGATCTGGGAGTACCTCGATTCGGCCGAGGCAGCGGAAGACAATCTCGGCGCGTTCGATACCAGGTACTGCCTGGTCGGGCACACCCACGTGCCGCTGGTCTTTCGCGAGGCCCGGCCCGGAATGAAGGCGGTCTCGATCGGACCGGAGAGCCGCATCGCCCTCGACGATCGGCGCCTGATTTGTTAACCCCGGCAGCGTCGGGCAGCCGCGGGACGGCGACCCGAGGTCCAGCTACCTGGTGATCGATACCGAGGCCGCCCAGGTCGCGTGGCGTCGCGTGGCCTACGACGTGGCGGCCACCCAGGCCGCCATCCTCGAGGCCGGACTGCCCGCCAGACTGGCCCAGCGGCTGAGCTCCGGTAGATGAGCGTGCGCGGCGGATCCGTGTGGGCCTGCGGCGCCGTGACCGAGCCACACGGCATTGGGGCGTTCGAGAAAGCCGGTGAGGATGGGGCCTTCCGGGCCAGCCATATCGAGCCGCAGGGACGGCATCGGGCGAATGAAAGGCGTGCTAGCCTAACCCGGTTCCGCCGGACGACTGGGTCCGGCCCGGCACGGGCGTCAGCTGGGTAGCGGCGGCCGCTCCACTCGGACTCCGAGCCCAAGCCCAGCCCCGCTAGAAGGACTCTGCGTTCGATGACCGCTCCCCGTCCACCTCTCCACGGTCGCAAGCTGGGCGACCGGCGCGTGGTGGTCGACCGACCGCATTCCGCCTTCTTCCGCTACGCCGGCCCGGGCACGATGGTCGCCAAGGCCGCGGCCAGCACTCCCACGACCGGCTTCGGCCGCCGCGCGGCGCGCGTCAGAGCATCGTCTTCGGCAAGCCGCTGACGAATGCCCAGGAGATCGGCGAGCGGCTGTCCAAGAAGCTGGCCCTGCCCATCTTCAGCTCGGACGCGATCTCGTCCTCCGCCTATGCCACAGACGAGATCCTGCGCGTCCTCGTTCCTGGCCGGACTGGCCGCGCTGACCTGGTCTATCTGGGTCGCGGGCGCAATCGCCCTCCTGCTCACCATCGTCGCTTTCAGCTACCGCCAGGTCTGCCGCGGCTATCCGTCCGGCGGAGGCGCGTACGTCGTCGCCCGTGAGAACCTCGGCCCCAACTTCGGGCTGATCGCCGCCGCCGCGCTCATGGTCGACTACGTCATGACCGTGGCCGTGTCGAGCGCCTCGGCGCTGGCCAACCTCGCGATCCGCCTTCGAGGGCATCGCGCCCTACAAGGTCGAACTGGGTGCGCTGATCATCATCCTGGTGACGGCCGCCAACCTGCGCGGCATCCGAGAGTCGGGCAACATCTTCGCGATCCCCACGTACCTGTTCGTAGGCATGGCTCTGCTCGCAATCGTCGTGGGGCTGGTGAACACGATGACGGGTGCGGCCCACCATCTCGCCGCTCCGCCGTTCGCCGAGGACCCCGGCACTCAGGCCTTCACGGTATTGCTCCTCCTGAAGGCCTTCGCGGGCGGTTCGGTGGCCCTGACCGGCGTCGAAGCGATCGCCAACGGCGTTCCATCGTTCAAACCGCCCGAGGCCAAGAACGCGGCCAACACGCTCATCATCATGGCCGTGCTCCTCGGCACGATCTTCATCGGCCTCACGTTCGTAGGCATGCAGTACGGCGTGATGGCCACGACCGCGCAGGGTCCGACGGTCCTCGGCCAGGTCGGCAGCGCCGTGTTCGGCGGCGGCTTCCTGTTCCTGTTGCTGCAAATCAGCGCCGCTCTGATCCTGTTCCTGGCCTGCAACACGAGCTTCAACGCCTTCCCGCGTCTGGCGGCCATCCTGGCTCAGGACGACTGCATGCCGCGCCAGTTCGCTTTCCGAGGCGACCGGCTGGCATTCTCGTGGGGCATCGTGGTCCTGGCCGCCGTCGCGATCGGCATGCTCTATGCCTTCAACGCCTCGGTCGATGCGCTGATCCCGCTCTACTCGGTCGGCGTGTTCATCTGCTTCACCCTGTCGCAGGCCGGCATGGTCGTTCACTGGCGCCGCGAACGCAGCTCCGGTTGGGCCTGGCGCAGCCTCGTCAATGGCTTCGGCGCCATCCTCACCGGCATCGTCTTCCTGGTCGTGGCTTACGAGAAGTTCTCGAACGGCGCCTGGATGGTCCTGATCTTCATCCCGACCCTGATCGCGATGATGGTCTTCATCCGACACCAGTACGCCTCTTCCGCTCGCCAGCTCGAGATGAAGTCGGACGCGGCGGTTCCCCAGCCCCACCGCCACAACCGCGTGGTCATCCCGATTTCGGGCGTCAACCGGGCGGTGGTCCAGGCGCTCAACGTGGCGCGCTCCATCACAACGGACATCCGCGCCGTATACGTCTCCGACGACCCGGCCGACAGCGACGAGGTCCGCGAGCGCTGGGCCCAGGCCGTGCCGGACGTCCCGCTCGTCGTCGTCGAGTCGCCGTATCGAGCGCTGATCGCCCCCCTCGTCGCCTATCTGGACGTGCTGGACCGCTCCTGGCCTGTCGGACGAGCGAGGAGCCGATCACGTTCGTGCTGATCCCCGAGTACGTTGCCCGAAGCTGGTGGGAGCGGATGCTTTACAACCAGGCGGCCAAGCAACTCCGGGCCACGCTGCTGGGCCGGCCCCACACCGTCGTGATCAACGTCCCGTACCGGCGCGACGAAGCCAGGGCCGCGACCGGTGCCGCCCAGGTCGAACCCGCCGGAACGCTGGTGGCTGCGGAGAACGGCCACAACGGCCGAGGCCACTAAGTCGCCGAACTCCCTGGTGGCCGGCAGGGCCACAAGGCGGGTAGAGCGGCGCAATCCAGAGGCCGAACGGCCGGGGCGCGACAAGCGCAGAAGCCGTCGGGCGGCTGACCTTCGGCCCGTACGCATGAGCGTGCCGGTGGTATCGTTCGGCGTCGTACGCGGTCGATGCCGCGACCTGTGAGAACGGAGGTCCGGTGCCCGAGGCGATTCCGCCCGTTTTCCGGCGTGCCGTCATTGCCCTCAGCGGTGGCCCCACGGATAGCGTCATAGTCCGTCTGGCACTCGAGGTCACGCGTCACAACCATGCGGAGCTGGTGGCGGTCCACGTCGTCGAACTGGACTGGACCCAACCCCTCGACGCCGACGTGGCCGAGCGCTCCGAAGAAGCCCAGCGAGTGCTGGACGCGGCCGAAGGCATCGCGGAGCTGCTTCACGGCAAGATCGAATCGGTGCTGGTTCAGGCTCGCGACGTGGGGGCGGCGATCGTTGACGAAGCCTCCGCTCGAGATGCGGACCTTTTGATCATGGGCCTGCCCTACAGAACCCGTTTCGGCGGAGATTTCGCCATCGGGCGAGCCGTCCCGTACGTTTTGAAGAACGCCCCCTGCGCCGTGTGGGTGGTGCGTGAGCCGATGGGCGAGGAGTCGCAATGAAGATCGTGATCGTGGGTTGCGGTCGCGTCGGGTCGACGCTGGCCGAGAACCTCGACGCGGACGGGCACGAGGTGATCATTTTCGATATCCGGACGGCCGCCTTCGACCGTCTGCCGGAGACCTTCAAGGGCGCGGCGGTCCGTGGCGACGGGACGGACGAAGAGGTTCTGCGACGAGCGGGGGCGCAGGGGGCCGACATCTTTCTGTCGCTGACCGAAGGTGACAACCGCAACATCATGGCCGCCCAGATGGCCACCGAGTCGTTCGCCATCCCTCAGGTCGTAGCCAAGATCAACGACCCCGTCCGGGCGGCCGCTTACTCCGAACTGGGCGTGGTCACGTTGTGCCGGACCAACATCATGGTCGACACGGTCTCGAAGTACTTGAACTTGCCGATGCAGACCGGTCCCGGCATCGACATTCCGGAGAGGCCCGGACTCGAGCATCCGCATCCGTCGGCCGATACCATCCAAACCCCGGCCTCACCGGCCGAACGGCCTGCGGCTCCCCGCCCGGCGGCCGGTCCGGCGAGCCACAGGGTTGTCACCACGAGCGAGGCGGACGTGGTCCGGGCCAGGCGGCTCGGATTTCGTCGCCCGCGCGGCTGAGCGCGGGTAGGAGGTCGACATGTTCGTCATCGTCGTCGGCGGCGGCAAGGTTGGCTACTTCCTGGCCCGTGAGCTCATCGGGTCCGGTCATGAAGTAGCCCTCATGGAGCGCGACCGGGTTCGCGCCACTCAGATCACCGAGGAAATCGGCTCGATCGTCATCTCCCATGACGGCTGCGAGGGCAAGTACCTCGGCCAGGCCGGGGCCAATCGCGCCGACATCGTGGCCGCAGTCACGGGCGACGACGAGGACAACCTCGTTATCTGCCAGATGGCCAAACACCACTTTGACGTGCCGCGGACGATCGCCCGAGTCAATAACCCCAAGAACGAGGGCCTGTTCAAGCACCTAGGCGTCGACGAGATCGTGTCGCCGACACGCATGATCCTGGGCTCCATCGAGGCCGACATTCCGGTCCACGAACTGCTCCACCTGGCCGTCCTGGGCGGCGGCGAGCTGGAACTGGTCGAAGCGCAGTTGCGTGAGGGATCGCCCGCGGTCGGTCAGCTCGCCGGCACGCTTGAGCTTCCCGACGGCTGCTCCATCTTCGCGGTCATTCGCGAGGAACGGGCACTTTCGGTCCGCTCGGACACGGAACTGCGTCAGGGCGACAAGGTCATTGGCATCGGCCGGACCGAGTGCGAGGGCGAGCTGCACAAGATCCTCCTGGGCGAGACCGAATACGCCGACTGAGTCGGGCGGGGCGCGGCGGGCAACTAATGCAATCGGCGAGCGGCTCGGGCAATCGGCCGGCGGCGCATCCTACCAGCCGTCGGCGGCCTCGTGAGCGTTGGGTGGCAGGCCACGGGCGAAGGCCACGAGGAGCACGACTTCGGCCGCGACGACGATCATCGGTCCGATGATGAAGACGAGTTCGTAGAACGGGTCCGAAGGGGACTCCTGCACGGACACGGCAGCGCTCGAGGCCAGGAAGATCGCGACGAGGCAGGCCGCCAGAGTCGTCGAGCCGCCGAAGACCCACCGCCAGAACCGGCCCGGCTCTTCGGCGGCCCTGACTGCCGAAAGGCACGACCAGGCCAGTGCGCCGATCGCCAGATACTCGATCGGTTGGGTCACGGCGACGGCCGTGTCCAGGCGGCCGGTGACGGCCAGGACCTGATCGCCCGAGAATTCCGCGAGAGAACTCTCGAAGGAATGACCGGACAGGGCTAACGCGTAGACGCACAGCGCCACCGTGATCACGACGACTCCGGCGACCAGAGATCGTGGCCAGGTGGTTTCCGTTCGTCTTCGCTGCGCGAGGCCGTAGGCGACGATGGCCGGCCCCGAGTACGAAACCAGACGACCCAGATCGCGGATGATTTCATAGAGTCGCTCACCGGCATCGTCGGATAAGTCTCCGGGATGAAATGCGCGACCAACGTCGAAACGAGCGCGAGAGCGGGGCCGAGGGCCATCCAGAGTATCGCCCCGACCAGTATCAGCCGGGCCGAATCCCAGGCGTCGCGGCAGCCTGCAAGGATCGCCGCCGGCAGCAACGGGGCGACCAGGACCGACGCCAGTATTACCAGCGCGCTCTGCGTCTCGATCCCGGTTTCGAGGAGAGTGGGAAGGTTCTGGACGAGGAGCAGGACACCCACCAGGATGAAAGGCCAGGCGGCCGGCGGAATTGACCTCATGCCGGCCTCGACCCCGGCCGGGTTGGGTCCGCCTGTTTCCGCGTTCATCATCGCTCCCCCCTAGACGGTCGGCGCCGGACTCGGAGGCCACATCGGCGCCGGCGCCACGCCGTCGATCTTCCAGGCCCCGCTCTCGCGGACGAAGGTTATCGTGCCGGTCCAGAGCAGGCTGTTGTCGAGAAGGCCGTTCTTGGCGGTCAAAGACGCCCTCATCGTCGCCGAATCACCGCTTACGCTTGGCTGGCCCAGCGACGGAGCCAGCCACTCGGCGCCGCCGGAATGGGGCAGCAGCAACTCGGCGGTGATGCCCGCTCCCTGGGCTCTCGCCGACAGAAGGTCGTCGGCGGTCGGATAGTCGTTGTTCTGGATCGCGTAGACGAAGTTGCGGAATGCCGCCTCGGGCGAGTCGGGCGCCGCGCTCGGCGGCTTCATGATTACGACGAGGGCGATGACGACGAGCGCGGTCGCCACGGCGCCGACCGCGGGCAGGAACGCCGCGAACCCCCGGCCCGACGAACGCTCCGAAGGTCTGGTCGTGGCCGGCTCTCGCGTGGGTGCCGTTGGACTCCCCTCGGTCATGGGATTTCTCCGAACTCTCAGGGACGCTACTGGTGACGAGGAGCCTACCCCATGTCGTCCGGCCACAGGATCCGAGACGCGCGGCCGGCGACAGGCCTTCTTTCTGCGGCGATGCGGCGGATCAGGGCACGTGGCAAGATCCAGCCATACGAATTGCGCAACACTCTTGACAATGGTATTGACAAGGTTTTATGGTCTGGCGGTGACAGCCGGTAGATCGCGAGGGCCCGTGGGCCTTCAAATGATCAACTCCGACCGAGACCGCGAGCGACGCTCGAGTTCGGTTTCGTGTTGGCGGGCCGTCGAGATTTGCCATTAGGAGGTGCACCATGACACTCATTCGCCGCACAGGTTTCGGCGACCTCCTGTCTCTTCGTCAGGCCATGGATCGGCTCTTCGAGGAGAGCTTCGTGAACCCGCGGACCTGGCAGTTCGGTGAGGGCCAGCTCGTCCCGATGGACGTCTACGCCACCAACGACGAGGTCGTCGTGGAAGCGATCCTGCCGGGCGTGAAGCCCGAGGAAGTCGACATCACGATGGAGGGCAACTCCCTGAGCATTACGGGCGACACCACCTCAACCAGCCCGGATCGCGAGGGGTTGATGCTTCAGGAGATCCGCCGCGGGCGTTTCGTTCGCACACTGACGCTTCCTGACGGCCTCGAACCGGACAGGGCCACGGCCACGTTCGAGGACGGCGTCCTGACGCTCCGGATCCCCAAGGCGGAGCAGGTCAAGCCCAGACAGATCAAGATTTCGACCGCGCAGGGCCAGGACGACGGCCACGGCCAGCCAGCCGGCAATGGCCAGCATGCGCAGCCGGCCGCCGTCGAGGCTAAGTAGGCAGCCCGTGTCCGACCAGAGGTTCCAGCGAGACCCGGGGCGTCCCTGCTTCGTGATCAGCGTCGCGGCGAGCCTCGTTCAGGCTCACCCGCGCACGCTCCGGATCTACGAAGACGAAGGGCTGCTGGCACCGGCCCGGACGCCGACGAACATCCGCCTCTATTCCGAGAACGACATCCGACGCATCCTGTGGATCAGGCGACTCACCCAGGAACGGGGAGTCAATCTGGCCGGGGTCAAACTTCTATTCGAACTCGAAGAGCGAGTCGGGGCCCGACTCCTCGAAGCGCTCTTCGACGAAGCCACGGCACGCGAGGCCGGCGCAGCTGCCGCGTCTCGCGCGCCAGAAACAAGTGAATCCACCGACACAACAAGCGCTCGCGTTGCCGAAGACTCTCCAGCAGGGAGCTTTTACGACGGCGGCTCGGAGACAAGCCGGACCGCCCCCCAGACTCAGTATGCGGCGGCGCCGAACGCCCGGCCCATCACCCGTATAGTGGCCACTCGCGTGACCACGACTCGATCAGGAGATCCCAATGACTGACCGTCCGGCCGAAAAGGACGACGAGGTTTCAGCTCCGGCTGACGAGCAGCAGACAAACAAAGAAGGAATAGATATCCCGGAGAAGGAAGCTTCCGCGGATGAGGCCCAGAAGCGCGTTCACGTGCCGGGCATCCGCGAGCTGCCGCTCGTTGCCCTGCGGGAGACGGTCATCTTCCCGGAGATGATCGTGCCGCTCCAGGTCGGCCGCGACAAGAGTGTCGCCGCCCTCAACGCGGCGGTCGCCGCCAGCGGCCCCATCGCTCTGGTGACGCAGCGCCAGGCCGAACGCGAAGAGATCGAGGATCCCTCGGAGCTCTACTCGGTCGGCACGCTGGCCAAGATAGCTCAGGTGGTCCAGCTCCAGGACGGGACCGTCAGGGCCATCGTCCAGGGCCAGACCCGTCTGCGCGTGGTCGGCTTTGCCCAGACCAGCCCGTACATCGTCGTGAAGGTCGAAGAGATCTCGGACGTTACGCCGGACAGCATCGAGGTCCAGGCCCTGATGCGAACGGTCCAGGCCCAGATCGAGCAGTACGTCGCCAACGGAGCCCCGGTTCCGCCGGAGGCGGCGGTCGCGGCCCGAAACATCAGCGAGCCCGGCTTGCTGGCCGACATGGTGGCCTACAGCCCGGACCTTTCGACGGAGCAGCGCATGGAGCTGCTGGAGACCACGGACGTCCTCGAGCGCCTGAAGCTCGTCTCTACGTTCCTCGGTCGCCAGATCGAGATCCTGGAGCTGAAGGGCAAGATCCAGTCCGAAGTCAAGTCGGAGATGGACAAGACCCAGCGCGAGTACATCCTTCGCGAGCAGCTCAAGGCCATCCAGCGCGAGCTCGGCGAAGACGACCCGCAAATGGCCGAGATCAACGAGTTGCGCGAGAAGGTGGAGGCCGCCGGCATGACCGAAGAGGTCAAGGCCCGCGCCCTCAAGGAAATCGACCGGATGAGCCGGATTCCGTCGGCCTCGCCCGAGGTCGGAGTCATTCGGACCTACGTGGACTGGCTCGTCGCGCTGCCGTGGAACATCTCCACGACGGACAACCTGGACATCAAGGCCGCGGCGAAGATCCTCGACGAGGACCACTACGGCCTGGAGAAGATCAAGGAACGCATCCTCGAGTACCTGGCCGTTCGAAGCCTGGCGGAGACGCTCCGCAGTCCAATCCTCGCCTTCGTCGGACCGCCCGGCGTCGGCAAGACCTCGCTCGGCAAGTCGATCGCTCGCGCCATGGGCCGCAAGTTCGTGCGCATGAGCCTCGGCGGCATCCATGACGAGGCGGAGATCCGCGGCCACCGGCGCACGTACATCGGTGCGCTGCCCGGCCGGATCATCCAGAACGTCAAGACGGGCGGCTCCAACAACCCGGTCTTCATGCTGGACGAGGTCGACAAGATCGGCATGGACTTCCGCGGCGACCCGAGTTCGGCGTTGCTGGAGGTTCTCGATCCCGAGCAGAACAACACCTTCCAGGACAACTACCTGGAGGTGCCGTTCGACCTCACCAAGGTGCTCTTCATCACCACGGCCAACCTGCTCGACCCCATCCCGGCGCCACTGCGCGACAGAATGGAAGTCATCCAGCTGCCGGGTTACACAGAGACCGAGAAGATCGAGATCGGCAAGCGGTTCCTCATCCCCAAGCAGATGAAGAACCACGGCCTGACCGAGAAGACGATCGCCATCACCGACGAGGCGATGGTGGAGCTGGTCCGTTCGTACACCCACGAAGCCGGCGTTCGCAATCTCGAGCGGGAGATCGCCAACGTCATGCGCAAGGTGGCCCGGGCAGTCGCCGAGGGTCGCAAGCGCAAGACCGTCGTCGACGTGAAGAAGCTCAACGACTACCTGGGTCCGCAGCGCTTCGAATACGGCGAACTGGAGGCCGAAGATCAGATCGGTTCCGCGACCGGCCTGGTCGTGACCGAAGTCGGTGGCGACGTGATCGCCATCGAGGTCACGCTCATGGAAGGCAAGGAAGACTTCATCCTCACGGGCCAGCTCGGCGAAGTCATGCGCGAGTCGGCCCGGGCCGGTTTGTCGTGGATCCGCGCCCACGCCGCCCAGCTCGGCATCAAGCGCGAGGTCTTCGAGAAGAACACCCTTCACATCCACGTTCCGGCCGGCGGCATCCCCAAGGACGGTCCGTCGGCGGGTATCACCATGACGCTGGCCATGGTCAGCGCCTTCACCGGCATCCCCGTCCGCAAGGACGTGGCCATGACCGGCGAGATCACCCTCCGCGGCCGGGTTCTGCCGATCGGCGGGCTGAAGAGCAAGATCCTCGCGGCGCACCTCTCGGGCGCCAAGATGATCATCCTGCCGCACAAGAACGAGAAGGATCTGCGGGACATCCCCGAGGAAATCCGCAAGCAGATCAAGCTCGTGCTCGTCGACAGCATGGAGCAGGTCCTCGACGCGGCCCTCCGGCGCAAGCCGACGCCGCTCGTGGCCACTCCGGTCAAGCCGACTGAAGGCGGCAAGGAGTCCGAAGAGCCCGAACCGGAGACCCCGGTCCGGCGCCACTTCCCGCCGCCGGTTGATCAGCCGCCGGCTATGGCCAGGCGCCAGGTGGAGCCCGAGCCGGAGCTGGCGACCTGGTCGCTCGAATAGAGTCTGACAAGCGATAAGCCCGTCAGTCGGTCGCCGGCAAGGCGGCCGACTGACGTATAGATTGGAGCCCGCCCGAAGGCGAGCCGGAGCCCGGACGAGGGGCCCATGGAATACAAGGACTACTACAAGACGCTGGGAGTGTCTCGCACGGCCTCTCCGGCGGAAATCAAGAAGGCCTACCGCAAGCTGGCGCGCGAACTCCATCCGGATCGCAACCCCGGCGACAAGACGGCCGAAGCGCGGTTCAAGGAGATCAACGAGGCCCACGAGGTCCTTGCCGATCCCAAGAAGCGCGAGCAGTACAACCTGCTCGGCTCCAGCTGGGAGCAGTACGCCCGGCAGGGCGGGGCAGGCGGAGCGGGTGCGGCAGGCGCCGCCGGAAACCCGTTCGGAGCCGATCCATTTGGTCCGGGCGGTCCGTTCGCGGCCTACGGCGCCGCGGGCCAGGGCGGCAACGTCCGCTACGAGTTCCACAGCGCCGGGACGGAGGACTTCTCGGACTTCTTCCGGATGTTCTTCAGCGGAGCGGATGCGGCGCAGGCAGCCCAGCCCACTCGCGCCACGACGACTACCCGCAAGAGCGGCTCGGCCACGGCCGGTGGCGGCGCGGCGAGTGGCGCGTCCGGTACAACCGGCGGCACGACCGGTACCGGCAACGGCAACGGCGGACGCCGTTCGACCCGCCCGTTCGAGGATCTCTTCTCGCGGCTTCGGTCGGAGGGGGGCACGTCGGGCCACACCGGCAACGGATCGGGCGCACGATCGGGAGCGGCTCCGCGCGGTCGCGGCGCGCGCCACGGCGACGACGTGGAAGTGGAAGTGGACATCAGCCTGGAGGAGGCGTTCCACGGTTCCGCCCGGCTCGTCCAGGTCGGCGACCGACGCCTCGAGGTCAAGGTTCCCGCCGGCGTGGAGACAGGCAGCAAGATACGACTGAGCGGCAAGGCCGGCTCCGGACCGGACGCCGGCGATCTTTACCTGATCACGAAGATCCTCCCCCACCCCGTCTTCAGCAGGAATGGCGCGGACCTCACCCGCGAGCTGCCCATCACGCTCGGAGAGGCTCTGCTCGGCGGAGAAGTGGAAGTCGATACGCTCCGCGGCCGGGTGCTGCTGACTATCCCGCCCGGTACTCAGCAAGGCCAGACGTTCAGGCTCGCCGGTCAAGGCATGCCACGGCTCAAGGGTGAAGGGTCGGGCGACCTGTTCGCCAGAATCAAGGTCGTCCTGCCAGGCAAGCTGGAAGGCCGGCAACGCAAAGCCGCGGAGGAGTTCCTCCGCGAGATAGTCCAACCGAATCCGCGCAACAAGATCTGACAACGACACCGGGCCCTCGTCATGCTGCACAGGGCTCGCCACCACCGGACCCGGCAGCCCGAACGGACGCCGACCGTCCGAAACCGGGCCCGACGGGCCGACTGAGAGAAACCATGAATCTCGATCGCTTCACCCAGAAAGCCCAGGAAACCATCGTCGCGGCCCAGCGCCTCGCCGAGGACCTGCAGAGCCCCGTGCTCGATTCGGAACACCTTCTCGCGGCGCTCGTCGAGCCCGACGACGGGATCCCAGCGGAGACGCTGCGGCGCATGGGCGTGGATCTCCCGGCCTTCCGAGGCGAAGTGGCGGCCGCTCTCCAGAAGCGCGCCCGCATCCAGGGCGGCTCACTCTCCGCCGATCCGCGCTTCCGCCACGCGATCGAGAGCGCCGGCGACGAGGCACGCCGCCTCAAGGACGACTACGTCTCCACGGAGCATCTGCTGCTCGCGATCGCGGAAGGCGGCGGCGAGGCCCAGCAGCTACTCGAACGGAACGGGGCCAACAAGGAGGCAATCCTCCAGGCCCTGGCCGGCGTCCGCGGTGGACAGCGGGTGACCAGCCCCAACCCTGAGTCCACGTATGCGGCGCTGGAGAAGTACGGCCGCGACCTCACGACCGAGGCTCGGGCGGGAAAGCTTGATCCGGTGATCGGCCGGGACGAGGAGATCCGCCGCGTCATCCAGGTCCTGAGCCGCCGCACCAAGAACAACCCGGTCCTGATCGGCGAGCCCGGCGTCGGCAAGACGGCCGTCGTCGAGGGTCTGGCCCAGCGAATCGTCCGCGGCGACGTCCCGGAGACGCTCAAGGACAAGAAGGTCATCTCGCTGGACCTTGGCGCGCTGATCGCCGGGGCCAAATACCGCGGCGAGTTCGAGGAGCGGCTGAAGGCCGTTCTCAAAGAGATCAAGGACGCCGAGGGCCGGATCATCCTGTTCATCGACGAGCTTCACACAGTCGTTGGAGCGGGCGCGGCCGAAGGTGCGATGGACGCCTCCAACCTGCTCAAGCCGATGCTGGCCCGCGGCGAACTGCACACCATCGGCGCCACGACGCTGGACGAGTACCGCAAGCACATCGAAAAGGACGCGGCCCTCGAGCGGCGCTTCCAGCCGGTCCTCGTCGACGAGCCCTCCGTTGAGGAGACGATTTCGATCCTGCGCGGCTTGCGCGAGAAGTACGAAGTCCACCACGGGGTTCGGATCACGGATTCGGCGCTGGTGGCGGCGGCCACGCTGTCGAATCGATATATCAGCGACCGGTTCCTGCCGGACAAGGCCATCGACCTGGTGGACGAGGCGGCCAGCCGGATGCGCATGGAAATCGATTCGATGCCGGTGGAACTCGACGAGCTCGAACGCCGGCGTGTCCAGCTAGAGATCGAGCGCGAGGCGCTGCGCAAGGAGACCGACGACGCGTCAAGGCTGCGCCTTGACGGCCTGGAGCGCGAACTGGCGGAGGTCGGCGAAGAAGGCGCGGCCATGAAGCAGCGGTGGGGCTCCGAAAAGGAGGCCATCGCCGCCGTCCGGGCGACCAAGGCCGAGATCGAGGCACTCCAGGTTCGAAATCGACCAGGCCGAGCGCGAGACCGACTACGGCACCGCCGCTCAGCTCAAGTACGGCAAGCTGCCGGAACTCCAGGCGCGTCAGAAGGAGCAGGAAGCGGCCATCGCCGCGCTCCAGGGACCGGGCAGCCTGCTCAAGGAAGAAGTCACCGCCGACGACATCGCCGAAATCGTGGCGGCCTGGACCGGCGTGCCGGTCACCAAGCTGCTCGAAGGCGAGTCGGCCAAGCTCGTCCACATGGAAGACCGGCTGCATCGAGCGGGTGGTCGGTCAGGACGAAGCCATCCAGGCAGTCTCGGACGCGGTTCGGCGGGCTCGCGCGGGTCTCAAGGATCCGCGCCGGCCGATCGGTTCGTTCCTATTCCTCGGCCCAACGGGCGTCGGCAAGACCGAGCTGGCTCGAGCGCTGGCGGAGTTCCTGTTCGACGACGACTCGGCCATGGTCCGGCTGGACATGAGCGAGTACATGGAGAAGTTCTCGGTGTCGCGGCTCGTCGGCGCGCCTCCGGGCTACGTGGGCTACGAGGAAGGCGGCCAGCTGACTGAAGCGATTCGGCGGCGGCCATACCAGGTCGTGCTGCTCGACGAGATCGAGAAGGCCCACTCGGACGTGTTCAACATCCTGCTGCAGGTCCTCGACGACGGGCGCCTGACCGACGGCCAGGGCCGCACGGTCGACTTCCGCAACACCGTTCTGATAATGACCAGCAACGTGGGATCGCAGTTCATCTCCGGGTTCACGGAGCGCGGCGACGCCGGGGATGCGAAGGCCTACGACCAGATGAAGTCCCAGATCACCGAAGCGCTGCGGGTCCAGTTCCGGCCCGAATTCCTCAACCGGATCGACGAAGTCATCGTCTTCCACGCCCTGAACGACGCCGATCTGGCGGCGATCGTGGAGCTCCTGCTCGCGGACCTGCAGCGTCGCCTGGCAGCGCAGGACATCGCGCTGGCGCTGACGCCCGCGGCCAGGGCCCTGATCGTTCGCGAAGGCACGGACTCCGCTTACGGCGCTCGGCCGCTGAAGCGGACGATCCAGCGGCTGGTCGAGAATCCCCTGGCGCGTGCCCTTCTACAGGGCGAGTTCAAGCCCGGGACGGAGGTCGTCGCCGACGCGGACGCGATCGGCGGCGTGCTGGTGTTCAGCTCCGGCGGCGCCACGGTCGTGACCGACGCCGGCCAGCGCCGCGACGCCCGCCGCAAGTCAACTCCCGAGCCGGCCGCGGCGGGAGCGGCCGCGGATCGGATCTGGACTCCGAGCCGCCCCGAGGACGAAGGACCCAAGCGCATCAACTAGGCTCGCGCAGCCCGCGACGCTCGGCGCCACTCTGAAGGGGGCGCCGGCCGATTCACGACTGCTTCGGCGCGGGGGCGACCAGCAGCGGCCGCCAAGTGTGGCCGCCATCGTCGCTGGCGTACAGGTGGCCGCCGAGTTCATAGACCCCGGCTATGGTCGCCTCCGTCATGAACCAGACGTCACCGGGCGAGGTCCACTCCGCCATCGCAAACCCCGAGGGAGCCAGGCTGCCCGTCGAGTAGGTCCGCCAGGTCGCGCCGCCGTCGAAAGTCGCCTCGAACGCGGTGGGAGAGTTCGGATCCTCGCCCATCGACATTGCAAACGGCTGTCCGATCGGGAGAGACAGGACCATCGCTGCGCTGTTCAAGCGCGAACCCGCGGTCAGATGGTCGCCGGCGGGATTGTCCTTCTCGGTCCAGGTCTTGCCGTCGTCGCCACTGACGAAACTGAGAACCTTCAGACTGCCAGGCTGCTGCCATGCCAGCCGTGCCGTCAGCGACCCATCGATTTCAGTCGGCGGATCGGCGAACGTCACCAGCGACGGGCCGGAATTGAGGGCCAGCTCGGCCGTCGTCCAGGTCCGGCCGCCATCGGTGGAATGGACGATCGCGTCGATCGTTCTCGCGGTCGTGGTAGATGCGTAGCCCCAACCCTCGGTGGGGCTGACGAAGCGAATGACCGCGGACGCGGCCATGGTCGAAGCCAGCTGCCAGGTAACCCCGCCGTCGGTCGTGGCCAGGATGGTCGTGGCGTCGGACGGGATCGGGTCGGCCGTGCCGTTCAGTATCGTCACCCAGCCGTGGCTCGCGTCCACGAACTGGATGAGCCCCTGGCCTTTGTACCTGCCGGGGACGCTCGCCGATTCCCAGTGCTGGCCACCGTCCACTGTTCGCCAGGCCGTCATGGCGTACTCGGTGCCGGCGCCGCTCGCCCCTGCCGATGGCGTCCAGGAGAGCAGCCAGCCATGGTCGGGGTCGATGAAGTCCGGGTAGTAGTGACCCGACATGGTCTCGAGCGGAGACGGCGTCTGGGTTGCCTCCGGATCCATCGAGAGGGTCGACTCGGACCCTCCGGAAACGAGCCCGGAATCCCCGTGGAGCAGGAGGGCGGGTGAAAGACCGCCGGGCACGGTTCCCTTTGACCATGTCGCGCCGCCGTCTCGGGTGACGTACAGCTCCGATCCGGACTCGGCCCAGGCCGCCATCGCGTCGATCCGGCCGAATGCCTCAATGCCCGCGGCAGGGTTGGACGCGGCAGGTTGGGGCTGCGCCGACGGCCGGAAAAACAAGCCGGCAGCGACCAGGACACAGACCACGATCACGGCCGTAAGTCCGACCAGATCCCGCAGCAGTCGCACTCGCGGCAAGGCGAAGCCCACCGCCCGAGCCGGCTGCCTCGACTGCAGTCGGCGGACATGCTCGACAAGGACATCGGGCGCAACATCCGGCGGGACGATGCGTCGATGGAGCTCGTCCTGGAGGTGCCGGCTCAGCTCGTCGTCATTCATCGGACTCCTCCAGCGTCGAGCGGAGCGCATTCAGCGAATTGTGGAGTCGCGACTTCACGGTCCCGAGGGGCACGCCCAGGCGATCCGCGATGGCATCGAGAGTCAGGTCTGCCCAGAACCGCAGCACCACGACGATTCGCTGGTCGGGATTGAGCGCCCCGAGCGCGCGATCCAGCTGATCGCGATCGGCGGCGGCGCGACTGCCATCGGTTACGGAGGGTGAGGCCACGAGTTCGATGGAGCGAAACCGGTCCCGGCCGCGAGCCCTGCTTCTGAGACGATCGCGGCACTTGTTGATGACGATGCGGCTCAACCAGGCTTCGAGTCTTTCGGGGTCACGCAGAGTTCGGCGTTGCTGCCATGCCGACGTCAGGGCGTCCTGCGTGGCGTCCTGCGCGTCCTCGTCGTTGCCCAGGATCGCCCAGGCCAGCCGGTAGGCTCGGTCCACGTCGCGCCGCTCGATGGCCCCGAAGCCTTCGGATAGTCCTTCTCCGGAAACGACCGACGAAACGGGCTCCACACCGACCACTCCCTCAGCTTCGGCCCCGGTCATGCGGAATATGACGACGCGGCCGCGGCGTTTCGTTCATTCGCCGGAAGGATTGTCGCCGGTGGACGAAGGCCGCGCGGGTCTATCCGCGCCGCCCGCACACCGCCACGGACGAAGTGGGCTCTGGCGTGGCGGCGGGCGGGGTGGCAAGCTGATCCGGTGATCGCGGATCATCCGTCGCGCCTAAACCTTCTTGTGTCGTCCGAGCCGCCGCCGGTCCGGGACGTATACGCCGACGCCGAGGCTCCCGAATGGGCCACGGCAACGACCGCCAGACCGTCGCTGGAGATGAGCATTCGCGACCGGGTCCAGCAGTCCCACGCCGTTCCGCTGGAGCTCTACCACGTCTACGCGAGCAGGAACCAGGTTCTGATAGTGGCAGAGCTGCCGGGAGTGAAGGCGTCGGAGATCTTCTTCGCCGTGGATCCGGGACTGCTGACGATCTGTAGCGATACCAGGCCCGGCGAGGATGAGCACGCCAACGGCTCGCTGTGGCAGGTCTGCCGCGATATGCGCAAGGGCAAGTTCAGCTACACGGTTGGCCTGCCGCGGGGACTGGCGGTCGACGATTGGACCGCGACGGTCGAGGACGGCGAGTTCCGGCTTCGCATCCCGCGCGCGCGTCCCGGGCGCGAGCCGGCTCGGCACGCCGCCCTGCACGGCTGACCCGGGCTACCCGACGGCAGCCGCGAGCTTCTGGGTGCGTTCGTCGATCTCGAGCATCGCCCGGGTGTTGTGATACGGGCACTTCCAGAAGTCGACCTTGTCGAGCCCGGGAAGGGGTGCGCCTTCGCCCGTCACTCGGGTGAACCACTCGCCGCCGGCTCGGTCGATGATTCGGGCGTCGATCAGATCCCAGGTCCGAAGGGCCGCGTCGATGAACTCGCCGCGCCCCGACAACGAGGCCGCGTTCAGGAAACCGACGACGGCCTCGGCCTGTGGCCACCAGTCCTTGTTCGTGTTGACGTGCCCGTCGGGAGATTCCTCGTAGTAGACGCCGCCGTTGTCACGGTCGTAGCCGCGCGCCAGAACGCCGTCGGCGAGCCGCAGGGCGGCCGTCCGGGCTCGTGCGGCGAGGGGCTCGTCGGCCAGCACGTCGGCGGCTTCGCAGAGCAACCAGCTGGCCTCGATGTCGTGGCCGTACGACATCAGCTTCGACATCGGCCGCCACTGAGCGTCGTGGAACAGGATCAGGTGGCCGGTCTCGGCGTCGAGCACCCGGTCGAGCATGATTCCCAGCAGCGCCCGCAGCCGTTCTCGCGGTCGAGGCTCGTCCCAGATCCGCACCAACCCCGTGTATGCCTCGAGCAAGTGGAGGTGGGTGTTCATCGAGAACGGCGCGTTCATGTCGATGTCGGACAACCGGACGTCGGCGATCGGCTCCCACGCCCGTCCGCGAGCCTCCCAGTAACCGCCGCTCTCGGGGTCCAGCGCGTGGGCCTCGACGTCTTCGAACAGCCGCTTCGCCCGATCGAGCGCCTCGGCCACGCCGGTCGCGCGGAAATACTCGGCCAGGCCGTAGATGCCGAACGCCTGGCAGTAGGTCTGCTTGCGGCCAACGAGCATGTCGCCGAGGTTGTCGAGCTCCCAATAAAGGCCCGAATAATCCGGGTCCCAGAAATGCCCGAGCAGATAGTCGAACGACCGGTCGGCCATCTGGCGTGTCCGCTCGTCCGGCCAGCGGCGCTGGGCGGCCGAAAACGACCACAGGATCCGGGCGTTGAGGACTCCGCCCTTGCCCGAATTCGGATCGGGCCGCCCATCGGCCATGATGCGGCCGAAGAAGCCGCCGTGTTCGCGGTCGATGTCCCGGTTGGCCCAGAAGGGCAGGATCCCAGTGTGAAGTTCGCGGCGTGCGGCGAGTCCAAGGGCGGCGAGACGGTCGGCGGTAGTCACGACCCGATGCTACCGGGTGCTACGCCGCTCTGCCGGGTGCGGCCGACGCCGAGATAGCGTCCACACTATCGGCAGACGGCCGGGCGGCGAAAAGCGGCGATGGCACCGGACGTGGACGGCCCGGGGCAAGCCGGCGGGAAGTGGAGGTCGCCTCGAGTGAGGTTCGAGCTGGTTCGTGAGCGAGTCGGCGCGCTGCCGCGCGATCTGCCGGCCGCGCCGGCGATCCTGACGCCGGTTCGAATCGACTCGACGAAAGACCTCTTTGCCGCGCCCGGCGGCCGTGGCGGCCGTGGAAAAGGGGAACGTGGCCGGCCGGCCGCGGTTCTGGTGCTGCTCTTCCCCGACGCCGAGGGTCAGGCGCGCGTGCTGCTGACGGCTCGCGTCACTCACATGAGTTCGCACCCCGGCGAGATAAGCTTCCCGGGCGGCTCGGCCGACCCGGAAGACGCCGATCCGATCGAGACGGCGCTGCGCGAGGCCGCCGAAGAGGTCGGCCTCGACCCGGAGGCTTGCGGGCTGCGAGTGACCGGCACCCTGGAAGTCTTCGCCCTGACCGTCTCGGGGTTCCGCATCACGCCGATCGTCGCCGTCGCGGAGCGGCGGCCCGACTGTCGCCCGGCCCCGGATGAAGTGGCCCGGATCATCGAAGCGCCCGTCGAGGCGTTCCTGCCCGAGGCCCCGGTCGAGCTGGAGGAACGCACGATCCGCGAGCGGCTGATCCGATACGGCGCCTATCCGGTCGACGGCGAGCGGGTCTGGGGCGCCACCGCCCGAATGCTCGGCCAGCTGGGCGCCCAACTCGCCGCCGCGGCCGTGGCGGGGCCCGCAGACGGTGGCTCGGCGGCCGGAACGTCGGCGGCCGGAACCTCGGCGGCGCCCGTCATCCGGAGTGCCCTCGAACAGGACGACGCCCCTGTCCGCAACTTCCTCGAGGAACTGGCCCCGGAACTGGTCCACCATCTGCCGCCCGCCTCCGAGCTCTACCTGGCCGAGATCGAAGGCCGCCTGGCGGGCCTGGCCAGCTGGGCGCCGTGGAATCGCCAGCGCTGGGCGGACGTTCCGCGCGGTTTCGACGGCCTCGAGATGCCCGAGGGCACGCGCGCCGCGGAACTGACACTCCTGGCCGTGGCCCCGAACCTGCGCGGCCGTGGCATCGGCCGTGGCCTGACCGAGGCCGTGGCCGGAGCGGCCCGGGCCGCAGGCAACACCCGCTTGCTCGCGTGGACGCCGGCCGATTCCGACGCCCACCCATCGTCCATCGCGGCTCGAGCGTTCTTCCGTTCGAACGGATTCGCCGACCTGGCCGTCGATCGCCGTGTCCAGGCGCTGGGTCAAGATCGCCTTATGATGTCCCGAGCTCTGGAGTCAAAATAGAGACTCGGACCGGATCGATCGAATATCGTTCGTGCGGCCGCGCGAGAGTCCCAGCTTCACGCGGTTGGATGTGGCCGCCGGGACCGCGTCCCCTGCGGCTACCAGGGCTCCCCCTCCGGCGATTGGCGGTCCTCGGGTATCTCGACCGTCTTCGGCGCGAGCCGACCTTCTGCGGCCGACGGCGCGGCCTCGCCGGCCACAGTCGCCGACTGCGAGGTCTCGCGGGTCGGAGCCGGCGTCGCCTGGGCCGAAGCCTGGGCCGAAGTCGCGCCCGGCCCGCCCTCCGGCGATAGCGCCTCCGTCAGAGCCGGCGCATCCGCGAACTCCACGACGATCGCCCGCATCGGGGTCGATTCCGTCCACGCGGCGTGAACCACGTTGGGCGGCCAGACCACGGCCTCTCCGGCCGCGACGCGAGCGCGCTCGTCGCCGACCTGGACGAAGCCGCCGCCCTCGATCACGACGAAGTAGCTGAGATTCGGGTTCGAATGAGCGGCGATGGCCGCGTGCGCCTTAAGGGCGAGTTCCGCCACCGCGCCGCGCGCGTCACCGTGGAGTGGCGTCGCATCGACGCCGTGAGTGCCCGGCGGGCCGTCCTGCCGTCGGTGGCCAACGCCGAAACGACGTATCTCCACGCCGGCCGCCTAAGTTGCCGGCGCCGGTTCGGCCGACCGGGACCAGCTCACTGTCGGCGCCGCTCGACCGACCCCGCCGTGGCTACCGGCGTCGGCGCTTCGGCTTGGCCGCCGCCTTGGAGCGAATCGTGGCCTCTGGATGCGAGGTCCGCGAGTGCTGGAAGTAGCGCTGCCGGGCGAGACGCTCTTCATAGGCCTGGATCAGCGGCGGGAAATGGATGAACCGAATCCAGATGAAGAGGACTGCGCCGCCGACCATCGTCGGCAGGACGAAGATGAAGTCGAAACCGAAGACGGCGAACAGCAACAGCAGCGAGAAGACCCCGATCGAGGTCCACATCAGCCACTCGTTCATGTCCAGGAAGACCGAGTAGGCGTGCATCCGCCGGCCCTGGAAGTTGTAGAAGACGACCCCGACCACCAGCAAGGCCAGCGCCACCTGCCAGGTCTTGTCGAAGATCGACGGGAAGTTGACGGTGTTGAAGCCGATAAGCAAGAGGTCGAGCTGGTTCCACGGGCCGTTCACGCGGACCCTCCGAGTATTCGATCAATAGCGGTCGAGTGACCTGGATAGGCGCTCATCGGCGACGCTGGGCCAGCTTCGGCGCAGTGGCCGGGACACGGCCGCCGAGGCGTGCGCTGTTTGCGCCCGCGAATTCGCGTCTACGGAGTATGCCATGACCGGGCGTTATACTCGGGCCAATCCGGCAATCTGTACCACTCGGGGCCCGGCGCGCTGCCAGCCGACCCGCCAGAACGCCAATTTCGCGGCCCCAACGGACCCCGCCGGACTTCAGGCAGCTGGGAGGTACGCCTGGTGCGAGCCTTGCTCTCGGTCGCGAACCGGGAGGGCATCGTCTCGTTCGCGCGCGACCTGCTCGCCCTCGGGGTCGAGGTCATCGCCACCGATGGCACGCGTGAGGCCCTGGCGTCGCAGGGCGTCGAAGTCCGCGCCGTCTCGGAGTTGACCGGCACGGAGGCGATCGCCGGCGGCCAGGTCAAGACGCTGCATCCCGCTATCTATGCAGGCATCCTCGCCCGACGCGACCAACCGGACCAGCTGGCCGAGTTGGAAGCCCAGAAGATCGGCCTGATCGACATCGTGGCCGTCAACGTGAGTCCATTTGCGCCGCAGGTCGGCGCCCGGCTGGTGCCCATCGACGAAGCCACCGAGATGATCGACATCGGTGGCGCCGCCCTTCTGGCCGCGGCCGCTCGCAACTACGCCGGAGTGGCGGCGGTCGCGAACCCGGCCCGATACCTGCAGGTCATTGCCGAAATCCGGCAACGCGGCGCCGTGTCAGCCGAGCTTCGGCAGCGCCTCGCGGCCGAGGCGTATGGGCTGGTCGCCGCGTACCACGCCGAAATCGCCGCCTATCTATCAAACGCCGCGGGTGACATGTTCCCGGGCAGACTCGCGCTCGTCCTCGAGAAGGTGGATGACCTCCGATACGGCGAGAACCCGCCCCAGCGAGCGGCCTTTTATCGCGAGATGACCCACCGGGCCGGGACGCTGGCCGACGCCAGGCAGCTGCAGGGATCGCGGCCGTCGTTCAACGACCTGCTGGACCTGGACGCCGCCTATGCGATCGCGGCGGACTTCACGGCCCCGACGGTCACGATCGTGAAGCATACGGATCCAGTGGGGCTCGCCTCCGCCGAAGAGCTGGTCGAGGCCTGCCGCAAGGCCCTGGAGACGGATTCGGTCTCGTGCTTCGGCGGCATCGTCGGGGTCAACCGCGAGCTGGACGGCGCCACTGCTCGCGAGATAGCTTCCAACTCGTATGAAGCGGTGGTAGCGCCCTCGTTCAGTCAGGCCGCCATCGGCATCCTGGCCCAGAAGCCGCAGATCGCGCTCCTTGCGGTGCCGCCCAACCCGATCGAAGGGCCGCGCGACTACGGCATCGCCAACCTCAACTTCAAGCGAATCGCCGGGGGGCTGCTGGTCGAAACGAACGACGAGTTGGGCCTCGACAAGACTCAGCTGCAGGTGGTCACGAAGCGGCGGCCCACGCTGGAAGAGTTGACGGACCTGCTCTTCTCCTGGCGAGGCGTTCGACATGTCCGCTCCAACGCGATAATCCTGGCCAAGGGCGGAGCCACGGTCGGCATCGGCGCGGCGCAGGCGAGCCGGCAGACTGCGGTGGAGATCGCGCTTCGACGGGCCGGCGATCGCGCCAAGCTGTCGGTCATGGCCAGCGACGCCTACTTCCCGTTCCCGGACGGAATCCAGGCCGCAGCGCAGGCCGGCGTCACGGCGATCATCCAGCCGGGCGGCTCGATCCGCGACGAAATGGCGATCGAAGTCGCCGACCGCCACCACCTGGCGATGGTATTCACGGGACGGCGCCACTTCCGCCACTAGGCCCGGGACGCGCGGTCGGCCCTCTCATGGGCTGTGGCGGTGCCGTCGATCACACATTGATCGCCGCCCGGTGATCCGTTCGGCGTGGTTGCGCGTATCAATGTTTGACAGCCGGTCGGTACTGACGATCGATCGGTCGGTCGGAGGATAGGGAGCCCGGTATCCGGGCGAGGGAAAGTGGCGGGCGACAGGTCGGGCCCAGACAACCGAAGAGGGGCCTGTCGCCGCGCCGCTCAGAACTGAGACGATACGGAGCCGCGCATTGCGCGGCTCTTGTGCGTTCTGTGACCTGAGGCGCCCGCGCCGTCGACCCCATTTCCTGGGCACGCCGTCCGCTCGCGAGGCGGCTGCGTCGCCGGCGATCTTGGTCGACGCTCAATCGGCGCTCGCGCGGTCACCTTCGACCGCAATTCACTGCCTGGTCCGAGGTCAGGGTATCGACGTCCATCGACCGACGGTGGCGTCCCAGTTGCCGATGGGTCGGACGGCGGAGGCGCCCTCGACCGATTCCCGGCGGGCGCGTGCCTGATCGACGGTTTCGGGCCAGCCCGGCGGTACCAGGTTCGGGGCCAGATCGGCCAGCGGCGCCAGGACGAAGAGTCGGCGACCGGCCTGTGGATGTGGGACCTCGAGGAAGTGGACCGCCGTGGCGGGGTCGGGCGACGGGCCCGGCTCGGGTCCCTCCACGGACAAACGCTCCTCGCCGAAGATGAGCACGTCCAGATCCAGTTCACGCGGGCCGTATCGAGCTCGTTCCTGACGACCGAAAGCTCGTTCGATCGACTTCAGAGCGAGCAGCAACGCGATCGGACCCGTGTTCGCGCCGGGGCCGGCAGGCACGTTCAGGGCGACGACCGCGTTGTGGAAGTCGGGCTGGTCGGTGACTTCGACAGGGGCCGTGACGTACAGCCGCGAAACGCCGACGAGGTCGGCGCCCGCAAGCGCGGCCAGAGCGTGCACGGCCGCGGTGAGCGTCGCTTGCGCGTCGCCGATGTTGGCCCCGAGCCCGATGTACGCCCGCACTGTCGCCATGTTTCTCCATCCGTCGGTCGCGGCGCTCGCTCCGCAGCCGAGTCACTTCCGGGAGCGCCACGGCTAGACTCCGCTCGTGCGCCCCGTGATCGTGTTCATTTTCCACGCCACGGCCCCGGCCGACGCGGGACCGCTCGTTCGCGCGCTCGCGGAAGCTCGCCACGCGCTTGCCGAGCGGCAGCGTGACGCCTTCCTGGTCGTCGGCGCCGACGCGGCCGAGGTCGTTGAGGGGCCACCGGACGGGCTGACGTTCGGGGAGCGGCTGGTGGCCGCGATCGCGGCGCAAGCGAGCCCAAGGGGAACCGGCGGCATGTTTGGCGGCGGCGGCAGCAGCAGCGGCGGCGGCGGCAGCAGCAGCGGCGGCAGCAGCAGCGGCGGCGGCGGCGGCGGCGGCGGCGGCGGCGGCGGCGGCGGCGGCGGCGGCGGCCCGGAAGAATACGTTGGCCGGGGTTCCGGGACGGTCCAGGCGGGCGGCATCGTCGTCCTCGGCTCGGGAAGCATCCCGCTCGCGACAAAGGCGGATTTGCGGCGGCTCGTGGACGTGGCCGCGGGGCCGGGCGGGCACGCGCTCGCGAACAACCGCTATTCGGCGGACGTGGTCGCGATCTCGCGGACGGCGGATCTGGCGGGACTGCCGCCACTCCCCGCGGACAATGCTCTTCCCCGCTGGCTGGCCGAGCGGGCCGGCGTGATGGTCACGGATCTCCGGTCGCGCTGGCGGCTGGGCGTCGACGTCGACTCTCCGCTCGATCTGATCGTGTTGGGCGACCGGGCGGCCGGGCCTCTGCGAGCGGCGGCGCCACTCGTCGGCGAGCGGCTGGCGGCGCTGGCCGACGTGATGTCGAACCGGCGGGCCGAGCTGCTCGTCTCGGGCCGCGTTTCGGCGACAACCCTCAAGTGGCTGGAACGTGGCGTCGCCTGCCGGGTTCGTGCCCTGGTCGAGGAGCGCGGTCTCCGGGCAGCCTCGAAGCTGGCCCAGGCCGATGCCGCGCGAAACGCCACGTCCGGCGCCACAACCGGCGCCACGACCGGAGCCAGCTCTCGTCCGCCGCGCTCGGTTCTCGGCGAACTGCTCGATCGCGAAGGGCCGGACTCACTCGCCGCCACGGTGGCCCGTCTGGCCGACGCCGCCGTGATCGACACGCGCGTCCTCCTTGCCCATCGCCACGGCGCCGGCGAATCGTCCTGGCCCTCGCCCGAGGATCGATTCGCCTCTGATCTGCTCCTGCCCGGGCCTATCGCCGATCCGTGGCTGCGTGACCTCACGGCGTCGGCGGCTGCAGCCGACATCTCGGGCCCGATCCTTCTCGGCGGCCACACGCTGGTGAACGGCGGACTCAGACTGCTCGCCCGGCGGGTCGGGCCCGGCGGGCGAGCTCGTGCGGGACACCATGACGACTGAACACCGTCCTCCGTCGACCGGACGCCGAGCGACGGCCGACCGCCGGCCGCCGGCCGATCCTTCGGCGGATCGATCGACCTTCCTCCCGCCCGGCCCGGCCGGCCCGTCGGCTAGGTTGGTCGATCGCATTCGGGCCGAAATCGAATCGAGCCCCAACCGCCGCATCACGTTCGCCCGGTACATGGAGCTGGCCCTCTACGATCCCGAATCCGGCTACTACCGCCAGGCCGCCGACCGTCCCACCGACGCCGGCGACTTCCTGACCGCGCCCGAAACGCATGCCATCTTCGGCTGGACCGTAGCCCGACGGATCGAGTCGATCTGGGCCGAGCTGGGCCGGCCGAGACCGTTCGATCTGGTCGAGTACGGCGCCGGCTCGGGCACGCTCGGCCTGTCGATCCTCGACGGTCTGCGCCGCCACGAATTGGGCCGAGCTGCTGGCGGCGATCCGATACGAGCCGATCGAGTCGAACCCAAACCGGTTGGCCGACTTACGACGGCGATTTGGCGAAGCCGGATTCGAGGACCGACTGGTCGAATGGACGGCAACCTCCGGCGCGCCGGCAACCTCGCGGCACGCTGACGCGTCCGGGCCCACCGACTCAGGCGAATCCGTGCCCGTCACCGGCGTCATCCTTGCCAACGAGTTCCTCGACGCCATGCCGGTCCACCGCTTCCTCTTCCGTGGCGGAAGCCTCTACGAGCTGTTCGTGGCCTGGCGCGACGCCGGTCCCGATACCGCCGGCCCCGACGACGCCGCCGGCCCCGACCGGGACGCGGGCAAGGACGCAGGACGCGGAAGGAGCGGCTTTGCCGAGGTCATCGCCGAACCCTCGACTCCGGAGCTGGCCGCCCGCCTGGCCGACGACGGAGTGACACTGGCGGAGGGCCAGGCCGCGGAGATATGCCTGGGCCTCGGGGAGTGGCTCCGGGGAGTGGCAGCGCGCCTCGCCCGCGGCTACGTGATCGCGATCGACTACGGCTACGACGCGACCGAGTTGTACGGCCATCGCCACCTCGCCGGCACGCTGCTCGGATACCGCGACCACCGCGTCGTAGAGAGCCCGTTCACCGCCCCGGGCCGCGTCGATCTCACCGCCCACGTCGACTTCACGGCGCTGCGGCGGGAGGCGGCGGCACTCGGATTCCGGACCGTCTCCACGACGACGCAGTCGGAGTTCCTCGTCGCCGCCGGCCTCGAGGAGGAGTGGCGGTCGCTGCAGGCCTCGCCGGACGTCGGGGTCGCCGACTACGCGCGCGCGCGCTCCGGCATCGTCCGCCTTCTGGACCCGCGCCACATGGGCCGGTTCCGCGTCCTCGTACTGGTCCGCGACTGAGGGCGAGCGGCGGCGAACACGGATTGGCACGCGCCCGTGCCCGAGTATCGAGCGGGTCCCCGATAAGCCACTTCCCGTATTGCCGGACCGTGGTCCGAACGGGCAAGCTGCACCGGGAGCGGGGGATGCGGCCCGGGGATCGGCCAATCCAGCGGATGATCCGGCCCCGGGCAGGCATCGCTCCAGTGGATTTGAATTTCTGTGTGCAGCCGCCAGTCGCTACCCCACTGGCGGTAGAGCCGGACTCTTGCGGGCGGCACGACAACCCCCGAGCCGCCCGCACCGGCTTCTCACCGGCCTCCGCGAAGGTGGTCCGTGTCATCAGGCGGGTCGAAACCCACCCGGTCGTGCAGCCGGCCAAGAGGCGAGCCCGCAGGTGCGCCCAACGACGACCGCCATAGACTTGCCCGGCTGGTAGACTTTTCCCGTGGATCGCGAGGGAGCGGGCATCGAACCCGGCCCCGCGACCGCCTGATTGGATTGGCGCCCTCGCTCGCGGACGCCCGCCGCGGGTAACGGGTGCGCCTGGAGAACGATGACCGGCATCTGGTACGTAGTCGGCTTGGCCCTGGCGGGTATCGGTTTTGTATTCCTCGTGATCGCGCTCGCCTGGGTCCTCTCGCACCGCAATCGCGGCGACGGCCATAAAGGCATGCCCTACGAAAGCGGCATCGACACTTATGGCGACACGTGGGGCCGGTTCGGGATCTCCTTCTACGTGTACGCCCTGCTCTTCGTCGCTTTCGACGTGGAGGTCGTGTTCCTCTACCTGTGGGCGATGGTTTTCCGAGACCTGCTGGTCGGCGGCCTGGTGAGCATGGGCACGTTCGTCGTCGTCCTGATGCTCGGCCTGGCCTATGCCTGGCGGAAGGGAGTTCTGACGTGGCGGTAGGCAATCGAGAGTCGAGGGGACGGAAGGCAGCGGATCAGCCGGCTCGCCCCACTCGCTCCCGGCGAGCTGGCCGCGCCCATCGTCGTTCCCAACACGCTCTGGCAGGCGGCCAGCCCGCTCGCCTACGAAGGCGGCATGCCCCCGGAGATCACCCATCTCCGCGAATTCGGGGAGACCGATGCGGGCCGAAACGATGCCGCCCGCTGGGGAGCGCTCCAGGTCATTCCCACGAACGCGGACTACATCCTCGACCTGATTCGCGCCAACAGTCTCTGGCCGCTCCTGTCCGGCCTGGCCTGCTGCGCCTTCGAGATGATGTCCGGCGCCACGAGCAAGAACGACATGGACCGCTGGGGCATGTTCCCCTTCCGGGCCTCGCCCCGCCAGTCGGACGTGCTCATCGTCGCGGGTACGCTCACGACCAAGATGTCGGGCCCGCTGATCAGGCTGTGGGAGCAGATGCCCGAGCCCAAGTGGTGTGTGGCCCTCGGCGACTGCACGGTGTCCGGCGGCCGCTACAAGCGCAGCTATTCGGTGGTTCAGGGCATTGACCGCGTCATGCCGGTCGACGTGTACATCCCCGGCTGCCCGCCCCGGCCGGAAGGCCTGATCTACGGCATGCTTCAGCTCGGGCAGCTCGTGAAGGACCATCGCGGTCACTGGAGCGAGCGCGAGATCGGCCCCACCGCTCCCAACGGCATCTGACCGATGGATCGAACCCTCAAGGCCCGCCTCGAAGCCCGCGTCTGGCAGCTATCTTCGAGGACCGGTCCACCAGCGCCACGACGAGACGGAGATCCGCATCGAGCCGGGGAGCGTGCCCGAGGTGCTTCGGATCGTTCACGACGCTCTCGATTTGCGCTTCGAGATCCTGGCGGACCTGGCGGGCGTGGACACGGGCGAGGTGATGCAGGTCGTGTATCACCTGTGGAGCCCGATGAGCACGGACTGGCTGCGCATCATCGCCGACGGCATCTCACGCGAGGATCCGCGAACTCCCTCGGCCACCTTCCTGTGGACCGGCGCGGAGTGGCTCGAGCGCGAGGCATACGACATGTTCGGCATCGTCTTTGAGGGCAACCGCGACCTGCGCCGCATCTTCATGCCGCCCGACTACACGAGCTTCCCGCTACGCAAGGACTTCCTTCTGGCCGACGATGCGTCCCGATCGACCGGCGAGGGTTTCCGCCACGCCGAGCGAGCCCACACCCCGGCCGACCTGGCCGACGATCCCGCGGCCGGCGTCCGCCGCGCACCGGCGAGCTGAGGATCACGATGCCCACCCGCCAGCCCGACCCCCGCCACGCGAACGCCCGCGCCAGGGCCTCGCGGCCCGCGCAGAAGCCGAGGCCAGAACCTCAGCCGCAACCGTCCACGGACGACCCGCGGATCATGCTGGAGCGCCAGATCGGCAGCCTGTACGAACCGATCCCGCCTTATCCGACGCAGACCGAGCGCGAGAGCCGAGTTCTACACCCTCGGCGACGGCGAGATGTTCCTCAACATCGGGCCGCAACACCCGGCCACTCACGGCGTCCTGCGTCTTGTCCTGAAGCTGTCGGGCGAGCAGATCGTCGACGTGGACCCGGTGCTCGGTTATCTGCACCGCGGCGTCGAGAAGATCTGCGAGAACTCGGACTACTACCACGTCATCGACCAGGTGGACCCGCTCGAGTACGTCAGCTCGCTGTTCCAGGAGTGGGCGGCGGTGAGCTCGTTCGAGAAGCTCATGGACGTACAGGTGCCGCGCCGGGCGGAGTACATCCGCGTCCTGTCCGGTGAGTTGCTGCGCGATCGCCAGCCACACCCTGTTCATGGGCTTCCTGGCGCTGGACCTCGGCGGTCTGACGCCGATCCTGTACAGCTTCATCGAGCGCGACGAAATCGTGGAGATGCTGGCGGCCCTGACCGGCGCCCGGATGCTGTTCAACTACTTCCGCATCGGCGGCGTCAACGGCGACCTCAACCACGAGTTCATGAGCCGCCTGGGTGACTGGATGAGCCGCGCCGCTCGCGAGACCGAGGCCGATGCCTCCCTCCTCAACGAGAACGAGATCTTCGTCCGGCGCACCCGCGGTGTGGGCGTCATGGATCGCGCCACGGCCCTTCGTTACGGGGTCACCGGCGGCGAACCTGCGGGCCTGCGGCGTGCCGTTCGACGTGCGCCGGGCCCATCCCGTACAGCGTCTACCCTGAGCTGGACTTCAATATCCCGACCCGCGACGAAGGCGACTCGCTGGCCCGCTACCTGCTCCGGATCGACGAAGTCCGCGAGTCGATCAAGATCATCGACCAGTGCCTCCACGAAATGCCCGACGGCCCGATCATGGCGCCGCTGCCGCGCCTGCTCCGGCCGCGGCCGGGCCGCGCCTGGGGCGCCGTCGAAGGGCCGCGCGGAATGCTCGGCGTCTACTCGATCAGCGACGGCTCCGACCAGCCCTTCCGCTTCCGAATCCACGATCCCGAGCTTCCTGAACCTCGAGACCGCGCCGGTCCTGCTGCCCGGCCATCTGCTCGCCGACACGATGGCCATCGTCTCGTCGCTCGACCCCATCATGGGCGGGATCGACAAATGACGGTTTCGCGCCACTTCCGCCCGGGCGGTATCGCCAAATGACCGCTGCGTTCAAGAGCACGATGGCATTCCTGCGGGCCCTGCCGATGGGCGTCTGGAACCGGCTGTCGGTCCAGGAACGGCTGGCCCTCGATCCTCGTCCCGCTGGCGATCGGCGGCGGCGTCGTGACCGTGCTGGTCCTGCTGGTCTTCGGGCCGCCCATTACGGACTTCCTGGGCGCAAACCTGCCGCTCGTCCGCTTCTTCGTGGCCGTGCTCGCGATCCTCCTCATGACCGTACCGACGGCCTTCATCCTGATCTACCTGGAGCTGAAGGTCATCGCCCGGATGAACCTGAGGGTCGGGCCAAACCGGATCGGGCCGTGGGGCTCGGCGATGAGCGTGGTCCACGGTCTCAAGGTCCTCACCAAGGAGGACTTCGCCCCGACCGGCGCCGACGTCACCGTCTTCACCCTGGCTCCGGTCGTGACGTACCTGGCGAGCGTGATGACGCTCCTGGTCATCCCGTTCGCGCCCGGCCTGTTCGGCCAGGACCTCAACATCGGGCTGCTGTACTTCTTCGCCATGGGCGGCCTGACGATCATCGGGCCTGCTGATGGCCGGCTGGTCGAGCTTCAACAAGTACTCGCTCCTGGGCGGCCTGCGCTCGGCGGCGCAGGTAATCAGCTACGAGATCCCGCTGACCCTGTCGGTCGTGGGCGTCATCATGCTGGCTCGGACGATGAGCATCAACCGCATCGTGCTGGCCCAGTCGGGCTCGCTCTTCGACTGGTTCGTCTTCAAGCAGCCGCTGGCCTGGCTGATCTTCTTCATCGCGGCAACGGCCGAAGCCAACCGGACCCCATTCGACATGACCGAGGCAGACTCGGAGATCGTGGCCGGCTTCGCGACCGAGTATTCCGGCATGCGGTTCGGCTTCTTCTATCTTCGCCGAGTACGTGAACGTCTTCATCGTCTCGGCACTGGTCGCGACCCTCTTCTTCGGCGGCTGGACCGCGCCGTTCAACTGGCCCTGGGCCTACAACCTCGACTGGTTCGAGCCGCTGATCGCATCGGCTTCGGGCCGTGGCTCGCGATCCTCGTCGTCGTTGCGATCGTGGGACCGGCCGTCTTCGCCGTCCCGGTCCGGCTGTTCGGCGGACGAGCCTGGGCATTTCTGGGAGTCGATCGGGCTCGGCTTCGTGTTCACGATCGTGGCCGCAGTCGGGTTGATCGGTCTGGCCGCCTTCATCGCCTTCGACTGGGTCCGAGGCATCACCTGGTTCATGGCCAAGACGTACTTCTTCGTGATCGTCTTCGTGTGGATGCGAGCCACGCTGCCTCGCGTCCGAGTCGACCAGCTGATGGGCTTCGCCTGGAAGTGGCTGCTGCCCGCCTCGCTGCTCAACCTTTTCGTGACGGCCACCGCCGTCGTCATCCTGAATCCGGTGAGGGCGCGATGAGCTTCATCCCGGGCCTCGGCATCGCCAAGGGCATGGCCCTGACCATGCGCCGCTTCTTCATGCCCAAGGCAACGATCCAGTACCCCGAGACCAAGGCCGACGTGGCGGTCCGCGTTCCGCGGCCGGCTACAGCTGCTCTACGACGAGTTGGGCAACCTCAAATGCGAGACCTGTTTCCAGTGCGCCCAGGCGTGCCCGGTCGAATGCATCGACATGGGCGGCTTCGACACGAAAGGCCGCTTCCACGTCCACTGGGGCGAGGCCGAGCAATACGCCGAGCGGCGCGAAGAGTCGGCCCTGCGCCGGTCCGGCCGGCCAGTTCCGAATCCGGCCTATACGCACTTCGAGGCCGTCGACACGGCCGCGGTCGACAGCATCCTCGAGAAGTACGACTGGGACCGCAAGGAGATGCTGGCCATCCTCGAGTCGATCGCAGCGCGCCTACGGCTACCTGCCCGTCGCGGCCCTGAAGCAGATCAGCCAGGTATCCGGAGCGCCGTACGCGCTGATCTACGGCACCGCCACTTACTACCGCCACCTGCGGTTCGAGAAGCCCGGCCGCACCGTGGCCGTATGCCTCTGCACGGACTGCGTCATCGCGGGCGCCGGGCGCGTGGCCCGGGCCCTGGCCAGAGAGTTCGGCACGGAGATGGGCCGCCGCCCCCTCGCCGGTGGCGTGGCCCTGGAACGAGTTCCGTCACACGTGCCCGGCACCGCGTCGCCGCTCGTGACGCTCGACGGCAAGGTCCAGGCCGTGTCGCCGTCCGGCGCCGCGGCCTGGGCCCGCGGCGTGGCCGGAAGGAACGTGGCATGACCGCGGCCAACGTACTCGCCACCCCCGCCCGGTTCCCGCGTTTCCTGCTCCCGGCGACTCCGCCGGCCAGGCCGCTCGATCTGGCGGCGGCCGTCGACGCGGGGGCGTTCAAGGCGCTCCGGATCGCCATCGAGCAGCTCGGCGCCGACGGCGTCGTCGGGGCCCTGGCGGAGTCGGGCATGCGCGGCCGCGGCACCGGCGGCGTGCCAATCGGCAAGAAGTGGCGCGCCTGCGCCCGAGCCGAGGCCGATCGCCACTATGTGATCGTCAACGCGTTCCAGTCGGATCCGGCCGTCGTCACGGACCGCGTGCTTCTCGAGATGAACCCCTACGCGGTCATCGAAGGCGCGGCCATCGCCGCGTTCGCCGTCGGGGCGAGCGAAGTGCTGGTCGTGCTGCGGGCCGAAGCCACGGACACGATCCGGGCCGTGGAGACGGCCCTGGCCGCCGCGGAGTCCGCGGGTTATGTCGGCGCGGATGTCATGGGGAGCGGGCTGGAAATCCACTTCGAAGTGAGGCCGCTCCAGGGCAACTACATGCTCGGCGAGGAGACCGTTCTGATCAAGGGTCTCGAGGGCAAGCGTGGTCAGCCCGAACAGCAGCCGCCGTACACCACGACCCGGGGCCTCTTCGGCAAGCCGACGCTGATCCACGGCCCGCAGACGTTGGCCGCCGTTCCGACGATCCTGTCGGGCGGCATCGAGGGCTTCGCGGAGACCGGCCCGCGCTCGTTTGCCGGCACCGTGCTCGTCCAGATCTCGGGCGCCGTCGCAAAACCCGGCGTCGTCGAGATTCCATTCGGCGTCACACTCCGCGAGGTCCTCGACACCGCGGGGGGCGTGCCCGCTCCGCACAAGCTCAAGGGCGCTCCTGGTCGGCGGCCCGTCCGGCGGAATCCTGCCGGCCGAGGCGCCTGGACGTCTTCTTCGACCACGATTCGCTCGAGCAGGCCGGCGCTCACGTCGGCTCGGGCTCGATCGTCGTGCTGGACCAGCACACCTGCGTCGTGGATCTGGCGGCGGTCCTGACTCGTTTCTGCGCCGACGAAGCCTGCGGCAAGACCATCCCCTGCCGGATCGGCCTCCGCCGCCTGGCCGAAATCAGGGTCCCGTATCTGCGAAGGCCAGCCGCGCGGCGACGAGATCGCGCGCCTGACCGACCTTTCCGTCGACATCGTGGGCAGCGCGCTATGCGACCACGAGCGACGGGCCACCCTCGCCCTCCTGAGTGTCGTCCGGTATTTCCGCGACGAGCTCGATGCCCACATCGTCCGCAATACCTGCCCCGCCGGGGTCTGCCAGCCAAAGGCAGAGGCCCGCGCCGGGGCCGCGTCCTGAGGCGTCCCATGCGAGAACCGACCCCCCGCCCCAGCCCCAGCTCTCCGCCTTCCACTACGCCCGGCAAACCGGCTGATTGGACGCCGGTGGACCAGACTTCGACCGGGATCGCCAACGCGACCGCGCCTGAGACGTCTGCGCTCGAGGCCGCCGGCAAGAGTCCCGCGGACGCAATTCGCAGGCTGCGGCCCGCCGCCAACCAGAAGGCGGTCTGGAACGAGCACGCCGGTCGGGTGGACAGCCGCCCCGATGCCAAGACCCCGTACGACACGGTCATGCCGTACGACGACTCGCCGGCCGAACGCCTCATCACGACCCAGGCTCCGCAGCGGCCCCTCTCCACGCCCGCCTTCCGGATCGAAATCGACGGTCGCATCGTCGAGGGCGTGGAGGGCCAGACGATCCTCGAAGTCTGCCGCGCCAACGGCATCGAGGTTCCGACGCTCTGCTACGAGCCCAAGCTGCCGGGCTTCGGGGCCTGCCGGATGTGCGTCGTCGAGGTCGAGGGCGAGGATCATCCGCCCATCTCATGCTCTCGCGCCGCGGAAGCGGGCATGGTCGTCCGGACTCAGACTGAGCAGCTTCGCCGCATGCGCCGGACGAACCTCGAGCTGATCTTCAGCGACCATAACGCCTACTGCCTGCCGCCCTGCCAGAACAAATGCCCCAGCCACATCGACATCCCGGGCTTCCTCAAGGCCAACGCCGAGGGCCAGTTCCGCGAGTCGGCCCGCATCTTCAAGCGGACCATCCCGTTCCCCTCGATCCTGGGCCGCGTCTGCCCCGCCCCGTGCGAGGACCACTGCCGGCGCGACGAAGTGGACGAAGCGATCGCCATCCGGGACAGCCACCGCTACGCCGGCGACATGGTGCTTTCGGCGCAGAAGGACGGCGTCGAGCCGCCGCTGCCGTTCGAGAGCCGAGCCCAAGAGCGGCAAGAAGGTGGCGGTCATAGGCTCCGGACCCGCCGGCATGGCCGCGGCCTACTACCTCCTTCTCTCCGGCCACGACGTGACCGTCTTCGAACGCGACCCGGAGCCCGGCGGCATGCTCCGCTACGGCATTCCCGAGTACCGCCTGCCCAAGGCCGAGGTCCTCGATCCCGAGTACGAGTCCGTCTGGCGTCTCGGTGCGCGGCTGGTCGATGCAACCAGGCCCTGGGCCGGGACTTCACCCTGGACGACCTGCGGGAACAGGGCTTCGACTCCACGATCGTCGCCACCGGCTGCTACGAGACCAACAAGCTCGGCATCCCCAACGAGAACGTCCGACGGCGTGATCGACGGGCTGGAATACCTTCGAACGGCCACCCTCGGCCTGCCCTACCCGGGCCACAAAGGCAGCCGCGTGGTGGTCATCGGCGGCGGCTTCACGGCCATGGACTGCACCCGGACCTCCGTCCGGCAGAAGGCCAAGGAGATCACGCTGGTCTACCGCCGCGACATGAAGGACATGCCGGCGTACAGCGAGGCGCACGAGGCCATCGAAGAAGGCGCCAAGATGATCTTCAAGGCGGGTCCGACGAGAGTGATCGTGGACTCGAACAACAAGGTCACGGGCGTTGAGTTCATCCGCATGCAGGCAGGCGCTCCCGACGCCAGCGGACGACGACGCCCCGAACCCGCTCCGGGCACCGAGTTCGTCATCGAGTGCGACCGCGTCCTGCTGGCCATCGGCCAGGGTCCCGATCTGTCCTGGGTCGGCCAGGGCAACGACGGCGTCGCCGGCAACCGCGGCAGGCTCCAGGCGGATGCGGTCACGTTCGAGACCGGCCGGCCGGGCGTATTCGGGACCGGCGACGTCAGGATCGGGTCCGCGACCGTGGTCCAGGCGATCGCCGAAGGCCGCCGCTGCGCCTATGCGGTGGATGCGTTCCTCAAGGGCAAGGACCTGACCGAGCTCCGGAGCCGCCAGACTCTGGCCGAGGTGGAACCCGTATTCCTCTCGATCGCGCCGTATACGGACGAGCCGAAGGAGGCGCGCCACCGCCTGAAGTCGCTGCCGGCCAGAGAGCGGACCAAGAACTACGACGAGTTCGAGATCTCGTACACCGCGGCCGAAGTCATGGCCGAATCCACGCGCTGCCTCCAGTGCACCTGCGAAGCGCTGGGCAACTGCGACCTGCGCCGCCTCGGCATCGAGTACGGCACGACGCTGCCGACTCTGGAGCCGGCCCACGACCAGGGCGCCGGCTTCCGGAGCGTGACCGAGAACCGCTTCACCGGCGCCAACCACGACTACATCCGCGACGACAGCCACGCCTTCATCCTGCGCGAGCCGTCGCGCTGCATCGACTGCGGGCGCTGCGCCCAGGTCTGCGCCGAGGTCGTGGGCGCCGCCTGCTACGACTTCATGCGAACCGGCTTCGACACTCTCGTGACGACGCCGCTCGACATGAGCCTCAACGACACTCCCTGCGTCTCCTGCGGTCGATGCGCCGAGACGTGCCCCACCGGCGCCCTGATGCCCAAGCCGCGCGTCCTGGAGAAGTACGACGTGGACGAGAGCCGCTGCATCCTGTGCGGCATCTGCGTCGACGCCTGCCCTTACGATGCGCTGCGCGGCGGCCAGGACAACGAGCTGGCCCACACGGGCCGCGCGGACCCGGAGATCGACCTCATCGGGCTCGCGGCAGTTGACCGAGAGACCGAAGTGACGTACATCCGGCGCGAGCGCGACTGGGTCGCCCACGCCTTCGCCGAAGGACGAATCGGGAACCCGGCAGACGAGCTGCCGGCCCTGCCGCACATTGCTCGCAGCCGCGCCCGGCAAGCGTCCCGGGGCAGCTCGCCAGTGACCGTCAAATCATTCGCGGAGGAGGGAAGAGAGGCATGCCGATAGGCGACTCGATCCCGCTGATCGGGATCCGCTGGGACGACGTCCTGTTCGTCGCCCTGGCCGCTTCCTGCTCGGCATCCGCCCTGGCGGTCGTGACCTGCTGCGCGACATCATCCGCTGCGGGCTGGCCCTGACCGTGCTCTTCGCGTCGCTGGCCGGCATCTACGCTTTGCTCGGCAATCCGCTGATTGCGGCCACCCAGGTCCTCGTCTACATCGGCGCGATCAGCGTCCTGATCTTGTTCGCGATCATGCTGACCCAGACCAAGAACGCTCCCGTTGCGGCTGGCCTTCCAGACCCAGGCCTGGGTCGCCGGAGTGGCCGCTGTGTGATCGCCATCGTGATAAGCGCCGCCGTCCTGGCGACGACGTGGCAGGCGAGCAGCCAGCGAGTCTCGACGAACACCACCGACGTGGCCCACAAGCTCTTCGCGGACTACGTGCTGCCGTTCGAAGTCGTAAGCGTCCTGCTGACCGCGGCCGTTGTCGGCGCCGTGTTCCTGGCTCGCCGCGAAGTCACCCGGCCCGAGGAGGATCGGTCGTGAGCAACTCGCTCGACTCCTACCTCGTCCTGTCGGGGCTGCTGTTCGCCATAGGCATGTTCGGCTTCCTGGCCCGGCGCAACGCGATCAGCATGCTGATGTCCATCGAGCTGATGATCAACGCGGTCAACCTGACGATCCTGGCCTTCGGCGCGTTCGTCGCGGACCTGAGGCCGGATGCCTCGATCATCGCCCTGCTCGTCATCGCGGTCGCGGCCGCCGAAGCCACCGTCGGGCTTGCTCTCGTCATCGCGATCTACCGGAACCAGAAGACGCCCCTCGTGGACGAGTACGACCGGATGCGGGAGTAGCGAGATGAACCTCCTGATCCCGCTCATTGCGCTGCTGCCGCTGGCCGGCTTTGTGCTCACCGGCCTCTTCGGGCGCAGCTTCCCCAAAGATATCCACATGGTCGCCGTCTGGGCGGTCGTGGCGTCGTGGGTCATCGCCATGGTCGTGGCCTTCGGCGCCCTGACGCGTACGTTCGGCTTCGAAACGGGCGGCGTCGGCGTCACGCTCTGGAACTGGATCCCGGCGAACGGTTTCCAGGCCGACATGGGTCTCTTCGTCGACTCGCTGACTGCGTGCCTGCTGATCGTGGTCACGACCATCGGCATGCTCGTCCACATTTACTCCATCGGCTACATGGCCCACGACCCGGGGCGGTGGCGCTTCTTCTCCTACCTGAACCTGTTCATGTTCTCGATGCTGCTCCTTGTCCTGGCGGATAACTTCCTGCTCGTCTTCGCCGGCTGGGAGCTGGTCGGCCTGTGCAGCTATCTGCTGATCGGCTTCTGGTACACGCGCCGCTCGGCGGCCGTCGCGGCCAAGAAGGCATTCCTGGTGAACCGCGTCGGCGACATGGGCTTCGCCCTGGGCATCATGGCCATCTGGACCCAAACGAACCCGCGCACGCTCAACATGCAGGCGGTCTTCGGGGCAGTTCGGCAGCATCCCGAACGGCTGGCAGACCGCCATCGCCCTCCTGATCCTGTGCGGCGCCGTGGGCAAGAGCGCCCAGTTCCCGCTCCACGTCTGGCTGCCGGACGCCATGGAAGGCCCGACTCCGGTCTCCGCCCTGATCCACGCCGCGACCATGGTCAACGCCGGCGTGTATCTGATCGCCCGCTGCAACCCGATCTTCGGTGCCGTGCCCGAGGTGATGGTGGTCGTGGCCGCGATCGGCATCTTCACAGCGATCCTGGCGGCGTCGATCGCCTTCACCCAGACCGACATCAAGCGCGTCCTGGCTTACTCGACGCTGTCGCAGCTCGGATATATGTTCGCCTCGCTGGGAGTCGGCGCCTGGACGGCGGCGATCTTCCACCTCATGAGCCACGGCTTCTTCAAGGGCCTGCTCTTCCTCGGATCGGGCTCCGTCATCCACGCCGTCGGCGACGAGCAGGACATGCGCAAGATGGGCGGCCTGGCCAAGAAGATCCCGATCACCTACGTGACCATGCTGATCGGCTCGATAGCGATTGCCGGCGTGCCACCGCTTGCGGGCTTCTTCTCCAAGGACGAAATCCTGGGCGGCGCCTTCAAGAACGGCTTCCTGTGGGTCTGGGCGATCGGCTTCGTCGTCGCCGGCATGACCGCGTTCTACATGTTCCGGCTCATGGGCATGACCTTCTGGGGTCCGAGCCACGTGGATCCCGAGGTGGAGGAACACATCCACGAGTCGCCACCGACGATGACGCGGCCGCTCATCCTGCTGGCAATCCCAGCCGCGGTGTTGGGCCTGCTGATCGGCTTCCCGCCCGAGTCGGGTCTCCTCCACACCTGGCTGGCGCCGGTGTTCGAGGGCACGATAGCGGCCAGCGGCCGGACCGAGGCCGCGTACAACTTCTTCGGCATCGACGGCGTGCTGGCGATCGGGACCACGGCCCTCGTGGCCATCGCGATCGTGGTGGCCTGGCGCCTGTTCGGTGTCAACGTGCCAGCGCTGGGCCTGAAGGCCGAGCCGCGGCCGGACCGCGTCCGCGAAATTCGCGGCCGCCAGGGGCTGGCATTCCTGTACCGCGGCTCGTCGGCCAAGTGGTGGTTCGACGACCTGAACAACCTGCTGTTCGTCGTCTGGGGCGGCAAGCTCGCCGCGGCCGCGTTCTGGTTCGACCGGACGATCGTCGACGGCACGGTCAACGGCATCGGCGCCGTGACCACCGATGCGGGCATGAGGCTGCGCCGGGTGCAGACGGGGCGCGTCCAGAACTACGCCATGGGCATCGCCTTCGGCCTGATAACGATGGCCGTCATCTACATCGTCATCGTGGTTCGGTAGGAGGGAGGGCACGACCATGGACCTGCCGATCCTGAGCCTGATCACCTTCACTCCGCTGGTGGGGGCGGTGGCGGTGGCGGCGCTGCCGTCGCGCGACCCGGACCTCATCCGCCGGACTGCGCTCACGTTCGCGCTGCTGGCATGGCTGATGTCGTTGGGGATGCTCGTCGCGTTCGCGTTCGGCTCGCCCCCGGCGGGGCCCACAGACCTGAGCATCTCAACAGGTCCGGTGTTCCAGTACGTCGAGGCGCTCGACTGGATCCCGAATTTCGGCATCCAGTACAAGGTCGGCGTCGACGGCCTCAGCGTCCTGATGGTCGTCCTGACCACGACGCTGACGTGGATCAGCATCCTGGCCAGCTTCGGGCCGATCCAGGATCGGGTGAAGGGTTACATGATCTCCTTCCTCGTCCTCGAGGTCGGCATGATCGGCGTCTTCGTCGCCCTGGACCTCTTCCTGTTCTACATCTTCTGGGAGGTCGTCCTGGTCCCGATGTATCTGATCATCGGCATCTGGGGCGGCGCCAACCGCATCTACGCCACGATGAAGTTCGTGCTGTACACGCTCGTCGGATCGCTGTTGATGCTGGTCGCCATTCTCGCCACCGCATTCGCATACCAGGCCGCCCACGGCGGATCGTGGGTCGGCGCCTTCGACTTCCAGCAGCTGCAGCGGTTCGCGGCGGCCGGCCAGTTCGGGGACGCGTTCCAGAACCTGGCCTTCGTGGCGTTGTTCCTGGCGTTCGCCATCAAGGTCCCGATGTTCCCGTTCCATACCTGGCTGCCGGACGCCCACACCGAGGCTCCGACGGCCGGCTCGGTCATCCTGGCCGGCGTCCTGCTCAAGCTCGGCGCGTACGGGTTGATCCGCTTCGCCGTGCCGCTCTATCCGAACGCCGCCCACACCTTCGCCGGGCCGATCATCGTCCTGAGCATCATCGCCATCGTCTACGGCGCGGTCGTCTCGATCGTCCAGCCGGACCTCAAGCGCCTGGTCGCCTACAGCTCGGTCAGCCACATGGGCTTCGTGACCCTGGGGATATTCGTGTTCAGCGCCACCGCCTATCAGGGCGCGGTTCTGCAGATGGTCAACCACGGCCTGATCACCGGCGGGCTCTTCCTCCTCGTCGGCGTCATCTACGAACGGACCCACGACCGGACGATCGCCAAGATGGGCGGCGTCGCGGGCACGATGCCCGTATGGGCCACCGTCTTCGGCTTCTTCATCCTGGCCTCGGCCGGGTTGCCGGGGCTGTCCGGCTTCGTCGGCGAGTTCCTCGTGTTCGTCGGATCGTTCGGCGTCGCGCCGGTCATCTCCTTCTCGGCGATCATCGTCATGGTGCTGGCGGCCACTTATCTGCTGTGGATGTTCCAGCGAGTCGCCTTCGGCACTCTGTCCGAGTTCATGCGCGGCCTCGGCGCCCATCTCACCGACATGAGCACCACGGAGATGGTCACGATCCTGCCGCTCGGCGCGGCGATCGTCGTCCTCGGCCTCTTCCCGAGCCTGGTGCTCGATCTCCTCCGCGCTCCCGCCCAGGCGTTCCTGGCGGCGGCCGGAGTCGCGGGCGTCTGAGAGGAGATGAGATGAGCTGGTCCGATCTGCAGACGGTCTCGCCGATCGTCATCGCCGTGATGGTCGCGGCGTTGATCCTCATCGTAGACATGGTCGTCCCGGACCGGCGCGACATCGTCATCGCCACGGCTTTGGGCGGCCTGGGTCTGGTCGCCATCGACATCCTCACCCAGGCAGGGACCTCGGCGACCGCGTTCGGCGGCGCCTACTCGCTGGACAACTTCAGCGTGTTCCTGGACATGCTGTTCGTGGTCATCGCGGCCCTGACCATCCTGTTCGCGGTGGACTACCTGGAGCCGCGCGGCCTGCCGATCGCGGAATTTGCGGCGGTCCTGGTCTTCGCCGTGACCGGGGCCATGCTCATCGCCAGCTCGACGGACCTGCTGCTGCTCTTCGTCGGCCTGGAACTGATGGTTCTGCCCGGCTACATGCTGGCCGGCTTCGCGCGGCGTGACCCGTACTCGACCGAGGGTGCGATCAAGTACTTCCTGCTCGGCTCGTTCTCGAGCGCGATCCTGCTCTTCGGGCTGGCATACGTCTGGGGCGTGACCGGGACCACCCGGGCTGCGGGCGTGTCGTCGGCGCTGGCCGGGATCGCGGCCGGCGGGTCGATCCAGCCCGGCCTGGCCATGGGTCTGGCGTTCATGACCGCCGGCGTGGCATTCAAGATGGCCGCGGTTCCGTTCCACTACTGGACGCCGGACGCATACCAGGGCTCGCCGACGCCGGTCACCGCATATCTGTCGGTCGGACCGAAGGTCGGGGCCTTCGCCATCGCCCTGCGGCTGTTCGTGGGAGCCCTCGGGCCGCTCAAGGCCGATTGGCTGCCGGTGGTGATACTCCTCGCCGCCGTAACGATGACCCTGGGCAACCTGGTCGCCATCACGCAGGACAACGTCAAGCGGATGCTCGCCTACTCCTCCATCGCCCATACCGGCTACATCCTCGTGGGGCTGGCGGCGTATGCGGGTGGCGAGCACAGCGGGCTCTCGGCGGTGCTCTTCTACGGCGCCGCATATACGTTCATGAACATGGGGGCCTTCGCCGTGGTGACGGCCCTCCAGCGCCGCCCCGGCGTAAGCAGCCAGATCGCGACCTTCGCCGGTCTGGGCCGGCGCGACCCGTGGCTCGGGGCGTTGATGGCGCTCTTCCTGCTGTCACTCACCGGAATACCGCCGCTCGCGGGGTTCTGGGCGAAGGCTTACGTGATCCTGGCCGCAATCCAGGCCGGCGGGTGGCTCTCGGCGCTGGCGGTGCTGGCAATGGTCAACGCGGCCGCGGCGGCGTTCTACTACCTGCGCGTGGTCGTGTACATGTACATGCGCGAACCGGCCGAGGATACGGCCCCCAGCTCGCCCGGCATGTTGTTCCGGACGGGTCTGGCGGTCACGAGCGTGGCGACGCTGATCTTCGGGTTATTCCCGGCCCTGGTCACGGCAGCCAGCAACGCCGCGGACGTCTTCCACGGGTAGAAGCGCGACCTGACCGGCCGCCGGTGACCGGGGGCGGCGCGCAAACTGCGCTCAGCGCGAAGCCCCGAGAGCGCCGGCTCTGGTCGCCGAAGGGCGCGATCGAGGTCGAAGGCGCGGCGATCGTGTTCGCCGTTGGGGTGGGCGTGATGATCGGCAGGGGCGTCGGCGTTGCCGCGGGGATGACCACCGCAGTTGGTCTGGGCGGCACGTTGGCCGTGGCGCCGGGCCAGGCCACGATGACTGCGATCACGACGACGATTGCGGCGGCGACTCCCGCCAGAGCGCCGAAAACGATGTTCATTCGAGCAACCATGCCCTGAGGGTACCAAGGATCGGCCCGGTCCGTCCATGCCAGGTCGCTGAATCGCGTCGCAGGGCGCGGCCTCGGCGCGGCTGGACCGCCCGCTCTCGGCCCGATAGGACACCGGCGGGCGCCGCTCGGCGCGCCCCCAGATCGCGGCCCGCCGCTCGGTTTCAGCGTCAGTCCCGAGGCGGGCAGGTCGGGCGCCTGCTAGCATGCCGGACCATGCGACGCTTTCGTTCATTGCCGGTCAGCGTCTACCGCTCGGTGCTCAAGCCGGTCGGTCGCGGCGTCCGCGACATCGTCGGCCTGGTCCCGGCGCTTCTCGCCGGAGGCGGCGTCTTTCTGGTCGTGGCCGGTCTGTTCTACTACCTGCAGCCCGTCGCGGCCGCTCCGGCCGCCACTCCAACCTTGCCGCCCGCGTCCGTTGCCCCTTACAGCCTGCCGCCGCGCATCTCGATCGCCCCGTCCAGCCAGCCGTCGGCAGGTGGCAGCATCACCGCCGCCATCGCGACCCGCATCACGATCCCTGCAATCGGCATCGACCTGCCGATCGTGACCTCGCCGCCCAACGAGCAGTTCCCGCTGTGCAACGCGGCCGAGTACCTGGTTCTGGACAAGCCCCTGGCGTATCCCGGCCTGCCCCAGGCAACGTACATCTACGCCCACGCCAGAACGGGCATGTTCGGTCCGCTGTACTTCGCCGACAAGGCTCACAACCTGGCCTCGCTGATCGGACTGTGGGTACAGGTCTACACGTCGGACGATCAGGACCACGTCTACCAGATCTCCGAAACGATCCCGGGCGTCAGTGGCTCGAGCGCGCTCGAAAGAGCCGGCGCAGCCACCACCGACCAGCTCTGGATGCAGACTTCGGAGGGTCCCTACGAATCGTCGACCAAGCTCCAGGTCGTGGCCGAGCCGATCGGCGTCGTGGCAGCCACTGCCGCCGACGCGCATCCGACAGGCAAGGGCAACGTTTGTCCCGACGCACCGATCTGCAAGACGAGCGACGCTACCGGCTGCCGCCCCAGTTGAGCCCGGCTGGGCCCGGCGCCGGCTGAGGCATCGCCGCTAGATCCAGTCGATCCGGCGCAGCGCGGCGACTGCCAGGCCGGCCAGCACAAGGCTCCCGAACGCCACCGCCCAGAAACCCGACGCCCTCGTCGAACCGCAACGCCGCCTGAGCCTCGCTCATGCCGAATATCCCGCGCGATGGCGCCGACTCCGGCCACGACCACGGTCACTCCGGTGAGCCGCTTCATGATCAGCGACAGGTTGTTGTTGACCGTCGAGAGATACGTCTCGAGGGTCGCCGAGGCGAGCTCGCGGTAGGTGTCGAGCTCGTCGGTGAGTCGGATCAGGTGGTCGTAGGCGTCGCGATAGTAGAGCCGGGTTTCGGCCGAAATGAACCTGTCTTCGCGACTCGACAGCGTGTTGAACATCTCGCGCTCGGGTGACGTGACTCGGCGGATCTTGATCAGCTGGCGCTTGAGATCGAACAGACGCTCGAGCAACGCCCGATCCGCACGTGCCACCACCAGGTCCTCCAGATCGTCGATCTCGTCGCCGAGCTTGTCGAGAATCGGGAAGTAGTCGTCGATGACGTCGTCGGCCAGCGCCCACAGGAGATAGTCCGGGCCGCTTGGCGCAGGACTTCGGCGACTCCTCCGCTTGACGTGGCGCGTCGCACGCGGATCCCACCAGTTGCTGTGGTTGCTCAGCAGGAAGCGCTCGCCCAGGACGAAGTCGAGTTCGCGTTCGTAAATCTGCTCGCCATCGAAACCCAGCGAGAAGATGACGACGTGCAACAGCTCGCCGATCTGTTCGAGCTTGGCCCGCTGGTCGCGCTCGGCGATGTCTTCCACGAGCAGCGGGTGGAGGCCGAGGATCTCCGACACCTTGCCCTTGAGTTCAGCATCCGCGCCGGCCACGTCGATCCACAGCCGGGCAGCTCGCCGGCGAAGCGCCTTTGGCAGCTCGGCCATGGCCGCGTCGCCTTCCCATTCGCGGCACTTGCCGTCCTCATACACCGACAGCCTGACCACGCCCGACTCGGCTGTCCGGCCGCGGGTGCTAGACAGGGTCGACTCCGGGGACGCGACCGCGGGCGGAGCGGCAGGCGACGCCTCGCCGTTTCGGGCGGGGGCGACCGCGACCGTCGGCTCAGAAGGCGATTTCCCCATACTCGATCTCCTCGGCTCCGGTGGTGACAGTCGCCCGCTCGTGGCCCGGTCGCAACCTCAGCAGCAGCGCCGGCGCGAGCGCCGCCAGCGTAACCACTGCCGCGACCAGGAAGATCCCGACCATGATCGTCGCGGCCTTGGAAGCGGCCCACTGCTCCAGGGCCTGGGCCACCAGGCCGTCGTTGATCGGCCGGTCGCGCAGATACGCCGGGATGTATTGCTTGTAGCCGTCGCCCGAACCGTAGATCTCGTTCGACAGGCGAGTGATCGTCGTGGAGCCGTAGGCCGTCAACGCAGCCATGCCGACGGCCATGCCGATCATTCGCGCAACTGTCACGGTCGCCGACGCCGCCCCGTAGGCCGCTCGTCCGGCCGCTTCGACCGCCGCCGTCGAGCGTGGCGTGACGGTGAGCCCGAAACCGATGCCGAAGACGGCGCCCGACGCCGCGTAGGCGTTCGTCGAGACGTCCGTCGTCCAGGTCGACATCCAGGCCAGCCCGCCCGCACTCAGCGCCAGTCCCACCACGGTCAGCAGCCTCAGCGATACCCGCCGGGCGACGAAGCCCGACACGAGCGCGCCGACGGCCATGGCGCCGGCTATCGCCCCGAGCACGACGCGCTGGTCGTCCGGTCCGCCATATAGCACGCGGTCCACGAACACGGCCCCGCCCACGATCGCGGTCGCCATCCCGTATCCGGTGAGAAGCGAGATCAACGCCGCGGACGAGAAGACGCGATCGGCGAAGAGGCGCGGATCCAGGAAGGGCAGGCTTCGATGAAGGCCGTGCCAGATCGCCAGCAGTCCGGCCAGAATGCCCCCGCCGATCAGCGCCGCGACGGCCACTTCCGTCGGCACGCCGAAGACCTCGTCGGAGTTGCCGATGAGAGTGGTTCCGGCGAGGATCGCGCCGAGGGCGACGGTGAAGAGCGCGGCCCCGACGAAATCGAGTTTCGCCGGCTGGCGCCGAGTGTCCCAGCCGCTGCTCGCGGCCCAGGCGATGAATAGCGCGGCGATCCCGATCGGGACGTTGAAGTAGAAGACCCAGCGCCACGCCGGGGCGATCGTCGAAACGAGTGGTCCGCCCGACACGCCCATGTTCGCGAGGGCCGTCTCGGGGTGGACGGTCTCCAGGACCGCCGCGCCGACGAACGGGCCGGCGGCCATGCCAAGGAACGTCAGGGCCCCGATGATCCCCAGCGCGCGCGGTCGGGCCTGGCCCTCGAAGAGATGGGATGCGGCCGCGGTCGCGACGGGGATGATTGAGCCGCCACCGACGGCCTGGACGAGCCGCGCGGCGATGAGCTGGTCGAGCGTCTGTGACAGGCCCGCAAGTAGAGATCCGATAGTGAATACGCCGAGAGCGGCAAGGAACAGCCGGCGGGCGCCCCACAGGTCCGTCAGGCGGCCGGCCAGCGGCATGGTGACGACATAGACCAGCAGGTAGCCGTTGATGATCCACGATGCCTTGCGGAGATCGGTCCAGTTGGCCATCGTGGCCAGGATCTGGGGCAGGGCCACGGCCGTGACCATGAGTTCCAGGCCGGCCAGGAAGACGCCAACCCCGAGCACGGCAAGGAGCGGGTACGAGTCGCGTCGACGCATGCCGGCCAGTGTACGGGTGAGTGATCGCGGGCGTCGCGAGGGCTGTCCGAACAACCGGCTCGTGCCGCACTCGGGCGGTCGGCCTAGTATTGCGGCCACCGTCCCAAACCGGCCGGCCCGCCGACCGCAAGGAGGAACTCGATGTCGGAACAGCGAAAGGGTCGCGGCCCCTTGCTGGTCGCGGTGGTCGCCGTCCTGGCTTTGCTCGCGACTGTCTCCCTGGCCCTTGCCAATCCCGGCGGCTCGAGCGCCTCACCCAGCCTCGACTCGAGCTTCCTGCCGGCCGGCGGCGGCTGCCAGAACTGGTGCGGCAGCGGTTCGGCGACGGTGACCTTCGGTGGCGTCACGACTTCGATCGCAGGTGGCGGCTGCTACGACACCGGAGCCACGGGCGTGGACGCACGCTTCGGCGACTGGCAGGGTGTCGAGGGCGTCAGCAGCTACCTCCAGCTCATCGCCTTCCGCGCCGGAGGCCCGACACCCGCTCCTGCGGCCACCTCAGCCGCGGGCGGTCCTGCTCCCTCGGAATACCCCGCCTCCAACGTGAACGGCAGTGTCAACGGCAGTCCGTTCGTGCTCGACTCCAACGCGGTCGTGACTCTGGCCGCCGACGGCACAGGCACCTTCTCCGGCAGCGACCTCAACGGCCAGGGCTCTGTCTCCGGCACGTTCACCTGCGGCTGAGACTGCGGCGGCTCGACGGGCCGGCGCTCAGATCCCCGGAGCTGCCGAACCGTCGGCTGGCCGGCCTCCGCTCTGCCCTGTTCGGTCCCCTGCTCATCGGCAAGCGGTGCCGCTGTGGGCTCTCAAACCCGGCCTGGGCGGGGAAGCCCTGAGCCGGACGGGCGGATCGGCGTGAGGCTCGCCGCCGACTCGATCCTGCAGGAAGTCTTTGCCGAATTCACCGCACAACGACATCAGGCAGCCGGATCCGCCGGGCAGCCACAACGGCGGTTCGTGCACCCATGAACAGTTCCTGGAGACTTCGGACTCGGAGCGCATCGGCCGAGCCGTGAGAGGCACGCGCCGAGCGGCGGGCCGTGCATCTGGGCCGCACGCCCGGCCCGAATCAGCCGCGTGTCTCGCCTAATGTCGGTTGGGTGTGAAATCGGAAATTCGCGCCGACGGACGAGAGCAGGGGCGAGGGAGGGCGACGAGGGGCTCCGACCCGCACTCGTCAGACCGGCCTCGTCAGACGAGTCACACTCATCAGCTGGACGGGCTTGACACGCCCCGCCCTGCGGCATAGCATCAACCAGCCTTTATATAAAGGCTCGTTTGTTCGGGGCCGAAAGGCGGCGCTGGAGATGACCGGCTCGGCCGAAAGACCGGTTCCGTAACCCAGACCGGCGGTCCCGTCACCGCCCCGAAGCCCATCCGCGAGGCCGCACATTTTGCCGTCACCAGCGCACATCCGCTCCACGGTGGCCACGATCGTCGACCAGCCCAACGAACTCCGCGAATTGCGGACGTTCCACAAGGCACTGGCCGACGTCAACCGCCTGCGGATCGTGCAGCGCCTGGTGCAGGGCCCGGCCACGGTCGGCGAGCTGATCGAGACGGTCGGGCTGAGCCAGCCCCTCGTCAGCTGGCACATAAGCCGGCTCAAGGCCGCAGGCGTCGTCGAGACCAAGCGCACAGGCCGCGAGGTCTTCTGCCAGCTCCGAGCCAATGTGTTCGACGAGGTGGCTGAGCGACAGCGCATCCTGCTCGGTATCGGCGGTCGCCCGGCCGTCCAGGTCGAGGCGCATTGAGCGTGGGAGACCAGTCTTTCGTCTCGCAGGCGACCCGTGCCCGGGTACGAGGAGCGGTCGTGCCGATCGCGCTCGCGGCCGGTAAGGTCGGCCTTACGCCCAACGCCCTTACCGTGATCGGTTTCCTCATCAGCGGCGCCGCCGCCGCGACCGCAGCCGCCCAGCTCTGGATCCCGGCGGCCGCCCTGGTCATTTTCGGCGGCTCGTTCGACATGCTCGACGGCGGGCTGGCTCGCGCCCAGAACCGGGTCACCCGGTTCGGCGCGTTCCTCGACTCCACCCTGGATCGCTGGGGCGAAGGAGTCGTCTACATCGGGATCGTCGCCGGGGCTTCGGCCGCCGGCTTTGTCGCGGGTGCGGTCCTGGCCGCCGCCGCGGCCGTATCCAGCTTCCAGGTCAGCTACACCCGGGCCAAGGCCGAGAGTCTCGAGCTGCACGGCGAAGTGGGTATCGCGCCCCGAGCCGAGCGACTCGTTCTCCTGACCATCGGCCTCGTCCTCTCCGGCCTCGACGGCGGTCTAGCCCCAGGCGCACGCGGCCAGCAGTGGCTCGCCATCGCCCTCGGCATCATCTTCGTCACGGCCAGCATCACAGCCATCCAGAGAACCTGGCACGTTCGTACGCAGCTTCGCAATGAGGAGCAAGGAGCAAAGTGAGCGACAAGAACATCGGCGACGCCGCGAACCCGCAGGCGAACGCGAGCGGCAACGGCCACAAGGCGTCCGGAGATCACAAGATCCGCGTCGCCATCGTGGGCGTCGGCAACTGCGCCAGCAGCCTCGTCCAGGGCCGCTACTACTACGAGAACGCGTCGGAGACCGACTTCATCCCCGGCCTCATGCACGTCAATCTCGGCGGTTACCACATTCGCGACATCGAGTTCGTCGCCGCCTTCGACATCGACAAGAACAAGGTTGGCAAGGACCTGTCCGAGGCCATCTACACCAAGCCGAACAACACGTACGTCTTCCACAAGGTGCCCAACCTCGGCGTCAAGGTCGACCGCGGCATGACCCACGACGGTCTGGGCAAGTACCTGTCCCAGATCATCGAGAAGGCCCCCGGGCCTACGGCCGACGTGGTCGGGATCCTCAAGGAGCGCAAGGTCGACGTCCTGCTCAACTACCTGCCGGTCGGCTCGGAGGAGGCGACGAAATGGTACGTGGAGCAGGCCCTGCAGGCCGGCGTCGGCGTAGTCAACTGCATCCCGGTGTTCATCGCCCGTGAGCCCTACTGGCAGCGCCGGTTTGCCGAGCGCGGCCTGCCGGTGATCGGCGACGACATCAAGAGCCAGGTCGGCGCGACGATCAGCCATCGTGTCCTGACCCGCCTCTTCATGGACCGCGGCGTCCGCCTCGACCGAACCTACCAGCTCAACTTCGGCGGCAACACGGACTTCCTCAACATGCTCGAGCGCGAACGCCTCGAGTCCAAGAAGATCTCCAAGACCAACGCCGTCACGTCGATGCTCGACTACGACCTCGATCCGGACGACGTTCACGTCGGCCCGAGCGACTACGTGCCGTGGCTGCTCGACCGCAAGTACTGCTACATCGTCATGGAAGGCACCACGTTCGGCGATGTGCCGCTCAAGGCCGAACTCAAGCTCGAAGTGTGGGACAGCCCCAACAGCGCCGGTGTAGTGATCGACTCGCTCCGCTGCCTGAAGCTGGGCCTGGACCGCGGCCTCAAGGGCGCGCTGGTGGCACCGTGCGCGTACTTCAAGAAGTCCCCGCCCATCCAGCTCCACGACGACATCGCCTACAACCGCGTTCAGGCGTTCATCCGCGGTGAAGACAACGAGACCCTCGTCGGCACCGAGACGCTGCCCAAGAAGGTCAAGAGGAATGCTCCGGTCCGGGGCGGCAAGGCCGCCGCAGCCGTCGAGGCCCGGTGAGCCAGGAAGGGCTCAGCGTCGGTTCTGGGGTGGTGGGCGACGGCATGTCCGCCGGTTCTACCGGCATCGCCCCCACCCAGGCCGACACTTCGGGCAGCCAGGAGGCGGCGCCGGCTCGACGCCGCCCCGGGCTGTCGAAGCTGGCGTCCACAGCCGCCCACGAGCCGACCAGGAAAGCCGAGCCAATCAGGAAATTCGACGCCCCGCACCGCATGGAGAAAGAGACCTTCTTCACGCACCTGGCGGGCTCCACCGCCGCGCGCCTGTGGCGAACGTCGTCGTGGATCGTCGGCCACCTCCCCGCCGGACTCACCTACAAAGTCGGCGGCTGGTTCGCGATGATCGGCTACGCCGCGGGCCCCACTCGCCGACGCTGGCTGCGAGCTAACTTCGCCCACGTGCTGGGCGTCTCTCCCAAGGATAAGGCCGCGGGTCAGATGGCTCGGGCGGCCTATCGCAACTACTCCCGCTACATTCTCGAACTGATGCGCCTGCCCTGGCTCAATCAGCAGCAGGTCGACGCCCTGCTCGAGGTCCACAGTCTCGATCAATTCCTCGAGATCTACCGTGCCTCCAAGGGCGTGGTCCTCGTGGCCGGCCACATCGGCAACAACGAGGCCGCGGCCGCCGGCTTCGCCAAGCAGGGCCTCGAGATAAACGTCGTCGGCGACGACAGTTCCTATCGCGAGCTGTACGAGCTGTTCGAGCGCCAGCGTGAAAGCTGGGGCGTGAAGATGATCGCGTGGCGCAATCTGCGCGGCGTCTTCGGGGCGTTACGACGCCACGAAGGGCTCGTCCTGCTGGTCGACTGGGGTTATCGAGAAGACGGCATTCCGGTGAAGATGTTCGGCTCGTGGACGACCCTGCCGGCCGGTCCGGCGATCCTGGCGGCCAAGCACGGCTCCACGATCGTGCCGTTCTCGATCAACCGCCTGCCCGACGGGACCTTCCGCGCGGCCGCCGACGATCCCATCCTCGTGCCCTCCGACTCGCCTTCAGACCTGGCCATCGCCACTCAGAAGATCGCGACCGCCCTGGAGGGCCATATCGCCCCGTCGCCGGCCCAGTGGTACAACTTCAAGCCGATCTGGCCGGCGACGGCCGAGGAAACAGCCCGGCTGGAGGCTCGCAACACGGCCGCCATGGCGAACGACGCCAGGGGCGCGGCCCCGAACGGCGACAAGGGCGCCGCGTATAACGGCGACCAGGGCGCGGGCTCGTCGCCGAAACCGCCGAAGCAATGACCCGCGAAGCGTCCCCCGCAGCTGACGAGCAACCCGCCCGACGGCGGGGGATGCGACGCAGACTGGCGGACGATCTCACGGCACTCCTGGCCATAGGCGGCCTGAAAGTGCTGCTTCACCTGCCCGAGAGGCTTATCTGGACCGTGGCGGATCTGTCCGGTGCCGTTTCGTACCGCTTCTCGACCGCGCGTCGCAACCGCGCCCGCCGGAACCTCCGGCGAGTGCTGGAGTGGATGGCGGCCAACGGCCAGGGATCCGAGTCGAATCGCGCCGCGGCCTCCGACCCCAGGGCACTCGAGGCGCTCGTCCGGTCGGCCTTCCGCAACCACGCCCACTACAGCATGGAGCTCGCGCGGGCGCCGAAGTTCACTCGCAGCTGGGTCGGCGAACGGCTCGTCGTTGAGAATCCCGAGGAAGTCGAGGCCTGCCTCGTTCCCGGCAAGGCGCTCATCCTCATCGGCCTCCACTTCGGGGCCATCGAGGTGCCCGGCATCTACGCCCTGCAGCACATGGGCAAGATCGTCAGCCCGATGGAGACCGTGGCCAACGCCCGCGTCCAGCGCTATCTCTTCTCCACCCGGGATACGATCGGCATCCGCATCGTCACCCTGGAAGAAGCGGGCGTGGAACTCCTGGCTGCCCTGCGGCGCAACGAGGCGGTCGGTCTGGTGGCGGACCGCAACCTCACGGGCAATGGCCTCGAGGTGGAGATGTTCGGTTCGCCGACGAAGATACCGGCGGGGCCGATCCTTCTGAACGCCGAGACCGGCGCGCCGATGTACGTGTGCGCCGTACACCGGGTCGGTCCGGGCCGCTATTGTGGCGGCCTGAAACAGTTCCAGCCGGCGGTCGGGGCGAGCCGGCGGGAGCGCAGCCGCGACCTGCTCCGCCAGGAAGCCCGGCTGTTCGAGCAATTCATCGTCGAAGCACCGGAACAGTGGCTTGCCCTGTTCCATCCGATCTGGCCTGATCTGGAAGGGTCCGCAACGAGCAGAGACGGAGACCATCGGTGATTCCTGGCGAGAAGCCTCAGTTTGGTCAGGCAGACGTCCACATCCATTCGATCGCGTCGGATGGAACCGCGTCCGCCCTGGAGATCCTGGAGCACGTCGAGCGCCGCACGGACCTGGACGTGATCGCGATCGCGGACCACGAGCGCATCGAGGCCGCCGTGGAATGCCAGCGCCTCGCGCGCGAGCGCGGCAGCCGGGTGGAGGTGATCGTGGCCGAGGAGGTCACGACTCGCAGCGGCCACTTGCTCGGCGTCTTCCTCCAGGCCCGTCTCAAGAGGAGCCAGCGGCTCGAGTTCACCGTCGCGGAGATCCACGAGCAAGGCGGACTGGCTATCGTCCCCCACCCGTTCTCCGCGTTCACTCTGGGCATGCGCAAGCAGGCGATCATGCGCGTCCATCTCTCAACCGACCCGCTCGTCTACTGGGACGCCCTGGAGGGCTACAACCCATCCACCGCCGGCCGGTACGGCCGAACCGCCACCATCCGGCTCGCCGGGGAGCTGGGCCTGGCTCTGGTAGGCAACAGCGACGGCCACACTCTCGACACGATCGGCGATGGCCGCACCTTCTTCCCGGGCTCCACGGCCGATGACTACCGGCGGGCGGTCCTCGAACGGACCACGTCGGGAGCCTGTGACGACTGGGGCTTTCTGCGCGAAGCCCGCATTTACGGTCGGCAGGTCCGCAAGCAGGTCCGCGACACCGCTCGCTGGGGTCGACGCAACATCCTGCGCGACGAGGCCCCGCGAGACCTGGGAGTGCCGCTGGACCAGCTGGCGCTCCAACGACAGCGAGAATCGGAGTATCTCGCGAACCGCGGCCAGGCCCGCCAGCTGGCGGAAGAGATGGCCGACGACGCCGAGTGCCACGAAGCCGAGGAACCGTCCGCGTGAAGATCGGCCTGGTCACCCCGTACGTGTACCCGCTGCCCGGCGGCGTGAACGAGCACGTCCGTTTCCTCTACGAGAACCTGCGTCTGCGCGGCCACGACGTCCGGATCATCACCAGCAGCCACGGCCTCCAGCGCTCGTCGGAAGGCGACGTCATCCGCATCGGCAAGGGCTTCAGCGTGCCGACCAACGGTTCGGTCGGGACGATCACCGTGTCGCCGCGCTACGTCTCGCAGGTCCAGCGGGTGCTGGAGCACGAACAGTTCGACCTGCTCCACTTCCATGAACCTTTCGTGCCGTTCCTCTCGCTCGTGGTGCTGCGCCAGTCGACGCAGCGTGAACATCGCCACGTTCCATGCCTATGCGGGCTTCTCGCCGGCGTACGAGCTGGGCGAGCGGACGCTGTCGCTCGTATCGCGAGCCGCCTGCACGGCCGAATCGCCGTCAGCGCCGCGGCCCGCCATTTCGTCGACCGCTTCTTCCCGGGCGACTACAAGGTCATCCCCAACGGCGTCGACGTCGGCCGGTTCCAGCGCGCCGTCCCGATCGCCCGCTGGCAAGACGGCTGTCCCAACATCCTGTTCGTCGGGCGGCTGGAGGATCGCAAGGGCCTGCCTCCACCTCCTCAAGGCCTTCCGGTCCTCGTCCGCAAGAGCGGCGTTGCGTGCCGGCTCCTGGTCGTCGGCTCGGGTCCGCAGGAGCGCGAGGCCCGGCGTTACGTGATGACACGCCGCCTGCTAGACGTCGAGTTCCTGGGCCGCGTCAGCGACGCCGAGAAGGCGCAGCTCTTCCGGACCGCCGACGTGTTCGTCTCGCCGGCCACCGGTCGCGAGTCCTTCGGGATCGTGCTGCTGGAGGCGATGGCCGCCGGGACGCCGATCGTCTGCAGCGACATCCACGGCTACAAGGGCGTGGTTCAACGTGGCCGCGCAGGCCTCCTCGTGCCGCCCGCGCGATCCCAAGGCACTCGCCGCCGGCATCTCCGAGCTGCTGGGCGATCCGGCGCTGCGGGCCCGCATGGGCGCCGCCGGCCTGGAGCGCGCCGAGCAGTTCAGCTGGGAACGCGTCACCGCCAAGGTCGAGGACTACTACGGCTTCGTCATCCGCAGGCTCGCGAGCCAGGGCCAATTGCCGGCCGGCTACAGAGCCGAACTGCCGCCCACTCCGCATCCTGCCATCGCTGAACGCGAAATCTAGCTGGCCCGGGTCACCATCGCGACGGTCCATTGGACTCGGTGCCGCCGAAGGTTTGCGGCGATGGCAGATCGACTAAGTGCGCCTGGAGCTACTGGCCCCCTCGTTGTCGCGACGCCGCTGCCACCACACGGCAATCAGGCCCATCGCACACATGAACAGGCAGATGATCAGGGCGAACCCGGGGGTCGAGCCGTCGCGCCCGTGATCGATCGCGGAGCCGGTCGGCGGCGGAGTGGCGGTGCGAGCCGGGGCGGCGGTCTCGCCTCCGACGTTCTCGCCCGGAGTGACGGTCGGCGATGCCACCGGAGAGGCTGTCTCGCCCTCGAGAGATTCCGCGACGACCGTGTAGCTGACGACGATCGTGGCCCCGAGATCGCCGTTGTCCAGTGGAGTACCGGCCATGCCGCCCCAGACTATGCCCGGGTTGACGGTCGCGGGAAGTTGTGGGCCGGCGAAGGTGTACAAGGTCTGGGAGGTTCCCCGGAAGGGGACCAGAGTTCGCTCGTGCGTTGAGATGGCGAATTTGCTGGCCGCGATCTCCGAAGGAGTGACTCCGCTGACGCTGACGTTCACCGCTACGGATGTGGGCGCAACCGAGCCGATACTCGAAATCGTGAACTCGCACGCGCCCGGCCTCTCTCCGGATGAGGTCGTGATCAACAACGGCGGGCAGACGAGCGTGTTGCCATCGAAAGTGACGCCAGGCATCGTCGAGCTGAGCTGGAGAGTCATCCCGCTGTCGGTGAAGATGCGGGCAGATGTTCCGCCGGAGGAAACAGCGAATCCGGCGCCCATCAAGACGAACGCAAGTCCCAGCGTGACGACAGGTATTCCGAGCTTTCGCACAATTGCCCCACAGCGCCAATGAGGGTCGTTGGCCAGGAACCCCTGGCGCCATTAGAACACCCGGCGTCACGGCCGCACCGAGTACTTACGAATACCCCGTTCATCCGATCAGCCGACGGCCACTTCAGGCGGTCGACCAGCCGGTGCTCGAAGAGTCCTGGTGCCCGAGCAGCGAGGCCATTCGGGCACCAGGCAGCCGAGGTTGGTCAGGTCGAGCGCGTTCGGCCAACCCTTCGTTGCGGCTTAGTAGTTGGCGACGATCTGGACGGCGGCCTCGTAGCCCCCGTAAGGACCGATCGCCTGGCCCGACAGGCTCGCTCCGGTGTCGAGTCGGAAGGAACCGAGTCCGGCCGCGCCATTGTCGAGGTAGAACCCCGCATACGAGTCGTTCAGGTACGCGGAGAGTCCGTCCGGCAGGAAGCTGCCGACAGCCGGAGCTACCGCGACCGTGTTGTCATCGGGGCCCGGGTTCATGGCTATGTTCAGCGAGTCGATGGGGCTACCGGTGCCGTGGAGCGGACTGTAGCCGTGGTTGTCGGAGTTGTACGCGATCCCGAATATCACCTTGTCCGGCAGCGCCTGGCCGGCGAAGCTGAACGTGATGTTCGCAGCCTTCCCATTGAAGCACGTGGCACCGTCATACCACCGCCCGGACGTACAGTGAGTCGAGTCGGTCGAGGGCCGATATGGGAGTGTGAACGTTTGCGTCTTGGTGGCAATGAGGCTGCCTACAGCGTTGTTTGCCCCGACGTTGTAGACGTTGAACGTGATTGGGGCATCGAACGTTGCGCCAGCAGCCGAGACGCAATTGGCGTGATTCCAATCGCCCGACTGGCAGGCCCAGCTGCTCATGGTCACGATGGCGCTGGTCAGCTTCCGCGCCGAACCCGCGAGCTGGACCTGCGCGCCGAACTCATTGTAGGAATAGGCCTCTGGGCCGATGCTCGGGAGGTTCGCGGGAAGCGCGGCCGGGTGGTTGTCGAAGACGACGGCCGGAGCATTCTCGCCGCAGGTGACGGTCCATGTGACCGACGTGCCCTGGCCGAGGTTGCTGTTGTTGAGCTCAGACCAGGCGATGCCCGTGTCGAACGTCTGGGTGCCATTGGCAGCCAGTGGCACCGGGGCGAAAGGAGCATTGATGATCGACCAGGGAGAACTCACGGAGCTCGGCGCGACGGTGAGGACCTGGTTGATGGAGCCCGTGTTCTGGACCGTGAAGGAGAACGGAGCGCGACCCGGAGCCGAGCTCGTGATCGTCGGGGCCGAGTAGGTCACGCTCTTCCCGTCGTCCGCGACAACGGCGGCGACCGGAGCGGCGGAGATGATCTTGCACTGGAATGTGCCGACGTTGATGTTCTGGTTGGCCGTCACTTGATCGGTGAAGCTTGCACCGACGCCGGCCTGGATGAGGCCGAGGGCGAGGGCGAAAGCCGCGAGGAGTCCGGCGATCTTGCGCAGAGACATTACCCCTCCAAATCTGGTTCGTGCGATGAAGTCATGAGTGCTCCAGGCGGTCACGGTTGAGGTTCCGGCCTGGCTTTGGCAGCCCGAACATGGCTCGGCCAAAGCCCGGCCGGCCGGACGCCCGGCCTAGTAGCCAGCGACGATCTGGATGGCAGGCTGGAAGCTGCCGTATCCCCCGCCCGCATCCAATCGGAACGTGCCTACAGCCCCAAGGTCGCTGTAGAACGAGGACTGAGTAGCGTTGCGATAGGTGTCCAGAGGGAGCGGGAATGAGCCCACGGACGGCGAGGAGGCCACGGTGCCATCCCAATCGCCGGTGCTGGGTCCCAGCGCGACGTTGAGCGAGTCCCAGGGGCCGGCCGCGCCACCGGTGTCGCTGGTGGCGACAGCGATCCCAACGATGTCAGTGTCGTCGAGGGTCACGCCGGAACTGGCTAGATCAAACGTGATGTCGGTGGTGAGGCCGTTGTGGCAGATGCCACCGGAGAAGAACTTGCCGGTTCCCGCACAATTGGCCGGGTCGTACGAAGGCCGGTACGACATGGCAAATGTCTGCGTAACGGACTTGACCAGTGCCCCGACTGCGTTGCCCGCACCGACCTTGTAGATGTTGAACGTGATCGGGACGTCGAAGGTGGCACCCGGAGTGGTGACGCAGTTGTCCGCGCCGCCCCAGCCGCCGGTCTCACAGGCCCAGCTGCTCATGGTCACCGTGGCGGCTTGAAGATGCCGTGCCGAACCCGCGAACCCAACCTGGGTTCCGAACTCGCTGGTGCGCTCGCCATTGAAGGACATGCTCCAGTAGTTGCCCGGCTGCATGTCGGCCGCGGCCGGGTGGTTGTCGAAGACGACGGCCGGAGCATTCTCGCCGCAGGTGACGGTCCATGTGACCGACGTGCCCTGGCCGAGGTTGCTGTTGTTGAGCTCAGACCAGGCGATGCCCGTGTCGAACGTCTGGGTGCCATTGGCAGCCAGTGGCACCGGGGCGAAAGGAGCATTGATGATCGACCAGGGAGAACTCACGGAGCTCGGCGCGACGGTGAGGACCTGGTTGATGGAGCCCGTGTTCTGGACCGTGAAGGAGAACGGAGCGCGACCCGGAGCCGAGCTCGTGATCGTCGGGGCCGAGTAGGTCACGCTCTTCCCGTCGTCCGCGACAACGGCGGCGACCGGAGCGGCGGAGATGATCTTGCACTGGAATGTGCCGACGTTGATGTTCTGGTTGGCCGTCACTTGATCGGTGAAGCTTGCACCGACGCCGGCCTGGATGAGGCCGAGGGCGAGGGCGAAAGCCGCGAGGAGTCCGGCGATCTTGCGCAGAGACATTACCCCTCCAAATCTGGTTCGTGCGATGAAGTCATGAGTGCTCCAGGCGGTCACGGTTGAGGTTCCGGCCTGGCTTTGGCAGCCCGACGCCTCACCTCCTTCCGCAGGTCGATCGCTATCGCGGCGAGGATGAGCAGACCGGCGGCCACGAGCGCCGGGCGCTGCAATTCGTTCAACCAGCCGATGAATGGCACGGCGGCCACCATCCGGTACGCGGTCGGGCCGTTGAGGGTGATCCGCCACGGGTCGTCGACGGAATTGGCGTCGCCACGTGTCTTGACCACGTTCTGGTCGAGCGACACGATTCGGTGGATCACGGCCTCGGTTCCCCCGCCTGGCGGCACGAAGACGATGACGTCGCCAACCTTCAGCGAGCCGACCGGGACGGCCTGGGTGACGGCTACGTCTCCGGGCGAGAAGGTCGGCCGCATGGAGCCGCTGGTCACGGTCTGGAAGTGCAGGTTCGCGACGAATGCGAGGATTGCCAGGCAGGCTCCCGCAATCCCGACCGTGACGATCAGGGCAGTAACCAAGTGGTCGAGGAGCCGATGGAGCGGACGCAATTCCGCGAGCGGCTGCTTGGCTGGGGCGGTTTCGGGTGCGTTCGGATCCGGGACCTGGCCTGCCACTCGATGTCCAACCTCAGGTTTCTGGACGCGGAAGAGGACGCAGGCAAATCCCCCGAGGACGGAACGAGTCCCGAACGGGAACAGACGCAGCTGGTACCCACACGTACCCAAGTCGGGTCGAACCAACCCGACTGCTCAATCCCAATTCGTCTGTGACGGCGACCCGAAACTACCCCTGGAACCCCGGCTGGCGGTCTTCCCAATCCGCCGGCCTCCTCTCCGATGCAACCCCATTCACACGTCGTTTGGAGGAGGAGGCGTGGCAAAGGTACTAGTGCGTCCGCCGCATGGCAACGGTCAAAGGGCCCAAGCCGGTGCGCGCTGACACCGGCCAGGTTGACCGCGAGTCTTCCCGGACGTCGTCGGCGCCGGCCACGAGGCGGACCCGTCGACATCGATCAGACCGTCGCGACGGCGCCGCCCGCGCGGCCTGCCGCCGGCCGCTCTCAGCTGATAGCGGGCGCGCCGCCGAGGACCCTCAGGCTTCGGGCTTATCCTTGCGCGACGCGTCGGCGTCGTCCGACTCGACGTAGCGACCGGTCGTGGGCGCGGTCCCGCCCGCGACTTCGGCCCCGCCCGCGACTTCGGCCTCGCCCGCGACTTCGGCCCCGCGGGAGCCGGAGGCGCCATCGGCCAGAGCGCGCGATCGCCTGAACCCGATCACCACGCGACGCTCCCAGGCTACCCAGGCCGCCACTCCCGCAACCATCACGGCCACCAGCGCCAGCGACAACGAGTTGACGCTGAGAGCCTGGACAGCCTGCCCCGGCTGCAGGTTGTCGGAGAATTGGAAGCCGTAGAACCACGTCGGCAGCAGTGCTTCGTAGACGCTCACGATGGCGTTGGGCAGCGGCAGGGCCGACTCGTTCGGATAAAGAGCCACGAAGACCACCACCCCAAAGGCGCAGGCGCCGAGCACGAAGCGGCGCGGGTTGACCGCGGTCAGCGCCACGAACGCCAGCACCGCCAGAACCGGCAGGAGGAGCAGCGCTATGCCGTCCGACGGCAGGGCTGCCTGGAAAATGACGTCGTGCGACCCGTTCTGCCCGATGAACCACAGCAGTACGCCGGCGATGGCCACGGGCACCAGCAGCTGCCCGATCCAGGATGGGTCGACGATGCCCGCGCTCTGGCGCCGTTCGAGACGCCACAGCACGACGACGAGCGCGATCAGCGCCAGCCCGAGGACGACGGCGATCATCAGCACGCGCTCTTCGATGACCACGTTGCCGGTCCCGGAGCCGCAGATGGTGTTGCCCCAGTAATCGGCCGTGTTGACGCGAGCCAGGCCGCAGAGCGGGTACTTCAGCAGCCAGGCGACGGCAGGGAAGATCAGGGCGGCGGCCGCGGCGAAGCGGGCCAGGAGCCACGTCCGCCGCGAGGGCCCGTGCCAGAGCTCGGCCAGGAAGTAGGCCAGCGCGGCCAGGAAGAACGGCAGCGCCGTGTAGAAGTGGTACTGGAACGCGGCCCGGTCGATGCGTGACCACGACAGCCACTGCCAGAAGAAGGCCACGGCCAGGAGCGTCAGCCCGAGGCTGCGCCGCTTGAAGGCCTGCCAGCAGATGAAGCCCATGCCGAATACGGCCAGCCACCACAGGGCCGGGTTGCCGCCGTCGTAGATCATCGTGCCCAGGTCGCCGGCGTAGTTGGCGTTCTCGAACCAGACCGGCTTGAGGTCCAATGGCCAGGCCCACCAGGGCGACGACGCCGCATGCGAGGCCCGCAGGTTGTTGTGGTAGTCGTACATCTGGCCGGTCAGATCCCAGAGGGTCTGCCCGGTGTGACCGGCCGGCCAGGCATCGAGACAGATCGTCGAATTGGGGTTCTGCGGGTCGGGGCCGGCATGCCAGCAGGCGATGGCCGGCAGCGGCCCGGTCGCGGCCGTTTGCGGCTGCCACGGCATCGACCATGGGATGTACAGCATCACGTAAACGACGATCGGCAGAATCAGCAGGCAGACGGCCATCCAGGCCGCCGGCAGGCCGAAGCCGGTGCCCAGCCGCAGCCAGCCTGTGGGCGCCGGAGAGGGCGGCCCGGCGAACTCGGCTCGCGATCCCAGAGCGGGCTGCACCGCGAGCGGCCCGAAACCGAGTCGGCCGGCGATCCACAGCGCCACGCCTATCGCCGGCCCCGCCAGGATCCCTCCGATCGCGACCTTGCCGAGTATCGAGCCCAATCCGGTCAGCACGTCGTGCAGGAAGAAGCTCGAACTCATCACGAGGGTGGTCAGCCACACCGCTCCGGACAGCAGGCCCACCACGATGGGCGCCCCCACGGCGAAGTGGAACTCTTCGCGGCTCCAGGCAATCGGGTGATAGGCGTTGGCCGCGGCCGCGACTGCCGTGATCGCCAGCATGATCAGGAAGTACGTGTAGTTGGGCGCGCCGTTCTGGAGAGTGCCCGGCGACATGGTCAGGGCCGCGCCGAACAATCCGGCCGCCACGACCGCCGATACGGCCGCGACAAAGACTCGATCCGCCGCCGCCCTCATCGAGAGCGCCCGTATGAAGCCCACCACGACGACCGCGAGTCCAAGGAGCACGAGAACCACGAGGGCGGCGCCGTTACCCGTGTCCGGTTGAGTCGTCATCTCCGCGATGGCCATCCAGCCCAGGACTCCGGTGGCCCCGGCCATGGCCAGGATGGTGATCAGCCGGCCCAGGGCCGAGCGGATCAGGATCAGAATTCCGATGCTCGCCATCGCATACAGGCCAACCCACTTGGAGGCCAGGGCGAGGCCGAGAATCAACGCCGAGCAGCGGCATGCCGAGCCAGAACGCGGCTCGCGCTCTCCAGACGTTCAGCCAGAGAAGGGCAAAGAGTAAGTACGCCAATAACAGGAACCCGCCGACGTAGGTGTCGTTCATGGCGATGCGCGACTGGACGAACAACATCCCGTCGGTGAGGGAGAAGAGCGCGACCAGCAGCCCGACCGAACGGCGCTTGAACAGCAGCCGGACCAGCAGATACAAGCAAACGGCCATCAACGTGCCGAAGATCACGCCGACGATGCGCCAGGAGAAGGCGAACTGGCCGACGTCGACGGTGGCCATTGAACCGTCCGGCGCAAACGCCAGAACCTGCTCGCGATCTAGGTCGGGCAGGGTCGGGCTCGAGTCGAGGCCGATCGCGACCGGCTGGAACGGCAGCTTGGCGTCGGAGAAGACCGCGTTGCCGTTGGTCTCGATGGCGTAAACGGTCCAGCCCTTGCCGTCGGGCGTGCGACCCAGAACCTGGGCGATCCGGGTGGCCCGATCGAACACGACCTGCGTCACGGGCCCCGGCATGTTCTGCAGGGTCTGGTCGGCGTCCTTGGTCACGGACCACGGCGTCGTGGTCTGGTCGATGTGGATCAGGACCAGCGAATTGCCGGCCGTCACATACGAGGCCTGATCGCTCCGGATGCTCGTGTCGCTGAGGCCGGAGTAGTTGATCGCGATCGAAGTGGCCGGCGCGTCGGTCGAGATAGTCGAGGTTATGGTCGCGGTGCGCGCGTCCAGCATGCCGATGCCGTCCTTGTAGGCAACCATCACCTGCGGATCGGACTGCAGGACCTGGATGTCGGGCAGCAAGCCCTGGCCCACGAGAGCCTGGACGTTGCCGACCTGGGCGGAACTCAGCGGCCCGAGGTTGAGCGCCTGGGGTACGCCGGGCGAGGACGCCGCGTTGAGCGCGAGCTGGACCTGGAACTCGTCGAGACCGAGAGCCGACGCCAGCGCCTGCGCCTCGGAGGGCGTGGCCGTGGAAGCCGGGGTCGCGGCCGGCGTGGCGGCCGCCCCTGCCGTGCCGGAGCTGGCCGTCGGTGTCTCGGCCGGCGTCGAGCTGGGTGCCGAACTGGAGGCCGACGAGGCGGTCGCAGGGTTGCGAATGAGGACCGGCGGTCCCGTGCTCATGGTTGCGAAGTCGGCTGCCTGGGGAACCAGGCCCTGGGCAACGATCGTGCCGCCGTTCTGGCCGAGGTTGATCGAGTCCATGTTCCCGGTCGCGTCCGCAACGAGGAGGAAGGGCGCGGCACCGGAGAATACGTGCGCGATCGACAGGCCCGTGTCTACGCTGAGCGCGACCGGCGGATCGGCCACGGACGCCAGGCCGTTCTGGACTTTGTCCAGGGAGTTGGTGTCGATGCTATAGATGCGGCCGCCGGAAGTCCCGACGTACAGCAGGCCGCTCGGCCCGACCTCCGACAATGCCGAGGCGCCCGGGATGGAGTAGGTCTTGACCAGGCCGCGCGACTGCAGGTCGTAGACGAGGACGGTCGAGCCCGTCGCGACGAAGACGCGATCTCCGTATCGATTGTCGAGATTGGCCGGGGCCCCGGTGCTCGCGTCGGCCGGCGAACTGTCGGCCCGCGGCTCGACCACCACGTCTTTGACGGCGATGTCCAGCGAGCCCGTGTTCGTGACTTTGTCGTCCGAGAAGATCGTTATCCCCGCGGCGATCGCGTACTTGGCCACGTGCGGGTGAGTCCACTCGTAGATGTCGTGGGGGATGCCGTACGCCCAGTCCTGAAGGAATTCGGTCGCCGTGCGGGCGTGGTACACCTCGTCGAAGTGCATCTGCATCGGCTCGTCGAGGCGATAGACGCGCATGGAAAGCGTGAGAACGACGAGGGCGGCCACGACCCAGATGTCGAGTTTGTCGATGCGACCGCGCGGCTCGGAGTCGAGGGACGCGGACCGGTCGGGCTGTGCGGACGGGCGATAGAGCCGGCGCCAGACTTTCATTACCCACGTCGGCACGTACAAGGGCCGGTCCGCCCCGTAGAGGTCCGCGTCGTCCTCTTCCCACTCCTCGTCGTCGGCGAATTCGAAGTCGCCCGGACCGCTCGCGGCGCTCGCCGCGACTGCCGGCTCGAGGCTGGCCGACCCGCCGGCCGCATGCGCCGGTTCGATGCTGTCGGCCGCCGGCGCTCCGCCTCCAACCGTGTCGTCGCCGGCCGGCTCGTAGATGCGGGTCAACCCGATGACGCTCCACCGCAAGCTCGACTCGGGCTCCTGGGCGGCCCATTCCACCTCACGGGCAAGGGCCGCAACCGCCCGCGGCCGGAGTTGCAGGAGGGCCCAGATCATCGCCAGACCCGTTACGGAGCCGCATATGGCGATCGGCCAGATGAGCCCGGACCACTGGGCCGTAAGCAGCCCGTTGCCCCAATCGTTGAGGGTGCCGGCGAGTTGTCCGTCCGCAGCCGGGATGCCCTTGTACTGGACCAGCACCGCCAGGAGATTGGCCGAATTGACCACGGAGAGGACTACGTATGCGGCGCTCCATCGCCACGAAACCGCCAGGAGGATCGCGCCCAGGCCGAAGAACGGGAAAAGGTACCTCTCGTGGGCGCGCGTCGGAACCACGAAGAAGGCGATCGCCAGGACCGCCAGCGCCACCAGCAGCGACTGGGCGTCGTCGCGCCAGGCCGCCCACACGCTGACACCCAGCAAGGTCGCGAGAAGCAGACCGTCGCCCAGGAAGGCGGCGTAGAGGATGCCGGACATGGCGGCCACGACGACGCCGACGACGAGGACGGCCGCCACGGCGAAGACCGCCCAGTAACCCGCGAACTCGTCGCGAAGCCAGCGCATCAGGCCCGGCCTGCTCGGCCGATCCGAATCCTCGCCCGAATCTCCGACGGCGGGCGTCTCCGGCGCCGTCTCCGGCACTATGGCTCGTTGCAGCCTGCGTCCGAGGAAGGCCGCGACCAGGAGAATTGCCACTCCGGCGATGGCCCAGATGACGACTTCGGTCGGGAACGGCCCGATGAGATAGCCCGTTCCATTCGGGCCGGAGCCCGCGTCGACCCACGGGGCGTCGTGGAGCCAGGAGAGCGTTCGATCCATGCCGTTGCCGCCGTCGCTCACCAGCGCCCAGGGGTTATACGCGTTCAGCGTCAGGTACGGGTATTCGCCGAAGGTGTTGATCAGGTGCGTGGCGATCGGATCGAAGACCATGCCGGCGAAGCCGACGGCTGTGGCCACGCCGATCAGGACCGAAGCCTGCATCCTCCTGAGCGAATCGACGATCGGCAAATACCGCCGACTCAGGGTGAAGACGCACAGCCCCGCCACCAAACCGGCTGCGGTCGTGGCCAGGCCCGGCAGCGAGGCGATCCGGCCGAAGACGCCGAAGAGGTCGAGGCCGGTGAAGGGCAGGCAGATCAGCGCCGCGGTTGCCAGCCCCGCGCCCAACGAGGTCAGGATCCGCTCGGGCTCGGGCTCGCCCGTTCTGGGCGCCACGGAACGTCGCAGGACCACCATCGCCACCAGGAAGCCGAGGATGCCGAGCTGCATCTTGGTCAGCACGGCCAGCACCGCCAGCGCCGAGGCCGACTCGCGGTGATCCTTCTGGAGTTCCCGCAAGCCCAGCAGCAGGAATATCGAACCGACGGCGTCGGCCTGGCCCCAAATGGCGCTGTTGAACCAGGTGATGGGGTTGACGAGGACGATCAGGGCGGCGATGAAGGCGCGGCGGCCGTTGACCCCGAGGTCGAGCGCCATCCGCCAGACAAGGGCGGCCAGGCCCATGTCGGCGAGAATCGGCAGCAGCTTCACGCCCTCGCCGATGTTGCCGCCGGTCAGCAGGCTGACGCCACCCAGCAACAGCAGATAAACCGGGGGATAGTCGATGAAGCTCTGCCGCGCGTAGAACCCGATCGGCCCGTTCTGGGCGATGTCGTTGCCCCAGGCCTGGAACGCGCCGAGGTCGTTCGGGAAGCCGGACCCAGGCAGTAGAACGTATGCGATGATGAAGCGGAGGAACAGACCTACGGCCAGGAGTACGACGATGGCGGGAATTCCTGTGACGGCACCAATCGTGACGGCACCAATCGTTCCTGCCGGCGACCGCCCTCCTGGACTGTCCTCCCGCGAGCTCGGGCCTGCCAAACGATTGGGCCTCCTGGGCGAGCGCTGAGGTGGAGCGGAGTATAACCCAGGCTACGGTGAGGGACGGCGTGCCGGACTCTGAGGCAAGCAACCCCGCGCCGGCGGCCGGCCAGAGCCAGGACGTGGCCGAGCCGGTCGAGCGCGCGGACGACGGCGCCGGCGAGCCGGCGACTGACCGCGCGGGGGCGCCACCGACGGAGGGACCCCGGGAACTCGCCGGTGGCAGCCGGCGGCGGTTGCTGTGGGGCTTCGGGCTGGTCGTGCTCTGCCTGGTTGCATACCTGCTCATCAAGCTCCCCCAGGCCCACTACAACTACATCCATTTCGTGGCCCAGGCTCAGGCCTGGTTCGACGGCAATACGGCCATCCCGACGCCCGGCGTCCAGGACGCGATGCCGCTCGGGCTGCTGCCCGACGGGTCGCGCTGCACTCCTGGCGCCGACGCGCCGTCGTGCGTGGCCACGGGCTACAGCGTCATTCCCTTCCCGCCTCTCCCGGCATGGGTCCTGATGGCTTTCGTGGCCATCTGGCACGAGGCGACCAACGAGCAGCTTCTGGCCACGATCTTCGCCGCGTTCGATGTCGGCATCGCCTTCTGGATGCTCGGCTATCTCCGGGTCAGCCACGAAGTCCGCGTGCTGACTTCGCTGTTCCTGGGTCTCGGGACCGTCCTGTGGTACACGGCGGCGATCGGCACAACCTGGTTCTGGGCCCACATTGTGGCGGTCGGCTGCCTGCTGATCTCGCTCGGCCTGGCCCTGTCGGCAGATCGATCGGCCACCGAACCCCAGCCGCTCGGGGACGCGGCGGCTGGATTGCGCATCTTGTTCCGGCCTCGCAGCTGGCCCGGCGGCTGGCTGGCTCTGGCCGTCTTTCTGGCTCTCGGCGCCGCCGGTGGACTCCTGCTCGTGCTCGCCGGCAGAGGCGCTTCGCCCGCGACCCTGGCCCTCGCAGGATTGGCGATGGGCCTGGTGGCGGTCGTTCTCGCCGTCGTCGTGGCGGGGCGACCCGCGGTGCTGGCTCCGTTCGCGATAGCGGTGGCGGTCGTCGGCGGCCTGCCCGCTCTGCTCTTCGCCACTTCCTGGGGAACCGCCGCGGTCGCGGCCATCGACGCCCTGCTCCTGGCCTTCGTCGTGGCCGTATGGTGGCTGGGAGGCCGGCAGAGCGAGCGAGTCGACCGATGGCTGGTCTCGCTCGGCGCCGCGCTGAGCAGCCCGGAGGCACTCCAGGTCGGCGCCGGCATCCTGTTCGGCCTGGCCGTGACCGCACGGCTGACCATCCTGTTCGGCTTCCCGTTCTTCCTTCTGGTGGGCGGCGGGGGCAACTGGCTGCGTCGCGGACTGCTCGCCGGCGCAGGCGCCACGGTGCCGCTCGTGGCGCTGCTGGTCTACACGTACGCGGCCACCGGCGACCTCTTCAACCCGGCCTACCAATACCAGTACGTAGTGGAGCTGAAGGCCTACGGCGGCGCGCTGAACTACAACCCGGCGTGGTCCATCGCCGACATCCGTTACATCCCCCAGAACCTGGGCATCATGCTGTTCGGCGGCCCGCGCATCCTGCCCGACTTCGCCAGCGTCTACCCGGGCAACGGCGGCACGCCGTTGTGCGTGGCGAGCGCGGCGCGCGGTCTCTTCGACGCGAGTTGTCCGCTGGCGATCCCGGAGGCTACCGGCACCAGCCTGCTGCTCTCGAGCCCGGCCTTCCTGATCGCGCCACTGGCCTGGCGGCCGCTCCGCAATCTCCGCCTCGACCGAGTGACGGTCGGTGCCAGCGTGGCCGTTGTCGCGATCGCCATCGTCAATCTCATGCATTTCAGCCAGGGCTGGGTTCAGTTCGGTTACCGTTTCAGCAACGACTTCGTGCCGTTCGCCCTGCTCCTGGTCGCCCTCGGCGCCGGCCGCATCGGCAAGCTCTGGCCCGTGGTCCTGCTGGTGGCGCTGTCGATCCTCGTCAACTTCTGGGGCACAACCTGGGGGGTGATCCTTGGCTGGTAATCGCGCGGAAACGGCCGATCGTCCTCTGAAGTCGCCGACGCTGGCGGACCGGGCCGCGGCAGTCCGCGCTCGCCTCGAGCGGATAGGTCTCAATCGGGACCTGGCGATCGCGGCGCTGGCTCCCCTGGTCGGGGCCGCCGTGACGCTCCTGCTCGTGATCCCGACGCTGGCCCCCGGCGTCCTGTCTCAGGCCGGCGGCGACACGGCCGAGTTCCAGACCGTCGCCTGGGTCCTGGGAACCGCCCACCCGACCGGCTACCCGTCGTACATCGTCCTGGGCTTCATCGTCACTCACTTGCTCCCGTTCGGCGATCCGGCCTACCGTCTCAACTTGCTGCAGGCGCTGCTGGCCGCCGGCGCCGTCGCCGGGACGATCGCCATCGTCCGACTGCTGACGGGCATGCGCTGGATCGCCCTCGCGACCGGGCTCCTGCTCTTCGCCATGCCCACCTTCGCCGCGGGATCGGCCTCGTTTCCGACCGGCATGACCCTGCAGGCGAGTCCGGTCTTCTGGCGGCTGTCGACCTACGCCGACCCCCACATGTTCCATCTCGCCCTCGTGACCCTGATCCTTCTGCTGCTTCTCATCTGGGAACGGCGCCGCGACGACGAGGATCTCGGGCGGCGCGCGCGAGCCGACCGCTGGCTCGTCGCCGCCGCCTGCGTCTACGGGGTGGCGCTCGCCAACCACTCACTGACCCTGATGTTGGCGCCCGGCATCGCCCTCTTCGTTCTGCTCGTAGCGCCCAGGATCATCCTGCAATGGCGGCTGATCATCACCGCGCTGTCGTTTCTCGTGGCCACGGCGGTCCTCTTCTGGCTGGAGCTGCCGATCCGCGCCGCCATGCACGCGCCGCTCGTCTACGCCCATCCGGACACATGGAGCGGTTTCCTCTACGTGATCACCGGCCAGCAATTCGGCGGCATACCGCCGACGATCGGCGCGGACATCGGGGTCAAATACGCGGCGGTGATGAACCTGATGTCGAGCTGGCTCGGACCGCTCGGCTTCATCGCGGTGCTGGGGATCGGTACGAGTCTGGTCAAGCGGCCGAGCTACGTGGTCCTGAGCCTCTTCGCCGCCGCGTTCACCTCCGGCTTCGCGGCCGCGTACGTGAACTCGGACCTGGAACGCTACTTCCTGGTGCCGGTCTTCGTGGCCTATACGTTCGTAGGGCTCGGGCTGGCGGACGCCGTTTCGCTGATCGTCTGGGCCGTCGAGTCGGCAAGGTCAGGCTCCGCCAGGGCGCCGGCCGGGACCGGCGAGGCGCACACGCGCGACGGGTCCGCGATCGAAGCGCCCGAAGTCCCGGAACCCACGGGCGAGAAGCACGCTCCGGCGGACGCCGGTCCGTCCGACCTGATCGCCGCCGCCTCGGCCGCAGGCTTCGCGGCCCGCTGGCAGACGAACGCGCTCCTGGCGGTCGAGGCGGTGGTCGCAGTAGCGCTGATCGCCGCCAGCATCGTCGTCGCGCCGGAGCGTCAGCAGGTCCGGACGGCCCTGCACCCAGGGGGCGTCAGCCAGGCTACTGAGACCTCGCGCGAAACGTGGCTGAAGGCGGTCTTCGCGGCGCCGGACGCGGGCGGCCTGCCGGCGAACTCCGTCATCGTCAGCAACTGGTCCGACTCGACGACGCTCTGGTACGGCCAGAAGGTCGAGGGGCTCCGGCCGGACGTCTACGTCGTGGACGACAGCATGCGCGTCGCCGCCGGTGACAACCTGGGCCAGGTTTGGGACGTCATCGACACTTACCTCGGCCGACGCCCGGTGTTCTTGCTTCGCTTCCCGTGGAACTGCGACGGCATGGACAGCCTGGTGAAGTTCTACGACATGAGCGACTTTCCTCTCCCGAACGGGGGCTCCATCAAGGAGGTCACGGGCCAGAAAGGCCCCGTCGTCTGCCAGTAGGCCCGGCCGTTCGATCGATCCGGCTCGAGACCCGTAATCCAATCGTCAGGCGGCCACGCTGTAATCGGGCCCAGCAGCCGGTCTGACAAGCGCCCATCACGGTCGGACGCAATCCCGGCCGTCCGGGCGGGTTAGCATCGCCCTACACCTACCAATGCCGAAAGGAACGCAGTGAGCGCAGGCAAGGATCCAGATCTGGCAGTCCCGTCCGGTGCGACGGCGGGACCGGACGGCACGGCACGACCGCCCAGAGTGCCGGCGCTGTCATTCTTCTTCCCCGCCCATAACGAAGAGGCGAACCTCGAGGCGCTGGTCGAGGAGGCGCTCGCGGCGCTGCCCGGCCTCGCCGAGCAGTTCGAGATCATCGCCGTCGACGATGGCTCGCGCGACCGGACTCCGGCCATCGCCGACGAGCTCGCGGCCAGACACCCGGACGTCTTCCGCGTCGTCCACCATCCCACGAACTACGGCTACGGCGCGGCGCTCCGGTCCGGCTTCCGGGCGTCGCGGTTCGCGTTCATCGCGTTCACCGACGGCGACCGGCAGTTCAAGGTGGCCGACGTCGGCCGGCTGACCGAGCGGCTCGTCGCGGCCGGACCGACCCGGACGTCGTGGTCGGGTTCCGGATCAAGCGCGCCGATCCGCTCGATCCGGACCGCTCTACGCGCGCCTGCTACCGGCTGGCCAACCGGATCTTCTTCGGCCTGCGGGTCCGCGACGTCGACTGCGCCTGCAAGCTCTTCCGGCGCGATGCGCTGACGCCCGTCTCCGTGTCGATCGGGCGGCGCGTTCTTCACGGCGGAGCTGCTGATCAAGCTCCGCTCGAAGGTCGCCGACTGGCGGAGGTCGGCGTGGCGCACTACCCGCGCACGGCCGGTTCCCCGACCGGCGCAAAACCGAGCGTGGTCTTGCGAGCGGTGCGCGACTTCTGGACACTGCGCTTCCGCCTCTGGCTCCGTCGACGCGGCGCGATGCATGTGGGCGAGCCGATCCTCGGCTGAGCTCTCGGCGGTGGACCGGCGAGGCGAGCGCTATTCGAGCGGCGGCTGATCCGGGCCCGGCGGGCCTTCGCGATGTTCCTCTTCCAGGTCGACGTCCAGCGAGTTGACGAACTCGCGGAAGACCTCGAGCTTCTCGTCGACCTGGGTCTCCGGTTCGACGCCCGCACGGTCCAGCACGTCTGTCGAGGCGAAGATCCGGACGCCGGTGCGGACGGCAAGGGCCAGCGCGTCCGACGGTCTGGCATCGATGGCATAGGTCTTGCCGCCCTGTTCCAGTTCCAGGGTCGCGTGGAACGTCTCCTCCGCAAGGCTCGACACGATTACGCGCCGGATCTTCACGCCGAGTTCCGCGAGGGTGGCGACGAAGAGGTCGTGAGTCAGGGGCCGCTCGGGCGTGACGCCCTGAAGCCGCGTGGCGATCGCATTGGCCTCCCAGGGCCCGATCCAGATGGGGAGGTAGCGCTCGCGCTCGGTCTCTTTTAGCAGCACGACGTGCTGGCTCGACAGCATGTGGACCCGCACGCTCTCGACGACGACCTCGGCGAGCGACTCTGCCATGAGTCGATTATCCCACTCCGTGCTCAGGGTCGCGCCACCTGCGTCGGGGCGTCCCGGAACGCCCCGCTAGGGAGCGGCCGGCGGCGAACCGGCCGAACCGGATGAGCTTGCGCCGGGCGACGCCGGAATGGCACTGGACGAGGCCGACGGCGTCGACGAACTCGATGGATTGAGCGCGGCCTTCATCAGGCTGCCCGCCTCCGTCCAGTACAGCGTCGGGTTCGCGCCGCTGCTGTCGGTGGTGACGAACATGCCCTTCAGTGCCGTGAACCACGGCGTCGTCGCCGGGACCATGTACTGGCCCATGATCGTCCCGTCGGACTTCCTGAAAGCGACGATTCGACGGTTGAGGGCATCGTAGGCGTACAGATTGCCTTGATCCTTGGCCGGATTGTCGGCGGCGAGGCGGGTGTAGAACGGGGCGGTGGGTCTGATGAGCTTGTCCGGAGGCGCATCGGCCGTCCAGCCGTGAACGGCCTGACCGAGTTCGTACTGGGTGATCACACCACCGGCCACGAGGTAGATCTTGCCGTCGACGTACATGTCGTCCACGTTCGAAACGTCCTGATCAACGAGCAGATATCTGGCCTTGCCGGCGATGGGGAAGCCGCTGCCGTCGGAGGCGGGCTGGTACTTCATCACCTGCTGCTGGCTCGGGACCACGATGTAGAAGTTGTACAGGTTCTGATTGGGGTTGGTGACGAAGGTGCCCATGGCCCGCGCTCCAAGTCCCCAGGTCGCGTTGTCCGGGATGTTGACTTTGACCAGGGAGCCTCGCCCGGTCTTGTCCCCGGCCGCCGGTCGCCATCGCCACAGTGAGTTCTTGTCGTCCAGGATCAGAACGTCGCCGCTGCCGATGGTCACCAGGCGGGGCGTCCCGACGATGCCGGCCCCCGCCAGCGCCGTCTGGCCGATCGCCGCCACCGGGACCTTTGCGCCCGTCTGGAGGTTGACCCGGTAGACCGTCTCGACGGTCTTGTCGATGACGTAGGCAGCGCCGTCCGGACCCAGCACGGCCGCCTCGAGGTCGTCGGTGGCGAATGACAGCACTGTCTGGGGCTGCACGGTGGTCACGTTCCAGAAGCGGTTCAGCCCGGCGACCGTCTGGCCGCGGAGATCGGCAAGGTCGGCGGCCGCGTAGCCGTTCTGCTCTGCTACCCCGAGTTCCGTGTAGGCATCGATCAGGTACTTGGAGGCCGTGGTCGGATCGGTCGAGAGCAGATCGGGCACCTTGCCGAAAACGGCCTTGACGTCGGATTGGGCCTTGGCATACGCCTGCTGAGCGGTCTGCTGGACCTCGGTACTGTCCGACGTGCGTGTCCCCGACAGGAACCACATGGCGGTGCCGACGATCGATATGACGCCGAGCAGCCCGATGATCGCTACGGCGGCTCGTTGACGCCGCTCCCTGCGCACCGTCATGGGCGTGACCCGGCCGCGAGACATCGGCCGCTGCGGCATCCGGTCGAACAGGCTGTATACGCCGCGACGCAGCCAGCCGTCGGCGGCGAGCTGGGCCTGATGAGCGGTGCTCTGCATCGCCGCGACGCCGCCCGAGACCGTGTCCGCGAGCGGAATCGGCGAGCGATCGGGGGCGCCCGCCATCGAATCCCCGGGCCAGACCGGCTTGAGCGGCGCGGCCTTGTGAGTGGACGCGACCTCGGTCGCCTCGATCAGCAGGATGCCGTCGCCGCCGGTGCTGCCGAGGCTGCCGGATCCGAATTGGCGGTGTATCTCGTCGACCGCCGCCTGGGGATGCATCTGAACGACGGCATCCTGGATCGGCCCCAGGCCGATCCGCCCCGTCACGTTGGGCGACATGAGGATCAGGCAGTCGCCCGCCGCGATCTCCCCGTGCCAGACCTCGGGACCGTCGACGTCATCGGCGGGCATGCCGGTGTCGAGGCTCGAGTCCGGCAGGGTCAGCAGCCGGGCCTGCCGGAGCAGGTAAGCCTCCGCGGGTCCGAGGGTGGCGACGTACAGCTCATTGCCGCGGATCACGGCCAGGGCCAGGCCGATCGGCCCCGACTCGCCGGGTCCGACAACGGGCCGGTCGGGCGAATGAAGGAGCATCCTGTTGGCGGCCCGGACCGACTTTCGCAGACACACCGAGATGCCGGCCGACAGGTCGTAGTAGTAGTCGTCTCTGATTCGCTCGGCGACGATCCTGGTCGCCTCGCGCAGCTTCCGCCCGCCGGCCCCCGTGACGAGCAGGTAAAGGCTCCCCTTCGTGCGCGACGTCGAACCGATGTTGGGCTCGACGACGATTACCGCATCGGCCGAGTCGGAGAGTCGCTGTTGCTCGGCCACCAGGCCGAGATTCATTTGTAGCCGGACTGCCATTGGCGCTGCTAGCGGCGGGACTGATGGACGCCCGTAGTATCCGGCCGCAGCCCAGGCGGCCATACCAGCGTTCGCAGGTGGGGATTATACGTGGCGCGTGGTCACCCGGAGCTGACGGATGGGAGCGCTGACTGTGGCTCTCCAGGCGGCGAGGAGTTCCGCCGAGCGCAAACGGATCTCCTGCGCGACGATCGGCTGATCGGCTTCGATTGTCGCGACGCCCTGCTTCAGCTCGACGAGACGGCATTGGCCGGCGGCCGCGGGGACCCGCTCGGCCACGACATCGAGCCACGAAGCGGCGGCTCGAGCCTGGTCGAACTGATCCTCCAATCCGAATTCCCTGACGGTCTGGGGCAGCAGATCGCCGAGGCGCTGCATGCGGCGCGGCTTGTCTGCCCAATCTACCTCGCGGGTATCGCGCTCCTCGGCGGGCCGTGGCGAGCCGGCAGAAGCTTCGCCGCCGCCCGACCGCCCGCCAGCGGAGTGGCCGCGGCCGGAGCGTCGAGTCGGGCCGGTCATGCTTCGCCTTCCACGACCCGCGCGCCGCCGTCTTCGTCCGGGATGACCCGCCAGGATCGCGCCCGGCGGCGCAGGTCCTCATCGATGTCGTCGGGATGAGTGGTCGTGATGAGCGCCTGGGGGAGTTCGGCGATGCGCCTGACCAGATGCCCGCGGCGCTCCGGGTCGAGCTCGCTGAAGACGTCGTCGAGCAGCAGCAACGGCGGACGGCCGTCGAGATCGGTGAGCAGGTCCAGCTCCGCCAGCTTGAAGGCCAGGATGGCCGTTCGCTGCTGGCCGCGAGACGCGAAGGTGGTCAAGTCGCGGCCGTCGAGATTGAAGACGAGATCGTCGCGATGCGGCCCGACGAGCGTGGATCCGTTCCAGGCCTCCTTCTCGGCCGTTTCCCGCAGTCGACGCGCCAGGGCGTCCCGCGCAGACTCGCCGGGGAGCGGCGCGGCGTTCGACGCGTAGCCGACCGTCAGCCGCCCCTCGGCCGGGGCAATCTCGCGATGCGCCGCGGCGAGAGGCTCCGCCAGCAACTCCAGCAGCCTCAGCCGAGCGGCCACGACGGCGCTCCCGGCCGAGAGGAAAGGCTCGTCCCAGAGTCGGAGCTGGTCGCGGTCGGCTTCGCCCTCGCGAATGGCCCGGAGCAGGCTGTTGCGCTGCTGGAGCGCCCGACCGTACGTAGCCAGGTCGGCACCGTAGCTCGCGCTGTGAGGCGCCGTGAGGCCATCCAGGGCGGCGCGTCGCAGCGTCGGCGGCCCGATGACCAGGAGCATCTCCTCGGGGGCGAAGAGCACGGTCCGCAGGTGTTCGGCCAGGGCCGCAGGCCGCCGCGGCACGCCGTTGACCTGGATCCTCTTGCGGCCGCCTGTTTGCAGGGTCAACTCGAGGGCTACCCCGTGGCGTTCGGCTACAACAGGCGCAACGGCAGCGGGCTCGACCGCGGTGGGCCCGCCCCCACCCAGACCCAGCCCACCGCCCGGAGCACTCGCTTCCGAAGCCTGCTCCACCGCGCGGCCTTCTCCGGGAAGGTCCGCCGTGGACTTGATCATGCGCCCCTCGACGCGGAGGAAGTCCGTGCCCCAGCGAATCATCTCCGACATCAGTCGTGGTGCGGTGGGACCGACCCAGCGCCAGCAGGACGATCGCCTCGAGCAAGGTCGTCTTGCCGGCGGCGTTTGGACCCCAGATGAGCTGAGGCCCGGGCCCGAACTCGAGATCGAGCGCCGCGTAGCCCCGGAGATTCCGGATTACCAGGGATCTGAACAGCGTCGCCGGCCGGGCGGTTGCGGCAACGGAACGAGGGTCGGAGATCTGTGGCTCCTGACGAAGTCGTCCTGACGGGCATGACCACGTGGACGTACTGGCCGTCGCCGACCGGCCGGAAGACGCCGGGCGACAGCGGCCCGTTCAGTTCCAGCGAGAACTGGTCCGCGTCAACGTTCGCCAGAACGTCCACCAGATACCGGGCGTTGAAGGCGATCGTCGTGCCGTCGCCCTTCGACCGGTCGCCTCGACGTCGCCCTTGTTGTCGCCGACGTCGGCGGCTGCGCTGACGGTCAGCCCGGTCTCCGCTTCCTCACCGACCTGGAGTTTGACGATGTTCGCCGAGGAGCTGGCGATGAGGCTGGCCAGCCGGACGGCCTTGAGCAGTTCGTCGCGATCCAGACCGCCGCGTTCGTGGTGAAGCCTTTCGGCAGGACCTGCTGGTAGTTGGGGAACTGGCCGTCGATCAGGCGGCTGACCAGGTCGATCCCTTCGAGATGGAAGAGGATCTGGTTTCGGCTGGGCGACAGGACGATGTCGACCGGTTCGTCCGTGTCGCCAAGCACCCGCGACAGCTCGTGCAGCGAGCGGGCCGGGATGACCACGCTCGTGTCCTCGACCGGGTCGAGAACGGTCAGCGTCTTGACCGCGATGCGGTAGTTGTCCGCGGCGGCGAGCGTCAGCTTGTCGCCTTCGAACCTCGCCAGGACGCCGGTCAGGATCGGCCGGGCTTCGTCAGTCGCGGCGGCGAAGGTCACTTCACCGAGCGCCTGCTTCAGACGCATTCTGAGAGACCCGAGTCGTCGGCCGCTCACCGGCGGTCGGGATAGCCGGGAACTCCTCGGCGTCGATGCCCTTGACGTGAGTCTCGAACCGGCCGGCCTGGATGTGGAGCGTCTCCTGGGCCTGGAGCTCCAGATCGACACGCTCGTTGGCCGGCAGGCCGGCGACGATGTCGGTGAGCAGACGGGCGGGCACGGTCATGGATCCGTCGGTGTCCATCTTACCGGGCACCCAGTAAGTCATGCCGATCTCGAGATTGGTGGCCGTCAGCTTGAGACCGCCATCCTCGGTCCGGAGAAGGACGTTGTCCAGTACGGGCAGCGTGCTCCGGGTCGAGACGGCTCGACTGACGACCTGGAGACCGCGGGCCAGGTTCTCCTGCATGACCGAGAGTTTCACGTTCGGTTCACTCCCCTGAGGCCGGCATTATGGGCGGGTAGATCGAGGCTTCGAGTGACGGGCAGCGATCCTACTCCTGGTGGATTGTCTATCTATCTTCTCACTCCGTCATCATCGTCATCATGGTGTGGAGACTGTGGGTTCGCCGCTCGGCCCCTCATGACTGGGTGGTGGACTAGTGACCCCGATGCGTGGATGAAGTACTCCATATTGGGGATCTGCGACCCTGGTCGACGTGGAAGATCTGGCCAGCCTCGAATAATCGGCCGGCCGCGGTCCCGGCGGGGGTTTCAAGTCCACGATTCCGAATTGGCGGACGGCCGCCTTCTCCACATACGGACGGCGTTGTCCACCGAATCAGGCCCTTTATCCACCGATGCGACTGGTTGAGGGCGTAGTCCGGGCCCGCAAAACGGAAGCCCCCGCATGGCACTGGAGCTGCTTCGCGGGTCCGGTCCGACTGCCGAGCTCCGAAGCCTAGTCTGCGTAGATGAGTTCGCGGACCGCCGCCAGCTCGCGGCGGAGTTCGTCGTTGATGCCCATCTCGCGGTTGATCTTGTCGCAGGCATGCAGGACCGTGGAGTGGTCGCGGCCGCCCAGTTCGGCGCCGATGCGCAGCAGCGAGACGTCCGTCTCCTCGCGCATCAGGAACATGGCGATCTGGCGCGGCACGACGATGGCCTTGTCGCGCTTCTGGCCCTTCAGGGCGTCAATCTGGACGCCGTAGTAGTCCGACACGGCGCGGGTGATGCGTTCCGGCGTGACCTGGCGCTTCTTCGGGTTGTACAGCACGTTCGACAGGACGGCCTGGGCCAGTTCGATCGTGATCGGCACGGCGCCCATGCTGGCGTAGGCCACGATCCGATTGAGGGCGCCTTCCAGCTCGCGGATGTTGCTCACGACCTTGCGGGCGATGAACTCGAGCACGTCCGAGCTGACCGGCACGGCCTGATCCTCGGCCTTGGCCCGGAGGATGGCGATGCGGGTCTCCAGGTCCGGAGCGGTCAGATCCGCGATGAGGCCCCACTCGAACCGGCTGCGGAGCCGTTCCTCGAGAGTCAGGATCGCCTTCGGCGGCCGATCCGACGAAAGGACGATCTGCTTGCCGTCCTCGTGGATCGCGTTGAACGTGTGGAAGAACTCCTCCTGGGTACGTTCCTTGTCCGCGATGAACTGGATGTCGTCGATCAGAAGCAGGTCGATCCGGCGGTAGCGCGCCCGGAAGTCGTCGATCTTGCCCTGCTGGATGCTGGTGATGAACTCGTTGGTGAACTTCTCGCTGGTCGCGTACACGACGCGCTTGCGCGGGAAGCGGGCGATCACCGCGTTGCCGATGGCATGCATCAGGTGGGTCTTGCCCAGACCGACGCCGCCGTAAAGGAAGAGCGGGTTGTAGGCGTGACCGGGCCGCTCCGCGACGGACAGGCTGGCCGCATGGGCCAGGCGATTGGCCGAGCCGACGATGAAGTTGGCGAAGGTGTAGCGGGGGTTCAGGTTGGTTGAGGCGCCCTCGGGCGCTCCGACACGCGTCGCCTCGAGACGGACCGGCTGCGACACCGGCGCTCGCCGCGTGGCCTGCGACAACGCCGCCGGTGCCGTTGGTCTCGCCGGCGGGCCGAACCATGAACTCGACCTGGACGCTGTAGCCGACGATTCGGGCCAGCGTCTGGGAGATCAGGGAGCGGTAGCGCGTCTCCAGCCAATCCTTGGCGAAACCGTTGGGCACCGCGATTCTGAACCGGTTGTCGTCGACTTCGACGAGGACGGTGTCACGGAGCCAGGTTTCGAAGTTGGCCGGAGACAGGGAGACCTGTAGCTCTCCCAGTGCCGCGCGCCAGACTTGCTTCGCGTCCATCGAGGCAGGCTTAGTCCCGAACAAAGAACTGAATGAATAGCCAGATTCGTGACGGACACCCAGTCCAAACTCGCCTTTGTGGCGCCGTGAACCTCGACCGTCCAGCTCTCCTCCGGACCGGTCCTGGCTGTCCTCACGGTTCCTCTGGGCCAATGCCCAGGGTTGTCTGGCGCCGCGGGCCGCCGAAGAATAGCACCGCCCCAGCGGCCTGAGCAAGGTTCTGGACGGTTGCTAATCGTATACTCCCCAGGGGTATCGAGCGACGTCTTCAGGAGTCGCTCGAACAGGAACTCGCCGGCGTCGTCTGCGTTTGACACTCTGAGTTGCAGGTACATATAATCCGCCGGCAGACGCGCCAAAGCGCTTTCGTGCGCCCAGGCGCGTTCGCGTGCCTTTCGGGGTATCCTGGCCCCGAGGCCGAATGGAGAGAAACACACCTTCCAATGAAGCAGACCTATCAGCCCAAAAAGCGGCACCGCAGCAAGGAACACGGCTTCCGAGCCCGGATGAAGACCACCGGGGGACGCCGGGTGCTGGCCGCCCGCCGCGCTCACGGGCGCAAGAAGCTCACGGTCTGACGACGGACCGCGGCCACAATCCGCCGCGGTTGGTGATGCTCTCCAGGCCGGAGGATTTCGCGGCGCTACAGGGAGAGGGAACCGTCAGGTCTCATTCCCTGCTGGTGGTTCGAATTCGAAGGACCGGTCTCGAGGAGACGCGCTTCGGACTTTCGACCGGACGCAAGCTCGGCGGAGCAGTTGTTCGGAACAGAGTGCGCAGGCGACTTCGGGAGGCTCTCAGGGTGATGGCGCCCTCGCTCCAGCCAGGCTGGGACGTTCTGATCATCGCCCGACCGCCTGTCATCGCGGCGGATTACCAAACAGTGGCCGGCGCACTACAGAACCTTCTCCGCCGAGGAGGAGTTCTCGGAGGGCGGACCGTCTCGTGAAAACGGTCGGCATCGGACTAATCAGGCTCTACCGCCTGCTGTTCGCATGGCGTCCATCGGTCTGTCGTTTTGAGCCAACCTGTTCGGTCTACACCGAGCAGGCCATTCGCAAGTACGGTCTGCTTCGAGGGAGCTGGATGGGAATGCGTCGAATCGCTCGCTGTCACCCATGGAGTCCTGGTGGCTACGACCCAGTTCGCTGACGTGACCCCTCCCGGGCGAAAGCCCTCAATCAGGACCAACGTCCGCCTGCGCTGGGCTGCCTTCGGGCTGTTCCTCGCCCTGACCGCGTTCGCCGTCATGGCGTGCGGGACCGCCCTTGCCGCGGATCCCACACCCACCGCACAAGCCGCGGCATCCGTCCAGGCCACTCCCGCGTCGGCGGTGGCCGCGACGTCACCCTCGCCGAGCCCGACCGCCGAGCCCGCACCGATCCGGCCCGCCACGCCGGGGGCCGATCCGGTTTCGCTGATCGGATTCCTGTTCACGCCGATCTTCCAGGGCCTCTTTCTCCTGCTGGCCGTCCTGTACGCCCTGACGGGCAACGTGGTCATCGCCATCGTCCTGATGACGGTCCTGATCAGGCTGGTGACGATCCGTCTCTCGGCCCGCCAGATCGTTTCCCAGAAGCGGATGCAGATGCTGGCGCCGGAGCTGCGAGAGCTCAACAAAGAACTGCAGCGCCGCTACAAGGGCGACCGGGTAGCCATCCAGCAGGCGACGCAGGCTTTCTACAAGGAACGGGGCGTCAGCCCCACGGCCGGATGCCTGCCTTCGTTGCTCCAGATGGGCTTGCTGTTCCCCATGTACTGGGTCATCCGCGACGGGCTTACCAACTTCGACCCGAGCGCCATGCTCCGGGTGGCTGGGATCGATCTGGTCCCAACCCTCCAATGCCCGCACGTCGTCAATGGCGTGATCGACAAGTCCGCCTCGTGCATCAACACCGTCGTGTTCGGCATCAACGTCGGACAACCTCAGGTGCTGTTCAACCTGCCCCTGGTCGTTTTCACGCTTGGTGTGAGCGTCCTGGCGCTCCTCGCCGGTCTCGCTCAGTTCATCCAGAGCCGGATGCTGATGCCGCCGGCGGCCGAGAACGATCCCTCGGCGAGCACGCAGCGCACGATGATGGTCATGTTCCCGTTCTTCTCCATCATCTACGGCGGTTTCCTCCCCGCCGGGCTCTTCGTCTACTGGATCACCACGTCGGTCTTCTCGATCGTTCAGCAATTCCTCATCGTCGGATGGGGGTCGATGTTCCCGCTCTTCGGTTGGAGCCCGGCCTTCGTCCAGAACCACACCCCAAGGTTCCCGGTCACCATGCCCCAGCCAGATCCAGAGAACGCTGGCAAGTCGCTGGCAGCCACGCGGTTCAAGCCTGAAGAGCGATGGGCATCGGCGGCCTCAACTGTCCGGCCGAACACGCATAGACGTGCGAGCCGTAGAGGGAGACGACGCTGACATGACTGCCTTTCGCGACGCTTACCACGAGTTCACGGGCAAGACGGTAGAGGAGGCTCTCCGCGGCGCCCGCGAAGAGTTCGGCGTTGGGCTCGACGAGCTCGACTTCGAGATCCTCACGCCGGGCAGCCGCGGCGTGCTGGGCATGGGCGCCGAGCCTGCTCGCGTCCTGGCCGCTCCGCGTTCACTGCTCGGCGGAGCCACTCCCAAGCGCGAAGCCGCCGCCCAGGTTCCGCTCCCGGCGCCGGTTCACGACCGCGAAGAGCGGCCGCGGCACGACCGCGACTTCGGGCACGACCGCGACCGCGCCCCGCGCCCGGCGTGGCGTGAAGATCGCGCACCTTCCGCCGACCGCGGCCCGCGCCCCTCCGCCGACCGCGGCCCGCGGCCCGTCGGAGATCGCGGCCCGCGCCCCTCCGCCGACCGCGGCCCCAGACCGGGTGGCGACCGCTTCGATCGCGATCGCGGCCCTCGCCCCGGTGCTCCCGTCCGGCCGGACCGCGGCCCGCGACGTGAGAGCGGCGCCCGCCCTCAACCCGGCCTGACTCCGAAGGAGCTCGCCGAAGTCGCGGCCGCCCGAGTCACTCCGCATACCGAGCGGCCTGAGTCCGCCGAGGTTACGCCCGAGGCCATGGCCGCGGCGAAGGAGATCCTCGAGCAGATCATGTCCCAGCTCGAGTTCAACGTCCGGGTCGAGATCGCCGCGGGCGAGACGAACCGGCTGAACGTAGTCGGCGAGGGTGACGAGAAGGAAGCCCTGGGGGCGCTGATCGGACGCAAGGGAGAGCGGCTATCCGCACTCCAGCATCTGGTCAATCTGCTCCTCTCGAAGCGCGTCGGCGAGTGGACGCGGATCCTCGTAGACGTCGAGGATTACCGCGGCCGTCGCGAGCGCCAGCTGCGCGACCTGGCCAACAGAGCCGCGGAGCGTGTCATCGAAACCGGCAAGATGCTCCAGCTCGAGCCGATGCCGGCCCTCGAACGCCGCTGGATCCACCTGGCACTCCGCGACCACGAGCGCGTCGCAACTCAGTCGATCGGCGAGGAGCCCAACCGGCGAGTGGTCGTCCTCCCGCGCGAGGTCTGAACTGGTTTCCGGATCGGCGGGCGGCGCCGCTATCGCAACCGGACCCGGTTCGTCACGGCCGTCGGGGTGGATGGTGACAAACTGTCCCATTCTGCTCAAGTATTCGAGCATTCGCCGTAACGGGCAGTCGCGGCGGCGCGTCTATCGCGTGGCCGGCGGCCAACTCCCGGTCATCTTGCCCATGCCGTTTGACGTTCCAGCGCCGAGTGCCGACCGGTGCGTGAGAAAAGGATTGACATGACCACGGATTCGTTCGAGCCGTCCGAGCCGAAGGAACAGAGCAAGGGCTCCGTTGCTTCCGCCGCAACGCGGCCGACCGGCGCAGCGGCCAAGAACGCCGCGCATGAGGGCTCGACGGGCAACCCCGCCGCTTCCTCCGCGCCCCGGTTCCCACTCGCCTTCCACTTCTCACGCCTGCAGATCGGGTCTCTGTCGCGCGGCGATACGCGGCTCGTGGGTTTCGCCATCGCCTTCGCAATAGGCGCCGTTGCGACCCTCTTCTTGTTCTCGGCCATTGCGTTCGGCTTCGCCAGTTCCTACAGCAACCGAGTGTTGCCGGGCGTTCACGTCGGCAGCGTGGACCTCTCGGGCATGACCCACGATCAGTCGATCGCCAAGCTCCAGTCCAGCTTCGCCTACCTGAGTCAGGGCGAAGTGACCGTGACGACGCCGGTCGGCGTCTCGACGATCACATATCAGCAGGCCGGCCGCCAGGCGGACGTCCAGGCGATCGCAGATGCGGCGCTGGCCGTCGGTCATTCCGGCAACCCGATCGCCGACGCCGCCAGCGTGGCTCATTCAGCCGCCTTCGGGCAGGACATCCCGGTCGTCATCCAGGTTGACCCGACCGCACTGGCCGAGCGCCTGCACGCGCTCGTCGGCACCACGGTCGTCGCTCCCCAGGATGCCCAGGCAACCGCGAAGGGCGGGGCCTTCACCGTAAACCCGTCGGCTCCTGGAAGCGGCGTCGACGAAGCCGCCATCGGCTCGGCGATCATCGATGAGCTGACGAAGGCCGACGCCCCCGCAGACCTGAAGGCCGGGGGAACGTACGTGTCGCTGAAGCCACAGGTAACCGACGCGGATGCCCAGGCCGCGATCGCCCGGGCCCAGAGAATGATCGTCGATGTCACCCTCACCTGGAACGTGCCGCCGGCCGCGGCGCCGTCGTCCTGGAAGCCGAAGACCTGGACCATTACTGCCGACCAGATCCGCGGCTGGGTCGTCTTCGGCCTCCGCAATGACGGAACATACGCCCCCGCAGTCGACCCGGCGCAGGTTGCAGGTTACCTGGCAGCCACTACGTCGAAGGCGGCCATTCCCCCGGTCGAGCCGTCCGTGGTGTGGGACGCCACCGGCACCAAACCCGCCAGCCTCACCGCAGGCAAGGATGGCGTCGGGGTCGATCTCACCGCCACCACAACTGCCCTGTCGGCTTACCTCGACACTCTGGCCAACGGTGGCAGTGCCGGGTCGAGCATCGAAGTCGTCACCGGCCCCATTCATCCGCAGATCGCCAGCGTCGACAGCCTGGCGGGCGTGGTGGCGATCGGTCAGTGGACGACCACTTTCTTCCCCGACGTCAGTAATGGCATGGGCAAGAACATCCGCCAGCCGGCCACGAATCTCAACGGCCAGGTCGTCGGTCCCGGTCAGGAGTTCAGCTTCCTCGGGGCAGTCGGCACGATCGACGCGGCCCACGGCTTCGCGATGGGCGGCGTCATCCTCGGCGGTAAGAGCGACCATACCGGCGCGATGGGCGGTGGCATCTGCTCCGCCTCGACGACCATGTTCAACGCCGCTGCGACTGCCGGGCTGCAGATCGACGAGCGCCATGCTCACTTCTACTACATCAGCCGGTATCCAGTCGGACGTGACGCCACGGTCTACTCGAACGGCCAGACCACATGGGACCTCAAGTGGACCAACGACACTCCCAATCCGATCGTGATCCGGGCCTGGTCCACCTACGGTTCCACAAGCAGAATCACGATCCAGCTCTGGAGCCTGCCGACCAACCGCACCGTGACCTGGACAGGCGGCGCCAAGGCCGACGTGGTCACGGCCACGGACAACCCGCCCCAGTACGTTGGCAGCATCAAGCCCGGAGTCCAGTACCGGGCCGAGTACCCGACCAACGGCTTCAAGACCTCTGTGACGCGTGTCGTCGCCGATCAGACCGGCACGATTCTGCACAAGGACACGTGGGGCTCCGTCTACGGAGTGGTCAACGGCCAGCTGCAGATCGGCGGCACGCCGCCTCCGTCCGGCTCACCGTCCCCATCGCCGGTAGCGCCGACGCCCACGCCGGGCGCGCCGAGCCCGACGCCGGTCCCGCCGACTCCCGCTCCGCCTACTCCCACTCCGCCCCCGGCAATCACTCCCTCGCCATCCGCGCCCGTGCCGCCGCCCAGTGCTCGCCGCCGCAAGGTCAAGTAGCCAGCTAGAACCCTCGCAACCGACAGGAGCCGGCGCCTATCGCGCCGGCTCTTCTGCATCCAGGTCTCAGCGCAGGCGGCGGCCGGCCGGCCGGTGCCGGAACGTGGCCGGATCAAGCCACCGGATCGCCGGCCCCCGCAGCGATTGCCACGGCATCGTCGCCGGGTTCAGTGGCGGTGTGCTCGTAGCCCATGAGTTGAGGAAACCGCCGCACCACGACCAGCAACCCGGCCAGGCAGAGCACTCCGCCTGACACCACTGAGAACTGCGGACCTGCGACCGCGGCGACCGCCGCCGCCTCCGCGTCGCCAAGACGTGGCCCGCTCGTCACGACCAGGCTGTGGATCGACGAGAGCCGGCCCCGCAGATGGTCGGGCGTGGTCAGCTGGACGATAGAGTTGCGCAGCACCGCGCTCACGACGTCGGCGGCGCCCGCGAACGCCAGGCAGACCAGGGCGAGCGGGAAGCTGGCCGCGAGAAGTCCGAACGCGACGATGGCGACTCCCCAACCCGCCACGGCGGCCACCACGCCCCGACCCGGCCGCCGGATGCGCACGACCCAACCGCTGAACACCGCCCCCAAGAACGCCCCGAGGGCCGGCGCCGCGTTGAGAAGGCCGTAGCCGGCCGCGCCGGTGTTGAATACCGTCAGCGCCAGCTGCGGGAAGAGGGATGAGGGCATGCCGAAGATCATTGCGTCGAGGTCGATCGCGAAGGTGGCCAGCACGATCCGGCGACTGCGGGCGAAGCGCAGACCCTCGGCGATCGAGCGAAGACCGGGCCGCGCGGCCTCCGGATGCGGCGGGATGGGTGCGATGAGGAGCAGGGCCACGAGGCTGGCCATGAACGTGACCACGTCGAACGTGAAGGCGGCCGCGACGCCCAGCGTGGCGATGAGCAGCCCTGCCGCCACCGGTCCGGCCACGGAGACCGTCTGGCTGCTCAGCCAGTTGACGGCGATCGCGGCGGGAAGACGCTCGCGAGGAACGAGCCGAGGAATGGCCGAGGCACGAGCCGGCTGGTCCACGGCGCCCAGTCCGGCGGCCACGAAGGCCACGACGTAAAGCGCCCATATCGGTGGATCCGGCTGAGCGGCGAGCAGGGCCAGGAAGAGGCTTGAAAAGGCCAGCAGCACCTGTGTCGCGATCAACAGCAGTCGCCGATCCACCGCATCGGCGACCGCACCGCCGCCCAGGGAGAAGACCATGATCGGCACGAGCTGCACCAGGGCCAGCAACCCGATCGAGAGCGAGTTGTGCGTCAACTGCCACAGTTCGAATGGCAGAGCCACGACTGTGACCTGGCGGCCCAGGCCGTTGATCATCTGACCAAGCCAGACCATCCGGAAGTCGCGGTCGCGGCGAACCGGCTCGAGGTCGACGAGAAGACTCCTCAAGCCTCGACGATGGGACCCGCCGACTTCAGACATGGCCGCAAGAATAGGCGAAGTCGAGCTTTGCCCTTCTTGACCGTCGTGCTGCCGGCGAGTGACCTACTCGGCGGGCCGGCGCAGGAGGGCGATCGACACGCAGGTGAACCACACCAGCAGGCTCGCCAGGGCTGCCCATTCGAGAGACGGTGTGACCCAAAGGCCGGCTGGTCGGTTGACGATCGGACCGTCCGGACTCGCCGGGTGGTAGGTCCAAAAGACCGCCCCGAACGCCAGGAACATGGCGACGACCGCGGCGCCCGGGATGAGCAGCCAGCGCGGAAGCCAAGGCCGTGGCGCCATCAGCAGCCACAGGCTGAAGACCCCCGCGACGAGCCAGCCAGTTGCGAAGAACACGCCCGAGACAATCCGGTGGATGGCCAGATAGTTCATCGGAAACAGCCCGACCAGCGACCCGGAGGCTCCGGCGATCGCGCCGGCCACGAGAAGTGCCGCCCGGATTCGACCGCGCAGCGAGCTCGCCAGCAGAATCGTGAGGGTGCCCAAGCCGAGCCCACCGAGCACGATACTCAGGTTGAAGGCCCAGGCCAGCGTCGAGACGCCGACCTCGCCCAGTTCGGAGACGAAGTGGTTGAGCGGCGAATAAGCCTCGCCCTCGAGTCCGGTGTAGGTGCATGCGGCCGCAGCCATGCCGGCCACGATCATGCCGACGGACGCGAGACCCAGAGAGCCCAGACGGCGTGAGGTGACCAGGACGGAGACGCGGCTCACGTAAATCGCCACGATCTGTTCCCCGGTCGCGGACCCTAGGCCAGAATGTCGATGAGCTGGCCGGTGCTATTGGCGAACGCACCCATGGCCTGGCGATACAGCGACAGCGGACTGAAGGTTGCCTGAGCGCGGCGGAGAGCCGGCGTCGGATCCATCGAGAAGTCGGCGGGCACGGGCTTGGCCACCAGCGCCTGATAGATCGTGTTGGCGCGCGACATCGCCGCGGCCGTGGAGGGATCACCCGAAATGTCCGGATGGAGGTGGCGGGCCAGGATGCGGTAGGCGCCCTGAACTGCCTCGAGCGGGGCCGTCGGGTCCAGGCCGAGCATCCGGTAGTAATCGATTCGGGTTGGCGCGAGCGCTATGTCCATCGTCTCTCAGGCGTGTGTTCGCACTCAGTTCCCTGGACCCAGAACATTAGCAGAGGGTTATGGGCACGGCTTGGGCCAACCATCCCAGGTGGTATAGAAGGGTTGCGTCTGCGCAACATCCTCGGCCGGCAGGTGGCACTTCGGGCAGGGCCCAGCCACCTCATGTGGTGGGCGTTCCGGCAAGTCGCCGGCGGTGGCCCTGTCGGGCGGCAATCAGCAAAAGCTGATGTTCGCCCGGGCCCTGCTCCGTCATCCACTTGCACTCATCGCCGACGAGCCGACTCGAGGCGTCGACGTCGGCGCGAAACGTGAGATCTACGAGCATCTGGTCGCACTGGCGGCCGAGGGAGTCGGGATCCTGTTGATCTCCAGCGAGATCGAGGAACTTCTGGGCCTCGCCCATCGCGTCGTGGTGATGCGGGGCGGTCGTGTGGTGCGTGAACTCGAAGGAGAAGCGATGACCGAGGGCTCGATCCTCGAGGCTTGCTTCGGCGCAGCCCGGAGCGTGGCATGAGTGATTCAAGGGCGGGAGACATCGTCATGGACGAGCAGACGGCGTCCGGTAGGGCTCGATCTGAGGTCCTCCGCGTCGTCGAACAGGGGATCGGGCGGGCGGGCATCGTCCTGCCGTTCGTGGTGACCCTGGCCGCTCTGACGGTGAGCAGCGACTCGTTCCGTCGCTTCGAGAACCTGGCTAACATTCTCGACCAGCAGTCGGCCATCATCATCGTGGCCGCGGCATTCACCCTGGTCTTGATCGCCGGCGGCATCGACCTGTCGGTCGGGGCCGTCTACGGGCTGGCGGGTGCGGTCAGCACGCAGTTGGTAGCCTCGTCCGGCGCCTTCGTCGGCATCCTCGCCGGTGTCGCCCTGGGTCTGGCAGTCGGGCTCGCCAACGGGATCCTCATCACTCGGTTCCGGATCAATGCCCTGATCGCGACACTGGCGATGACGTATGTCGTCGGGGGCGTGGGCGCGCTGCTCACGAAGGGCAATCTGGTGGTTGCCTTCGACCGCCCCGAATTCCAATCACTCGCTGCGACGCGGATCTTCGGCATAACCAGCGCGGCCTGGATCATGATCGTGACGGCCATCGCCGTCGGCATCCTGCTGGCCCGCACGACGTTCGGTCGATATGTCTATGCCGCGGGTGGCAACCCCACGGCGGCTCGAATGGCCGGCGTCCGCGTCGACTGGATCCGGCTCATGACCTTCGTGCTCGCGGGCGGTGCGGCCGGTCTGGCGGGCGTCATCGACGCATCGCGGGTGCTGAGCGCCCAGTCGTCGAGCGGCAGCTTCCTGACATTCACGGTTCTGGCGGGCGTCGTGGTCGGCGGCACCAGCATCCTTGGTGGTGAGGGCGCCATCTGGCGTACCGTCATCGGCTGCCTCTTCATTGCCCTGATCGGTAACGGCTTCAACCTGCTCGGTCTCGATCCGTTCTACCAGCAGATCACGCTTGGCGTCATCCTGCTCATGGCGGTGGGCATCGACGCCTGGTCGCGCCGGTTCGAAACCTAGGTACCGAAACCGACAACAGGCGCGTCACGCCCGCCTTTTGCCACGGCAGGGCAGAAGCTCGACGGTGGCCGCCTCGGCGCGCAGACCCGCCCTTCTCCCCTTCTCTCAGGGCCCTGCCGCGGGCAAATGGTGGAGATGGGGGAGAGTCGAACTCCCCGTCCAGAAACCATCGCCGGAGACCACTACGAGCGTGTCCGATAGTTTGTCGTCGAACGCCCGGCCGACCATCGGCAACCTGCCGAGCGCTCCAGTCACGTCCCCTTGCGGGCTTAGATTTCGGCTACGCGACGCTCCCCGAAACCGCACCTCCGCTGAATGACGCTTCCACAGCCCACGGAGGTGAGGCTGCTTCCACGCTCACCTTACTGCCTAAGCAGCGAGGGCGAGAGCAGACTGGTTGTTGCCAGTTACTTCGTTTGGGCTCCTTTTTACGAGGCCTGGAGTCCAACCTCGGCTCGCGTTCTCCGGTAGCCGGCCCCTGTCGAAACCACGCATCCCCACAGGTCCGCAACCGAATGCGCTGAGATAGCGCCCGCGGATTGTACAGCGGGATGGCCGATGACGGGCTACTTGATCCGGCGGCGTCGGGCCGAAGGCGCCGGCGTCGGGGTCGGGGTCGGATCGACGGGTGGAGGGGTCGGTGCGGGCGGAGGGGTCGGTGCGGGCGGAGGGGTCGGTGCGGGCGGAGGGGTCGGTGCGGGCGGTGGCGGGGTCGGGTTGGGGGGAGGCGGCACGGGCGTCTTGACGGGTGGTGGCGCGCCGCCGATCTGGAGTTGTCCGTTGACCACCGAGTAGTTCGAATACCAGCTATCGGTGTGGACCACCTTGCCGGTCGAGTCGGTGACGACGCGCATAACTCCGGTCTTGAAACCGATCGTTCCGTACTCCGCACGGTTGGTTACGCCCTGCGGCAGCGTGTCGACGTACTCCGGCGGGTTCTCGACCGGCTGGACGATGTCGGCCATACCACCGCCGGTCCACGTCACCGTGCGATTGAGCGGTGCGCTCCAGAGCTGGATCGTGATCTTGCTCGTAGAACCGTAGGTGGACCAGGAGTGGATCACGATGGGGTTCGGAGTGTCGTTCGTCCACTTCACGTCCCACGTGGTCACGCCGTTGGAGTACACGGTGGCGTCACGGCCGACCGGATAGCGGCTGATGTAGTAGTAGTGGGCGTGGCGCTCGTCGATCTGGAGGCCTGCATTGGCCGCGGCGTTGAACATGGTCGTGGAGGCGGAGCAGATGCCACCGCCCATAGCTCCGGTGTGGTCGCTCTTGCCGCCGAGGATGACGCCGCCCATCGCGAAGCCGTGCGCGGGGTCGATGGGCCCGACCGCTCCAAGGAAGCTGAACTGCGCTCCGGGGGCGACGACCAGGCCGTCGAGATTCGTAGCCGGCTGGCGGATGTTCTTGCCCATGCCGTTGCTGATGTCCGGGTAGAACGTGATCGTCTGTTCGCCGATCTTGACCATTCCGGCCAGGGTGTCGACGTTCGACAGCTGCGGGTGGATGGCCCCGGTCACGATCTCGATGCCCGGCGAGCGACTGCCGCCCTGCGAGAGCATCTCGAGGTAAGTCGCAACCGCAGCGGACGTGGCGGTGGCGTCGACGCCGGCGCCGTCGACGCCCTGGCTGATGCCCGCAGGCCGGCCGGAAGTATCCCAAGAGGTCACCTTGGGCTCGGTGGGGGCCGTTCCGATCCCTGCCGTGACAGAAACGAGATAAGCCTGCAATTGAGCCGGGTCGACGGCCGGATCGAAGCCGCCGTCGGGCCTTGCTCCGAAGACGATCCAGCTTCGGATCTGGGCCGCCGTTATCGTCCACGTTCGCGGAGTCCAGCTGGCAGGCGCGCCGGCAGGTGGAACGCTCCAGGTCAACGTCACGTCGACCGCCATCTTCTGGGCTCGGGCGATTGCGGCCTGCGCATCGGTGTCGGTAACGCGCGGCTTCAGCTGTACGAATGCTGCGCCGGCCTGCAGGTCAGCCGGAGCCCCCGGCTGGGTCAGCTCGTCGACGATCGCCGACCCGACGGCCTTCTCGTCCACGACCTGGCCGGCCGCCGCGGATTTGACGTTGAACGCGCCGCCGTTGGCGGTCACGAGGGCATCCTGGGGGGCGAGCGTGCTCGTCCCGACCAGGTTGTGCAGCTTCTGCGCTATCGCCGCCGGATCGATCGCGATGACGACGGGAATGTCGTGTCCGTATACGGCCGAATGGGCCACGCTGGCGGCGTCGGCGATCGGGTTGCCGGAGTGACCTATGGCGAATGCGGCGTCGGCCATCTCCTGGACGTCCGGACCGCGACCCGCCTGCTGATAGGTGATAGTCGCCACGCCGACCGGGGTCTTGACCGTGACCTCGCCCTGACTCAGATACGAGTAATCGGATTTGAGCTCGGCCACCACCTGATCCCGCGTCAGGCCCGAGAGATCGACGGCACCGGCATGGACGCCGGGAAGGACTTTGTCGCTGTAGGTGCCGGACAGGAAGAACGCAATGGCCGCCAGGGCGACGGCCGATGCCGCGACTGCGACCGCGAATGACAGACCGAACCCGATGAGCGGGTGACGGTGACGTGGCGTGGGCGCGACGGACGGCTGTGCCGGTGTCGGGATTCCGCGGTGCCGGCGGAGTCCCAGCCGAAAGCGTCGTCGCGAAGTACCCGGCGCGGCCGCATCTGTGACCGCCTCACCCTCTGCCTCCGGCCCTGCCTCCGGCCCGACTTCGGCCGCCTCCGGCCCGACTTCGGCCGCCTCGGCCACTCTCCCTGCGTCGGCTTCGGTCGCGGCAGCGAGTGGCACCGGCTGCTCGTCCAGCGGCTCCCATAGAGCGGTCCCTGGTGCCTCGGGCCCTGACTCGGCCGGCGGCACCGGGGCAAATTGCGCGTGGAGATTACCGGCCGGTTCGGTGGCTTCGGGCGGCTGCGGCGATCGTTCGCCGGGTTCTGTGGCCTCGAGCGGCCCGGCCGAGTCGGTGGTCATCTTCCTCTTTTACCATACCGGGCGGCCCGTCGGCGCCCCAACGCGACAACCCCCACGGGTCAGCAGACGCGAGCACCTATCCGTCGGCGGAGAGATGACGGAATGATGGACGCCAGAGTGTCGAAACGCATTCCGTCAATAGTTGCAATTTGGGGCCTGAGATTCGTTCCGCCGGTTTGGGCCGCCGCGCCGGCCCGGAGCCATCGGAGCCGTCGGCCCCGGCATTCATCGGCTGCGGCCCCGGTCCGCGTCAGCCATGGCCCGCTCGACTTCCCGGCGCGAGTCCCGATCGGCGATGTCGCGGCGGCGATCGTGGAGTTGCTTGCCCTTTCCGAGACCGATCTCGAGCTTGGCTCGGCCGCGCCCGGTGATGTACATCTTCAGGGGCACCAGAGTCAGGCCCTTGGACTTGGTCTTGATCAGCAGGTTGAGGATCTGGTCGCGGTGCAATAGCAGCTTGCGCGGTCGTTTGGGTTCGTGGTTATAGCGATTGCCCGTGTCCCAGGGCGAAATGTTGGCGCCGACCAGCCAGGCCTCGTCGTTGTCGATGCGGGCGTACGCCTCGGCCAGGCTGACCTTGCCTAGCCGGACCGACTTTATCTCCGTCCCGGTCAGGACGATGCCCGCCTCGAAGGAGTCCTCGATCGAGTACTCGTGGCGCGCTTTTCGGTTCTGAGCGACGGTCTTCTCTTCGCCCACTCGGGCTCCCTGCTGGTTGAGGATTGGTTGGAACGAGGTTAGCCGACCGGAGGCCGAACAGCGTGCCGAACGTATGCTCGGGGCTCGCCCGGCCCGATTCGCGCTCGATCGGCCGGAGGCGAGTGAACGCGGGAATCGGAGGCCGTCCGTCCGCTCGACCGCTTCGCTCGCATGCGCCGGAGACGCACGAACGCCGGCCCTGGTGGACCGGCATTCGCTTTTGCGAGAACTACACCACCCGCCGGTGGCCGGGTCTCTTAGAGGCCGGCTCCGAGCGAGGTGGTGCAGCGCATCGGTAAATCAGACACTGCACATCACCTCCTTTCGTTCGAGGGAATGGTATCGGAAGGCCTGCCATTGGCGCAACCGACCCGTACGGGGGGCGCGTCGGGTGACCCTCGTACGGGACCGGTGTGCGGTGGAATCGAGCTGGCCTGGGCGGCCGGGCTGGCGCTCGGGAGGACGGCCGGCGTCGCTGTCGGCGATGGGCCGAGCGCAGGCGAGGGAGTGGCCGTGGGCGCCGGGCTCGTGCCCGGGTTGGGCGAAGCGGCAGGCTCGGGCGGGAAGCCGAGTTGCTCCAACCCGGCGTCGAGCACGGGGTCGGTACCCGCACGTGCGTTCGTCGAATCGATCGGCACGTCCGGCTGCAGGCCCTTGCCCTGTATCCAGACCTTGTCCGGGGTCAGCCAGCGGGCGATGGTCAGGTGTATGCCGCCGAAATCGTCGGGAAGGGGCAGATACTCCTGCACTACGCCCTTGCCGTACGTCTTGGCGCCGACCAGCTTGGCTCGGCCGCGGGCCTGGAGCGATCCGGCGATGATTTCGGCGGCGGATGCCGTGTTGCCGTCAACGAGAACGACCACGTGCACGGAGTTGTCGGTGGCTCGACCGCCTGCGGTCGCCGTCAGCTCCGAGGTGTTCCCGGCCGCGTCCTGCTGGTAGACGATCACGCCCGACGGCAGGAACTCGCTGGCGATCTTGACCGCGTCGGCCACGTAGCCGCCCAGATTCCCGCGCAGGTCCAGGATGACGTTCTTCTGGCCGGCCGCCATTGCCGTGGCCAGGGCTGCATCGAACTGCGAGCTGGCGTTCTGGTTGACGCCGCTGACAGAGATGTACGCGACCGCGCCGTTGGCCAGGGATCGGGTGTCGACCTCGAGCTGGTTGTAGATCTGACGCACTATCGATAGCTGCATCGACGTGCTGCCGCGCAACAGTCCGATCGTCACCGTCGTGTTCTGGGGGCCCTTTATCAGAGCCGTCGCTTGATCGATCGTCAGGCCGTCGAGTGACGTGCCCCCGACCGAGGCGATCACGTCGCCAGCCAGGATCCCGGCCGTCGCGGCCGGGGAGCCGGGGATGGGCTTTACCACGGCCAGCTCGCAGCCGTTGCCTATTTTGGAGCAGCTGAGGCCGGAGTTCGGGTCGACCGGTTGAAGCTGGACCTGGACGCCGATCCCTTCGGCCTGGCCTGCGACGTTCAGGAGCGTGCTGGCGTAGTCGCTGGCACTCTGGTAGTAGGACCACGGGTCGTTGAGGCTCTCGAGCATGCCTTTGATGGCGGCCTGGACGAGCTGGTCCTGGTTAGGCTTGGGCGAGCCGGCGTAGTCGCTCTGGATCAGCGAGTAGACGTCCCAGAATGGCCCGAAGCGCGCTTCCTGGTCCGCCGGGGTCCCGGGCGTGGTGGCGACGTGGGCGCCCAGCGAGTAACCGCCCAGGAACAGGCCGCTGCCGGCCAGGATCGCAACCATGACCAGACTGAGCCGCGACGGCGCGATGCCGCGACGGCGCCGACCGGTGGGCGGGGCCAGGTCATCGCCGGCCTCCGGCTCGACTGGAGCGACGGTGGCCGGGGGGGCCGCTTCGTCGACATCGGCCGTATGTTCGCCGGCGGCTTCAGGAGCCGGCGCCCAGGGATCGGGCTGGTCCGGCGTATTGGGATCTGGATTGGGCCACATGGGATCGAACCTCAGACAGCAAGGACGACGCGTCCGGGCGCGCGCATCAGCGGATGAGATAGCTTCGGACCGATAGATACGAGCCGAGGACGCCGATGCCAACTCCGGTTCCGAGCACGATCAGGGCGACGTTTCGCCCCACGGTTGCGCTGGCTTCGACCGGCAAGACCTTGAAATAGTCCGAGAGAAAGCCCGTGATCGGGCCCTGGCCCGCGAATAGCAGGACGATTGTGATTCCGGCCCCCAGCAACCCGACGAACGCTCCCTCGAATATGAAGGGCCAGCGGATGAAGGCATCCGAGGCTCCGACGAGGCGCATGATCTCGATCTCGTCCGCCCGTGCGACGACCGCCAGGCGAACCGTGTTGACGATGATGAACAGCACGATCAGGCCGACGACGACGAGCACCGCGGTGCCGCCGGCCCGAAGGATGCCGATGACCGTGACCATCTGGTCGACCGTCTGCTTGATGTTCATGACCTGGTCGACCATGGGTTGATTCTTCGAGGTAGCTCGCGACGTCGACGTAGTCGTTTGGATCTCGCAGGTTGATCTGCAGTGAAGCCGGCAGCGGATTCGTGGGCAACGAATTGATGACGTCGGCTTCTTCAGGGTGGCGGGCCAGGAAATCGTTCAGGGCCTGGTCTTTGGAGAGGAATTGGACCTGCGCCACCTGGGGCATTCCCTGAAGAGTGGTCTCGAGGGCGCTGATGTCCTGCTGGGTGGCCGTGTCCTTCACGTAGGCCACGACCTCGACTTCTTGCTGGACGTAGTTGAGCGTCGCGTCGAGGCCCGTGAGCAGGATGATCAGTCCCGACAGCAGCACGAGCATCAAGACCATCGTGGCCGTCGCCGCCAGGCTCATCAGTCCGTTTCGCCAGAAGCTGTGCCATGCGCGCCGGACGCTGAAGGCGACGAAGGCGACCATTCAGTCCTCGCGGTGGTAGGCGGCGCCGATCTCGTCGCGCACGATCCGGCCGTTCTCCAGGGCGACGACTCGCTTGCGAACCGCGGTCACGACCTCGGCGTTGTGCGTGGCCATCAGGACGGTGACGCCCAGCTCGTTGATGCGAAGCAGGAGCTGGATGATTTCCCAGCTGATCAGCGGGTCGAGGTTGCCGGTGGGCTCGTCGGCGATGAACAGCCGCGGGTCGTGGACGAGGGCGCGGGCGATCGCGGTCCGTTGCTGCTCGCCGCCCGACAGCTGGGCGGGAAGCTGCTCCGCCTGGCCGGTAAGCCCGACCACGCGCAGGACTCGATCGACGGCGGGATCGATCTCGCGTCGACTCGCGCCCGTGACTTCCAGGGCGAAACCGACGTTGTCGCGGACCGTCTTGTTGGGCAGCAGCTTGAAGTCCTGGAAGACGACGCCGATCTTGCGGCGGATCTTCGGTACCTCGCGTCGTTTGAGCTTGCCAAGGTCGCGGCCGTCAAGCAGGACCAGGCCCTTACTGGGTAATTCGTCTCGGATGAGGAGCTTGATGACGGTCGATTTGCCGGCGCCCGACGGTCCGACGAGGAAGACGAAATCGCCCTCCGGGATGGTCAGATCCACTCCCCGCAGGGCCGACGCGGCCGTTGGGATACGACTTGGTGACGCCCTGCATTGCCGAGCACCGATTCTGGCGGCGGATGGATTCCGCGGCAAGCTGATCGCTCGCGCCGCTGTCGGCGGGCCTGGCTCAGTCTGGATCCGGAAGGGGCCGCGCTCACCATGGCCATGAGGCTAGCACCGATCCGACCGGCCAGTGCGGCCGATGGCTTCACAGGAGCGCCAGGCTGGCGGGCAGGTAACGCTCGAATTGGGCGAACGGCCGCGTCCAGCAGATCAGGGCCGGGAAGCCCTCTATCCGCAGGCCGGCCCGCAGCAGCGCAACCATGGCCCGGTCGTTTGCTCCGGGAACCCACACCGTCGTGGCGCCGCGGGGACGGATCGTCGTCATGAGGTGGCCGATGACCGGGGCCGTCAGCGTCTCGTCGAGCAGCGCCACCGGCCCGAATCGCCCGACCTCGGAGCTATAGCCATATCCGAGAAGCTCGCCGGCGTCGGACTGGTATACAAAGCCCGTTCTACCGGTCGCTCGGAGGTGGGCGTGATCGGAGCGATGTGCGTAGCCGAGGATCGCTCGATCGACCGTATCGATTGCCGCCGACGGATCGCGCCTGGCGAATGGCACGGCCTCGACACCGACGGGAAGACGGGCCAGGGCAGACGGCCTGGGCATGCCTACGAGATTGAGGATCGGCAGCCGCGGCACGATCCCGAAGCCCGAGTAGAGGCCGTTGGACATGGGTTGCGCGGAATCCGTGCACATGGAGAGGACGCCCGGGCTCGCCGTGCGGGCCGGTTCCGGCTCAGCCGCAGAGCCGGCGGCCCTCGAGGTTTCGGCAGGTGGCTCGGCCGCACCGAGCGATGGCAGGATTTGGGTCAGTAGGGCACGGCCGATACCCTTGCGCTGCTCGTGCGGCAGCACGTACAACTGCGACAGGAACCAAACGTGCTCGCGTTGCGCGGCAATCCCAAAGCCGACGATCTGCTCGCGGCCTGGCCCGGGTTCCGGTGCGCGCTCGCTACCGCGGCGGCGGCCGGCCTCCGCGCGTCCGCCGGCTACCTCGCCGGCCGGTCGCACGGCAACAGGATCTCTCCGGATCCGTCGCGAGGAGGTGTTCGAGGACCACGAGGAGCGGGTCCAGGTACGGCGAGGGCAGCGGCCGATTCAGCCGGGCCATGTACGTCGTCCACCGCGGAATACCAGACCAGCGCGCACTCCGGCGAGTTCGGAGCGCCGTGGCGGTCGATACGCTGACGGCCAACTGCTATTCGGCCGCCGGCCGGGCTCCGCCCGTGCCGACAGCCGCCCCCGTCGCTTCGCGCTCCAGCTCGGCCTGCATGAACGCATCGAGGTCGCCGTCCAGCACGGCGGCCGTGTTGCCGGTCTCGAGGTCGGTCCGCTGGTCCTTGACCATCTGGTAGGGGTGCAGGACGTAGCTCCGGATCTGGTTGCCCCAGCCCGCCTCGACGTGCTCGCCGCGCAGCTTGCGGAGCTCAGCTTCGTGCTCCTCCACAGCCCGCGCTCGAGGAGGCGCGCCTGGAGGAGCTTGGCGGCGGTCTCCTTGTTCTGCGTCTGAGACCGCTCGTTCTGACTCTGCGACAACGATGCCGGTCGGGATGTGCGTCAGCCGGACGGCCGAGTCGGTCTTGTTGACGTGCTGCCCGCCCGCGCCGGTTGCTCGGAACGTGTCGATCCGGATCTCGTCCCAGTTCAGCTCGACTTCGAGGTCGTCTCTCGACCTCCGGCAGAACCTCGACCAGGGCGAACGTGGTCTGGCGGCGTTTCTGCGAGTCGAACGGGCTGATCCGAACGAGCCGGTGGACGCCGCGCTCGGCCTTGAGGAAGCCGTAGGCCGCGCGGCCGTCGACCGCGACGGTGACGCTCTTGATGCCCGTCTCCTCGCCTTCGGTCTGGTCCAGGATCTCGGTCCCGAAGCGGTGTCGCTCGGCCCAGCGGAGGTACATCCGCAGCAGCATCTCGGCCCAATCGGTGGCTTCGGTCCCGCCGGCGCCGGCGCTGATCGTCAGGAGGGCGTTGCGCTGGTCGTATTCGCCGCCGAAGAGCAGCTCGCGCCGCGCGCGTCGTGTACTCGCGCTCGAGCTCGGAGGCCTCGCTTCGATACGACCTCGAGCAGGCTCCTGGTCGCTCTCGTCCTGGGCGAGCTCGAGCAGCTCGTGCGGTCGACTCGGCGCGAGATTCGCAGGTCGCGCCACAGCGCCAACTCTTCGCGGAGTCCCTCGGCCTCGCGGAGAACCTTCTTCGCCGCCGCTGGTCGTCCCAGAAGCCCGGCTCGAGCCGGCCGCGCGTCGAGCTCGGCTAGACGGCTGTCCTTGGTCGCGAGGTCAAAGACGCCCCGAGGTCGCCTGGATCCGCTGCTACCAGGTCGCGGATCTCGGCCGGCTCCACTAGGAGCGGCCTCGCACGTCCTGGAGAAGGATCGGACGGAGCTCGATCAAGCGCAGAGCGCTCTTGCTCCGGGCGACGACGGGGTTCACGCAGGGGCAGTAGGTGTTGTGGGCGCAGACGCCGCAGTTGCCATCGCAATCGAGGGCAGCCGCATAGCTGCAGTTCCGGCAGTCTCGCTCACAGGCGATGAGATCGATGAATGCCGCTTCCTCAGCCTGCTTCACTACTCTCCTCGTTGACGGGAATCGCCCCTCCGCAGAGCCGCGACCTGGCTGACGTTTCCGGGCCGCGACGGACGATGAAGCGAGTATACGGTTTCAATTCGGCATAGCCAAGGGGTCGAATTGGGCTGCCCGACGAGTAATTCCGCGCGTGGGCCCGAACTCGCCTGCATTGCCGTTGCGCCCCGACATCGACTCCCCGCGGGGCCCGGGAAGGAACCACCGACGCGGGGTCACGAGAGCGGCGCGAATTGCCGCGCTTGGCTCGGCCGCGCTGCTCGGCGTGGCGAGCGAGAAATGGGCCCACGGGCTCGGGCGAGCTCGACGGTAGGCAGCCGACGTCGGCGAGGGCATCGGCGACGGCGTGGCCAAGGTGCCGCTACGGTGCTCGAGTCCGCGTTCACGGTGAAGTACTGGACCATCGCCCCGAGCTCGTGGACCATCGAGTTCCAGATGAGGTCTCCGTCGATGTCGTCCGGACTGGTCGGGGTGGGCGACGCCCAGCCTTCGATGCCCTGGTCCTGGGCGAGTCTCAGGACCCGCAGCATATGGCTCCGGTCCGACACGAACAGGGCGGAGTGGAGGCCGCGCGCGGCGAAAATCGCCCGGACGTGTTGCATGGACTGCAGCGTGGTCGAGCCCGTGTCCTCCATCAGGATCGCCGACGCCGGGACGCCGCGCTTGGTGGCGTAGATGAAGCCGGTCTGCGGCCTCGGTGTAGTTGTCGCCCTCGAGCTTGCCGCCGGTCGTGACCAGATACGGGGCATAGCCGTCCTTGTATAGCTCGATCGCGTGGTCCAGGCGCGCGGCCAGCACCGGCGAGGGCCGGCCGTTGTACTGGGCGGCGCCGAGCACGACGATGGCGTCGACGTTGCGACGGCCGTCTTGCCGACCGACCTGCCAGATCCGCAACGTGGTGTAGCCCGCGAGCGCGCCGCCGGCGAGCGCGAACAGCAGCATGACCAGCAGCAGGTCTCTGAGTCGTTCGCCCCGGGTTAGTCTCGGCTTCGTCACCGGTCGGCCCCGGCGGCCGCTCCGACTGTCCGTGGCACTTCTTGTATTTCTTGCCGGAGCCGCACCAGCATGCGTCGTTGCGGCCCATGCGAACGCCCGCCGGCGAGTAGCCGGGGCGGATCGCGCCCGAGCTCGTACCGTTGCTCGATGCGCCGGTCGCACCGCCGACGGCACGACCTTGTGGCAACGCCCTGGCGCAGCGGCCGCCCGCCCACCAGAGGTCGTCCGTTCCCGCCCGAGATGGCCGCTGCTCCGGCCGCGATCCTGGCGGCGGTCGCGGCTTCGTCGGTCGCCCCGTCGTTGGGTCCGCTGGTTGCGCCGCCGGTGCTCGAGCCGCCGGTTCCGTTACCGCCCTCGGGCTGCGCCGGAGTGCGAACGATCGAGACGCGGAAGATCGTGCTAGCGACCTGATGCCGGATCAGCGCGCTCATTTCTTCGTAGAGCGCATACGCCTCTCGCTTGAAGGCGTTGAGCGGCTCTTCCTGGGCCAGCCCGCGCAGCCCGATGCCCTGGCGCATCTCATCTATCTCTGTCAGGTGCTCGACCCAGATAGAGTCGATCGTGCGGAGCAGGACGAGCCGCTCGATGAGCGCCCACTCGTCGGAATTCTCCTCGTCCTTTTGCTCGAGCTTCTCCGCCGCGAGGTCCTTGAGTCGAAGCGCTACCGCGTCACGACCATGCAGGTCCCAGAGCTCGTCCTCGGTGATCTCCGGTCCGGATAGGCCCATGTTGGTCATGGCCGCCACCAGTCCGGCCATGTCCCACGAGTCCATCGGCATGTCCGGGCTGAGGTGCCGGTCAACCACGATGTCGATCTCCTGATCGACGAACGCCTGGATCGTGTCCGTCAGGTCCTCGTTGTGGAGGACCTTGTCGCGCTCCTCGTAGATCGTTTCGCGCTGCTTGTTGATCACGTCGTCGAACTCGACCACGTGCTTGCGGATGTCGAAGTTGTAGCCCTCGACGCGGGATCTGCGCGTTCTCGATTGTCTTTGACACGAGGCGAGACTCGATGGCCATGTCTTCTTCCAGGCCGAGTCGCTCCATCAGGCCTGCGACTCGGTCGGATGCGAACCGCTTCATCAGGTCGTCTTCGAGCGACAGGTAGAAGCGCGACGAGCCCGGATCGCCCTGGCGACCGGCGCGGCCGCGAAGCTGGTTGTCGATGCGGCGAGAGTCGTGGCGTTCCGTGCCGATGATGTGCAGCCCGCCGGCTTCGACGACCTTCTCGTGTTCGGCGTCGCGTCTTGCGCTTGGCTTCGGCCAGGGCGGCGTCGTAGGTTTCCTTGTCCACCTCGGCCGGGTTCAGGCCCTGGCGGTGCAGCGCCGCCGAGGCCAGTCCGGCCGGCATCGCCGCCGAGCTTGATGTCGGTGCCGCGGCCGGCCATGTTCGTGGCGATCGTCACCGCGCCGATCCTGCCCGCCTGGGCCACGATCGGGGCCTCTTTCTCGTGAAACTTGGCGTTGAGGACCTCGTGCTTGACGCCGCGCCGCGTGAGCATGTCCGCCAGCCGCTCGGACTTCTCGACGGAGACCGTTCCGACGAGGACCGGCCGGCCTATCTCGTGCATCTCCACGATCTCGTCGATGAGCGACATGAATTTGCCGTTCTCGTTGCGGAAGACGAGGTCCGGCCTCGTCGTCGCGGATCATCGGCCGGTGCGTCGGGATGGCCACGACTTCCAGCTTGTAGATCTTGTGGAACTCCTCGGCCTCGGTCATGGCCGTACCGGTCATGCCGGCGAGCTTGGTGTACAGGCGGAAGTAGTTCTGGAAGGTGATCGTGGCCATGGTCACGGACTCGCGCTGGACGTGAAGCCCTTCCTTGGCCTCGATGGCCTGGTGCAGGCCCTCGCTCCAGCGCCGTCCCGGCATCTGTCGGCCGGTGAACTCGTCGACGATGATGATCTCGCCGTCCTTGACGATGTAGTCGCGGTCGCGCTTGTAGAGGGCGTGGGCCTTCAGCGCAGACTCGAAGTAACGCGCCAGGCGTGGGTCGGCGTCGTAGAGGTTCGCGACGCCGAGCAGCTTCTCCATCTTGTCGATGCCCTCTTCGGTCGGCGAGACGGCCTTCTCCTTGAGGTCGACGAAGTAGTCGCCGCCCTCTTCCGCGCCCTCCGGCCGGGCGACCAGGCGCGGCACGAGACGGGCGAAGAGGAAGTACTTGTCCGCCGACTCCTCGGCCTGGCCGCTGATGATGAGCGGCGTCCGCGCTTCGTCGATGAGGATGTTGTCCACCTCGTCGACGATGGCGAAGTAGCGCTCGCGCTGGACCCGCTGGTTCGAGCTCCACGACCATGTTGTCGCGCAGATAGTCGAAGCCGAACTCGTTGTTGGTGCCGTAGGTGATGTCCGCGGCGTAGGCCTCGACCCTGGAGCACGGGCCGGAGGTTGATCAGTCGCTCGTCGTTCGTCGGATAGCCCGGCTCGAACATGTAGGCTTCGCCGGTGCCGGTGGACGTCTTGCCGCCGACGATGATGCCGACCGACAGGCCGAGGAAGTGGAATACGGGGCCCATCCACTGTGCGTCGCGCCGGGCCAGGTAGTCGTTGACCGTGACGACGTGGACGCCCCGACCCGTCAGGCCGTTCAGGACCGCGGCCAGCGGCGCGGCCAGGGTCTTGCCTTCGCCGGTCTTCATCTCGGCGATCTTGCCCTGATGCAGGACGATGGCGCCCATGAGCTGGACGTCGAAATGGCGCATGCCCAGGGTCCGCTGCATGGCCTCGCGCGCGGCGGCGAAGACTTCCGGCAGCGCCTTGTCCATGGCTTCCTGGAGACGCTCATGCTCGCGCTTCAGGCGGTCCTTGGCGATTTCGCGGCGGCGTTCCAGGTCGGGGTGATGGCGCTCGTCGTCGGATGGCTCCTCGGGCTCGCCGGAGTCGCGGATCTCCTCGCGGATTTCCTCGATGAGGGCGCGGATCTCCTCGTCGGAGCGCGCCTGCATCTCGGCCTCCAGGTCGTTGATCCTCTCCACGAGCGGTTCAATTCGATGGAGCTCGCGGTCGTTCGAGTCGACGAAGCGGCTCAGGAAGCCAAGCATTGGGACTCACGTTCAGTTGCGGCCCGAGTCACGGGCCTTAGGCCAGGGCCTCGGCCGAGGCGGCGACGCCCCTCGGCGTCGACCGATGTCACGCCCCCGATCCGGCCGGGAGCAGCGGCGAAAGTATAGGCCAGCGGCCCGGAGTGGCTCGCGTCACGTTCTGCTAGTGCCAGAAATGGGATCCGTAGCCGCCATAGCAGGAGGGCAAAGGTGATCCCGGCGAGAACGAGCCAGAAGGCCACCGCCGCGAACGTCGGCGTCGGGTTCATCTCCGGGTTGCGCAGCGGCGCCGCTCGCCAGCGGGAGCGAGCGCAGCCCTTCCGCCAGTCCTCGGCCTTGCTCCGACCGGGTGGCGGCGTCGGCGCCAGGCCGCCGCGATCGTCCGGTCGATGGAGCTGGAGCGTCATCGTCGATGCTTCTCCTTGATGGGCGAGTCTGTCGGTGGCCGGGCTCAGCCGGCCTGTCCGGACGCCCGATCCTCGTCAATTGGATCGGCCGTCGAGGACCCGTCCGTTGGGGCCTTGGGGCGAGGAGAGGCCGGTCGCCCGTTGCCGGCGCTGCCGGGCCGGTCGGTGCCGCCCTCGACGTCCCACAGCAGCATCTCCTGGGTGAAGTGGACCTCGCTCGTGAACAGCGCCCCGACCGACTGGCCGCGGTGGATGCGGACGGATCGCCTCGCCGATCAGCGGGGCCAGCGATCGAACGCACGATCTTGCCGCCGCGCTTCTCCGGCGGGATCGGCACCGAGTCCGTCACGACCACCTCGCGGAGGTTCGAGTTGCGCGATCCGCTCCACCGCCGGATCCGACAGGACGGCGTGCGTGGCGCAGGCGTAGATCTCGGTCGACGCCTTCGCGTTGAGAGCCCGACGATCTCGATCAGCGTGCCGGCCGTGTCGATCTCGTCGTCGACGATGATGGCGCGCTTGCCCCGGACGTCGCCGATGACGTTGAGCACCTCCGCCCGATCCTGGTTCCCGATCCGTCGCTTCTCGACGATGGCGAGCGGCGCGTCGAGCAGCTCCGCGAAGGTCCGGGCGCGCTTGGCGAAGCCCAGGTCCGTAACCACGACGAGGTTCTCGATGCTTCTTCTGGCGGAAGTGGCTCGACAGCAGATGGACCGCGGTCAGCTCGTCGACGGGGATGTTGAAGAAGCCCTGGATCTGGCCCTGGTGCAGGTCCATCGTCAGTACCCGGTCTGCGCCGGCGACGGTGAGCATGTCGGCGATCAGGCGGGCAGTGATCGGAACGCGCGGCTGATCCTTCTTGTCCGAGCGGCCGTAGCCGTAGTACGGAACGACGGCCGTGATCCGGCCCGGCGCTGGCCCGCTTGAAGGCGTCGATCATGATCAGCAGCTCCATGATCGACTGGTATTGACCGGCCGAGAGGTCGGCTGGATCAGGAAGACGTCCTTCTCGCGGACGTTGTCGAGGATCCGTGACGAAGATGTTCTCGTTGGCGAACTCGAAGACCTCGGCCCGACCCAGGCTGGTCGCCCAGGTAGCGGCAGATCTTCCGCGCCAGCTCCGGGTTGGCGTTGCCGGTGTAGATGTCGAACTGGTCTGCGTACGGGCAAGACTGCCTCCGAGATCGCTCTGCCGGTCACGTTGGACTTGCCGCCGTCGGGCGTGGGCTGGCGTCGCCTTCCGGCCGCATTGTCCGCCTATGCCACCCCGTTCCGCCAGCCCGGCTCGGAATGCGGCGATGCCGACGACCCTGTCGCCGGCATTGAGTCGCATGACGATCACTCCGCGAGCCTGGGACGAGTAGCGGTTGATCGTGTTCGTCTCGGTTCGGACGACCTGGCCGCCGGCGCTGATGAGGAGCAGCTCCTCGTCCTGCCTCGGTGACCTGCTGGACGGCCGCCACGTCGCCGGTCTTCTTGCCCTCCAGCGAGATGAGCCGCACGCCCTGGCTGCCGCGGTGCATGGCCCGGAACTCTGTTAGCGGCACGCGCTTGCCGTAGCCGGTCTCGGTGAGGACGAGCAGGTCCGCGTCGGGCTGGACCACGCTCATGCCGACGACGTGGTCCGCCTGCTCGGGCGAGCCGGATGCCGATGACGCCGGCCGCCGGCGCGGCCCATGGGCCGGACCTCTGTCTTCGTGGAAGCGGGCGATCTTGCCCTCGGCGCGTGGCCATGATGACGTCGTCCTCGCCCGTGGCCACGTCGACCCAGGCGAGCTCGTCGTCGTCGGCGATGGTGATGGCGATGATGCCGCTGGAGCGGACCTTCTCGAACTGCTCGAGCGGCGTCTTCTTGACCATGCCGTTGCGCGTGGCCATGACAAGGAACTTGCCGGCCTTGAAGTCCGGCAGGGTGATCGTGGCCATGGGCACCTCGCCGGGCTCCACCTGGACGCCGGGCAGATTGATGATCGCGATGCCCTTGGCCTGGCGGCTGGCGTCCGGGATCGTGTGGACCTTGGCCGAGAACACCCGGCCGCGGTTGGTGAAGAACAGGGCCCAGTCATGGGTGTTGGCGACGAGGAGATGCTCGACCGCGTCCTCCTCGCGGGTGACGTGGCCGATGATCCCCTTGCCGCCGCGGTGCCTGGCGGCGGTAGGTCGCGACTGGCTGGCGCTTGATGTAGCCGCGGCCGGCTGATCGTGATGACGACGTCCTCGTCGGCGATCAGGTCCTCGTCGGTCATCTCGCGGCTGGAGTCGTCGGCGATGCGCGTCCGGCGTGCTCGCCGGCGTACTTGCGTCTTGAGCGCCGTGCAGCTCGTCCTTGATGATCGGCCAGGATGCGCGACGGGTTGGCGAGGATGTCCTCCAGTTCGGCGATGAGCTGGATGACCTCGAGGTACTCGTCCTCGATCTTCTTGCGCTCGAGGGCGGCCAGACGGGCGAGGCGCATGTCCAGGATCGCCTGGGCCTGGATCTCGGTCAGGTCGAACCGGGTCATCAGGTTGTTGCGGGCCGTTTCGACGTCGGCCGACTCGCGGATCGTCCGGATCACCTCGTCGAGGTTGTCGAGGGCGATCTTGAGGCCCTCGAGGATGTGAGCCCGAGCCCGGGCCTTCTCGAGGTCGAACTCGGTCCGGCGGCGGATGACCTCGCGCCGGTAGTCGATGTAGTGCTGGAGGACCGCCTTGAGCGGCAGCGTCTGGGGCTGGCCGTCGACGAGGGCCAGCATGTTCATGTTGAAGGCGGTCTGCATCGCCGTGTGCTTGAACAGGTTGTTGAGCACCCGTGCGGGTCGGCGTCGCGCTTGATCTCGATGTAGATGCGCATGCCGTCGCGGTCGGACTCGTCGCGCAGGTCGGCGATGCCCTCGAGCTTCTTGGCGCCCACCAGGTCGGCGATCTTCTCGAGCAGGGCCGCCTTGTTCACCTGGTACGGCAGCTCGGTGACGATGATCGCCATCCGGTCCGTGGCGCGTCTCCTCGAACGCGACCTGGGCGCGCACGACGACCCGGCCGCGGCCGTGGGCGTACATCTCGCGGATCGCGTCGATCGTCTCGTTCTCGCCCGTGATCGGATTGCGGCGGGTCTCGTAGCGGAAGATCATCCCGCCGGTCGGGAAGTCCGGGCCGAGGATGTACTTGCAGAGCTCGTCCGAGGTGAGCTCCGGATCGTCGATCAGGGCTCGACCGTCGCGTCGCAGACCTCGCCGAGGTGGTGCGGCGGGATGTTGGTGGCCATGCCGACGGCGATGCCCGACGCGCCGTTGACCAGCAGGTTCGGCAGCTTGGCCGGCAGGACGGTCGGCTCCTTGCTGCGTGCCGTCGTAGTTGTCGACGAAGTCGACCGTGTCCTTGTCGATGTCGGCGAGCATCTCGGCCGAGATCGCCGGTCAGCCGGGCCTCGGTGTAGCGCATGGCGGCCGCGCTGTCGCCGTCGATCGAGCCGAAGTTGCCCTGGCCGTCGACGAGCGGGTAGCGCATCGAGAAGTCCTGGGCCAGGCGGACCAGGGCGTCGTAGAGCGCGGCGTCGCCGTGGGGGTGGTACTTGCCCATCACGTCGCCGACGATCGCGGCGCACTTGCGGTAGGACGACGTGGCCGACAGCCCCATCTCGCCCATCGTGTAGAGGATGCGGCGGTGGACCGGCTTCAGGCCGTCGCGCACGTCGGGCAGGGCGCGCGCGACGATGACGCTCATCGCGTAGTCGAGGTAGCTCGTCCGCATCTCGTCCTCGATGCGGACGACTCGGACGTTGCCCAGATCGTCGGTCACTGTGCGCTAAGCCTCCTGGTTGCTGTGGTCGGGCCGCGCCGCGGCCCCGGAAAGTGCGAGATCTGGGCCGCGATCGCCGCGGCCCGGGATGTGGAAACGGCGCCGGGTTTGCGGCGGACGCCCTCGATGGCCGACCGCAATCCGGCGGCGGTCCGGTCCGGAAGCTTGGCGAGCGAGTCGCGAATCACCCAGGCGCGGTTGCCGTCGTCGTTCTGGCGCGCCGTCCGTGCCTCGGCGTCGAGGAACGCGGCCGTGGCGGGGCCGTCCAATTGGGCGCAGGTCCGGAGAGCCCAGGACAGCGACTTCTGGACGTCGGGCTCCGAGTCGCCGATGAGCTGGCGGATCAGGGACAGGGCGTGCGTGACCACTATAGGGTCGCGGCCGCCGGGCCGGCCGGCGTGCGGCATCGTCGCCAGCGTCGAGCCGACGAGACGCCGTTCCCAGCGCGACGGCGAGTAAACGAGCTGCTCGAGCTCGGCCCAGCGGCGGGGGTCGTCGCAGGATTCCTTCGCCATACGGATGGGCCAGCGTGTCCACCGTGATCCATTCGTCGGCGTCGCGCGCGGCGGAGCGCAGGAGCTGCCACGTCCGCTCGGGATCGGTGGGCAGCAGGCGGCTCAGGTTCCAGATCCCGAACCAGCGGACCTCGCGCTTCTCCTCTCGCATCAGGCGTGCCATGGCGTCGAGGAGCAGTGAGGTCGAAGTCTTGCGAGTGCCGCGCTTGAAGGCCTTGTGAGCAGCTTCCATCAGCGGCTGCCGGACTCCGAAGATCGGTCCGAGACCCGGAGCGACCGTTTGGGAGCCGGCTGCGTATACCGGATCTCCGAGTGCCTCGAAACCCTGGGAGATCGAGGCCACGAATGCGTCGGGGTCCTGGACGATCCCGGCCAACTGCTCGCCGAGCGCAGTCGCCTGCGCCAGGTGGTCTGCCACGAACCGGTTCGAGGCGGCCGTGACGGCAGACTGCCGCGGACGGGTGATCGTAGCGGACTGCCGCGCCCCGGCTGCGGTCTCAGGCGACGCGACGGTTTCGGGCGTGGCAGTGGTGGCAGTCATAGGCCATCTGCCTCGCCCGGGACAACGACCGGGCCCTCGACCGGGCCGCTCGTAACGCCGTAGCGTTCTTTGAGTTCCCGCTTGCGTGTTTCGTTGGCGGCCACGTAAGTGGCCTCGCTCGCGGCCAGTTCGGCGCCTGTGGCCAGATCGAGAATCCGTCCGGCGGTCACGTGTATCCGGCGACGATCCTCGGTGATCCAGCCCTCCGCCCGGATTGCCTGGCCAACCGTCACCGGCCTGCGAAACTCGATGCTCATGCGAGCGGTTACGCCCCAGCTGTCCTGAGCCACCAGCGCCCAGGCCATGACCTCGTCGAGGATGGTGCAGAGGATTCCGCCGTGGATGATCCCCTCCCAGCCCTCGAAACGGCGCGGCATTTCCAGCTCCGTCCAGCACTTGCCCGGTTCGAGGTTGAGCTTCAGATGCAGCCCGATTTCGTTGAGCTGGCCGCAGGCGAAGCAGTTGTGAGGCCGAATCCGGAAGTTCTCGTAGAGCAACAGGGCCGGCCGGACGACCGGTTCGGCCTGGTCCGGCGCCTCTCCATGCTTCGCTTCACCGACCACTTCACGGGCCACGGGATCCGCTCCCGGCTTGCCGTTGCCGGGCAGAAGGAGCGTGTCGGTCCGAGCCGGCGCCATCGCCGGTCGCGTCGAAGCCCGATCAGACATCGAGGTTCTGGACCTTTCTCGCCTCGGTCTTGATGAAGTCCTTGCGCGGCTCGACCCGTTCGCCCATCAGCATCGTGAAGATCGCGTCCGCCTCGGCCGCGTCCTCTACTTCGGCGCGCAGGAGCGTCCGCGTGCTCCGGGTTCATCGTCGTCTCCCAGAGCTGATCCGCGTTCATCTCGCCCAGGCCCTTGAAGCGCTGGACGGTCGCGTTCTTGGACGTTCAGCTTCTTGACGATCGCATCCCGCTCCGCCTCGGACTGGGCGTAGTGCGTCACCTTGCCGGTGCTGACCCGGAAGAGGGGCGGCTGGGCGATGAACAGATAGCCGTTCTCGATGACCTGGGGCATGTGCCGGAAGAAGAAGGTGAGGAGCAGAGTCCGGATGTGGGCGCCGTCCACGTCCGCGTCGGTCATGATGATGATCCGGTGGTAGCGGAGCTTGGCGAGGTCCAGCGAGTCGCCGATGCCGCGCGCCCGAGCGCGATGACGAGCGGCCGGATGTTCTCGCTGGACACGATCCGGTCCAGACGCGCCTTCTCGACGTTGAGGAGCTTGCCGCGCAGCGGCAGGATCGCCTGGAAGCGGCGATCGCGGCCCTGCTTGGCGGAGCCTCCCGCGGAGTCGCCCTCGACGAGGTAGAGCTCGCTCTTGGCGGGATCGCGCTCCTGGCAGTCGGCCAGCTTGCCCGGCAGCGACATGCCCTCCAGGGCGCCCTTGCGGATGACCAGGTCGCGCGCCTTGCGGGCAGCCTCCCGGGCACGTGCGGCGGTCAGCGACTTCTCGATGATTCGTCGCCCGTCCGCCGGGTTCTCGTCCAGGTACTGGCCGATGCCTTCGGCTCACCGCGGCCTCGACCTGGCCCTTGATGTCGGCGTTGCCGAGCTTGGCCTTGGTCTGGCCCTCGAACTGCGGATCGACCAGCTTGACGCTGATGACCGCAGTCAGGCCCTCGCGGACGTCGTCGCCGGAAAGGTTCGCGTCGGAGTCCTTGAGGATCCCGGATCGGCGGGCGTAGTCGTTGAGCGAACGAGTGAGCGCGGCACGGAAACCGGTGAGGTGGGTGCCGCCGTCCACCGTGTTGATGTTGTTGGCGAAGCTGAAGACGTTCTCGGTGTAAGAGTCGTTGTACTGGAGGGCGACCTCGATCGAGCGTCGATCCCTCACGCCGCTCGACGTAGATCGGCCGGGCGTGTGCAGCGTCTCCTTGTTCTTGTTCAGGTGGCGGACGAAGGAGACGAGGCCGCCCTCGAAATAGAACGACCGTTCTCTATCGGCCCGATCGTCGAGCAGGCGGATCCAGAGGCCCTTGTTCAGGTAGGCCGACTCGCGCAAGCGCTGCGCGATCGTGTCGAACGAGAATTCGACGGTCTCGAAGACCGTCGGGTCGGCCTTGAACGTCGTGGTCGTGCCTCGTCGGTCGCCCTGCGGGCCGACCTTGCGAACCGGCGTCGTCGGGACGCCGCGCGACGTATTCCTGGGCCCAGACGGAGCCGTCGCTGGACGATCTCGACGCGCAGCCACTCGGACAGCGCGTTCGACGACGCTGACGCCGACGCCGTGCAGACCGCCCGAGACCTTGTACCCGCCGCCGCCGAACTTGCAGCCGGCATGGAGCACGGTGTGGACGATCTCGAGCGCGTCCTTGCCGCTCGGGATGCGTGCCGACCGGCACGCCTCGGCCGTCGTCGGTCACCGGACCGAGCCGTCCTCCAGGACCCGGACCTCCACGTGGGTGGCGTGGCCGGCCATGGCCTCGTCGATCGAGTTGTCGACGACCTCCCACACGAGGTGATGCAGGCCGCGGGCATCGGTCGAGCCGATGTACATTCCGGGCCGGCGGCGTACCGGGTCGAGTCCTTCGAGGACCTGGATGCTTTCGGCGTTGTAGTCGCTCGACGACGACTTTCGGGCGCGGCGGGCGATTCGGCTGAGCACCGGCCGTCGAGCCGGTAGTCGAGCCGTTTGCCAGTCCGTTGGCGGCGCGCGTGGGATCCTGGGTCACGCAGATTCCTCCGGTCAGGCGGTCGAAGAGACGCGAGAACTCCTCGTCGCTGTAGTACTCGATGACGATGCGGCCGCCCTTCCGGGATCTGCGCCAGAAGCACCTTGGTGCCGAGGGCGCGGCGAAGATCGTTCTTCCAGACTGGCTCCATGTCCGGGTCGGGCTGGCGGAGCCGCGGTTGCCTTGACCGCCGGGCGCTCGCGGAGACGGCGGACCAGCTCCTCGGTCTGGCGAACGGACAGACTCGCCCGCGATGACCGCCTGCACGAGCTGCCGCTGGGCTCGCGGGTGATGCCCCGCGAGAGCGCGGGCGTGGCCTTCCGTGATGTTGCCGGCGGCGAGCGCCTCCTGGACGGACGGTTCGAGCTCGAGGAGCCGGAGCGTGTTGGTCACAGTGGACCGCGCCCGGCCGACGCGCGTTGCAATCTCGTCCTGGGTCAGGCCGAACTCGTCGGCGAGCTGCCTGTACGCATGCGCTTCTTCCATCGCGTTCAGGTCCGCCCGCTGGACGTTCTCGACGATGGCCACGGCCAGCTGATCTCGCTGAGCCATCTGGCGGACGATCGCCGGGACTCGATCTAGGCCGGCGAGTTGGGCAGCTCGGACCCGGCGCTCTCCGGCGACGAGCTGGTATCCGTCGAGCACCTCGGTGACCAGGACCGGCTGCAGCACGCCGTGAATGGTGATGCTTGCGGCGAGGGACTCGAGAGCCTTCTGCTCGACGCGCTGGCGTGGCTGATAGGGATTGCCGCGGATCCGGGAGATGGGGATCTCGACTGGCGCAGCGCCGGCGGGGCTCGTCTGCGGGATCAAGGCTCCGAGGCCGCGTCCCAGGCCGGTGTGGCGCTCGATGTGGGCCGGGGTCAACGCGCAGCCCCGTCGGAGGTCGGCCGGATCGCTGGCCCCTGGATCTCGACGGCCCGATGTCAGTCCGGCGATACTGCCGCCGGCCGGCCGTCCCGATCGCGCAACTCGGCCGCCAATGCCGCGTAGGCTTCCGCGCCCTTGGAATCTGGGCGGTAGAGGGCGATCGGCAGGCCGTAGCTGGGCGCTTCGGACAGACGGACGCTGCGGGGGATGACTGTGTCGAACACGGCGCTTCCGAGATGCTTCCGGACTTCGGCGTCCACTTCGGCCGACAAATTCGTGCGAGGGTCGTACATGGTCAGAACCACGCCCTTGATCGCGAGATCGGGGTTGAGGTGGTTTCGGACCAGGTTGATCGTGGCGATGAGTTGGGACAGTCCTTCCAGGGCGTAGTACTCGCACTGGATTGGGATCACCACTGCGTCGGCGGCCGTGAGCGCGTTCACCGTTAACAAGCCGAGCGACGGCGGGCAATCGAGGACGACGTAGTCGTATTGGGCGATAAGCAGGATCGAGGATCCTGGCGAGACGCCGTTCGCGCTGCGGAAGAGGCGCGAGCTCCACCTCGGCTCCGGCCAGGGAGATCGAGGAAGGAACGATCGAGAGGCCCGGTATCTCCGTCGAGACGATGAGCTCCGCTACGTCCCTGTCTTCGATGATAGCCTCGTAGACAGAGTGGTGGATCTCACTTCGGTCCAGGCCGAAACCGCTCGTCGTGTTGCCTTGGGGGTCCAGGTCGATCGCGAGCACCGAATCCCCGGCCAGGGCCAGGTAGGTGGCAAGGTTGACGACGGTCGTCGTTTTGCCGACGCCACCTTTCTGGTTGGCGCAAGCGATGATTTGGCCCACTCAGGTCCCCATTTCGGTGGTCGGCACGGTCAAATTCTACCATTCGGGGCGGTTTCCCGGGCTCGAATGGCATCCGCGAGGGCCTTCCGGAGTGCATTCGGCGGCGCCCTCGACTCGCGTTCGCGACTGGAACCTACCCGATCAGGATTGCCCCGCGCTTATTCGTGGGTTATCGGGCTATTGGGGCCTGCTCATGCCGCGTCTGAGCGACCGGAGGAGGGCGCGCGGCCGGTGGCCTGCCCTGGGTGCACTCCGCCTTGACTCGAAGCCGGCCGGCGTCCATCTAGCGACCCTACCACCGGCGGAAGTACGGGCGCGAAGGCCGGCGCAAGTACGGGCTCTCGCCACTGGCGGCGCGTAAGCCCTGGTTGTCCCGGCCGCTGTGCGCTGTATGGTTGCCCCTGCCGGGCGCGGAATGCGCGCCGGGTCGCAGGGCGGATCGACCCATCAGCGGCCGAGAACGCGCCGTTCTTTCAGGTTTCACGTGCAACATGCGCAGGTCCGCAGAGGGCCACGGGGTGAGCCGTGCCCGCCTGTCCGGGTCAAGTCGGTTCGGACAACTGCCAAGACGCCCAGTGTCGAGTCAGCCAAGTTGCAGAACCGCGGGACCCGCCAGACGGCGTCGCCGCGGCTGAGAACTTCGGGCACCTCGGACGAGCCGCCGCCGACCGGCGTTCGTTGTCCCAGGCTTGCCTCCCGCCCTATACTCCGCGAGTCGATGCCGCTTGTCGGTCGCACTCCAACCACAGGAGTGCCACTCCACCCCCGCTACTGAGGGCTGGCCGCCATGGGTCCCGCATTCGCTGCGGTCGGCGCCGGCGTCGCGGCGCTCCTTGAGTCAACCATCACGTCGCGATATCAGATCGCCGGCGCTCAACTTCAAATCTCCCTCGTCTTCGCCGTGGCCGTGACGCTCGTCTACGGCTTCGAGGAGGGGATGGCCTGGGCTTTCGTCGGCGGGCTGTTCCTCGACCTCTTCGCGATGCGGCCACTCGGCTCCAGTGTCTTCGAGCTCCTCATCGTCGTCGCTCTCACCACCCTGGCAGAACCGCTGCTCACGAGATCCAGATACCCCGGCTGCGTGATCGCCGTCCTCATCCTGACGCCGGTCTTCTTGCTGGTTTCCAACGTGACCACCGAATTGCTGCAGCCGCCCGCCCCGCCCATCAATCCAGCATCTTTCGTATTCGCCGCCCTGGCCAACGCGTTAGTGGCGGCCGTCGCATCGCCGCTCGTGATCGCCCTGAAGCGGCGAGCCGAGCAGCGACAGCGCGTGCTCTGGTGGAGGTAACTACATGAGGTCTACGGCTGAGCTCAATCGCGGCGAGTTGAAGAACATCTATCGGTTCGGAGTGTTCGCACTGGCAGTCGCCGTGGGAGTCACGGCACTCTCGGCCAAGATGTTCAGCCTGCAGGTCCTTCCGCAGCCCACGCCTTCCAGCCAGGTCGACACGAGCGGCCAGGACGTTCAGTCCGTGCCTTCCACTCGCGGTCTGATCTACGACGCTTCCGGGGTCCCGCTCGTCAAGAATGTCGTCGACTACCAGGTGACAGTCACTCCAATTCTGCTCCCCCGCAATGAGGAGCAGCTGGTCGCTCAGCGGCTCGGCTCGGTGCTGAATCTGGATCCTGTCTACATCGAGACGCAGATCGACAGCACCACAGGGTCGCTCTACGTTCCGGTCAAGATCGCCGACGGGATTACAGCGGACGTAGCCCGGTTCATCCAGGAAAACAGCGATTCGCTGCCCGGCGTTCAGGTCGTGGTCGCCTCGAAACGCCAGTACCTGACCAAGGATCTGTTCGCGCAGCTGATCGGTTACGAAGGCCAGATCACCCAGGCTCAGTACGAGCAACTGGCGGCTCTCGGCTACACATCTCAAGACGTGGTTGGTCAGGCCGGTCTCGAGAACTACTACGAACCGGACCTCCGCGGGACCTACGGAACGGAGACGGTGGCCCTCGATGCGGCGGGCAAGCCCATCCCGGGCCTCGTTACACCCGGCGCGGATCCAGTTCCGGGTGACTCGCTGTACCTCAACATCGACACCAAGGAGCAGCAGTGGGCCGAGCAGGCGCTCGCCTGGGGCCTCAGCGCATCCAAGGTGACCAAGGGCGTGATCATCGTGGAAAACCCCCAGAACGGGAAGATTCTGGCGATGGTCAGCCTGCCCAGCTACAACGATCAGCTGTTCGCCGACGGCATCAGCGGCACGGACTTCCAAGCGCTGCTGACGAACCCCGACCAGCCACTCCTCAACAAGGCCATCGGAGCTCAGTACGCGCCGGGATCGACCTTCAAGCTGGTCACCGGCACTGCCGGGTTGGAGGATGGCGCGATCACGACCAGTTCCACCCTGGTGGCCCAGCCCTACATTCAGGTCGGGTCATATCGGTATACGGAGTGGGAAGGCGGCCCCCGCGGCCCGTTGAACATCTACCAGGCAGTTGCCGCCTCAAGCGACACCTTCTTCTACCAGCTGGCCGAGCTGGTCGGCGTCCCCGACCTGACCTATTGGGCGGATCAGTACGGTTTCGGCAAGCCGACCGGGATCGATCTCCCCGAGACGGCAACGGGAATCGTGCCGACGAATGCCTGGAAGCTGGCCAACCAGGGCGCGACGATGTACGAGGGCGAGTTGATGCAGGCGGGCATCGGTCAGGGTTATGACGCCGCGACGCCCCTTCAGCTGCTGAACGCCTACTGTGCTCTCGCCAACGGTGGCAACCTGTGGCAGCCGCAGGTCGTGAAGTCGATCAAGGACGGCGCCACAGGGGTGATCACGAACGTCCAGCCCGTACTGCTGGACAAGCTGCCTGCCTCGCAGGAAACGCTCGCGGTCATGCGGCAGGCCACCCGCGATGTCGTTACAAGCCGCCATACCTACGCTCTTGTGGACCTGGCGACGCGCAGTGGACAGAAGATCGCCGTCGCCGGCAAGACCGGGACCGCCGAATTCGGAGTCCCCGACCGGTACAATCGCCTGCCGTACCATGAGTGGTTCGTCGGTTACACGCCCGGGAACCCATACGTCGACGACTTCAGCAAGCCGGACTCCCAGCTGGCCGTCCTGGCCTTCATCTACGGGGCGGACACATGGGGCAACGTGGCCACCGAGGTGGTCAAGATGTACATGATGTTGCACTACGGCGTTATCAGCCGCTGGCAGCAGGCGCTTGACCCGCGATATGCCGGCGCTGCCTACATTCCCTACTGGGTATCCCGAACGACCGACTTCTACGGCAGCCCAAACCGGGACTGACGGGGCGATCGACCTATGAGCATCCTGCGCGCGCAGACCTTCAAGCTTCGCGGCTGGGCACCCAAAGCCGGCTGGCTGTCATGGCGCAACTATGACTTCCAGCTGACTACGTACGCGATCTTGTTGGCGGTATTCGGCCTGGCGATGGCCTACAGCAACAGCGTCGGTTCCACTCACCAGCCGCTGACGACCAGTTCGCCGTTCATTCGGACCATCATGTGGGCGATGATCGCGGCGGTGGTCCTTGCTCTCACCACCGCCTTTGACTACCGGTGGTTTCGTTCGTTCGCCTGGCCGCTCTACTTCGTGAACATTGCCCTGCTGATCCTCACGCTTCGCGTCGGGACGGGTACCGGCGAAGCGGGTTCGGCCGCACGTTGGGTCGTCGTCGGCGGTTTCCAGTTCCAGTTCAGCGAGCTGGCCAAGATCATCATGGTCGTGGTCTTCGCGACATTTCTCGCCGATCGGCAGGCCACGATCAAGTCGCCCTGGACGATCATCGGCATCCTCGCGGTCCTGGTTCCGCCGTGGATTCTCGTGATGCTCCAGCCGGACCTCGGGACCTCCCTCGTGCTCGTGGCCATGGTTGCCGGAATGCTCTTCATGTCGGGCGCCAGCCTCTTCTGGCTCGGCACGCTCGCCGCAGCGGTGGTCGCAGCGGTGCCGTTCGTCTGGAGCCACATGGCCGACTATCAGCAGGCTCGTCTGCTGACGATGCTCAACCCGGAAGCCGATCCGCAGGGTGCCGGCTATCAGATCATCCAGGCCAAGACCGCCGTCGTCGCCGGGGGCTGGGCCGGCAAAGGGCTTACCAACGGCAGCGTGCCGCTGCCCGTTTCGACCACCGACTTCGTGTGGGGGGTCCTCGCAGAAGAGCTGGGCTTTGTCGGCGGGATGGTTGTACTCATCCTGTTCGCCCTGCTCATCTGGCGTCTGCTCGTATGTGCCTGGCGTTCGACCGACACGTTCGCGATGCTAATCAGCTGCGGCATGGCCACGATGATCTTCTTCCAGGTCTTCGTAAACGTGGCGATGGTCATCGGTCTGAAGCCGGTGCCGGTCACAGGCATCCCGTTGCCGTTCATTTCGTACGGCGGAGCCTCGCTGGTCAGTCTGGCGGCAGGCCTCGGGACGCTTCAGAGCACGAATCTGCGCCGCGAAAGGCCGCAGTGGTAGCCGGCATCCCGGACTGTCTCGCTTGATACGCCCGGCCGCAGGTTATCCGAGGGAACCGGTCGATCGGCCGGGGCCCAGGCTCGATTGATGAAGTCCACGTCAGGCGATCCTGCAATCAGCCGCCAGCCTGAGGCGCAGGTCGTTTCACGCCCGTTCCACTGCCCGGATCCGATCGCCGGCGCAACGATCCGGCGGGTTCTCGGCCGTGTGCGTAAGCCTGGCCGCTACGCCGGCGGTGAGTGGAACTCCGTCAAGAAGGATTGGGGCGAGGTAGCGCTGAAGTGGCTCTTTGCCTATCCGGACCTTTACGAGATCGGCATGAGCAACCTCGGTCTGAGGATTCTGTATGAAGTCCTGAACGACCGACCGGATCGTCTTGCCGAGCGATGCTTCGCTCCAGATACCGATCTCCAGGCTGAGCTTCGGGCGGCCCGCGTGCCGCTCTGGAGCCTGGAGACGCGTCGAGCGCTGCGGGAATTCGACGTAGTCGGCTTCAGCCTGGGTTTCGAACTCGTCTGCGCCAACATGCTGTCAATGCTCGATCTCGGCGGCATTGGGCTGACGTCCGGCGAGCGTTCGGCGACGGACCCGCTCGTCATCGCCGGCGGTTCGATCGTGCTCAACCCCGAGCCCTTCGCCGATTTTGTCGATGCCGTGGTTCTGGGCGAAGGCGAGGATGTCGTCGCCGAGATCAGCGACACGCTCGAGTCGGTTGGCTGGAACCGCCGAGTTCGGGTGGCCGCCGAGCCACGGGTGGACGGAAAGCTCGCACGAGACGACTCCGCCGTATCCGCACCGGATCCGGCGGGGGAGTGGCGGCGGGGCGCGGATCGTCTTACCGCCCTCCGTGCCCTGGCCGGCATCCCGGGCGTCTACGTCCCATCGCTCTACCGGCCGAGCTACCTGATCGACGGCCGTTGCGAGGGCGTCGACCGCGTGGACGACGCCGCCCCGTCCACGATCGTCGGACGCATTGCCGCCGATTTCGAGACGAACGTGCGCGGCATTCGACAGCTCGTGCCGAACATCGGCATCGTCTTCGACCGTGCCCAGATCGAAGTGATGCGGGGCTGCACTCGCGGCTGTCGCTTCTGCCAGGCCGGAATGCAGTCTCGACCGCTTCGGGAACGCGACCCACAGGTGGCCGTCGACGCCGCCGAGGCGATCCTGCGGGCAACCGGATACGAGGAGATCGGCCTGACCAGCCTGTCCACCGCGGATTACACCTACGTCCGCGAGGTCGCCGCAGAGTTGCGCCGGCGCCGGCCCCAAACGGTCATCTCGATTCCGAGCACCCGCGTCGACGCCTTCACGGTCGAACTCGTCGACGTCATCGCGCCGGGCGGGCGTCGCGGCGGCTTCACGTTCGCCCCCGAGGCCGGCAGCCAGAAGCTCCGAGACAGCATCAACAAAGGCGTCAGCGACGAGGAAATCTCCAGGTGCGCCCAGCTGGCGTTCGATCGCGGCTGGAGCGCAGTAAAGCTGTACTTCATGATCGGCCTGCCGGGCGAGACGATGGACGACGTCCTCGCCATCGCCGCCATCTCGCGACGGGTGCTGGAGATGGGTCGGCGCCGGCACGGCGCTCGCGCCCAGGTCAAGGTCAATGTTTCGACATTCGTGCCAAAAGTGATGACGCCTTTCCAGTGGGACGGCCAGGACACGACCGCCGAAATCGAGGCGAAGGTCGACGCCTTGCGCAAGGCAATCCACGGCAAGGGTCTGGCGCTGTCCTGGCACGATCCCGAAAGCTCGCTCCTCGAGGCGGCCCTGGGCCGGGGCGATCGGCGACTTGGGGAGGTCATCCGGCGAGCCTGGCAGAAGGGCGCGGGCCTCGACGCCTGGGACGAGCACTTCCATTTCTCGATCTGGCTGGAGGCGTTTGCCGAATCCGGACTCGACCCGACGTGGTATGCGCAGCGCGATATTCCCACGGACGAGCACCTGCCCTGGGCGCACCTGGCCGCGGGAGTCTCCGGTGAATTCTTGCTGCGCGACCGTAAGCGTGCGCTGGCCGCCAGGACCACCGCCGACTGCCACTGGGGGCCCTGCGCCAACTGCGGTGTGCCCGCCGCGACCGGGTTCGCCTGCGACACAGGAGAGCAAGGGCCGCGCCAGATGCTGCGGGTCGGGGACGGTGAGAGCGAGTGGCGATATCTCGGCGCGCCCGGCGATCAGAGGCGGCTCACGGAGGGGGCCGGGAGCGGCCCGGCCGCGTCTCCGCCACTGACGAGCGGGCCGGGCCAGGCGGATGACCCTGCCGATGGCAACGGCGGTGATAACGTGGACGCAGGCCGGGGCGAGCTGCGCGGTCGGCCACGAGAGCTGCCGGGGAGCGAGATGCAGACGAAGGGCGCTGGGCTGGACGGTCCCGCGTCGCTGGTGGAGGCGGCCGGCGGCGAGTCGAGCGGGTGAATTCGGGCGAGACAACGCTGGAACTCATACGGCTCTTCGTGCTCATGGTTGGGGTTGCTGCGCTCGTGACCATAGTCGCGCGCCGCATCAACTTGCCCTACACCGTGGCGCTCGTCGCGCTCGGACTCGCGGGGGGTGCGTTCTTCCAGCCGCTCCAGGTCGAGATCACGCCGCAGCTCGTGCTCGTCGTGCTGTTGCCGGCGCTCATCTTCGAAGCCTCGTATCAGACCAACTTCGAGAAGCTTCGCCCGTCCCTGGGCGGAGTGGCTCTGCTTGCGGGTCCGGGCGTCTTCATCAGCGCGGCACTCATCGCCGCCGCTCTCCACTTCGGGGCCGGGCTGCAGGCGTCGGAGGCGTTCGTCGTGGGGGCGATGCTGTCTGCCACGGACCCGGCGGCGGTCATCGCCACGTTCAAGCGGTTGGGCTCGCCCCGCCGCCTGTCCACGCTCGTCGAAGCGGAGAGCGTCTTCAACGACGGCACCGGCATCGTGGTCTTTGCGATCGCGGTCGATTTCACTACGCGGCCGATTGGCCCGCTCGACATCGGTCTGACGTTCGTTTCGGTCGTCGTGATTTCGGCTGCATTGGGCGCGCTGGCGGGATTCGCCGCGTCGCGCATCCTTCCCAGCGTCGGCGACCACTTGATCGAGATCAGCCTGTCCGTGGTGCTGGCCTACGGCACGTATCTCGCCGCCGATGCCCTTCACCAGTCCGGCGTGATCGCCACCGCAGTCGCAGGCATCGTGCTGGGCAACTACGGCCGGCGGCTGGGCCTCTCTCAGCGGACCGAGGACGCGCTTGACACGGTCTGGGAGTTCGTGGCTTTCCTGGCGACCGCGTTCGTCTTCCTCGTCGTCGGGTTCGCGATCGCGATCCGGTCCCTTCAAGTCGTCGCCATCCCGATTGTCTGGGCCATTGCGGCGACCGTGGCCGGGCGGGCGATCATCGTCTACGGGCTGCTCGGGGGCTGGCGGCTGGCGCGGCGTCGCTGGGCGCGGCGAGCCGGCCCCACCAACCTGGCGGCCCGCACCGGCACGCCAACGGCCGGGCGCAAGGGCGCTGCCGCGGGCAAGGGGGCAACGAGGCCGGGCGGGGCCGCTGCACCGCGGCCGGCAGGGGAAGGAACTGGGACCCTCGACGGCGCCATACCGGCCGACTGGCTTCACGTAGTGTTCTGGTCCGGGTTGAGGGGCGCCGTATCGACCGCGCTCGCGCTCTCTCTGCCGATCGACTTCCCAAACCGGGCACAGCTGCAGGCGATCACGTTCGGAGTCGTCCTGTTCACGCTATTCGTCCAGGCCACGACCGCAGAGCCGGTCGTCGCTCGCTGGGGTCGCGGTCGGAAGGCCGGCGCCGGTTCGAGCTCGCATCGATCGGATCGTAAAGCCGCAGCCAAGCCGGCGAACGCCGGTGCTGAGGCTTCAACTGCCGACGGCGGTCCGTCGGTAGCGGATGGACGTGTCGTATGAGCGAGGTCAAGCAGCGCTGGCGGCTCGTCTTCGCCCGTGGCGAAGAAGCCCGGTTCCTGTCGCACCTCGACGCCGTCAGGCTGTGGGAACGTGCCTTCCGCAGGGGCGACATACCGGTCGCCACCACCGAAGGCTTCAGCCCGCGATCCAGGCTCATCTTTGCCGCGCCGCTCCAGCTGGGCATGCTCGCCGAACACGAGCTAGCGGACGTCTACCTCGCGGAGCGCCTGGCAGCGTCGGACATGCGCGCCAGGCTCGAGGCCGGGATGCCGCCCGGCTACTCCGTCGTCGACCTGTACGACGTCTGGGCCGGGTCCCCGGCTCTCGCCCCGCAACTCGCCGCCGCGGACTATCGCCTGACGCTCCTGAACGTCGAAGCCGAAGGCCTGCGCGTTGCCGCCGCTCGTCTCCTCGCCGCGGAGCGACTGCCTCGTGAGCGTCGCAAGGAATCGCGGGTCATTCCGTACGACCTGAGGCCGCTGCTGCTGGATTTGCAGGTGAGACCTCCCGACCCGGCCGCCATACCACCCGAGATGCCGGCGACGCGCGCGGCGGGCCTGTGGATGCGGCTGCGCCATTCGCAGAACCAGGGCAGCGGCCGGGCCGACGAGGTCGTGGCCGCGCTGGCCGACGAGCTGGGCCTCGCCGTCGCGCCTGCCGTCGGCGCCGATGAGGGCGATACCGAGCCGGCCGAAGGCACGGTTCCCAGCGCCATCGCCCCGACGGCTTCGGCGTCACCACCCGGCGCCGGCCCCCTCGATCGTCCCGTGCTCGAGGCCGTTCACACGATCCGCGAACGTCTGTGGTTGGCCGAGGAACTGCCGTCGATCGACCTGCCGCCGCAACTGCCGGCCGGATTGTCGCCCCAGCCGCCGGCCATGCGAAACGGTGCTCCGGCCGGCAAATCGCGCCGGGATCGGTCGTCCGACCGGGTTTGACGAGGCACGACTCCGGCCGTACACTCGCACTTCGCGCCCCGGCCAGCCCCGGGGGCGTATTCGTGTCTCGCCCAAGGGGCGCCACCGCCCCGTCCAACTTTCCTGAGGACCCATGTACGCAGTCATCGAGACCGGCGGAAAGCAGTACCGCGTCGAGGTCGGCACCGAGCTCGAGGTAGAGCTGCTCGACGCCGAGCCGGGCCAGGCGATCAACCTCGACCGCGTGCTGCTGGTCGCCGACGGCGACAGATCGGCGATCGGCCAGCCCCTGGTCGTCAGGATGCGGGCGTCAGCGCTCGAGGTCCTGCGCCAGGATCGCGGCGAAAAGACGATCTCTTTCAAGTACCGCCCCAAGGCGCGCAGTCGTGTAAAGAAGGGCCATCGCCAGGAGCTGACGGTCCTCAGATCACGGACGTCCGCCTGGGCGACCAAGAGCGCCGCGGAGGACGGCCAGGGAGGCCGAAACCGCCGCCGAGGCCGCCCGCGCCAAGGTCTCCAGAGGCGGCCGCCCGACAGGCCGCCGAGGATGCCGCTCTGGCCGAGAAGCTCGCAGGCCCGCAAGGCCGCAGCCGACGAGTCCGCCCCAAAGGGCAAGGCCGCCGCCAAGGCGCCGGCGAAGGCCGCTCCGAAGGCCGCCACCAAGACGGAAGCTCCCGCCAAGGCAGACTGCGCCGGCGAAGGCCGCTCCCAAGGCGGCGCCCAAAGCACCGCAAGTCCGACGAACCTGCCGGCGACGTCGATCCAGCGGCCAAGGCCACGAAGCGACCCGCCCGCCCCAAGAAGGAAGACTAGGACAATGGCCCACAAGAAGGCAGGCTCGAGCTCCAAGAACGGCCGCGACAGCGTCGGCCAGCGCCTCGGCGTGAAGGCCGGCGACGGCCAGTTCGTGACCGCCGGGTCGATCATCGTCCGCCAGCGCGGCATGACGTTCATGGCCGGCGAGGGCACCGGGCTCGCCCACGACTACAGCGTCTTCGCCACGTCGACGGCACCGTCCATTTCGAGCACCAGACCCGCGACAAGAAGCGCGATCCGTATCGAAGCCTGGCCGGCGAGTAGCCGACCAGCCACAACCCGCGGCCAGCGCGCAGAGCGCCGGCCGCTCCACCGACGACCACCGGCGGGGACCCGTTCGGAAGGCGCCGGGGAGTTGCATCGTGAAGCCGAACATCCATCCCAAGTACTCAGCAGGCGACCGTCCAGTGCGCCTCTTGCGGCACCGACCTTCGAGATCGGTTCCACGCGGACCGAGCTGCGGGTCGACGTGTGCAACAACTGCCACCCGTTCTTCACGGGCAAGCAGACGATCATCGACACGGCCGGACAGGTCGAGCGCTTCCAGCGCCGCCTCGAGCGCATCAGCGCGCCTGACCGCGGTCACGCGCCCATGCCGGGGCAGGCTGCTCGCCTCGGCTTCAGCCGCGGCTTTTCGTTACGGACGCCGCCGGGGCCGCGGCTCATCCGCCGTCAGAGGCTAGAATCGAGCGATGGCTACCTACCACTACGGCGGCCAGGCGCTCATCGAGGGCGTCCTGATGCGCGGTCGCAACGTACTCGCGGTCGCTCTGCGCCATCCGGACGGCTCGATCGTCTGGGCCGCCGAACGCCTGGACCTCGGCCTGCGTGCCCGGCGCGCCATGAAGCTGCCGTTTTTGCGCGGGCTCGTGGTCCTCTACGACACGCTCGTAACTGGCACTCGCTGGCTCGTCAGGTCGGCGACCGTGCAGGCCCTCGACGAGGGAGGCGCTCGGCCCGGAGCGAGGGGCGGAGCGGCCGGGGCAGCCGGTGGGTTGCTACAGACCATCGCGTTGCTCTTCGCCGTGCCGGCGTTGTGCGCAGCCGGCGACGACGCGGCTCACCGGACGGCAGCAGGGGCAGCCGAAGATGGCGCGCCGAAGAAGGCCAGCGACACGAGGCGCGCCGCACCGGACTCCACCGAAACGGCCAACGCTCTGGATCAGTCGTCGGCCGCCGCGTCGACGGACGTATCTGCGTACTCCAACCCGGACCTGGAGGCTTCCACGTCCAGGGCCACAGCCGAACAGGGCATGGGCAAGGGCTATACCGTCGCCGTCGGCGGCATGCTGCTGCTGAGCCTCGGTCGTCGGCATCGTCTTCTTCTTCCTGCTGCCGCTGTTCCTGGCGCAGGCCACCGTCGGGCGGTTCGATCGGGCCTCGGCCTGCAGCTGGCCGAGGGCGTCATCCGCGTCGTCGATCTTCGTCGGCTACCTGCTGCGTCGTTGGTCGGGCGGAGGATGTGCGCCGCACGTTCCAGTACCACGGCGCCGAGCACATGACGATCCACGCTCTCGAGGACGACGATCCGCTGACCACCGAGGCGGCCCGCAAGTACCCCACCGCCCACCAGCGCTGCGGCACCGAGTTCCTGGTCATCGTGGTGATCGTCTCGATCCTCGCCTTCGCCTTCGTCGGGAGCCAGCCGCCGCTATCCTGCTCGCTTCTCGGATCGCTGCTGATCCCCGTCATCGCCGCGGTCGGCTACGAGATCCTCCGGTTCGGCGCGCGGCACCGAAGCCACGCCGTTCGTCCGCTGGCTGTGGTCGCCCGGCATCTGGGTCCAGACGATCACGACGCGCCAGCCCACCGACGACATGATCGAGGTCGCGATCGTCTCCATGGAGCGAGGCGCTCCTGGCCGACGGCGGCGGACTGCCCGCCGGCAGCGCCGAATTCGCCTGCGCGGCCGCTCGAGCCCGGACGCAGCCCCGGCAGCGGCAGGCGCGAGGCCGCGCCGGCGAGCGCAGCCTGAGGCGCGGCCGCACAGCCGATGATTGACGCCAAGCTCGTCGAGGTCGCGCACCAGTACGACGCGCTCAACGCCGAGCTTTCCCAGCCCGAACCGGCGCGCGATCCGGCCGCGCTCAGGCGGCTGGGCAAGGAGCTGTCGCAGCTCGAACCCGTCGTCGAGGCGTGGCGCGAGCTTCTGGCGGCCCGCAAGGAGCTGGCCGAGGCGCCCGAGATGCGCGACTCCGAGCGACGAGGAGATGCACGACCTGGCGCGCGACGAGGTCCGCCGGCTGGAGGCCGACGAGGCCGCGCTGATCGACGGCTCAACGTGTCCTGCTGCTGCCGCGCGATCCGCTCGACGAGAAGACGTCATCCTGGAGATCCGCGCCGGCACCGGCGGCGAGGAGGCCGAGCTGTTCGCGGCCGAGCTGCTGCGGATGTACCTCCGCTACGCCGAGCGGCATCGCTGTCAGGCCGAGGTGCTCGATCGCCGAACGAGACCGGCATCGGCGGCATCAAGCGAGGCGATCGTCCAGATCAACGGCGACGGCGCCTACAGCCGGCTCAAGTTCGAGGGCGGCGTCCATCGCGTCCAGCGCGTGCCCGTGACCGAGTCGAGCGGCCGGATCCACACCTCCACCGTGACGGTCGTCGTCATGCCCGAGGCCGACGAGGTCGATGTCCAGATCGACGAGAAGCGACATCCGGATCGACGTCTACCGCTCGTCCGGGCCGCGGCGGCCAGTCCGTCAACACGACCGACTCGGCGGTCCGGATCACCCACCTGCCGACGCGGCCTCGTCGTGGAGATCCAGGACGAGAAGAGCCAGCACAAGAACAAGGCCAAGGCCATGGCCGTGCTGCGCTCCCGGCTGCTCGAGATGGAGCAGAGCGAAGGCAGCCGCGAGGCCGACTCGGCGCTGCGACGGAGCATGGTCGGGTCGGGCGAGCGCGTCCGAGAAGATCCGGACCTACAACTTCCCGCAGGACCGCGTGACCGACCACCGCATCGGGCTGGACCTGCACAACCTGCCCGGCGTGCTGGACGGCGATCTCGACCGGCTGATCGACGCGCTGATCACGACCGACCAGGCGGAGCGGCTGCGGACGCTCGTTCGGACGACGCGGACTCGTGACGGGTCTGGCGGACCCGGCCGCGAGTCCGGCGATAGCCGGCGCGTGTCGGCGTGGCGACGGTTGGTGAGCTCTCTGAATGCGGGCACCGCACGTCTGCGCGCCGCCGGCTCCGAGAGCGCCGCGCCTCGACGCCGAGTTGCTCCTCGGCTGGGCCATCGGGGCGGAGCGGACCGCCGTGATCGCGCACTCCGGAGGCATCCGTCGGCGCGGATGCGGCGGCCGCTTTCGAGGACGCGGTCGATGCGCCGCGAGGCGGGCGAGCCGGTCGCCTACATCCGCGGCATCAAGGAGTTCCACGGCCTGGCCTTCAGCGTCGACGGCGGGCCCTGATCCCGCGACCGGAGACGGAGCTGCTGGTCGCCGCGGCCGAGCGCGAGTCGCGTACCGGCTGACGTCGGCGCCGCGGCCGGTCGGGACACCCAGGCTCGCGGGTCGTCGACGTCGGGCACGGGATCGGGTGCCATCGCGATCGCGCTGGCGTTGCTGCTGCGGAAACGGCGCATGCTGCCGGAGGTCGAATCCTGGCCACCGACAGCTCGCCCGAGGCGCTCTGGTCTGGCGCGCGAGAACGCGGTCGGCCACGCTGTCGCCGACGCGGTCGCGTTTCGCCCAGACGGACCTGCTGCCGCCGGACCGTGCCGCCGTTCGACCTGATCCTCGCCAACCTGCCGTATATTCCGACCGGCGACATCGATCGCCTGCCGGTCGCGGCCTCGTTCGAGCCACGCCTCGCGCTCGACGGCGGTGCCGACGGGCTCTCGGTCGTGCGGCGCCTGGTGCTCTGCTCTGCCCGCCTCGCTCGTCCCGGCCGGCACCGCGCTCCTCGAGATCGGCTTCGACCAGGGGCCGGCCGTGGGAGCGGCCGTGGCGGCTGGCCGGCGAATGGCGCTGCCAAGTCCAGCCCGACCTGTCGGGCCGGCCTCGACTGGCCCACATCGAACGGCGCGCCGGCCGCTCGGAGCCCCGGTTCCGGCGCCGGCCGCGCGCTGATGGTCGAGCCTCGGCTCCCGGTCCGCCTCATCGCGCTCGACATCGACGGCACGCTCGTCGGCGAGGATCTCGTCCTCGGCGAGCGAACGGTGGCCGCCGTCGCCGAGGCGAGGCGGCGCGACATCGCCGTCTCACTCGTGACCGGCCGGATGGCCACGAGCGCGCGTGCCTTTCGCCGAAGCGTCTGGGCCTGAGCGGCCCGATCGTGGCCCAGCAGGGGCGCTGATCCGAGAGATGCCCGCTGCCGGGTCGACCCGGCCCGGCCGGCTGCTGTTCCACCGCCCGCTGCGCGCCCGCTGTCACGCAGCGACATCGTCGGCTGGTGCCAGGAGCGCGACCTGACTCCGCACTTCAACTACCTTGAGTGGATGATCGTCGGATCCAGTGAAGAGCGCCTCGACGAGTATCGCCTGTTCGTAGGCGACCGGCTGCGGATCGTCGCCGGACGTCGTCGCCCGCGCCGCCGGGCCGGTCACCAAGGTCGTGGCGATCGGCGACGGCGTGCACACGCTGGACATCCTGGACGAGGCTCGCGCCCGCTTCGACGGCCGAGCGGAGGTCACCCTGAGCCACCCCCGTTTCCTCGAGTTCCTGGCACCGGGCGTCTCGAAGGGCCTCGGAGTCCGCTGGCTGGCGCGCCGTCTCGGCGTTCCTCTGGGCCACGCCTGGCGATTGGCGACCAGTACAACGACCTCGAGATGATCAGCGAAGTCGGACATGGAGTGGCGATGCCGAGCGCCCCGGCCGCGGTCCAGGCCGCGGCCCGGTTCGTGGCTCCGCCGGTCGGCGAGCAGGGCGCCGCTCAGATGATCGAGCGCATCGCCCTCGACGGCTGGCGCCAGGCGAGATCCGCCCCCGGAGAGCGACGCAGCGTGGAAGTGGAGCGGCGGTAGTGCGGCGGAGCGGAGGGCGGCGTTGACGGCCCGGGTGCTTCCCGACGACGACCGGGGGCGCGCGGAGGCCGTCCGCAGGCTCAGAGCCGGCGGCCTCGTGGCCATGCCGACCGACACGGTTTACGGTGTGGGAGTGGCGCTGGACGCCCGCGACGGCCTGCCGAGGCTGTTCGCCGCAAAGGACCGGCCGCTGGATCGTGCCATCGTGCTCCTGGTCGCGGACGCGGACCAGGCGGCCACAGTCGGCGTGCTCTCCCCGGCTGCTCGGACGCTGGCGGAACGTTTCTGGCCGGGTGGCCTGACGCTCGTGCTGCCGCAGGTTCTGGGTGCCGAGCTTCCGGCGGTGCTGACGGCCGGCGGCGACACGATCGGCGTACGGCTGCCGGCCCACGACTGCCCCAGAGCACTGGCGCGCGCTCTGGGTCCTTTGCCGGTTACTTCTGCCAACATTTCGGGCCGGCCGGACGCCCGCGACGCCGCCGGCGTGCTCGACCAGCTCGGCGACCGCGTCGATCTGGTTCTCGACGGTGGCCCGGTTCCCGGCGGCGTCCCGTCCACGGTCGTGGATTGCACGGGCGATCGGCCTCGGGTGCTGCGGGCCGGGGCAGTTGACAGGGGGGCACTGGCAGCGGTCCTGGAAGGCTCGGGATTGGCCCTCGCGCCGGATTAGCCCGCGTGCCGCCTTGCCGGCGACGGCTGGGGCCGCCATGGGCGACAATAGGCGGGACACGGGGACGAGGCACGGAGACAGTCGGCGAGAGTCACGCGGCGGCGCAGACCGGCCGGCATCGGCGAGGAACCGTCCTACCCGAAACGAAAAGGAGCGACCAATGACGATCGCACGTCGAGAAGGCATCGCCTGGGCCCGGCTGGCCGACGTCGACCCCGAGCTGTGGGCGGCCATTCGCGGCGAGGCGGATCGCCAGCGCTGGAAGATCGAACTGATCGCCAGCGAGAACTACACCTTCGCGGCGGTGATGGAGGCGCAGGGTTCGCCTCTCACCAACAAGTACGCCGAGGGCTTGCCGGGCAAGCGTTACTACGGCGGCTGCGAGTTCGTGGACGTAGCCGAGCGATTGGCCCAGGATCGCGCCCTCGCCCTCTTCCCGGGCGCCGAGCACGTCAACGTCCAGCCCCATTCCGGCGCCCAGGCCAACATGGCCGCCTACCTCAGCGTTCTCCAGATGGGCGACAAGATCCTGGGAATGAATCTGGCCCACGGCGGCCACCTGACTCACGGCTCGCCGGTCAACTTCAGCGGCAAATGGTTCGAGGTCCACGCCTACGGGGTCGATCCCACGACCGAACAGATCGATTACGACGCGCTCGAGCGGCAGGCCGGCGAAGTCCGACCAAAGATGATCGTCGCCGGCGCCAGCGCCTACCCTCGCACGCTCGACTTTGAACGCCTCGGCAAGATCGCCCACGGCGTCGACGCGCTGCTGTTCGTCGACATGGCCCACATCGCCGGCCTCATCGCCGCCGGTTTGCACCCGAGCCCGTTCGGCCACGCCGACATCGTGACGACGACTACTCACAAGACGCTGCGCGGCCCGCGAGGTGGCTTGATCTTCTGTCGCGAAGACCTCGGCAAGGTCGTCGACAAGACCGTCTTCCCGGGCACTCAGGGCGGCCCGCTGATGCACGTGATCGCGGCCAAGGCCGTGGCCTTGCGTCTCGCCGCCACCGACGAGTTCCGCGACGACCAGCGCCACACGATCGTCAATGCCGCTCTCCTGGCCAGGACGATGGCCGACAACGGCGCCCGCATCGTTTCCGGCGGCACGGACAATCACCTGATGCTCGTGGATGTGACGCCGCTCGGCGTGACGGGCCGCGAGGCCGAGCACCTGCTCGACGAGATCGGGATCACGGTCAACAAGAACGCCATTCCCTTCGACAAGAACCCGCCGAACATCGCCTCGGGCATCCGCGTCGGGACGCCCGCCACCACCAGCCGCGGCTTCCGCGAGCCGGAAATGCGGGCGATCGGCGAGACCATAGTGTCGGCCATCGTCACGCGAGACGATCCTTCCGAGCAGGCCAAGCTTTCGGCGCTGGTCCACGAGATGTGCGCCCGCTTCCCGGTCCCGGGACTCAAGGAGGACTGATCACGGCGCTGGATCGGCTCCCGGTCCGAGCCTTCGACCGGGCACCCGGCGCGGCGACTCCACCGGCGTGTGCGGCGCGGATCCTGCGTCGCCGGCCGATCGGGGTCGCACCTTGAGACTCCCCGACGACGCCATGCGTGTGATCCCGATGCTGATCATCGGGTTTGCCCTGGCCTGCGTCGTAACCCTCCTGCTGACGCCGCTGGTCAGGGCATCGGCGCGAAGACGTGGCATGGTGGACTATCCGGAGGCCAGACGCGTCAATACGCGCGCCGTGGCCCGCGGCGGCGGCATCGCCATCGCCACCGGCTTTGTGGTCGTCTCGCTCGCGATGCTTGGCCTCGACGACGTGCTGGGTCTCCACTTCGTCGATTTGCCGAAGGGCGTCGGAGTGGCTCAACTCGCGGCGTTGCTCGGGGGTGGAGTCCTGGCGGCGGCGATCGGCCTGCTCGACGACTTCTGGCAACTGCGGGCGCGCTGGCAGCTGCTGGGTCAGCTGGCCGTGGCCGGCCTCGCGGTGGCTCTAGGCGTGACCGTCGTTACGGTCAACTTCCCGTTCGTGGCCCAGGACACGCTGGATCTCAGCACTATCGCCGGGCCTCTGGCCGGTCTGATCACGGCGTTCGTGACCGTGCTCTGGATCGTGGGCATGGTCAACAGCATCAATTTTATCGATGGCCTGGACGGGCTTTCGACCGGCATCGCCCTCATCGCCGCGGTCACCCTCGGGATCATCAGCCTGAGAGGCGGGACGGACTCGGACGAGCCGTTCGTGGCCCTGCTCTGCTTCGTTCTGGCGGGCGCTCTGGCCGGGTTCCTGCGCTGGAACTTCCATCCGGCGGTCATCTTCAGCGGCACGAGCGGGATCATGTTCGTGGGTTACACGCTGGCGATCCTGTCGATTCTCGGTGCCGGCAAGATCGCGGTGGCCCTGCTCGTCCTGGGCGTGCCGATCATGGACACCTTCTGGATCATCGTCCGGCGTGTGGCGGCTCGTCGGTCGCCTTTCGCCCCGGATCGCGGCCACATCCACCATCGCCTCCTGGACCTGGGTCTCTCCCACAGGGGCACGGTCCTCGTCATCTATGGGGTCTGCATCTTCCTCGCGATCCTGTCTCTCGGACTGTCCGGAACCGGTCAGACCTACGCCTTCCTGGGCCTGATCGTCCTGTTCGGCCTGGCCCTCTTCGTAATCGAGCGGCTGGGCGGCGGAGCGACGGCGATCCAGGAGAGTCTGGAGGCCACGTCGTACTCGGCATCGAACGCCAAGGGCAAGGGCGGGGCCGCCGACGCCGCCACGGGAGCGGGCCGAGCGGCCGGCGGGTCGCGCGGCGGCCACGACGGCGCTCATGAGGACGGCGACACGCGGCTCGGTTCGACCGCCGACGGGTCGATGGAACCGCGGCCCGGCCCGTTGGATGGCCTCTAGGGCGCCACGAACTACGACGGGTCGATTGCGGCCTGCGGCACGATAGTCGTGGCCCGGCTGGAACGGCGCCTGGCTCTCTCGGGGGGTTTCACGTGCCCGGAGGTCGGCTGCTACACTCTCCCCGCTCTGCCAGGGAGACGATGAACGATCTTGGGAAGGCGTCGGCCTATATCGCCCTCTTCTCGGAGATCGGCTTCGTTCTGCTATTCACCGTGCTGGCGGGCACGCTCGCCGGGTACTGGCTGGACCAGCGCCTGGGGACGGTCCCGGTCTTCGTGTTGATCGGGTTTGCGGTTGGCACCGGCAGCGGCGCTCTTGGCTGCTGGCGGTTGATGTCCAGGTTTCTCAAGAAGCTGGACGAAGAAGATCGGCGATAACGCGGCAGCCCTGAACCGCCGCAAGACGGAGCGATTGTGACGACCGACCCGGGTGCAAAGCCCGAGAAGATCGAATCGAGTGACGCGTCGGCCCAGCCGGTTCCGGCTGGCCGCAGCCATAGATTCCTGACCGGCCGCGTCCTCCTGCTCCTGGCCCTGGTCGTGGTCGTTCTCGACATCGTGGCCGTGATGCTGGTGCCGCCGTTTCCCAAGGATGGCGCCCCGGGCCAGGCCTGCGACTTCCCCTCGTGCTTCATCACCAGCGCGATCGAGTTTCCGCCGCCGGCGATCGTGATCGACCTGCAGCCCAGCACCGCCCCAGCGACGGCGCCGATGATCTACTTCCACCCGAGCATCAGCTCCACGATCCTGACCATGTGGATCGTGATGGCGTTCATTCTCCTGCTCGCGTTCGCTGCGACGCGGCGCATGAAGCTGGTGCCGGGCCGGCTGCAAAACGCCGTCGAATGGGCCTACGACTTCGGCTCGGATTTCGCGATTGGGATCGGCGGCGAGTCCGCCAGAAGCTACTACCCGATCTTCGCCGCGTTCTTCATCTTCATCCTGTTCTCCAACTGGAGCGGCCTGGTTCCGCCGGTCGGCAAGATCGACCAGTTGCGGGCTCCCACCAGCGACGTCAACGTCACCATCGGCCTGGCCCTGACATCGTTCGTGATCTTCCAGGGAGAGGGCTTCCGCCGCCTCGGCATCCGCGGCTATCTCGGCAAGTTCTTCCCGATTGGCGAATTCCGCCACGGTCTTGGGGCCGGGATCCTGGCCATGTACGTCGGGATAATCGAGCTGTTCCTCGAGTTCGTGAAGCCCGTCACTCTCTCAATGCGACTCTTCGGCAACATCTACGGTGGCGAGGTGGCCCTGGCCGTCATCTCGGCTCTGACGCTGGCCGTGATTCCGGTGGCGCTCGTAGGCCTCGAGGCCTTGCTCAACCTGATCCAGGCCCTCATCTTCTCGGTCCTGACCCTCATGTTCATCTTGATCGCGGTCGAGGGCCACGGATCCGAGGAGCACAAGCCGGCGGCGGCACAAGACTTTTCGGAGATCCCGACGCCGGACGGCGCCGACAATCATCAGCCCGTGGCGGCCTGACCGCCCATATCCAAAGCCGGCCGCGGGGTCGGAACGATGGAGGTTCCCGCAAATGCCAGTTGAGCACATCGGAGCGGGCCTGGCGGCCCTGGGCGTCATCGGCCCCGGCATCGGCATCGGCATCCTGGCCGGCATGTCCAGCAACGCGATCGGCCGCAACCCCGACGCAGCCGGACAGATCCGCGGCCTGGCGATCATCCTCGCCGGTTTTGCCGAAGGGCTTGGCGTCCTGGCGATCGTCGTCGGCCTGCTGGCGCTCTTCCTCAAGTAGGTTGCAGCCAACGGAGCGCGAAGCGTGAATCTCCTCGCGGCCGCGGCAGCCACGACCACCGCGTCTGACGCATCCGGCCTGTCCATCAACCTGTTCTGGGTGATCGCCAGCGCCGGCAGTTTCGTGCTGTTCATCGCGCTGATCTGGTATTTCGGCTTCGAACCGATCTCGAAGATTCTGGCCGATCGCAAGGGCCGAATCGTGCAGGGGCTCGCCGATGCGGACCAGGCCCGCAAGGATCGGGACGGCGCTGTCGCCGACCGGGACCGCGTCCTGGCCGACGCCCGGCGCGAGGCGCAGGCTCTTATCGCCGCCGCCCAGAAGTCGTCACAGGACCTGCGCGACGCCGACATCGCCGCGACGCGCGAGGAGTTGGGCCGGCTGCGCGACAAGGCCACGGCCGACATCGCCGCCGAGCGAGACCGTGCTCTTGCCGATCTGCGTGCCCAGGTCGCGGACCTCGCTCTCGCGGCCGCCGGCAAGGTGCTGGGCGAGTCCATGACCGATGCCCGTCAGCGCCGCATCGTCGACGAGTACCTCGCCCAGTCAGACTCGCCGGAAGGGCGACAGAACTGATGCAAGCCATCGGCGCCGGACGGCGCTACGCGGAGGCGGCCTTCCAGCTGGCGGAGCGGGACGGCAAGGTGGATGCGTGGCAGCGCGACCTGGCGCTGGTTGCCGGGCTGGCTCGCGACGAGCGGACCGTACGGGCCGTTGACAGCCCGGCCGTTCCTTTCGGGGAGCGGCGCAAGACCGTGGAGCGGCTCCTCGGCGAGCTGGTCTCGCCGCAGGCCCGAAATCTGGTCCTGCTGCTCGCCAAACGCGGCCGCTTCACCGTCCTGCCGGACGTAAGTGCCGAGTACGATGCCCTGGTTCGCAAGTCGCGCGGCATCGTTGCGGCAACCGTCACGGCGCCGGCCCCTCTCTCGGAGAAGGAACTGGCACAGGTCCGCACTCGCGTGGAAGCGCTGGCCGGCGCGAAGGTGGAACTCGCCACAGCCACCGATCCGGCTCTACTCGGCGGGCTGACCATTCGGATCGGCGACAGATTGATCGACGCCAGCGTCGCGGGCCGCCTGGAGCGGCTGCGCGGCCGGCTGGTCCAGGGAACGAGCTAGAACGAAACGCGGGGCGCCGAGCAGACAACCGGCGCAGCGCCCGAGGCTTCACGGCCGAACGGAGAAGGCATGGCCATTCGCTCAGACGAGATCGTCAGCATCATCAAGAACACGATCGAGCGCTTCGATCGGGCGCCGAGTCGAGCAGCGTCGGCACGGTGGTCGAGGTCGGCGACGGCATCGCCCAGATCTACGGGCTGGCCGGCGCGCTCTCGTCCGAGTTGCTCGAGTTCCCCGGCGGCGTGATGGGCATGGCCCTGAACCTCGAAGAGGAAACCGTCGGCGCGGTCATCCTGGGCGACCCCACGCACATCAAGGAAGGCGACACGGTCAAGACCACGGGCCGCGTCGTCGAGGTGCCGGTCGGTTCGGCGCTGCTCGGCCGCGTCGTGGACCCGCTCGGCCGCCCGCTCGACGACAAGGGCCCGATCGCCGCCGCGACCACTCGTCCGGTCGAGCGCATCGCCCCCGGCGTCATCGCCCGCCAGGGCGTCGACACGCCGGTCCAGACCGGCATCAAGGCCATCGACGCGCTGATCCCGATCGGCCGCGGCCAGCGCGAGCTGATCATCGGCGACCGCCAGACCGGCAAGACCGCCATCGCCATCGACACGATCATCAACCAGAAGGGCAAGGGCCTCGTCTGCATCTACGTGGCCATCGGCCAGAAGCTCTCGACCGTGGCCAAGATCGTGGCCGTTCTCGAGCAGCACGGCGCCATGGAGCACACGATCGTCGTCGTCGCCGGCGCCGAGGATCCGGCCCCGCTCCAGTACCTCGCCCCGTACGCCGGCTGCGCGATGGGCGAGGAGGTCATGGAGAACGGCGTCGAGATCGGCGGGCAGCTGGTCAAGGACGCGCTGTGCGTCTACGACGACCTCTCCAAGCACGCCTGGGCCTATCGCGAGATGTCCCTGCTGCTGCGCCGCCCGCCCGGCCGCGAGGCGTATCCGGGCGACGTCTTCTACCTGCACAGCCGCCTGCTCGAGCGCGCGGCGCGCATGAGCGACGAGAACGGCGGCGGATCGCTCACGGCGCTGCCGATCATCGAGACCCAGGCCGGCGACGTTTCGGCCTACATCCCGACGAACGTGATCTCGATCACCGACGGCCAGATCTTCCTCGAGACCGACCTCTTCAACGCCGGCCAGCGCCCCGCGCTGAACATCGGCATCTCCGTCTCGCGCGTCGGCTCCGCGGCGCAGACGAAGGCCATGAAGAAGGTCGCCGGCCCGCTCAAGCTGGACCTGGCCCAGTACCGCGCTCTGGCGGCGTTCGCGCAGTTCGCGTCCGACCTGGACAAGGCCACGCGCGACCAGCTGACCCGCGGCGAGAAGCTCTCCGAGGTCATCAAGCAGCCGCAGTACTAGCCCGTCCCGCTGGAGCACCAGGTGGCGATCCTGTACGTGGCCACCAAGGGACTGCTCGACGACGTGCCGACGCCCCGTGTCAAGGACTTCGAGCAGCAGTTCATACCGCTTCCTCGAAACCGAGCGCGGCGAGCTGCTCAAGAAGCTCGCCAGAACCAAGGCTCTCGACGACGACACCGCCGCCGGCCTCGAGGCGGCCGCCAACGAATTCCGCAAGACCTTCCTGGCGTAGCGGAACAAGCAGCGTGGCCAGCCAGCGCGACATCCGAAGGCGCATCAGTGCGTCGGCGAACATCAGGCAGATCACGCGGGCGATGCAGTTCGTGGCAGCGTCCAAGCTTCAGCGCGCCCAGGACGCGACGCTCGCGGCGCGGCCGTACTCGCGACAAGCTCGACGAGGTCCTGGCCGACGTCGCGGCCGTGCTCAGCGGCGAGGAGCATCCGCTGCTGAGCCGGCGCGAAGAGGGCAAGCGGCTGATCGTGCTGGTCACCAGCGACCGCGGCTCTGGCCGGGCCGCTCAACACCAACGCGATCCGGTTCGCGCTCGCAAGGAGATCGTCGACCACCCGGGCGACCTGCGATCGTGGCAGCGTCGGCCGCAAGGGCCGCGATGCGCATGCGCCGGGCGCGGCGTCCCGATCGTCGCCCATCTTCCCGGGCTTCGGCGACCGCCCGTCGTTCGCCGACATCCTGCCGCTGGCCCGCCTCATCACCGACGACTACGTGGCCGGCACGTACGACCAGGTCGACCTCGTCTACACGCAGTTCGTCTCCACGCTGGTCCAGCGCGCCGACACTCGAGCCAGCTGCTGCCGATCGAGCCCAGCGCGGACACGCGCGGCATCCCCGGCACACCAGTTCATCTTCGAGCCCAGCCCCGGCGCCGTCCTCGAGCGAGCTGCTGCCGCGATACGTCGCGGTACGCGTCTCTTCCAGGCGGCGCTGGAGAGCACGGCGCAGCGAGCATTCGAGCCAGATGGTGGCGATGAAGAACGCCACCGAGAACGCCGAAGAGCTGATCGAGGACCTGACGCTCAGCTACAACAAGGTCCGCCAGGCGAACATCACGCGCGAGATGATCGAGATCGCGTCGGGCGCCCAGGCGCGCTGACGGCGAGTACGCGCAGGAACCGCCACAGACGCAGGAGCCACCGCAACACGATGGCGACCGCCGCCCACGGCCGCGACCGGGCCGCGTCATCGCAGATCACCGGCCCCGTCGTCGACATCGAGTTCCCGCCGGGCCACCTGCCGGCGATCTTCAACGCGGTCGACTCATCGAGCGGCGACGGGCAGCCCGCTCGTCTGCGAGGTCCAGCAGCACCTGGGCAACAACTGGGTCCGCGCGGTGGCCATGACCACCACGGACGGGCTCGCCCGCGGCACGACGGCCGCCGACACGGGCGCCCCGATCACCGTCCCGGTGGGCGAGGCGACGCTCGGCCGCGTGTTCAACGTGCTGGGCCAGCCGATCGACGAGCAAGGGCCCCGTCGAGCGACGACGAGCTGCGCCGATCCACCGCCCGCCCCCGCCTTCGACGAGCAGACGACCGAGACCGAGATCTTCGAGACCGGCATCAAGGTCATCGACCTGATCGCCCCGTTCGCGCAAGGGCGGCAAGGTCGGGATCTTCGGCGGCGCCGGCGTCGGCAAGACCGTCATCATCCAGGAGCTGATCCGCAACGTCGCCGCCGAGCACGCCGGCTACTCCGTCTTCGCCGGCGTGGGCGAGCGCTCGCGCGAGGGCAACGACCTGCTCCACGAGATGACCGAGTCGGGCGTCATCGAGAAGACGGCCATGGTCTTCGGCCAGATGAACGAGCCGCCCGGCGCCCGCCTGCGCGTCGGCCTGACCGGCCCTGACCATGGCCGAGTACTTCCGCGACGAGGAGGGCCGCGACGTCCTCCTGTTCATCGACAACATCTTCCGGTTCACGCAGGCCGGCTCCGAGGTCTCGGCCCTGCTCGGACGGATGCCGTCGGCCGTGGGCTACCAGCCCAACCTGGCCACGGAGATGGCCGGCGCTCCAGGAGCGGATCACCTCCACGAAGAAGGGCTCGATCACGTCGCTCCAGGCGGTCTACGTCCCCGCGGACGACTACACCGACCCGGCGCCGGCGACGCGTTCGGCCACCTCGACTCGACGATCCGCCTCGAGCGCTACCTCACCGAGCTCGGCATCTACCCCGCGGTGGACCCGCTCTCGTCCACGTCGCGCATCCTCGACCCGCTCGTCGTCGGCCAGGAGCACTACGACGTCGCCCGCGAGGTGCAGCGCGTGCTGCAGCAGCTACCGCGACCTGCAGGACATCATCGCGATCCTCGGCATCGACGAGCTGGCCGAGGAGGACAAGGCCACGGTCGCCCGCGCGCGCCGGCTGCAGCGCTTCATGAGCCAGCCGATGTTCGTCGCGGAGGTCTTCACGGGCCGTGCCGGCAAGTACGTGCCGATCCGGGACAGGTGGCGTCGTTCAAGGAGATCCTCGAGGGCAAGGCCGACGACCTGCCCGAGCAGGCGTTCTTCCTGGCCGGCACGATCGACGACGTGCGGGCGAACGCCGAGAAGCTGGCGATGAAGTGAGCGCCCGTGCGACGGCCACGCCCTCGCGCCGAGCTAGCCCCCGCTCCGGCAGGGTGCTACCCTGTCACCGCCGTGTCCGGCGGGGGAGCGAGCGGAGGGAGGCGCCTGATGCCCCTGCAGCTCGAGATCGTCACCCCGGAACGCCTCGCCTACTCCGACGAGGCTCGACGAGGTCGCTGTGTCCCGGGATCGAGGGCGAGCTGGGCATCCTGCCCGCACCACGCGCCGCTCCTCACGACCCTCGGGCTGGGCGAGCTGCAGGATCCGCAAGGGGGCCGAGGAGGAGTTGTTCGCCATCGCCGGCGGCTTCCTGCAGGTCCGGCCGGACCGCGTCGTCGTCATGGCGGAGACGGCGGACCTGGCCACCGAGATCGACCTGCGAGCGCGCGCAGCGTGCCCGCGAGGAAGCGGAGCGCACGCTCGAGTCGGCTCGTCCTCGAGCCGGCCGACCTCGCGCGAGCGCGGGCCGAGCTGCAGAAGGCCCTGCTGCGGATCAGGGTCGCCGAGCGGCGACGGCGCGAGGGTCCGCGCCACCACGGGTGACGGCCGTGGCCGACGCGCGCCTGTTCCACTGGGAGTACAAGCCGCCGCCCGGTCGAGCACGAGGTCTTCCGCGTCGAGGGCGGCCGGCCGCTGCGGGGTCGACGTCACCATCAGCGGCGCCAAGAACGCGGCGCTCAAGCTGCTCGCGGCCGCGACGCTCACCGGCGAGCGGTGCCGCTTCACGAACGTCCCCGAGATCGAGGACGTGCGCGTGATGGTCGAGACGCTGCGCGACCTCGGCGTGGTCGTGGACCATCCGGCCCCCAACGTCTACGAGGTGGCCGTCGGGCGACGTCGACTGGCTGTTCGTGCCCCTCGAGGCCGCGGCCAAGATGCGCGCCAGCTTCATCCTGCTGGGCCCGCTCCTCGCGCGCTTCGGGCAGGTCATCATCAGCAACCCCGGTGGCGATCGGATCGGGCGCCGCCCGGTCAACCTGCACGTCGACGCGATGCGCGCCCTGGGCGCCGACATCGACTACCGCAACGGCTACTACTTCGCCAAGGCCCCCGGCCGGCTGCGCGGCGCCGAGATCCGCTTCCCGAACGTGACCGTCATGGGCACCGAGAACGCGATGCTCGCCGCCACGCTCGCCGAGGGTCACACGGTGATCCGGCCCGCGGCCCAGGAGCCCGAGGTGGACGACCTCATCGCGATGCTCCAGAAGATGGGCGCGGAGGTCGAGCGCACCTACCCGGACACGATCGAGGTCGAGGGCCGGCGCCGTCTGCGCGGCGCGGATCACGCGGTGGTCCCGGACCGGATCGAGGCCGGCACGTTCGTCGATCGCCGCCGCGGTGGCGGGCGGGCGACGTCACGCTCGCACGGCGCCCCGTGCGATCACCTGGGCACCTTCCTCGACACGCTGATGGCGATGGGCGTCCAGGTCGCCTGCGGGCGCGACACGATCGAGGTGCATGCCCGCGCCGCGGGCAGCGGCGCGTACCGCGCGTGCGACGTGGAGACGGGGCCGTACCCGGGCCTCGCCACGGACCTGCAGCCGCCGATGAGCGTGCTGCTCACCCAGGCGACCGGCACGAGCCGGCTCCACGAGACGATCTTCGAGGACCGCCTCGAGTGGCTCGGCGAGCTTGCGCGGATGGGCGCCACGCTGGACGTCCTGGACGGTCATCATGCGACCATCACCGGGCCGTCACGCCGCTCCGCGGCACCGCCGTGGAGATCGGGGACCTCCGGGCCGGCGCGTCGCTGATCCTGGCCGCGCTGGCCGCCGACGGCACGACGACGATCCGCGGGGCGCACCACGTGCACCGCGGCTATGAGAACATCGAGGGGAAGTTCCTGGGCCTGGGCGCCCGGATCGAGCGCCTCGCAGAAGGGACCGTCAGCCGCTTCGGCATGAAGATCGGCATCGACCTGGGCACGGCCAACGTGCTCGTCTACGTCAAGGGCAGGGGCATCGTCATCCAGGAGCCCTCCGTGGTTGCCGTCAGCGACGACAACCAGATCGTCGCCGTGGGCGAGGAGGCCCGGGAGATGATCGGCCGCACCCCCGGCAACATCCAGGCCATCCGCCCCGATGAAGGACGGCGTCATCGCCGACTACGTCATCACCGAGGCGATGCTCCGCTACTTCATCCGCAAGGCCGGCGGAGCATTCGGCTGGAAGCCGGACGTCATGATCAGCGTCCCGGCGGGCGTCACGAGCGTCGAGAAGCGCGCCGTCCGCGACGCGGCGCTCAAGGCCGGCGCCGCGCGAGGCCTACCTGATCGAGGAGCCGCTGGCCGCGGCGATCGGGGCCAACGTGCCGATCAGCGGGCCGTCCGGGAACATGGTCATCGACATCGGCGGCGGCACGACCGAGATCGCCATCATCGCCCTCGGCGGCATCGTGGTCTCGACCAGCCTGCGCGTCGGCGGCAACAGCTTCGACGAGGCGATCGCCAACTACATCCGCAAGAAGTACAACCTGATGGTCGGCGAGCGGACGGCCGAGGAGGTCAAGATCCAGATCGGGACGGCCCTGCCGCTCGAGCGCGAGCTCAACATGGAGGTCCGCGGCCGCGACCTGATCGCCGGCCTGCCGCGCACGATCCCGATCACCAGCTCCGAGGCCATGGAGGCCATCGAGCCGCCGCTCCAGCAGCTGGTCGGCGGCGGTCCGCCAGGTCCTCGAGCAGACGCCGCCGGAGCTGTCGAGCGACATCATCGACAAGGGCATGGTCATGTCCGGCGGCGGCTCGCTGCTGCGCAACATCGACAAGCTGCTGACCCAGGTCACGGGCGTGCCCTGCCACGTGGCCGAGAACCCGCTCAACTGCGTCGCGCTGGGCACCGGCCTGGCGCTCGAGCACTTCGACTTCTTCAAGAAGTCGCTCGTGCAGCAGATCTGATGGCCGCCCGCGGTGAATGACGGCCGACGCCCGCGACGGGCTTCGTCGATCTCCACTGCCACACCGGTCGCCAGCTTCGATTCGCTGGCCACGCCCGACCGGGCGTCGCGGGCGGCTGCCGAGCGCGGCCTCACCCACCTCGCCGATCACCGACCACGACCGGATCGACGGCGCCCTCGAGGCTCGCGACCCGCGCGCCGGACGGACTGACGTGATCGTGGGCGAGGAGGTCAAGACCGCCGACGGCGACCTGATCGCCCTCTTCCTCGACGAGGCCAGTCCCGCCCGGGCTGCCGGCCGAGGAGACGATCGCCGCGGTCCGCGAGCAGGGCGGTCTGGTCGGCATCCCGCATCCGTTCGACCGCTTCCGCGGCTCCGGCCCAAGAGCGGCGCCAGCCTCGACGCATCGCCGCCTGGTCGACTGGGTCGAGGCCTACAACGCCCGGGTCGTCGGCGGCAACGGCAACGACGGCGGCCGTCTTCGCCCACGAGCACGGGCTGCCCGGCGTCGGCGTCTCCGACGCGCACACCGTCATGGAGGTCGGCGTCGCGTACAACGTCGTCCGCGGCGATCCGAGCACGCCGCCGGCTTGCTGGCCGCGCTGGTCGAACGTCGATCTGCAGCCCCACCGGGCCCGCTACTACGTCAGGGCGTGGACGCCCCTGGCCAAGATCATCCAGTCGATGCGTGGCAACGGTCGCGTCGTTCCTGCCGCGACATGCGAGGGACTCCGGTGACCGAACCTCAAGAACACCACCACCATCCGATCGGGGACCCGCTCGGTCAGGAGGCGGACGCGCTCATCAACCCGGATGCCCCACTCGAGGTCCCGCCGCCCGACCAGATGTCGCTGATGCGCCGTCTGCGCGAGCCCAGGACGATCCTCTCGATCGTCGTTCCGCTGGCCGTCATCGTCATCGCCGGTTTCCTCAATCGCCAATACCTCGCTGACATGCCCAGCGACATCGCCAAAGCCAACCCGTGGCTCCTGCTGGGCGCCTTCCTCATCTACTACGCGGGCTTCCCCCTCCGCGGCTGGCGCTGGACGAAGCTGCTGCGCGGCGCCGGCTACAGGGTCAAGATCAAGGACGCGACGGAGATCCTCTTCCTCTCTTGGCTGGTCAACTGCCTCGTGCCGGCGAAACTCGGCGACGTCTATCGCGCCTATCTGCTGAAGCTCAACAGCCCGGTTTCCGCGACCAAGACGCTGGGCACGGTCTTCATGGAACGCATTCTGGACCTCATCGCAATCGCGACCCTGGGCATAGTGGCCGGCTACTGGAACTTCCACGGCAGCTTCAGCACTCTGCCGGAGAGCCGCAGTTCATCCTGGCTCTCGGCGTGGTCATCGTCGTGCTGCTGATCGTGGCGCTCGTAGTAATGCGCAACTTCGGCCGGACGGTCATGTCGGTTCTGCCTCTGCCGCATCGCATCAAGGACTTCTACGAGCGATTCGAGGAAGGCGTCTTCGGTTCGGTCGGTCGTGCGAGGCTTGCCGCTGCTCGGAGCGCTGACGATCATGATTTGGATCACCGAAGCTCTTCGACTCTACCTCGTCGTGCGGGCCCTCGGGATTCACCGACGTCGGCATCGGGCTCTCCGGCGCCATGTTCGTCTCACTCATCGGCTCGCTGCTGACCGCCGTGCCGTTCACGCCGGCCGGGATCGGACTCGTGGAAAGCGGCATGGGTCTGGTTCTGATCCAGGTATTCAACGCCAGCCGGCCGCACGCTATCGCGATCGTCCTCGTCGATCGAGCCATCAGCGTCTTCTCCATCGTCGTGCTCGGCTCGATCGCCTACATGCTCTCGTCAAAGCCTCGCGCCGGTGGAATGGAGGTCGAGGCGGTCGCACCGGCCGGGCTGCCGGTCAGCTGACGAGGCCTCGACCAGCTGCCGCGCTCAACGTCACCTGCCCGGGCTAGCCGGTAGTCGTTGCGCATGCGGTACGAAAAGGCCATTCACGATCGGGCCACGCACTCCGATAGTTCCAGTATCGGGGCAGAATCGCACCGGACCCGGAGCCTTGCAGGGCGTATGACCGGACAGAATGGGCGGGCCTTCAACGAATGGCTGAGGGCCCAGCTCAAGGCCAAGAAGATGTCGCAGCGCCAGCTGGCGCAGCAGTCTGGGGTCGACCACTCGACCATATCCAGGCTGATACGGGGCGACCGCATGCCGTCTCTCGGCACTGCAACCAAGCTCGCCCGGGGGCTGCGCGAGATCCGCGACGACGCTGAGGCGCCGCAGTATCTCGGTGCCGTCGCCTCCGGAACCGCGAACCCCACGGCCAGAGTCGAGTACGCCTTGCGCGCCGACGAGGTCCTATCGGAGCCGCAGGTGCGCCAGGTCATGGAGTACTACCTTGCGGTGCGCATGCGCCGCTTCGGTCGCGGCTATGCCGGGCTCAGGTCGGAAGATCGGCCCATGAACCGCCAGCTACTCGAAGATCGTCGAGTCAACGACGCACCGATGATCTCGGCCGCCATGGCGAGCCGGGCCGTGCGCCCGATGGTTCGACCGCTGCAGGCGCCGCGCGTTCGGCCGGGTCGCGAAGCCAGCTGACCACCAGCGGGACCTCGTGGACCCGCGAACGGTTCCCGCCCGCGTGCTTTGCGTCGCTCTTGCGGCGGCGCGCATCGCTTCTCCCGGTCCAACCTACGGGGTGCGGCGGAACACCGACAGAATCCGACCGGGCGCAGGCTCGAATCGATCGATGAGCCGGACGTTCTGTCCGGGCAGCCAATCCGCCACCCAGGTTGCCTCCGCCGTGCCGCCGCAACCGTCGAACCAGCCGGCATCGCACAGGATGACAACCGTGCCCGACTCCGCCGGCCCGACCAGTCGAACGCCGTCGAGTGTCAGCGGATAGCCGTACGCGTCGGCGCCCTTGAAGTAGGGCAGGTTGACGAGCGTGAGTTCCGACGTGCCGGCGTCCGCCTCCAGCCGAACCGCCGCGGCCTGGGCAGCCGGCCAGCCTCCGTCGGCGGCGACGGCCGCCGGCCAATGTGCGACGCTCACGGCCACGACCGCAGCCAGCGCCACCGACGCCACGACGCGCCCCGACCAGGGCCGGCCGCGGAGCGGGGAGGCACGCCAGAGGCCGCCGACCACCAGACCGCCGGACAGGATCACCAGAACGTCCGCCACGACGTGGTACTGCTCCTGGTTGATGTTCTCGAAAAGAGAGACCTCCTTTATGCCCAGGCCGAGGATGAGGACGATCATCAGCAGCGAGCCGCCGACGAACAGCACGCCCTCGCGTTCGCGTGACGCCATCGAGAGAGGACCGCGTTCGCCGCCGGCCACGGGGCCGGCCTCCCGCTCGGCGTCGGCGGTAGTGTGGTTCGACTGCCGGGCCGCGGTCAGCGCCCCGACAACCCGCCAGACCATGCCGGCGGCGATACCCGCCGCGACCGCAAGGGCGACGGGGAATCCGGGCAACACGCCGTCGAGAGGCCAGTGGGTCAGCGGCCAGGCGAGAATTCGAACGCCGCTGATGAGCAGCCGGGTGGCCGGATCGGCGCCCGATGGGCCCGGTTGTCTGAAGGCGAGGATGGCCCGAGTTTCGGCGAAGTTGTGAGTCGCCTCGCTCACGATCCACGGCATCCAGGTGACCAGGAATAGCGCCACTCCTGCCGCGCCCCAGGCCAGCATCCGGCGCCGCCGGTCGGGCGCGCAGCGACGGAGAGCGACCAGGAAGAACGCCGCCATCGGGAATACCAGGGCAAGGCCGGTCAGATGCGACTGGGAGGCCAGGGCGGTCCCGGCCGCGGCGACGAGCCACCAGCGAGGCTCTCGGGTCGTCCATGCCTGCCAGGCGCCCAAGCAGGCCAGCGCCACCCCGGTTTCCATCAGGACCGGGTTCCATATGAAAGTCGAGTAGTCGATCAGGCTGGGCGAGACCGCCGCGAGCAGGGCCGTGGCCAGCCCCGCGGACACGCCGCCGATCGACCTGGCGGTCCACCACACGAGTGGCACGACCACCAGGCCGAACAAAGCGATGGCCGATACGATGACAGTCGGGTTACCGCCGCCCAGCCACGCCACCGGAATCATCAGGTCGTAGAACCCGGCGCCGTGGTGAAAAGTACCGCCGACGCTGAACGCGGGCGATCCGAACGTCGGCAGCTGTCGCGTTTGGACCGCATTCCAGATTGCGGCTACCTCGAGTCCCTGGTCCGCATCCCAGATTCCGCGAGCCGGCAGGCCCACGAACCGATCCGCGGCCGCGAGCGCCAGGATCGGGATCAGAACTGCCCATTCACGCAATGGGACTCCGAGGCGGTCGAACGTTCGGCCGAACCAACGCCCGATCGAGTGTTGGGCGACGGAGCCGATGCCGCCTCCCTCGGCTGGCCCGTCCGGCCTCGAGGTCGCCCCGGCAGCCGAGCCTTCGGCCCCCGCGGCTCCTTCGGCCCCTTCGGCCCCCGCCGGCCTGATGCCGACCCGGTCGATGGCGGTCATGGGTCGCGTGAGTAGACGGTCAGGATTCGGTCGGGCGCCGCCGCGAACTGGTCGATCCGGGTCAGGCCGTGCCCGGCCGGGTCGCTCGCCAGCCAGTTCTTCTCGGCCTGGTCGCCGCAGCCGCTCAGCCAGAACGTGTCGCAAAGCAGGATCACCGTCTCAGCCCGATCCGGTGCCACCAGGCTGAAGCCGTCGCGGGCCAGCGGGTAGATGTAGGCGTCGCCGCCCTTTGGCTCGTAGAGTGGCACCAGAGCCATCGCCGAGTCGCCGGCGTCGTGCTCCAGCCGAGTAGCCGCTGCCTGAGCCGCGGCCCAGCCACCGTCGGGCGACGTTAGTGGGGGCATGTGGCCCACGTTCCAGGTCAGCAGGGCGCCAAAAGCCACGACCACGGCAACCCGGCGAGCGACGGTCCAGAGCCGCCGCGGCAGCGGCCGCCACAGCCCCCCGACGATGAGCCCTGCGGCAACGAACACGAGGGCGTCGGCGACGACGTGGTATTGCTCGGTCGGCAACTCTTGAATCTCGGAGACCGCGTGCAACCCCAGTCCCAGGGCCAGTATCAGGAGCAGAAGCCAGGCACCGACGAGCCGGACACCCAGGCGCTCGACCGCCGCGGCATGTTCCCGCTCCGCCGGCCACGCCGCTGCCGCCGGCCACGCCGCCTCCGCCGTTGCCGGCCGCGCCGTCGCCGGCCGCGTCGTGGCGGCCAGTCGCCAGGAGAGGCCGACGACGACCGACGCAGCCGTCAGCAGCGCGGCGGCGCTCGCCGTCTGGCGCTCGACGAGGGGCCACCGAGTGAGCGGCCAGCCGAGCATCCGAATGGTCGCCACCAGGACCCTTTCCAACGGGTTGAGAGACGATGTCGAATTGGGGTCGCTGAAGTAGGCGAGCATGCCGCGGGTATCGGCGAAGTCGTGGCCGATCTCGTGGATCAGAAACGGCAAGTACGTCACGGCGACCAGCCCGACTCCGGCCAGGCCCCACATAGCCACACGGCGACGCCGCACGGCCGGTCCACGCCGCAAGTCCACGGCGAACGCGAACGCCATCGGTGCAACGATCACGGCCGCGGCGATGTGGCTTTGAACCGCGACCGCGGATCCGACCGCCGCCACGATCCACCAGGCGGAGCGACCCGTCCGCAGGGCCTGCCACGCACCCAGGAACGCCACCGCCGCGCCCGGCTCGACGAGTGTCGGGTTCCAGATGAAAGTGGCGTAGCCGATCAGGCTTGCCGACACCGCCGCCAGGAAGGCAGCCGCCAGGCCGGCCGCCGCTCCCCCGATCGAACGGGCGATCCACCAGACTGCGGGCACCACTACCAGGCTCAGCAGCGCAATCTCGCCGACCACCCAGGTCGGGTCCCCGTTGCCGAGCCAGGCTGCCGGCAGCAGCAGATCGTAATAGAGGGCGCCGTGGTGGAACGAGCTGGACACGCTGATGGCCTCTGGTCCGAAGATCGGCAGCTGGCCTGTAGCCAGGGCCGATTGCAGGGCCAGCATCTCGGTGCCCTGGTCCGAGTCCCAGCCGCCCCGCAGCGGCAAGTTGACGAACCGCAGTACCGCCGCGACGACGAGGATCGCTCCAAGGCAGGCCAGTTCGCGACCGGACACTCCCAGGCGCTCGGTCACCCGAGCCAGGATGCGGCCGGCAAACCCGCCGGCCGGCCGCGCGGCGGGCTCAGACCGTGGCCCTGCGATCTCGCCGGGCTCGTCGCCGGTGGCGCCGCGGCCGGTCCCGGCCGTGACGGTCATCGATGGCCCTCGTTGGCCGCGGACGCCGGGACTCGACGTGCCGGATGTCCGAGGTCCGTCTCGGTCGGACCGGGGGTGAGCGGCCGCCCCGATGCGAGGTCGCCCAGCCTGGCCACGTTCACGGCGTCGAAGCCGTCCTCCATCTGCGGCGTCTCGAGGTAGAAGGCCACGTGGTCCAGGGCCGGGTGACAGAGCAGATGAGCGAGCCCGTCGCGGCCTATCTGCCCCTCGCCGAGGTGGGTGTGGCGGTCGTGTCGCGAACCCCTGGCCGAGGTCGAGTCGTTGAGGTGGACCATGAGGAGTCGCCGCAGACCGATCAGCCGATCGAACGTCGCCAGCACGTCCTCGACTCCGGCCGGGCTGGACACGTCGTAGCCGGCGCCCCACAGGTGGGCCGCGTCGAGGCAGACTCCAAGTCCGCCGTCGAGGCCCCGTGCCTCCGCCGCGTCCAGAATCATTGCCAGCTCTTCGATCGTCGAACCGACCGCGAAGCCACCACCGGCCGAGTTCTCCAGCACCACGACGGCCGTGTCCGAATTGGCTCGGTCGAGCGGCAGGTCCCTGGTGGCCAATTCGAGACCGTCCACGAGCCTCCGAACGCCGGCGTCCACGCCAGCACCGCGGTGCGAGCCGGTATGCACGTTCACGTACCTGGCGCCGAATTCCGGAGCGTGAGCCAGTTCGTGGCGCATCAACTCGACCGACTTCGAGAACAACTGCTCGTCCGGCCCGGCGAGATTGACCAGGTATGGCGCGTGGATCGCGACCGGGCCCAGGTCCAGGTCGATGAGGCGTTGCCGAAACGCTTCGGCTTCGGGTGGAGTCTCCGCCCGACGGCGCCATGCCGTGGGGTTGTCACTGAAGATCTGCAGCGTGCTTGCGCCGATCTCGGCGGCTCTGTCGGCAACCCGGACCAGGCCCCAACTCATCGGCAGATGGGCTCCGGCACGCCGGCCGCCGGGCAGCCGGACGCGGATCCCTGGCCCGGAGCGCGCGGTCATCCCCACCTCATCTCTGACGCTGTCGACGGTCAAGCGGCTACCAACCCTCTGGACGACGCGGGCGGCCGAGCCTCCGGCTATGAATCGGTCCGATGCTCGGTTCCGCGGGGCATGTACTCGCCCGCGATCATCGGCTCGATCAACCCGAAGTCGCCGCTCGTGCGTTTGTATAGCACGCAGAGCCTCTCCGACTCGGCATTCACGAAGATGAAGAAGTGGTGACCCAGCTCCTCCATTCGTTCGACGGCATCCTCCTCGAACATCGGCTCGATCGCGAATCGCTTGGTCTTGACGATGCGCCACGCCGGCAGGTCCGACTCGGCCAGGCTTTCCGGCTCTTCGGCGCCGAGCCGACGGGCGCGGGCCTCGCCAGGTCGCTCCTTGCTACGCGGCTTTTCGCGGGCGTCGACCGCCTGGCGCTCGATCCGGTCGATGACGATGTCGAGGCTGGCCTGGTAGGTTGGGCCGGCGGCGTGACTCCTCAGAACCTGGCCGTCGATCGTGAGCGTCGCCTCTGCGATTTGAGAGTCCGACGTGCTGCGGTGCTGCTCGCTCGAGAACTCGATTACGGCGTCCGTCCGATCGTCAAGGAACCGCTCCAGCCGGCGCATCTTGCGTTCGGCATACTCGCGCACGGAATCCGGGACGTCGATGTTCTTGCCCTTGACGATCGTCCTCACGGCTGACCTCCGTAACGAAGTTCGCGCACGCTCAGAAGGCTGGGGGCCGACCGACGGGCACGCATTTCAGTAGCCGCAGCCATGCGGCCAGTATAGGAGTCGATCGGGCCAACCGGCCCCCGAGACTCTACGGGCGGCGTGAGTCCGCTCAGCGTTCCCGCGCCACCGTCAGGGCCGAGACGGCGATGGCCCCGGCTTCGTAGAGCGCCTCGGCGCAGGCCACGAGCGTCGATCCGGTCGTGACCACGTCGTCCACCAGCACGATCCAGCGGCCTTCGACGTGCCTCGACATCGAATGGCTCCGGGGCGGCGCCGGCGACGGCTTCAGCGCGAACGCACCTGCCACGTTCGCACGCCGGGCCCGCCGTCCAAGGTCGAACTGGGGCGCAGTATTGCGCGTCCTCTCCAGCGCTCCGAGCCACGGCATGCCCAGGCAGCGCGATGCTTCCGCTGCGAGCAGCACCGCCTGGTCGTAGCCACGCCGTCTGGCTCGTTCCGCATGGACCGGCACAGGCACGAGCAGATCCCCGCCGGCTCCGGCCGCCTGCCAGCGAGCGGCCAGGGCCCTCGCCAGCGGCACCGTAAGGCGCTTCTCGCCCGCGTACTTGAGCTGGTGCAGGGCGGCTCTGACCGTGCCCGAGAACGGCGCGCACCATTCGAGCTGGGCGAGCGCCAGGGGCATCGCCGCAGGCAGGCCGATCGGGACTCCGGCCGGCAGTCCGAGGCGGACGTCCAGCGATCGGCGGCATTTCGGGCACAGCACCGCGCCTTCGTCCGAACAACCCGCACATGAGGCCGGCAACGCCATGTCCAGCAGCGAGTTGGCGACCGACGAGAACCCGGGCGGAGACATCAGCGGATCCTAGGGCGCGAGGCTCAACTGCCACGTATCTGCCGCTTACGCGGCGCTCCCTCATGTCGACGCGGTCGCAGTCGCCGACGCCCGCCGCGAGGCCGGCCACGATTCGCAGTGGGTCGACCCTACGCCGGGACGATGGCGATCTCGTCGCCGACGGCAGTGTGGCTGGCGTCGATCGTGCCCACGGGCAACTCGAGGACGCCCTTCGCCCCGCCGACGCGCCAGACCACGCCCCACCACGGTGGCACGGCCTTCCGCGCGGACAGAACGCGTCGCGGTCCATCCGGACCAGCCGTGGATCGAGCCACGAACACGACATCGATGGGAAACCTCATGAACAGCATGTGTATGCCGTTCTCTCCGGGTAACCACAACCCGTCCCCGGCCGGCAGCGACCCGCGACCCATGAGGCCCATGAACTTGGCCCAGAAGGAGCTGCCGTCTTCGAGTCGCTCGGCCAGAACTGAGTCCCGGCTGATGTTGCGGGCCACGAGCAGCCGGCGGCTCACGGGATGGCGCCTGATGACATCGTCTTGACGATCGAGATGATGGCAGGCCCGAGAATGACGATGAAGAGCGACGGGAAGATGCAGCCGACCAGCGGGAACAGCATCTTGATCGGCGCTTTGGCGGCCTGCTCTTCGGCGCGCTGGCGGCGCTCGATGCGCAGCTGCTCGGACTGGACCTGCAGCACCTTGGAGATCGACACGCCGAGCTGCTCGGCCTGGATGATGGCGCCGATGAAGTTGGAGAGCGGCTGCACGTTGGTCCGCGGGATCATGTCTCGCAGGGCATCACGCCGCGCCTTGCCCACTCTAACCTCGGCCAGAGCGCGCCTGAACTCGTCGGTGAGCGGCCCGGGCAGCTTCTCGACGACTTTGGCCAGCGCGGCATCGAAGCCCAGGCCGGCCCGGACCGAGATGGTGAGCAGGTCCAGCGTGTCCGGGATCATCCGCAGGATCATCTTCTGACGAGCCTTGATCCGGCCGCCCAGCCAGAACTCGGGAAAGATGTAGCCGATGCCGAACCCGACGACGCCGAGCAAGAGGCCCATGGCGATGCCGGCCAGGAGCAGGCCGAACAGGAGGAACAGGATCACGCCCGTGGCTATTCCCGCGAGCATCTTCACGCCCATCCAATCGGTCAGCTTCATGTCGCCCGGGTTGCCGGCCATGGCCAGCCGTCTCTCCGCCGTCTCGGACGAGGAGGCGCTGCTGAGGCGGCCGCCCATGTGAGACAGCCGGCCGACGAGCGGACGCAATGTTCGTTCGGCGAAGGGTTGCTGGAGTTCCAGCTCCTCGAGGTTGCGAGCCTGGAACGAACCGAGCTGGGTCAGCCGGGCCTGAACGGGATCGATTGGGTTGCCCGAAGCCAGCCCGATGAAGAGGACGATGATCCCGACGAAGACGAGGCCTCCAATGACGATTGCGATCATCTCAAACCTCGATGGCGACGATTCGCCGGATGAAGATGAAGCCGATGAACATCAGGATGCCGCCAAATGAGAGGACGATGAGACCGGCTGGCAGACCCATGATGCCCGGCGGGTTCTCGAAAAGAGGCTTCGTGAAGCTGGGAGCGACGACGAACAGGATGATCATGAGCGCGATCGGCATGAAGGCCACGACGTAGCCGGACAGCCGCTGCTGGGCCGTCAGCGTCTTGATCTCGCCCTTGATCCGGACCCGTTCCCGGATGGTGAACGCAATCGAGTCGAGGATCTCGGCAAGGTTGCCGCCGACCTGGTGCTGGATCGTGATGGCGGTGGCCATGAGCTCGAGGTCGTCGGATCGGACGCGTCGGACCATGTTCTCCAGGGCGACGTCGAAGGCCAGGCCGAGGTTGACTTCTCGGACGACTCGTCCGAACTCGATCGTAACCGGCGGCTGAGCTTCTCGCACCACCATTTCGATGGCTTGCAGGAAGGACGAGCCCGCTCGAAGAGCATTCGCGATCAGGGTGATGGTGTCTGGGAGCTGCTTGTTGAACGCGTTGAGGCGGGAGGCGCGGCGGTGGCCCAGCCAGAACCGTGGGATGAAGAAGCCGACGATGGCGCCGATGACGAGCGCGATGCCCGTGCCGAGCGGCGGCAGGAGGATGCTCATCAAAAGGAACAGCGCCGGCACGCCCACGATCGAGCCGAGCCATATGCCCATGAACTCGCCCGGCTTGAGCTTCAGGTCCGCCCGGGCTATGTCGCGAGCCAGGTTGGCACCAAAGTCACGCTGCTCGACGACCTTGTTCAGGCGGGCCAGGGCCACGCTCTGGGCCAGGATCTCGCCCAGACCCGGCGAAGCCGTGGACGTGCCGGTCGACGAGGTCGTCTCGTTCTTCCCGGCGGCGTAGCGCTCGAGTCGAGCGCTGATGGCACCGCTCTGGCCGGCGCTCGCCAGCCCCAGGAAGATGAGCATCACCCCCATGAAGACCAGGATGCCGATGACGATCGCAATCATGCTGCCTCTCCCCGCTTCTACGCGAAGCCGAACAGGCCGCGCGGCAGGTGGATGCCCATGACCTCGAACTTCTCGACGAACTTGGGTCGGATGCCGGTGGGGCGGAGGCGGCCGACTATCTTGCCGTCGGCAACTCCGGTTTGTTCGAACAGGAAGACATCCTGCATGACGACGACATCACCCTCCATGCCCTGGACCTCGGTGATGTACTCGATGCGTCGGGTGCCGTCTTTCATTCGCGACTGGTGAACGATCAAATCCACGGCGGCCGAAACCTGCTCCCGGATTGCCCGAAGGGGCAAGTCCACGCCCGCCATCAAGACCATCGTCTCCAGTCGGGCGAGCATGTCGCGCGGGCTGTTGGCGTGGCCGGTGGACATGGAGCCGTCGTGGCCGGTGTTCATGGCCTGGAGCATGTCCAGGGCCTCACCACCTCGGCACTCGCCGACGATGATCCGGTCGGGCCGCATTCGCAGGCAGTTCTTGACGAGTTCTCGGATTGGTACCGCGCCCTTGCCTTCGATGTTGGAGGGTCGGGACTCGAGCGTCACGACGTGCTCCTGGCGCAGCTGAAGCTCGGCGGCGTCCTCCACGGTCACGATCCGCTCGTCGTTGGGAATGAATGACGAGAGCACGTTCAATGTCGTGGTCTTGCCCGAGCCGGTGCCGCCCGAAACGATGATGTTCAGGCGAGCCTCTACGCAAGCCCTCAGGAAGTCGAACATCTCCGGGGTTGCCGTGCCGAACCGGATGAGATCGTCCACCGTGAACGGCGAAGCGGAGAACTTGCGGATGGTGATGACCGGCCCGATCAGGGACAGCGGCGGAATGATGGCGTTGACGCGGGAACCGTCGGTCAGGCGGGCGTCGACCATCGGGCTCGACTCGTCGATGCGGCGGCCGATCGGGGCGATGATCCGATCGATGATGCGCATCACGTGGTCGTCGTTCTGGAAGACGACGTTCGTCAACTCCAGGCGGCCGCTCCGCTCGATGTAAACCTGGCGCGGGCCGTTGACCATGATTTCAGTCACGGTCTCGTCGCGGAGAAGCGGCTCCAGCGGGCCCAGGCCGATGATCTCGTCGGTTATCTGCTCGAGCATCCGGACGCGCTCGGCACGAGTGAGGGCCAGGCCCTCTTCGTCGATTACGCGACCGAAGATCTCCTCGATCTGGCGCCGAACCTCGACCTGATTGGCCAGATCCAGCTTGGGATCGAGGTCCTGGATGACGCGAGACTGGATCCGGAACTTGACTTCGCGCAGCGATTCGCGGACCGGAGCCTGGCTCAGGAGACGCTGGCCACTGACTCCCGAGGGCATGCCCGGGCCGGGAGGGCCGGCCGGGGAGCTTCCCGGCGCTCCGGGAGCCGTACCCGGTCGCGAACTCTCGATCCGCTTCAGAAGGGACATCGCCTACACCCCTTACCGGCCCTGAACGTTCGGTCGTGCCGAACGCTTTTGGGCGACTATCTCCACGCGAAGAGAGACTTGCCCTTTTGGGGCGCCTTGCGGCTTTCCTCTTCGCGAGTCTCTCCGCTGCCGACGATAGATGCAGCCAGACGCAAGACGTCCTGCGAGACCTGGCTTTCGCGATTGCTGAGAACGAACGGCACGCCTCGGTTGAGGGCGTATACGACGGCCCGTCCGTCGCTGACGATGGTGTGGTCCACCTTGCGGCCGATCGAATGCTCGACGTCGGCCACCCTGATCCCCAGAGTCGTGTCGGCCCGATTCAAGACGAGACGGATCTTGTGTGAGTAGCCGAGCTGCTCGGCCACTTCCAGAAAGAGCCGAATGTTCTTGATGCTCGTGATCTCCAGGGTCAGCACGGTGAGTACTACATCAGCCATGTCCAGAATGCCGAGAATCGTGTCGTTGAACCACGCGGCGCAATCGACGACTACCAGCTCGCTGTGCTGGCGGAGGATCTCGAGGACATGCTTCACGCCTGCGGGAGTGATGAGTTCAGCCATCTCAGGTGAAGGCGGAGCGAGCAACACCCGAATACCGGACGAGTGCGTGAGCGTGAAGGCGTCTACCGAGTCCGGATCGCGGCCTTCCTCGAGCTGCGGCACGAGTTCCGCCATCGACTTGTCTTTGGGATTCAGGTTGAGCAGGACCGCCACGTCGCCGAACTGGAACGAGGCGTCGACGAGTGTGACCTTCTTGCCAAGCTCCGACGCGGCGGCGACGGCGAGGTTGACGGCGATTGTCGTGCGGCCGACACCACCCTTGGGGCTGAATACGGCCACGACCTGGCCTTCCTGAGTGGGATCCTGGGTGCGGGCCGCCAGAGTGACGGCCGCCCGGCCGGCCTTCTCCTTCTCGCGCGAGTAGACCTGGCGGATCGAGGCCGTCAGTTCGTCGCTGCTGAAGGGCTTGACCAGGAACTCGCGAGCTCCGGCAAGCATCGAGCGGCGCAGGTAGTCGGCCTCACCCTGGACGGACATCATGACCACGGCTGCCGATGGGACCTGCGATGACAGGCGCTCGGTGGCCGCGATACCGTCCATGTCGGGCATGTTGATGTCCATCAGGATGACGTCGGGCAGGATTTGAGCGGCCTGCTCGATCGCCTCCGCGCCCGACGAAGCCCTGCCGACCACCTCGATGTCCGGTTCGAAGCCGAGCAGCTTGGCGAGGTGGTCGCGGGTCTCCGGTATGTCGTCTACGATCAGGACCTGGATCCGATCAGCCATGAAATAGATTCGCTTCCCGCATCCCGGAGAGGCCGATGCTGTCGGCCTCTCCCTTGTTACTTCGCCTGATGGCGGCGAAGCGGCCTACCACGAAATCTGGTCCGCGAGAGCCTTGGGGAGAGTCCCGGTCGGATCCGGAGGAATGACCGAGTACTCCGACATGATCTCCTTGAAGCTGAGGCCCTGGACCTTGCTGGCGGGAACCTTGGCGGATAGCGTCGTCGGGTCTGAGGACGAATTGCTCGCAGAGCGGAGGGCGAAGGCCAGATCTATGTAGGTCTGGGGAGAGGGACTCTCCGCGCGCTGAGCCCAGCGGATCAGCTCCGCATCTTCCTGGTGGACCTCGACTATCGCGATCATGTGGCGATCGGTGAACTGCACGAGGGAGTTGGTGGGCGCAGCGGCGACCGGTGCGGCCGAACCGTTGGCCGCCGGCGCAGGCGCCTGGGCTTCAGTGGCCGGGGGCAACAGGACGCGCAGGACGCGGGCGTTCTCCAGAACCAGCTTGGACGTCAGCACGTTGCCGCCGAGCGAAATGGGCGTCCCGTTCGTGTCCTTGACCGAGATGGCCAGCTGGGAGATGTACACCGTGAGAATGATGTCGACGTGGTCGCCGGGCACGATCAGCGTCCCGACGCCGTTGGTCTGGTCGAGTTCCATCGACACGGCGACGAAACCTGGCGTGATCGAGTCGGCGATCGACTTGCCATCGAGGGCTGACCCGGGGGCGAGGATATCGGTGCCCGCGACGATGACCTGATGGACGGCGATGTCGGATCCGGCCATCTTGCCTACGACTTCGCTGACGCTGGCGTAGGTGCCCTCGCCGAGAGCGGTTCGTGCGGAGAGCGTCAGCAGTTCGGTGGCCACCATGTCTGAAGTGATGGTCGTGCCTACGGGAATGGCCTTTGTGGCCCAGACCACGGGCACGGTTGGTTCCGGGGTCCCGGTCGGCGAGGCGGCCGCTTCCGGATTTCCGCCCCCACCTCCGCCGGGGCTGCTCGCTACATAGGCCACCGCCGCCAGGGCCCCTGAAATGGCGATGAGCAGACCCAGCAGGATCAGCAATCGATTGGACCGCTTCACGAAAATCTCCCGAGCACTTGTGACAGGTGGCACCACGGTAGCCTTGCGGCCAACCTTACTGCGACTATACCAATGGGCTACGCGGAGTAGGAAGGATTCTCGGCCCTTCGGGGTGGTCCAGGTGAGGCCTCCGGCGGGCAAAATAGAGAGAGGCCGCGCTTTGGGCGCGGCCTCTTAAGTGCCGAAGCCGCGCACCAGGCGCGGCTTCGGCTTTGTCGCAGCGGGCTAGCTACAGGCTGTTGCCAACCGTGCTCAGGATGTTGTTGATCGCGCCGCTAAGGAAGACGAGCGCGATGACCGCGACGATGGCGATGAGCGCGAGAATCAGGGCGTATTCGGCAAGGCCCTGGCCCTTTTCGGAACGGACGAGCATTCGAATGACCTCCTGGATGAGAGCGCCCTCGATATGAGGATGTCGCGTATTCTGGTCGGAGGTTGCTCGCGTCGCCACTAGCAAGATGGTAATGGGACTGCACGCGAGTGCACCTAGCCCCACCACCTGCCCGAGTCCCCCGTGTGTAACGGCGCTTCCGCGCACCACCGCCGACTTCAGCAAGCAATTCCTCGTTCCGGGGGCGGTGCGGGGTTACACCGCGGAGGCGATCAGGCTCAGCAGCCATGACAGCTGGTCGCCGAAAAACACCAGGGAGACAACGCACACCACAGCCATGATGACCAGGATCAGGCCGTACTCGATCAGGCCCTGGCCCACCTCTCCAAGAACGATCGGGACTCCCCGAACCGGGGGCCGCCGGGCAGGCGTCGACGCGGCCCGCGCGGAAGCGGTCGCCCTTGGGGCGTTCAACTCGACAGAAGGACCAGCACGACTTCCCGGCCTTCGTCGACGAGCTGGGCGGCGACTCCGATGGTGTCGCAGCGCTGCTGGATCTCGCGCCAGGTGTTGGCCGGCAGGGCCAGGGGCTGGTTGGCTCGGGCCGCCCGGCTGACCTTGGCCGCACGCGTCTCGTCGATCATGACTTTGAGGGCCTCGGGAATCTCGCGCTCGGCATGTTTGCCGCGCTTTTCGGGCGGAGGCGGCGGTTCCTCGGCTTCGGGCTCCTCGATGATGTCGAAGTCCTCGCGCTTGCCGGAGATGCGAGCCTCGGTCTTGTCCGGCGCCCATTCGAAACGTATCGAGACCCGATCCGGATGGCATGACAGGAAGCCGGTGACGGTTTCGTCGATGATTTCGGAAGAGGGCACTCTCCACGTCCATCGGCAGACGCCGATCCGTGCCGTACGACTCGAACTCGATCGGCACCTGTGAGCGCCTGCCGCGGTCGCGAGCGACGCGCCGCAAAGTGGGCATCAACCCCAGATCGTCGAGGACCATCGGCCGGACGTCGAAAATGAAGGTCTTGGTGGCGTCCAGGGTGTGCTGGACCATTCCTATGAGCTGCCCGATCTCGGTCTTGGCCTGGCTCGGGTCGCGGTCGAGCAGCCGCTCCACGATCTGAGCCTGGAGAGTGATGTTGGTGAGGCTCTGAGCCGGACCGTCGTGCATGGCCCGCGCGATCTCGCGGCGCAGGTCTTCCTGAGCAGCCAGGACCAGCCTCGAGACTGCAGGGGGCAGGGGCGTGCTTGTGTCGAGCTTGTCCGCGGTGTGCTGGGGAACCGCACCGCCCATCGAAGCCCGGTCCAATTCGGCGCTGTAGCGCCTCAGGCTCTCGCGGTACCGGCTGAGAACCTTCAGCTTGCCCTCCAGGATGTCGACCTGCGCTTCCATGATGGCCGAGCGCTTGGTCAGGGCGACGAGCTGATCGGTCTGATCCTCCTCTTCGCCCTCGGTGTCCTGGCCGGCCGGCTTGAGCTTCTCCGCCGCCTGGGCGCGTCTCTGTTCGTGACGCGTGGCCTCGGTGCGGGCCTGGTTGACGAGCAACTCGATCTCGCCGATCTCCCGGGTCAGGAGGTCGACTTCTCGTCGGGCTCGCTCCGCGATCTCTAGCAGCGGCAGCGGCAGAGGTTCGATGGCCACGTGCGGATCAGTCCTCGGGCATTCGGATCCAGCCCTGGCGCATGGCGTAGACGACGGCCTGTGTGCGGTCGTTCACGCTGAGCTTGCGCAGGATGCTGGACATGTGGTTCTTGACGGTCTGCTCGCTGATCGACAGGGCGTAGGCGACCTGCTTGTTGGTCATGCCCTGGGCGATGTTGTCGAGGATCTCCACCTCTCGAGGCGAGAGTGGAGCGAAGATCGGCGCCGCTTCCTGCCCGTAAATGGCCAGTTCTCGGAACTCCTTGAGAACACGGCTGGCGACCGCGGGCTTGGCGAAGACCTTGTCGTTGATCAAATACTCGCCGCCGGCGACCCGGTGGATGATGGCGACGAGGTCGTCCGGAGCCACGTCCTTCAGGATGAAAGCAGCCGCGCCGGCCTTGATGGCGTCGAAGAGCGCGTCCTCGTCCTCGTTGACGGCAAGGACGATGATCCCTGCGGACGGAAGCTCGCGCTTGATCCGTTGAGTCGTCTCGATGCCGCCCGGCGCCGGAAGGGACAGGTCCATGAGGATGATGTCCGGCGAGAGCTGCACGGAAAGATCGAACGCGCCCCGCGTATCGTCCGCCTCGCCGACGATCTCGAAGCCGGCCTCCCGCTCCAGGATGTTGCGCATCCCGACGCGGAACAGGGCATGGTCGTCGACCAGCAGGATCGTGGTCTTCTCTCCGGTCCGGCCACCCGGTCCCGGCCGTCGCCGCTCCGGCCCGGCGTAGTCAATCGAACTCATTCGCTCTCCTCTCCCACTGGAATCGACAGACTGACGACCGTTCCGCCGCCAATCCGGGATCGAACTTCGAATTGGGCGCCGATGAGCTCGGCTCGTTCTCGCATGAACTGAAGCCCGAAATTACGTCTGCCCCGAGCGGCAACTGTGCTTACGTCGAAGCCCCGCCCGTCGTCCGTGACTTCAAGAAGCCAGGTCGGCGAGTCGAGACGGGTCGACACGACGGTCCGACTCGCGGCCGCGTGCTTGCGGACGTTCTGAAGTGCCTCCTGCACGATCCTGAGCACGGCCGTTTGTTGAGTCGGCGTGAGCAAGTCTCCCGGACCCTTGAGGTCCGTATCCACGGTGGCCCCGGTCAGAGCGGCCAGGCTTTCCACCGTGTCCATGATCGTTCCGTCCAGGCCCAGCTCGTCGAGCAGCGGCGGGCGAAGCTGGCTGATGAAGGTCCGGACTTCGCCCAGCTCCCGGCGGAGCTGCTCCCGCAGGAAATGAAGCTCGCTGCCGGCCATCCGAACGTCTTCGGTGATGACCCGCTCGATGTATTCCACTTGGAAGATGGCGTTGGACAGCGCCTGCGCCGGACCGTCATGGACTTCCTGGGCCAGGCGCGACCGTTCGGCTTCCTGTGCTTGGACGATCCGCATCTGCATGTCCGTGGCCAGGCCTGAGTCGGCGATTTCGGCGAGCAGGCTTGCGTCGCCGCGCTCGAGGAAGAGCCAGGCATTCTCCATGCTCCGGACCGACAACTCCAGCTTGGACAGCTCCTGCTGGTGCCGGCCAAGCTCGCCGGTAAGGCGTTCGACCTCGGTCCGCAACGCCTTCTGGCGGGCGTCCTCGGCCCCGGCTTCCGCGGCCGCGGCAGGATCGCCGCCGTCGCCCCGAGAAAGCGGGGCGCGGTCGGCTATCTCGAGTTGATCTCGCAGACGGTGCCAACGACCCAGAACGTCGTGGTAGGCCTCGCGATATCTCTCGGTGACGGATCTGAGATTGTTGGCCCCGTAGCCCAGCGTCGACTTCGCTTCGGCGTATAGCTCGTCGAAACGCGGGTCGCGTGATTCTGCGGCGCCTCGTGCAGCGTCCATTCCATTCGGAGTATACGGGCCTGATCTCATCGGCAGACGATCCAGAAGACGTGAATTGAGGCCAACGCGGAGCCGTCGGCGGGCTTGTTACCGGAGATATCGGTGATCGGGACCTCTCGGAAGCATTTTGACGCATCACTCTGTTGGCTCAGCACGCCGGGCCACAGTCTGTCGGTGTCGCTGCGGACGATCAGAAGCCTGGCCCCAAAGCGATCGGCGAGGTCCAGGACCGCTTCGGGAGATTCCTCCGGCAGGGCCACAGCCGGGACGTGGGCCGTCTCCGCCAGCCAGATCGGGTTGTCGGTTATGACCGGCGAGGAGCCGTCGAGCGGCGCGCCGGCTCGGGCCATTGCCGCGGGCAGGGCGTCGTAGCGGGCGCTCGTCGCGTCTGCCTGGGCGGCGATGGTGGACACGCTCAGGATGCACAGTGGAACGGCCGCGGCGATGGCGAAAGCGGGACCGAGCCAGGCCACGGGGCGCGTCCAGTGGCGAAGCCGCCCGATGGCGGCGATGAAACGGTCCAGGGCTACGACGCAGCAGATGGCCAGCAGGACGTATGTCGCGCCGGCTGCGTGCAGGTAAGTGCCGGAAAGCGTGGCCACAGGGAAGAAGAGGCTCGTCGCCATGAAGGTGAAGATCGCGGCCAGGACAAGTGGCCGGAGTGCCCGGCGCCGACCGACCCACGGCAGGGCCAGCAATCCGACGAGCGCGACCGGAAACGCCGGAACCAGCAACACGCCGAAGAGATCGTGGGCGAAGCCGATGAGGTGACTTTCGGCGATGGCTGCGGGTCCCTGCGCCAGATAGTTCGCCAGATTCGGCTGGTCGCGGTAGGCGAATACGTCGGTGTCGTGAACGAACAGAGCGTTGGATATCGTCTGGCCGGGCAACGGGGTACCGAACGCCAGCCAGTCCCTGACGAGCCACGGCAGGACCACCAGCGCGGCCACGACCGCCGGCACGGCGACGAGGCCGACACGAGCCCGGCGACTGCCCGGCATCCAGAACCAGGCCAGGGCGGCCCAGGCCAGGGCCAGCCAGATTGCGTCGCTGCGGGCCAGGGCGGCCAACCCGAGCAGCAGCCCCAGTCCTACCAGACGCGGGTCGGGCGTGAACGGCACCCTCCGGCGGCCGGCGGCGGGTTGCGCCCGCTCTTCTCGCGCAATGAACGAGTCGGGCGCGGCGGATGTGCCCGCCGACGCCGGCCCCGGCGCCGCTGACGAGCGCGCCGACCGGCCCGGTCGCCCCGACGCGTGACCGGCGGCGATGCGGCTCATCAGCAGACATGCCGCCAGCGAAATGGCCGCGAAGACGGCCGTGGAGTCGGGGAGCGCCCCATATATGACGAGCGGCCCGAGAGCGGCGGCAACCAGGCCCGAGCCGACGCCCATAGTTCGGGCCCGGCCCGGCGGAAGCTGCATCTCCTCGGCCACGTCGGCCGCCAGTCGCCAGGCCATCACGGCCACTGCCGTGCTTGCCAGAACCGAGACCAGCTGTGCGGCCCGGAACCAGTTGGCGGCGCCGGCCAGGGCGATCGGAATGGCGGCCAGAAGCGACGGCAGCGGCATCCAGATCTCGAAGGCGGCGCGCGGCACGATGAGCGGCTGGGTCTGGAAGCTCCAAAGCGCGTCGCTGATCAGGCCGCGGCCCTCGACGAGATTCCGGGCAACCCCGGCGTAGTAGGCCGTGTCTTCGGGCACCGGAAAGCGGATGACGACGGCCGCGACGATCCGGACCGCGAGCGCCACGGCGAAGACGGCCGCGGCACTCAGCCAGGCCTCTCGGCGACTCACGAGGACGACCCGGCCCGGACCAACCGGTCGCAGCGGGTGTCGCCCGCTTGAGTGCAGACGGGATAGACGGCCAGGGCGGGCGCGGCGTCCGTGGCGGTATTGCCCGTCGCCGGGGCCGAGTTAGGAACGATGAACACCGGAGCCCCGATCCACGCCGGCCGAGCCTTCGACTCGAGGATCGGAACGAGCGGATCGACGATGTGGGCTCTCTCCAGAATCAGCCAGCGGATGTGGTAGTCGACTGCCACCTGGTGAACGACTTCGAGCGAGTCGTTCGGAGTCACGACGCCGCCACGGCCGGTGAAATACTCGAGCCCGGCCGGATCGGCGCTGAGCAGGAGGTCGGTTTCGGGCACGCCTGCTCCATCGAGCGAGCGGCCGGCGGCGACGCGGTTGTCGCGATCGGCGCTCCACGACGGCAGAACGGTTGTCGCGAAGCCTGCTGCCGTTATCACCGAAGACGCCGCTCCTACCACGAGGAAGAGTCGGGCCGCGCCCTCTTCGGTCCAGCTCGGTCGATGCCTCACCGCCCAGTGTGAGGCCACGATGGCCCCCTCGAAGGCGAGGATATAGGCGTACGGAACCAGCGCGACGGCCGAATGCATGAAGGTCCCATACGGAACATAGGCGGCGAACAGGAGCCCCGTGGCGCCGAAGAGCAGCAGGGCGTAGGCGAGGAACGGGCCGAATTCCACCGTTCGGCGGCGAGCCCAGGCGCCGGCGGCTGCGAGCGGCACCAATACCACCGGGACCAGCAGCAGGCAGAAGATGGCGATTGCATCGACGATGCCGACCACTCGACTCGCCAGCAGCGAGCCCGGGCCCTGGTCGAGGAAATAGCCGAGCGAGAGGCCGCAGGTCACGCAGTTGGTGTCCTGATAGCTGCGCACCAGGAGCGTCGTGGTGGACGACGGCGCCAGGCTCCCGAAGACGGCAAGTTGCCGCAGGTACCACGGGCCCATCACGAGGATGAAGAGCCCGAAACAGGCCAGGCCATACCGCCACGGAATCTTCGGCGGCCGTGTCCCGGACGAACGCCAGGAACGCCAGCGATCCCAGAGGAATGCGGCGCCTACGACCAGGCCCAGGAGTACGCCGTCGTTTCGGGACAGCGTGGCCAGGCCGACCAACATCCCCGCCAGGGCGAACGACCGGCGATGGCCTTTCAGCCCCCGTGCGGTGAACCACAGCGCAGCGGTGGCGATTGGCTGAAACAGCGAGAAGTTGTCCGGCTGGGCCATGTAAAGGGAAGCCGCGCCGGGCACCGCGACCGCGAACGCCGCCGCGATCGCCACCCTGGACCCGCAGCCGGCCTCGCGCGCGACGAGCCATGTCAGCGGCGCCGCGAGCGCCCCGATCAGCACGAACGGGATTGCGGAAGCGAGCGTCGTCGGCCCGAGCAGGAACAGCGTCGGCAGCTGAACTATGGACGCCAGCGGCATCCAGAAGCCATTGCTTGCGACAGGCAGGTGGGGGTCGGCCGGAATTCTGGAACCGACGTCGAGAAACGAATAGATGAAGTCCACGTTGAACCCGTGGCCGGCGTGCAAGGCCCGAGCGACATCCACGTAGTAGTACGAATCCGGGTATGCCGCGTCCGGAAACAGCCCGAACAGGGCCGCTCGGACGAACAGGGCGAACGCATAGAGAGCGAATGGGATCCGCACGGGGTGGCAGCGTAGCATCGGCCGGGTCCCACTCCACCTGGTACGAACGACCTATCCACCGACCCGGTCCGAGTACGGCCCGAAACTGCCATCTCGGCCCGCGGTTGCAGCGCCGTTCCCGAGGCGGTGCGTGCAGCCGGTGCTGCCCGTACACTCCCGCTGATGGTTTCGAGCCTCGGGAATCGTTCTGCCGGCGTACAACGAAGAGGCCCGTCTGGGCCCCGCGTTGGACGAGCTCTTCGCGTACCTGTGTGCGATTCCTGAGGGCATCCTGCCCGCTACCGTGCACGTTCTCGTGGTCGACGACGGCAGTACCGACGCCACCGCGTCCATGGTCCGGGCTCGATCCGAGTTCGTCGGGGAAGGTGCTCCACCGGCCGGTGGCGCACCGGGACGGCGCGACTGCCCGTCCCTTCGGCTGCTCAGCGTGCCTCACGGGGGCAAGGGCTCGGCGGTGCGGGCCGGGATGCTGGTCGCGGACGGCGATCTGCTCGTCTTCGCCGACGCGGACATGGCCACGCCGCCGGACCAGCTGCCCAGGATCGTGGCCGCCCTGGACCGCGCCGACGTTGCCCTCGGCAGCCGGATCCAGCCCGACGGGTCGGACATGCGGGCCACTCAACCTCCCTTCCGGCGGTTGGTAGGCCGGCTCTTCCGCTTCGCGGCCCAGCTGTGGGTGACCGGGCCGGTCCGGGACACCCAATGCGGCTTCAAGGGCTTCCGTCGGCCGGTCGCGAAGGATCTGTTCGACCGCCTGCGGATTACAAGCATCGTCTTCGACGTCGACCTGATCTACCTGGCCCGGCGGCGGGGCTACCGCATCGCCATCGTGCCTATCGTCTGGGCGGACCGCCGTGGCTCGCGCATGCATGCCCGGCCGGCCCTGGCTGTGCGAGTGGGCTGGGATCTGGTGCGAATTCGTTTTGTCCATCGCGGCCTCCGAAAGGTCGCCGCCACGGCGGATGCCGGCCCAACCGAAGGGTCGATCGACGCGGGCGCAGCCGACGGGCCGACGGGCCCGGGCATTGCCGCACGGTCCCCGGCCGAGGGCGCGGCCAAGGACACTGTCAGGGACGCGCCCAAGCCATGATGGCGGCCGGGTCGCTGCCGGAACGCCGCTGGCGGCTCGCCGACGCGATCGTGCCCGTCTGCTCCCTGGCGCTGCTGGCCATGATGCTCGGGGTCGTCCTGGCGTCGGCCGGTAACACGCTCGGCTACGACTACACCTGCTACCAGGGCGCCGCGCGTCATCTTGTCGACGGGCGGCCCATCTACGACAACGCCTTCTCGATCTTGGTCGGTACATGCCCCGGCACGTACACGTACCCGCCCGCCTTCGCCGTGGCGGTCGTTCCGTGGCTCGTCTTCGGGGGAGCGGCGGCCGGCCTGTGGTGCCTGGCCATGGCCGCGTGCTTCCTCGCCGGAGTGGCCTTGCTGCCGGTCAAGCGCGACGTTCGCTGGTTGGTGGTGATCGTGGCCGCATTCGACTGGCCGTTCCTTTATGCCGTGAAGCTCGGCCAGGTGGAGCCACTCCTCTTCCTTGGGTTCGCGGCGGCGTGGCGGTGGATGGATCGGCCGGGCGCCGTCGGCGTGGTGGCCGCTTTGGGCGCGCTGGTCAAGGTGCAACCCGGGCTGCTCGCGATCTGGGCGCTGGCCACGCGGCGGTACCGCGCGGTGGCGGTCGCCGCGGTTGCGGGCGTGGCGACGGCCGGGGCGGCCACTCTGTTCACGGGGCTTGGGGCGTGGGCCACTTACGTGGATCTGCTCCGTGGTCTGAGCGGAACGCTGTCGACGGGCCACGACTTTGCGCCGGGCGCGGTCGCGCATCTGGCCGGCGCCTCGGATGCCGTGGCCTCGGCCGCGGAACTGGGGTCCGTGGTCGTGGCCGCCGCGGCTCTCGTCGCAGCCTTGCGCTGGGCCTCGCCCGTCGCGGCGCTCCAGGTCACGATCGTGGTCAGCCAGCTGCTGAGCGCGCCACTCCGAGATCATTACGCGGTCCTGTTGCTGCTGCCGGTCGCCTGGCTCGTGAGCCGAGGACGGGTGTGGACGGCGGCGATTCCGTTGCTTGGCTGGATCGCGCTGGTGGCCAACGACACCTCGACCAACTTGCTGGCCACGGCCACCATTCCACTCACGTTCTTCGCGGTCCTGGCGCTGCTGCTCTGGGAAGCGAGGAGTGAGCGGAACGGACTCCTTGTGGCACAGGCTTAGTCGCCTCACTGGCTGGTTCGCCGTGCAACCATGAACGGGGCCGCTCGGGGGTCTGGTGCTATGCTCGGCTCGTGACCGCCCGTTCCAAGGCAGACAGCGGCCCAGGCTGTCTGGAGTTATCGACCATCCCCGCGCCAAAGGTTGCGGATTCGCGCGCTCTCCACCTCGCCTCTAGATGAGCACCGCCACCGGCTCCGGGCTGGTCGCCATCCGGCGCGCTTTCGATTCCATCCCCGAGGACGTCTGGGACGGCCTCGCCGAACGCACGCCGTGGGCGACGCCCTTCTCCAGATACTGTGTCCAGCGGGCGTGGTGGGACGCGTACGGCGCCACCGCGCATGACCAGACGCTCGTCGTCGTCGACCGCGGCCGCGCCGGACGAGGTCGTCGGCATCGTGCCGCTCATGCATCGCCACGAGGTCGAGCCGGACGACGTGGCGGCGCGGACCACGATCCGGCATCAGCCCGGCTCGGCGCTGACGCCCGTGCCCGACGGCGACGGCCGTCTTCTTCGGCGCCTCCTACCACGCCGACTACGCGACGGTCCTGGCCGCGCCCGAGGACGTCTATCCGCGTCGCGAGGCTGTGGTCCAGTCGCTCGCCGCAGGCCGACCCGCTCGCGCTGGGACGTCGTCGACCTGCGCCGGCTGCGCTGCGGCGACCCGGCCGCCGACGCGCTCGCCAGGCCCTTCGGAGTGGCATGGCTCCGAAGGCGGGCTGGCACGTCACCCGCGAGCGCGAGGACGTCTGCCCGATCGTGACCCTGCACGCCGGGCCGGGACTTCGAGGCTACCTGGGCACGCTCGGCAAGAAGGAGCGCCACGAGATCCGGCGCAAGGTCCGCCGGGCCGAGGCCGCCGGCGCCGGTCGGCTCGAGCGTCGGCCGACTCCGCTCGGCGACCTCGACGAGTTCATCGACCTCCACCAGAAGCGCTGGGGCGACGACGGCCTCTTCCCGGCGACCCAGGGCGGGGCGGCGAGCCGGCGCTTCTTCGCCGGCCTCTTCGAGGATTGCGCGCCGACGGGCATCGTCGGATCTCGCTTCCTGACGGTCGGCGGCCGGCGGATCGCGGCGGGTCAGGTTCGACGACGGCGACGCCGTCTACTACTACAACGCCGGCGTCGACCCGGACGCGCGCGAGCTCTCGCCGGGCGTCGTGATGGTCGCCTTCTACCTCCAGACGGGCCATCGAGCAGGGCCGGACCCGCGCTCGACTTCCTGCGCGGCGACGAGCCCTACAAGTACGAGTGGGGCGCGGTGGACGAGCCGATCCAGCGCCTGCTCGTCCAGCGAACGCGACGCGTCGATGGAGCGGCACGCTACGACATCGGTGCGCGAGCGACAGCCTGGGCGAGCCCTGCGCCGACCTGCTGCTCGAGCCGGACGCCGCTCGCCGGCGGCCGCGTCCGGGTCGTCGAGGTCCTGGCGACCGGCACGAACGGCGGCGCCCAGGAGCACGTCTATCTCGCTCCTCACCCGCCTCGACCGGACCGCTACGACGCCCGCGTCGTCTCGCTGTCGCACGGCAGCAGCGTCCGCCGGCTGCGAGCAGGCCGGGATCGACGTCAGCGTCATCGACGAGCCCGACGACGCGCTCGCCGTCCGGCGCTGGCCGACGCAGCTCGCCGCCTTCGAGCCCGACGTCGTCCACAACCACATGTACCGGGCCGAGGTGGTCGGCACGCGCGCCGCGCTGCGCTCGGCGAGGCGGGCTGCCGCCGGCCGTTCGTCGTCTCGACCGTCCATTCCAGCCGGGTCCGCAGCGCCGAGGACCGCGAGGCCCTCCGCCTGCTGACGCCGCGATGGACCGCCTGATCGCCGTGTCCCGGGCGATCGTGCGCGAAGCTCGCGAGGAGGGCCGCGCCGGCGCGCCGGTCAGCCTGATCTACAACGGCGTCGACCTCGACCGCTACAACCACCAGCAGCCCTGCTGCACGCTCCCCGAGGAGTACGGCATCGAGCCCGGAGGCTCGCCGATCGTGGGCGTCGTGGCCCGGCTCGAGCCCGAGAAGGGCCACCCCACCCTGCTCGAGGCCTGGCCGCTGGTCCTCGCGGCCGGTCCCGAGCGCCTGGCTGCTCATCGTCGGCGAGGGCGGAGCGCGAGGCGCTCGAGGCGCAGGCGCGCAACTGCTCGGATCGTCGCACCGGGTCGTCTTCACCGGCCGCCGCGACGACGTGCCGGCGGTGACGGCCGCGCTCGACGTGGCGGTCCTGCCCTCCTACCGCGAGGCCCAGGGCCTCACGATCCTCGAGGCGATGGCGCTGAGCCGGCCGGTGGTCGCGTCGAACGTGGGCGGCATCCCGGAGATGATCGAGGACGGCGTCACCGGCCTGCTCGTGCCGCCCAGCGACCCCGACGCCGCTGGCCGCCGCGATCATCCGGCTGCTGACGGACCACCCGCTGGCCGACATGCTCGCCCGGGCCGGCCACGACCTGGTCCACGAGCGGTTCTGCGTCGAGCTGATGGTCACGTCGATCGAGCGATCTACGACGAGGCGGCCCTCAAGCTGCGCCAGTCCGAGGGCGTGCACCCGTAGCGTCCAATTGGCGTGGGATCCGAACGGGCGGACGCGAGGCGCCGCGCCAGGCCGGCCGATCGCGCCAGCCTGCAGGCTGGCCGGCTCTGCCTACAGGAACAGCCGACCGGGCCATCTGTGGCGCCGTGCCGCCTCTTCGCTGTAGCCGGACTCGCCCGACCAGCGGCACGAAGACGCACGGCCGCAGTCGCGGTCTCCGAATGTTCGCCGCGGCGGATCACCAGGATCAGCTCCTGGCTCGGCAGGGGCCCGACGGGGACCACGAGGCGGCCGCCGTCCGCCAGCTGGTCGGGGAAGCGCATCCGGGATCGTCGGGGCCGCGGCAGTCACCACGATGCCGTCGAACGGGGCTTCTTCCGGGCGGCCCGACGCTGCCGTCGCCGACCACGACCCGCGACCGGAACTTGGCCAGGCCCAGGCCGTCGAGCCGGGCGCGGGCGGCCTCGGCCAGCTCGGCGTGCCGCTCGATCGAGACGACGTTCAAGCCGAGTCGCGACCAGTACCGCGGCCTGGTAGCCGGAGCCGGTCCCGACTTCCAGGACGCGCATGCCCGGTTGCGGGCTCCAGGAGCTCGGTCATGAGCGCGACGATGTATGGCTGGCTGATCGACTGGCCCGAGGCGATCGGCAGGGCGTCGTCGCTGTACGCGAGCGCACGGACCTCGTCGGCGGCACGAACAGCTCACGCGGCAACGCCGCCATCACGTCCAGCACGCGCGTCGTCGAGAATGCCGCGACCGCGAAGCTGGCGCTCGACCATCTCCGCCCGCAGCCGCTCCGACTCTACCGGGTCCACGGCGGCGACGATACGCCGAATCGGCGCAGGCGGAGATCCGGGCCGTGGCTACGCAGGGGCTCCGTTTCGCGCCGGGTGCGGTCGATTCCCCGGCCGTTGGCGTTTGGGCTCGGTGCGCGCTCGGGCTCTACTGGGAAGGAGCGGAGCTCGCCGTCGGAATCGCGGTCGGGCTCGCCGTGGGGGCGAGCGTGATCGTCGGAGCAGCGGAGGCCGAAGCCGATGCGCTCGTAACGGGCGTCGCCTGACTCGTCGGCACGACCAGCGGCGTAAGCGTCGGCACGGCGGCCGGCGGCACGATACTGCCAAGCCACGTGAGGGCAAGCACGCCGAGCAGTGCGCCCGCGCAGACGATGGCATAGATGGCGGACGGCCGGTCGTCGATGTGGACGCGCTCGTGCGTTTCCCGCACGGACCCTACCGGGCCGCGGCGCCTGCCGGTCTCTTCCTCGACTCGTTCGGTACGCCCGAAACCAAAGCGGCGCCGACCGCCGGCCTCGGCCGTGGCAGCGGCAAAGGCCTCGTCGTCGCCTTCCTCGCCCTCATCGCCCTCGACTTCGCCTTCGACTTCGGTGGACTCGTCGGGCTCTTCCTCCAGGTCCTCGTCGTTCGGCAGTTCCTGGTCGTACACAGGCTTGTCGTCTCGGTCCTTGGTGCGGTCAGCCATTGCCCTCGTGCCACTCCTGTTTTGGCGGCCGCTGAGGTCGGCCCACCGGATACAGGCACCGGCTGGTGCCTTGGTTGAGTCCTTCGTAGATGCGTGCCACCCGTGTTGACGGGCTCGGGCGCACCACTGCGGGGCCAGTTTAGCCCACCGGTCCGGATATCGCGCTGCGCTGGTGCGTGGGAGTCCAGGACCGGCTGAGGCGGCCGCGTGGACATGGGCCGGAACCCGCGTGGACGTGGGCTGGACGGCCGAAGCCCCGCCCCGCAGTCGGCGCGGCAAATCCTAGGCTCGACGGATCGTCCGGATGCCGAGGCCCGCCAGCCCGACCGCGGCGGTAATGAGGCCGCACGCGGCCAGCACGGGCCGGAAGCCGAAGGCCTGGGCCAGGGCTCCGGTCGTGGCCATCGCCAGGGCCAGGACGGCGTTCACCATCGCCAGCCGGATTGCCACGACGCGTCCCGAGCATCTCGCTCGGCGTCCGCTGCTGGAACAGCGTCTGGCTGGGCACGACGAAAGTCACGTTGGCAACTCCCACGGCCGCGGCGAGAGCCAGGGCCAGGAACAGGTTGCCCGTCACGGACAGGGCCACGAGTGCGGCGCCCAGGGCGGTGAACGCGCCGATGATCGCCGGCCCTTTGGGCAGTCTTGCGGCCATGCCGCCGACGACGATGCCGCCTCCCACGAGACCGATACCCATGGCCATCTCGAAGAAGCCGTAGGCGGTCGGCGCGTCCGTGCTGCCGAGCGCGCAGCGACGCGACGAGCAGGGGGGTGAGCGTGGTGAGCGCACCCAGGCCGTATTCGGCGATTGCGGCCTGGATCGTCGTGGCAAACAGAACCGTCTCGGCATGCAGGAATCGCCAGCCTTCCTGAAGTTCGGCCTGGATCGACGTTCCCGGGGCGAGTTCGCCGGCCGCACCGAGCGCCGCCCTCGGCATCCGGACGATCGGCGGGATCACCACCGCCGCCACCAGCGCCGCCGAGGCGAGATAGCTGGCCCCGTCGAGCCAGAACGCCAGGGCCAGTGACGAACCAAGGAACGCCACGAACAGCCCGCCGAGCCCATAGCCGACCAGGTCGCTGACCGTGTCGGCTATCCACATCGCCGAGTTGGCCGTCAGCAGATCCTCGTCCGGGACCACCTGCGGCAGAGCGGCCGTTCGAGCCGGGCGGAAGAACGACGAGACCGCCGCCAGGATGAACACGAGCACCACGACCAGCCCGACGCTCCAGCCCGAGACAACCGGGATCAACCCGACGATCCCGGCTCGAATGAGATCGGAGCCGACCATGACGCGCTTCCGGTCCCAGCGGTCGACGAGCGCTCCCGCGAGCGGTCCCGACGAGGAACGTCGGGACGGTCATGGCCGCGAACGTCAGGCCGAGCGCCAGCGGCGAGGTGTTGGTGGCTCCGGCGACGAGGAAGACGAGAGCGATCTGGTGGACTCGATCGCCCAGCGAGCTGACCACCTGGCCCAGCCACATCGCCGAGAACGGGCCGTTGGTGGCGAGCCGAACGTACGGGTGGCTTAGCGCGCCCTGAGGTTGCGCTGGTTCGAGTGGCCAGGCCACTCCGCTGGTAGCCGGAACGCGGACGGAAACCAGGATCGGCGCCCGGACAGTTGCGGCGAAGATGAAGAACGCCAGGCCCGCGCCAAGCAACAGGTCGCCGACGGACGCGACGGACTGGATGACGGGAAGCGGGATCGGAATGATATCGACCAGGGGTCCGCCCCGGGCGAAGAACGCGGCGTCGACAGGACCGTCGAGCATTCGATGGAAGCTCGAATGGAGCACCGTCGGGTCGAAGCCGGCGGCTGCCAGGCTCGGCCGCCACACCGGCATCCAGCCGCCGTTGACGACGATGGCAATGCCGTTGGCTACTGTCCCCAGCGCCGCGGCGGCGAGGCCCGGCAGCGACCGGTTTGCAACGAGCATCGCCGTCAGCAGGACGTACGTGGCCAGGACGAGCCACAAACGGAGCCCGTCGGGGATCGCGCCGGCCGTCAGTGCCCCGTCGAGCCCGAATCTGCGCGCCGCGGCCAGCAGCAGTACCGGCAGCCAGCGCAGGCGGATGTAAACGAGATTGTCGATCTTGCCGCCGGCGAGCAACCCGAGTCCCAGCCCCAGGAACACGCCGAGGGCAGGCACCGGTCAGGCGATCGCCGGGCGAGGACGGACGGGATCGGCCGAGCCGGCCGGTCCGCCCGGAAGGATCGACGAGGCCGCGGACTCGGCACGCACTGCATTCACGACGGTCATCGAGCCGGCCGCCTGCCCGATGAATGGCACTTCCCTGGTCTCCGGACGGCCCGGGTCGGCCAATTCGCGAGCCCATGTTGTTCGAACGAACGCGTCGACGACCTCGGGGTCGAACTGGATACCACCGAACTTGCGCAGCTCGACCAGTGCCTGCTCGGGCGTGAGCGGGGTCATGCGATAGGGTCGCGCGGCCGTCATGGCCTCGAACGCGTCGGCCACGTGCAGGATCCGAGCCAGCCGCGGGATGTCGTCGCCGACGAGGCGATCGGGATAGCCTGAGCCGTTGAACCACTCGTGGTGGTGCCGGATGATCGGCAGTTCGGGAGCGAGCCGGCGGACGGGCGCGATGATGTCCGCTCCGAGCAACGGATGAGCGTTCATCGTGGCCCGCTCCTCGCGGGTAAGCCGCTCCTGCTTCAGCAGCACCGAGTCCGGCACGCCTATCTTGCCGATGTCGTGGAGCAGACCGCCCCACTCGAGGGCCTCGAGCTCTTCGTCGGTGAGCTTCATCACGCGGCCGATGTCCATGGCGATGTACTGCACCCGATGACTGTGGCCGCTCGTGAAGGTGTCGCGCTTGTCGACCGCCTCAGCCAGGCTCCGGACGGTTTCGGTGAACATCTCGCGGACTTCCACGAACCGCTGATACGCCAGCCTCGTCGTGTAAAGCGGCAACGCGAACAGCAGCACCGCCCACCAACCTGCCGTGAGGTACATCTGCGCCATCAGCCACGCCACGGGTGCCAGCGCAAGCATGTTGACGTAAGCGCCAGCGTCGGACTTCACGCAATTTGCCATACTGGCTCCCCATCGCGCGCAGAAACGAGTTGTGCCGTTATCAGGATGTTGAGCGTGAAGAAGAGGCAGGCGGCCGCGAATGTGGACAGGAAGTCGATCGCTAGGTTCGATCGGAACGGCGCGAGATCAAGGAGGAAGGCGCTGGCAACCGCGGGACCGGCTATTGCCGCATGATTGGCCAAGACCCCAAACCACGGGACCTTGCCACGGAGTTCGCGCGATTGAGTCGCGCCAAGAGCGCGACCAAGCCGCGCCACTATGGGACCACCCAGGCTCATGGCGGCGACAATCGGCGCGAAGCCAACATCGACGAAATTGCCGCCGGGCATGCGGACGGCGAGGGACGCCCCAGCCATCGTGAGGCCGATCCAGAACAGGACACCCAGCGATAGCCAGTTCGGCGCCCCCTTGATGGAGACTGCTGGGTCTCAATCGGGCACAGGAAAACAGCGCTGGCAAACAGCGCTCCGCTCGCCAGTGCCGCAATCGCGATTTGTGCTCCCAGCCGGCGGCTCATCGATACCTCTCGCTCCGCCGCGGCAATCTAGCCGCGCAGGGACACGCGCGGCTATGGGAGAGAGGTACTCAGAATGGCCTGTAGCTGGCTCCGGCGCCGAGGGCAAGTAGCACAGGCTGCACCACCACGACCATCAGCCTCTGAAGACGCGTATACATCAAATCACCAAGGTCGGTTGCAGGACTCGGGAGACACGGAATTGCTCCTCGGAGAGAACCGACGCGTGGCGGGTAGCACTAATCGCTTTGGCCCTGCCCAAGTGCCCGAGTTCGGCAGTGACCTCGAAGCGTCCTCGCGTCCTCTGTCCGGTGGCAGGGGTGAGGCGTTGCCCCGGACCTGTAGGACCCTAGATACCCCGAAAGTACTCGGTCAATACGCCAGATGTCCTACGCCAAGCCTACCGGACACCTCAGATCGACTCCAATGGGGGTGGCTCTATACCCAACTGCTCTCGCATCACGCTCGCGTAATGTACGTACTGCTCCGCCGCAGCGGCATTTGCCCCCATGCGTCGATACACACGCAGCAGGCATAGCTCTATCTGCTCGGCCTCGGGGTCGGCCTGCATGCGCGAGTTGAGCCACGTAGAGGGCGCGATCGAAGGCGCCGGCCTTGGTGTCGGTCGTCACCGACCGTTCGATCCGATCCAGGAAGCTCGCATGAAGCGTGTCGCGGTAGGAAGATGCCCAGTCGTCGTAGATGAAATCGACCGCGAACCGACCCGTATACTGCTCGGCCAGACTGGTCACGAGAGCGGGCGATGGGTCGCGACGGATGGCGTCGAGAAGCTTTAAGCATTCCCCGCTGCGACAGCTGACAAGCTCACGATCTACCCATATGAGATCCGCCCTGCTCTGAAGGTATCCCGCGCTGGTATCTTCGTGGTATCCGGGCTCCAGAATGCGCCGCAAGAAATAGGCGGACTGGTTAAGCGAATTGGCGCCAGCCTCCGGGTCCATCTCTGGCCACAGAGCCTCGAGGACTTGATCTCTTGTCGCGGTGCCTTGAGGTCTCGTTAGCAGATAACAGAACAGAGACAGGACCTTCTTCCGGATCTCGGTGCCATTTAGGGCTCCCGACCCCACATGAACGGTCACTCGACCCAGGTCGTCCACGAAGATGCGCGGCGCAAGCCGGCGCGTCAGAGCGCGCCCCGCATCCGGCAGCCTGGGGACCTTCCCCTTTCGGAGCTTCGTGAGCAGAGCAACGTCTTCAGACTCACCGACTGTCTCCAGCAGTTCAGCGGCTCTCTTGATGGCCAGAGGACGCCTGGGCTGGGTTCCTCGCAAGAAGCGCCTCAGGGCCCACCGCCACCGTTCGGGTCGGGTTGCGGCTTCGTTTTGCACGGTCTCCAGGCCCGTTTCATCGAGATCCGCGAGGCGTTGTAGTACCAACTCCGCCTGGATGGACAGGTAGGCGGCATCGTCGGGCTCAAGCGATGCCAGATAGCCCGACTGTCCTCTGCGGTAAGCGCCAATGCTGGTCAGGCGCACTGGACCTCCACCAGAACCATGCTTTCTGTCGCTCTGTTTCCAGAGCGGCCGCACAGGTGCCGGGAAGGTCTGGGTCTCTGGGTTGGCCGCTGGCCTGAGTCTGTGCAAACTCAATGCGAGTCGAGCGCTCTGAAACGCTGGCATGCCAGGCGGACCGGTCTATCTGCTCAAGTAGTTCAGCTGCCTCGCCGGGTTGACCGTGAGCCAATGCGATCCGTGCCGACACCAGGCGGCAATATGGGTCGCCCAGTCGTCGCTCCGGTGGCCAGTCGAATACCCGGCTGATGAGCGGTTTCGCTTTTCGCGGGTCGCCGTACATAGCCTCGAGTTCGGCAGCTTCTCCAACATACCTCTGGGTTGACGACCTCAGGCTGCCCCTCCAGCGCGGCCGCAAGATGGCCGCGTGCCTCGTTCAAACGGCCGAGTTGAGCGAGTGGTTTGGCGATGTTCAGGTGGGCTGCGGCCACATCGGGGTCGCTCTGCCTGAGAGCCCAATGCCGGAGGGCGTCGAGCCCACAAGCCAATGCACGTCTGACGTCGCCCATCGCCCACGCAGTCGTCGATAGGTTCAGCAGTGGATGGCTTCGTATCGGGAATGGCGAAGCTCCTGGTTCAGACCCAGGGTTTCATTCAGCACATCGCGCAGACGATCCAGGCTTCCATCTCGCGACGCCTCAGCGACCGCTTGGCTGGCCCGGGCGATGCAAGTCAACTCGCGGTCCTCACTCTTCATCAGGACAGAGATGGCGGCGGGCTGCAGTTCCTGATCACCAGATTCGATAGAGACCTGGAGCATAGTCAGCGCGGCAGAGAGCGCTAGTGACGTGTCACCAGAACCGTCGCAAATGGCCAGCAAAGGCTCCATCTTCCGGGCGTTCGACAGCGCGGCGTCAAAGAGACCGGCGGCGATTAGGCGCCTCGTGCGGATGATGTCAAACCAGGGGTTCGGGTTCGGGTCGGGGAAGCGGGTGATGAACTCCTCGGCGGCGGCCAGGTCGCCCGTGCCGATGATCGTGGGAGTGGCGGCGCAGATGACGCGTCGGACGTCGGCCGCGTCGCCGGCAGCGGCCCAGTGGCGAGCGGCCAGGCGCCAGGAACGCGACTCCATCACCGTGGCGAGCCGACGGTGCATTTCGCCGACTCCCTCTTCGCCGACTTCGGCCTCGAGATGGGACAGAAGGAACTCACGCACGAGCGGGTGAGGCCGCCAGATGCCCTTCTCGTCCTCACCTCGAGACATCAGGCCCAGGCGCTGGGCGTCGCAGAGGAGCCTGCGGGCACGAGCGGGCGAAACCTCGGCTGCGATCGCCGCCGTGTCCGGCTCGATGTCCTCCAGGACCGCCGTCCGAACCAGAAAGCTTCGTAACGCCGGATCGAGGTCGCCGACGACCTCTTCCGCCAGGTAATCGTAGAGATGGCCCTGTGCGCCAGACAGCGACTTCACGAACGCCCGTACCTGACCCGGCGATCGGCCGTCGACAGCAGTCTTGACCAGCTGAAGCGAAGCTGCCCAGCCGTCCGTTCGGGCCTGGAGGTCGTGCAGGACGTCCGCTTCGAGCGGGTGGTGATAGGAGTCTCGGAACAGCCGCTTCGTCTCTGTTTCGTCGAACCGGAGATCCTCTCTACCCAGCTCCGCCAGCTCGCCGCGAGCCCGCAAGGCCGCCACGGACAGGCCGGGCGTCCGGCGGCTGGCCACGACAATCTTCAAGCCAGCCGGGGCGCGTGCGATCAGCCGCTCGAGAAACGAGCCGATGGAGGGAACGGACTCGACCATGTGGAGGTCGTCCAGGACCAGCGCAGACGGAACCTCGCCGAGTGCGTTGAGTTCGCTCAGGACCGTTTCCTGAGCCGCCTCCGGACCAGTAGGCTCCAGCGACGAATCGGACAGGAGCGCAGACGTCCGGGCCAGAAGCGAGCCGTCTACCAGCTGGGACGCTGCAACGAGGTATCGAACGAAGACCAGGCCGTCCGTGTCGTCCTCGTCGAGTCGATACCAGAACGTCCTGGTCCGCGATCGGCGGAGATAGTCCGCTATCAGCGTCGTCTTGCCGAAGCCCGCTTCTGCGACTACGTAGATGACACGCCGGTTGGCTCGGGCCTCCAGCCAGTCGAAGAGCCGGTGCCTGGGCAGGGTTTCCTCAGGCAGGATGGGACGCTGAACCTTGCCCGGGCGCAGCGGGAAGCGGGGCCGCAACGTCGCCAGCTCTCCGGCGAACCGGCCGCCGATCTCGGGGTCGACGGTCACCCGCAGATCCTCCATCCCCAGCCGCTGACCCCCACGCGGCGGGCCGTAGGATAGAAAGTCCAACGGGCGGGTGTCAATGAGATCGGCTGCGGACGTCTGCATGGGCGGATGATCGTTCGCCTCGATCAACCGCCGCTTATCTACCGTTGCGGGGCTCGCCTGCTCGCCGGGCAACGCCGCCGGGACCGCTTCCGGCCCCCCGGAGCCCTGCGGCGCGCCCGCTCCGGCTACTCCTCGTATTCGAAGCCGAGCTTCAGCTGGACACGATACTCGACGATCTCGCCGCCTTCGACGCGAGCAGTCGACTGAACGACTTCCACCGTGCGGATGTTCCGAACCGTCTTGCTGGCCAGCGCCACGGCCTGGCGGGCAGCGTCGCTCCACGAGTGCGGGCTTACCCCAACCATTTCACGGACGATGATCACGCCCATCTCACTCCTCCCGATGCCGGCGACCGAGCCGCCCGATCACCGAAGTGTAGGCCGCTGCCGACCGGAGGCCACGCGCGTCTGATGCCGGCCACCCGGATGCGCGGCGCGTCTGGCGCCGGCTGTCCTAGACGGCTTCGGCGTATCGCTCCGTTGCGTAGCTGAGGAAGCGGGTCTGGCTCTTCTTGAACCACAGCTTGACTTCGCCCGTGGGACCGTTGCGGTGCTTGGCCAGGCGCAGGTTGATGATCTCCCCGTCGACCTCCCCGTCGTCGCCGCCCTTCTCCTTCTCGCGCCACAGGAACAGCACGAGGTCCGCGTCCTGCTCGATCGCGCCCGACTCGCGCAGGTCCGAGAGCCGCGGTTCGCGAGACTCCCGCATCTCCGGCTGGCGCGACAGCTGAGACAGCGCGATGACCGGTACCCTCAGCTCGCGGGCGAGCCCCTTCAGTCCGCGGCTGATCTCGGACACTTCCTGGACACGGTTGGCGTCGCGGCTGTCTGAAGTGGCCTGCATCAGCTGCAGATAGTCCACGATGAGCAAGTCCAGACCATGCTTCCGCCTGAAGCCGCCGGGCCTTGGTCCGCAGCTCCATGGTGCTGATATTCGGAGTGTCGTCGATGTAGATCGGCGCCTCCGAAAGGGCTTGCATCGCCGGCGCGATGCGCGTGAAGTCCATCTCCTCGAGAAACCCGGAACGCAAGCCTCTGCGAGTCGATGATGGCGACGCTCGACAGCAAACGCAGCACCAGCTGCTCCTTGCTCATCTCCAGGCTGAAGACGCCGACGGTCTTGCCTTCGCGAACGGCGGCGTACTCGGCGACGTTGAGCGCGAGGCTCGTCTTGCCGACGCTTGGCCGGGCCGCGAGGACGACGAGGTCGCTCGCCTGGAGGCCGGTCGTCAGCGGTCCAGGTCCGCGAAGCCGGAAGGAATGCCGCTGATCTCGCCGCGATGGGCATGCAGATAGTCCAGCCGGTCGTACGCGTCGTGCAGGAGCGTCCGCAGCGGGCTGAAGCCGGCGTCGATGCGATGCTGGCTGACCGCGAACAGTTCCGCCTCCGACGCGGTCGATCGCCTCCTGGATGTCCGAACCGTCCTCGTAGCCGATTGCCGGCGATCTTGCCGGCGGCGGGGATCAGGTTCCGCAGAACCGCCTTGCGCTCGACGATTCGCCCGTACTGGGCGGCGTGGACGGCGGTAGGCGTGTCGTTGCCAGAGCGTGGAGAGGTAGCTCGCGCCGCCGATGGCCTCGAGCTCGTCGTCCCGCTCGAGCGCCTCCGCGACGGTCACGATGTCGACCGGCTCGCGGCGCTCGAACAGCTCGAGCATCGCCGCGAAGATCCGGCCGTGGGCCTGGCGGTAGAAGTCCTCGGGGTGCAGGAATTCCGCCACCTCGATGATCGCGTCGCGGTCGATGAGGATGGAGCCGAGCACGGCCTGCTCGGAGTCCAGGCTCTGAGGCGGCAGTCGATCGATCACGGGCGGTCGGTCACTCTCGATTGGATTTGTCTTGGTGGCTTCCCAATAGTGGCTTCACCGGCGCTCCGGCGTCTCAACCAACCGGCAAGGAGGCGGCCGATCTATGCCCGAAATCGCACCACTGTGGGCGGACTGTGGAAAGCCTTTGTGGACGGCTGGTGCGAGACTTCGCCCGTAGCCCAGCACAGGATCCGGGGGCCCGGCCAGCCTCGGCCTGCACAACCGAACCGACAGCTATCGCCGTCCGGCGACGCGATCGCGAGCCGGGCGTGTCTGACTTTGTGCGCGGCCCAAACGCGGCTCGCTCGGCGTCGGTGGTCGAAGTCGCCGAGGCGGTACATACCGGCCATGGGGCCCACGGCATCGGCAGCCCGTCGGCGACTGGCCAGTCCAGGCGGCGGATGACGCCGATCAGCTTTCCCTGGATCCGAACGTCGTTGTAGAACATCGCCGGATAGTCCGGGTTGGCCGGCTGCAGGCGGATCCGCCCAGCTTCCTTGAAGAATTGCTTCAACGTCACGGAGTTCTCTTCCACCTGGGCGACGACGATGTCTCCGTCACGGGCCGTTTGCTGCGGCCGGATCAGAACGAAGTCCCCGTCCTGGATGTGGGCGTTGATCATCGAATCGCCCCGGACCCGCAGAACGTAGGCATCGCCGGACGGTGCCAGCAGGTCCGGTACGGCCAGGTCTCCGACGCGTCCTGGTACGCCTCGATCGGGCCGCCGGCCGCGATCTCGCCGACGATGGGCAGCACATGAGCTTCTGGGGCCGCCGACTGCGGCATCAACTCGCCGGAAAGGCCCAGCCGCAGCGCGGCCGTTGGCGTCAGGCGAATGGCGCGCGATTGGGCAGCCCCTCGCTCCAGGTAGCCCTCTCGCTCGAGCATCTGAAGGTGATGGTGGACGGCGGACGTCGAGGCAAGATCCACTGCGACGCGCGATCTCGCGAACGGACGGCGGGTAGCCGCGGGTCCTCAAGGTGGCAGCGATGTAGTCCAGAATCTTGCGTTTGCGTTCCGCATCGTGCTTGGTCACGGGCGCCTCCATTCCCTGCGCGGAGGTTACAGAACACCCGTTCGAATGTCAAGCAAGCGGAGCGGCGTCGGGGAACGCGTATTCGGCGGGCGATCCGAGTGCGACCGTCCATTGGCCTTGCGACGGGCGATGCTAGAGTTCAGGACGATGGGCCGCGCACCGCGACCCCGGTGAAGAGGGCCGGCGCCGACGCGTCTCGCTCGGCGAAGGGAAGGCGAAGCGCACATATGACCATCGTTCGATCGACCCCGCGACCGCTCGAGAGTGGGGCATTGGGGGGTCGGCGACGGCAGATCCGCCTCGTCCTGGTGGCCCTGTTGGTGGCCCTGGCCGTGGCCGGTTGTTCCGGCGACGCCGCGCCGGCGACGCTGGCGCCCGGGAATACGCCGACGCCGGTGCCCAGCGGGACTCTGGTGCCGGGGATCAAGTTCGTCGCGACCGGCTCCATGACCTCGCGCTACAACCAGACCGCGACTTTGCTCGCCAACGGCCGCGTACTGGTCGTGGGCGGTTGCTGCAACGGTTCGTCGGCCCTGGCGTCGGCCGAGGTGTACGACCCCAAGACGGGTGCATTCACCCCGACGGGCAACATGACCACAGGGCGCTACTACCACACCGCCACGCTGCTGCAAGATGGCCGCGTCCTTATCACCGGCGGGGTCGGCGATTCGGGGGCTCTCGCTTCCGCGGAATTGTATGACCCCAACACGGGTAAGTTCACTGCGACGGGTTCGATGTCGTCGGCCCGGTATTACCACACGGCGACCCTGCTCGCCGACGGTGAAGTCCTGGTAGCCGGTGGACGGACCAGCGGAGCATCCGATCTCGCCTCGGCCGAGCTCTACGACCCGAAGACCGGCAAGTTCACTCCCACAGGGTCGATGAAGACTGCGCGCGACAGCCACACGGCCACGGCTCTGACGGACGGCCGGGTCCTCATCGCCGGCGGTTCGCTCGGCGTTGCCTCGGCCGAGCTATTCGACCCGAGAACCGGAGCCTTCACCGCGACGGGCGACATGACGGTCGGTCGCATCGACCACACGGCCAGCCTCCTCCACGACGGTCGGGTCCTTATCGCGGGCGGCCGAATCGTGGGCATGGCCGGGCTCGCCAACGCGGAGCTATACGATCCGCGGACCGGGACCTTCCTTCCCACCGGCAGCATGACGACCGCCCGCGCCGGCCATACGGCCACGGTCCTGGACGACGGTCGCGTGCTTATTGCCGGCGGAGAACCGGGTATTGCCTCGGCCGAGATCTACGACCCGAAGACCGGCTCTTTCACCGGCACCGCGAGTTCCATGACCACCGGTCGCGCGGGCCATACGGCGACGCTGCTGACGGACGGGCGAGTTCTCCTGGCGGGAGGCACGGGCAACTCCGGCTCCGGTGCGTCGGCGGAGTTGGCGACGCCGTAGGCGCCCGGCACGGTCGTCGCCGGTGGCGAATGAGGGCTACTCCGCCCGGCGACCCTGCGAGCGGCAGGACTCGACCGCGATCGGCAAGCCCCGGGTGATGGCCTCCGGGCGGCGCGATCGGCCAGAGCGGCCCGGAGAACCCCGGCACGGGCTTGATGTCGTCCGGCGTCACCGGTCGAGGACGGTCGGCTCCGACAACGGCTCGACCGTGTGCGCGTCCGGTCGGTCGAGCACTTCGCGAACGCGAGCCAGCAGCTCGTCCGCGGTGAAGGGCTTCGGCAGGTATGGCACGCCTTCCTCGCCCGCGGCGCGCAGGATTCCTTCGTCGAGGTACCCGGACGCGTAGATGACCGGCAATCCGGGGCGCAGGCCGGCCAGTTGCGCCGCCAGGTGGATGCCGCTCATTCCGGGCATCACCACGTCCGTGAAGAGGAGGTCCAGCCTGGGCAGTCTGGCCGCCTTCTCGAGAGCGGACGCACCATCGGCGGCCGTCAGCACCGCGTAACCGGAGTTGGCCAGCACTCGCTCCACGAACGCGCGAACAGCCTCTTCGTCTTCGGCGACCAGAATCGTTTCGGTGCCACCGTTGGGCCTGATCCGAGCCTCGACGGTCTCGTCGGGCGCGCTGGCTCCCTCGAGCCGGGGCAGGTAGATCGTGAAGGTGCTGCCGACGCCCGGCTCGCTGGCAACGTCCACGAAGCCTTCGCTCTGCTGCACGATGCCGATGGCCGTCGACAAACCGAGCCCGGTGCCCTTGCCGCGCTCCTTCGTCGTGAAGAACGGCTCGAAGATGTGCTCCATGACGTCCGGCGTCATCCCGCTCCCGGTATCGGAGACGGTCAGCTTGACGTACGCTCCCTCGACCGCCCCGATGTGCGATCTCGCAAATTCGGCGTCCAGTTCTCCGTTGTCGGTCGCGATCGTCAGCTTGCCGCCGCCGGCCATGGCGTCTCGGGCGTTGATGGCCAGGTTCAGGACCACCTGCTCGAGCTGAGCCCGGTCGGCCATGATCAGGCCGAGATGGGGGTCGAGCCGCACGGTCAGCCGGACGTCCTCGCCGATCAAGCGGCCGAGCATGGGCGTCAGCCCGCCCACCACTTCATTCAGGTCGGTCAGTCGCGTCTGCATAACCTGGCGCCGGCTGAACGCCAGCAGGGCTCTGGTCAGGGTGGCGGCTCGTTCGGTGGCCCTGATGATCTGCTCGATGTCGGCCCCGATAGGGTCGTCGGGCGGCAACTCCGCGGCGGCAAGCTCGCCGAAGCCGCTGATCGCGGTGAGGATGTTGTTGAAGTCATGGGCTATGCCGCCGGCCAGGCGGCCCACAGCCTCCATCTTCTGGGCCTGGGCGAGTTGAACCTCGAGCGCGCGCTCTCGTGAAATGTCCCGAGCCGCTGCAACGGAACCCGTAACTACACCGCTCGAATTGTGGAGCGGCGCCACCGCCATGTCGATGTCGACCGTTACGCCGTCGCGGCGCTTCAGGACGAGCCGGCCGGCCCAGTTCTCACCTCGAATGAGTGCTTGCGTCATCTCCGCCATCGGCTCGGGATCGGCAAGCCGGCGAAGCAGATCCGGATCGCCTCCCACGATTTCTCGCGCCGTGTATCCGGTAATCCGGGTGAAGGCCAGGTTGACGTAGGTGACGTGTCCGGCCCGGTCCGTGGTCAGGATGGCCTCGGCTGCCTGATCCACCGCAGCGGCCAGGCGGCCGCGCTCCGCGGCGGCGAGACTCGCGTTCTGGCGGGCGGTGACGCTCAGGCGCGTGATGACGAGGGCGATCAGCAGCCCTGTGGCCGGGACGTGCTGGCGAAGCGCGTCGAAGTTGTTCCAATCCCGGATCGCCGGAGCCAGAAAGCCGATGGCAACGGCAACGTACGGCAGCCATGGAACGGAGCGCGAGTAGTCGGCCAGACCGCCGATGGGTTTGTCGTCGTCCTTGATACGCCACTGCAGGTACGTGGCGACGGCCATGACTGCCCACGCCACCGAAAAGCACATGCCGACCAGGCCGCCCTGGACGTAGCTGCCCTTGATCTGGTCGACGCCTGAAGCCAGGTCTCCGAAGAAGACCAGGACGAAGGCCATGCCGGCCACTGTCAGAGCCGCCCTGCTGCTCTCTCTCAGGCCTCTCAGGACGATGGCGACGATGGCGTAGAGGATGGCCAGGTCGGCCACGGGATAGAAGGCTGCATCCACGGTCTCGAGAACGCTCTGGCCCGCACTTGAGGCGATCGGGAAGAAGAAGAAGTGCCACAGCAGCATCGCGACGCTCCAGGCCACGATGGCCAGGTCCAGGCCGAACAGGGCGACGTCGTAGAGGCTTCGCGACGGCTTGGGCAGGAGCGCCAGACCGATCGCGACGAGCGGATACGTCGCGATCTCGAGGGCCATGCCGATGGGCCAGATGCTCAGTACGGGAGCGGAGTCAACCCGGACATGTATCAGCGCTCCTACCACGTAGCACACGACGGCCGCGCCGATGAGCGACCAAGCGCGGCGGGTGCGTTCGTCCAGGCGCGTCGTCTTGCGGATGCGGAGCGCAAGGAGGACCACGATCAACGCACCGGGCAAGGTCGCGGCGCCTGTGACGCGGCTGCTCATAGCTGCGTCACCCAGGCCGGAAGCCCACCAAGCCAGCGAACAGGCGACATAGACGCCCAGGGCAACTATCGCCCACGCCATCGGGTCGCGCCGCGACGGCGGCTCGGGACGGGCAGAGGGCTCCCGACCGTCCGGCTCGCGGGCACTCGAGACGGGCGCGCCGAGGCCCCGCCCTACCCCACGGCGTCCCTCGGGTGCCCCTTGTTCGGGCCAGTAACTGGTCGAATTCCGCCCGCTCATTACCCCTTCCGTCCAAGCACTCGCGGATGGGCTGATCCTACCTCGACGGACAGCCGAACGGGGCAGTGAGTGTGGCACTTTCCCCGCCGGCCAGTAGTACTAATGGCGGCTCGTCCGCAAGGCTTGTGGCGGATCTGCAGCCCGAAACGGGGAGCAGTCGGTCGGTCGAGCCGCCGAACGAAAGGCCGTCATGGCCGGCGGAATTTGGTGGTGGGAAGCCAGAGCCGGCCAGGATCGACTCGAGTTTCGCGGGCTCGAGAGCGCAGCGGTGCCGCCGATGACCATCAGTTCGTCGGCAGCCACCGCCGTCGTGGCACCGGTCACCTCCTCGTCCGGGGATTCCCTCGAACGGCCTGCGCTGCCCTGCTCCGCGGCGAGGATCCGGCCGATGACTGAGGGGAGGGGGAGCCAGCGACCCGATTGGCCCGCGGCTGACGCCACACGCCCGGGCAGTCAGGTGATCCTCCATATGCCTCGTCCCGCGACCTCCGCGACGTCCGCGACTTCGCCGCCCAAGCGTCTCTTTCCTTCGCCCTTCGCCGCCGGGTAGTGCACCAACGCCAGCCGATTGCCGTGTCGGACGGCGGCTTCTGCACGAGCCGCCGTCCGGCGATCTATCTCGACAGTTCCAGGAGTCCACTCGATGAATGTCAAGCTCTCGACGCGTTCCGCCGGCTCGATCCTGCTCGGGCTCGTGATCCTGGGCAGCCTTCCGGGCATGGCCCTCGCCGCTGAGCCGGCCATCGCCAACTACAACATCACGGGCGCCGTCACCGCCGCCGCCGGCGGCGCTCCGCTCGTGGGCATCCAGGTCTACGCCTCGAGCATCGACCTGCCGTTTTCGACGGATGCAATCCTCACCGGGGCGGACGGCACCTACTCCATCTCGGTCCCCGGGGACGACGACTACCGCGTGTCGTTCGCAGACCCCAACCACGTCTACCTGGTCGGCAATTACGACACAGGCGTGGCGACGACCGACTTCAACGTCGGCGGCAATGGCTTCACGAACGTCACCGTCGGAACCTCGGGCGACACCACGGGCATCGATGTCCAGATGACCGTCGGCGCACACATCACCGGCAAAGTGACCGGCCCGGCGACCCCTCCGAACGGCCTTGGTGGCATGTCGGTTTACGCAGAGCAGTCCGGCAACTACGACGCCCAGACCGCCACTGCCGGGGATGGCACGTACTCGCTCACCGTCCCGAGCGGCTCCTACTCGGTCTCCTTCGATGGCGGGCAGATTTACCAGGGGGGTTGCTACGCCGCCGGCTTCAGCACGCATTTCGAGGGCGACTGCAATGGCGCCGTCACGGTCGTCAGCCCGGCCGACACCACCGGGATCGACGCTCAGCTGCCGTTTTGGGAAGGCGACTCCATGGTCGTGAGCCCGGCCGAGACGACCGTGCCCGCTCAGTCAGCCCAGACATATACCGTACAGCTGGTCGGCGTGGCGCGGGCGGGGCTGGCCGCGGAGTCCGGGGCCATGCCCGCCCGGCCGAATGGCAATATCACGGCGGACGTGACCGGAATTGCCACGTTCACGATCACGGGCGGCGGAAGCTGCAGCGGCGCTTCCTGCACGCCGCCGGCGATCGGCGACTACACGGTCACCGCGACATATGGCAGCCTGACCGCCACGGCGACGATCCATGCGACCGCGGCGCTGGCCACTCCCACGCCTCTCGCTACCACGCCACCCAATGCGCCAACGCTTCCTCCGACGAGCACGACCGGCTCGAGCGGCGGCGGCCAGGGCACGCCCTTGTACGTCGTCTTCCTTCTCGGGTTGTTCGCGGCCGCAGCGACTCTGGCGCTGCGTCGCCCAATCCGGCGCTAACACCAGCGCGTTGGATCCGGGGTGGCGGTCATCGCCACTCCGGATCTCCTCGTTTGTCGGCGGCGGCAACAGACCGCGGCCGCGTGGCCCTGGGCGAAAGGGTGGTTCCGGCCCGTTTGCCACCTCGTAGTCGAGAGTCACGCCTGATAGACTCTCTATTCCCCGGAGAGGACCAGCTGGTTGGGCTGTCCGGCGGCTACAGCCAAGGATGGCCGATCCCACGATGGCGAGCACGGGTCTGGCATTTTCGATAGGCCGGCGACGACGCAGGGGAAACCTGATGCGCTCGCTTCGCTGGCTGGCCTTCGTGCCCGTGGCGAGCCGGATGCCCACCTACACGCGCCTGATCTGGGCGCTGCTGACGGACTCGCGAGTCGCACCAAGCCGCAAGGCGATCCTGGCCGGCGCCGCGGGCTACGTTCTGTTCGGTCGCGATCTCATCCCGGACGACATTCCAGTCCTGGGCGGCATCGACGACCTGGCCGTGGTAGTCCTGGCAGTCGAGGTCTTCTTCGATGGGATACCCGACGATATCCTCCAGGAGAAGATCGACGAACTGGAAATCGACCGAGAAGCATTCCGGCGCGACATGGATCAGGTGCGCCGCCTGACACCCGCTCCTGTGCGGAGGATCATTCGCCGGCTGCCGGACGCAATCGACGCGGCAGGCCGGCTCTTCAATCAATCCGGGTTCGGACCGCGAGTCCGGGCCTGGGTAACGGACGCTCGGCCAAGCCGACCGTCATAGGAGGAAGCTTTCGCGTGAAGGTCATCCTGACCGCCGACGTCGACAAGCTCGGCAAGAGCGGCGAGATGAAGGAAGTCGCCGAGGGTTACGCCCGCAACTTCCTGATCCCTCGGAAAGTGGCTGTTCCCGCCGCCGGCGGCGCCTACCGCGCCTGGCAGCACGACATCGCCAGCCGCGAGGAGAAGCGCAAGCGCGAGCGCGAGGACGCGGAGATCGCGGCCACGCGAATCGCCAGTACGACTCTCACGATGGGCGTCAAAGTGGGTGAGGGCGGCAAGCTCTACGGCTCGATCACGGCCAAAGAGATTGCCGAAGCGCTCGGCCGCCGCGGCATCACCGTCGATCGCCACAAGATCGAACTGCCGGACCCGCTCAAGTCGCTGGGCACCTACAAAGTCGCGATCAAGGTATTCCCCGGTATGACTCCCGAAGTGACGGTGGTGGTCGAGCCCAAGGGCTAGGGCCGCAGGCACTCTCTCCATGCCCGGGCGGTTGCGCAGCAACCGCTAAAGCCATCGCGCAGCGATGGCTCGTCGTCTGGGCGAATGTCGTGGACGTTTCGGATTGGCGGACCGCGAGCTTCGCCAGCGCCCGGAGCGAGGCGCCGCCTCGCCCGCGCTCCCGCCCGGCACTCGATCGATGGCGGGTCTTCCCGCGATGCGCCCCAATTCGGCGGCTGCTATGGTGAGGGTGAGACGCGCCTGGTCGCCAGAGGGGCCGCCACATGCGCTCCGGCAATCGGAGGTCGACGATGGGGATCGACACGGGGGCTTCTGCGGTCGGAACGGCCATGTCGGCGCATGGCTTGACCAAGCGCTTCAAGAAGAAGGTCGCGCTCGATGCGGTCGATCTGGCCATTCCGGCAGGCAGCGTCACCGCGCTTGTCGGTCCGAATGGCGCCGGCAAGACGACCCTCATCAGGGTCTGCATGGCCTTCGAGCGGCCCAATTCCGGCCACGTCGAAGTGGACGGGATAGATCCATGGAAACACCGTAGCGAAGCTCTTCGGCGAGTCGGCTACGTGCCCCAGACGCCTGCCGTGTACCGCGGTCTGAGCGTGGAGGACCACCTGTCGATGGCGCGCAGCCTTCATTCGGGCTTCGACGCAGATTACGCGCGGCGCCGCCTCGATCAGCTCGGCATCCCGCTCGACCAGCGCGCCGACACACTCTCCGGCGGCCAGGCAGCCCAGCTCGGGTTGGCCGTGGCGCTCGGAACGCGCGCCAAGGTGCTTCTGCTCGACGAGCCGCTCGCCAACCTCGACCCTCTCGCCCGTCGCGAGTTCATCCAGGTGCTGCTGGATGCGGTCAAGTCTGACGGTTCGACCGCGCTCCTCTCCTCGCACATCGTCACCGACGTCGAGGACGCGTGCGATCGGCTGGCAATCCTGGGCGGCGGCAAAGTCCGGCTGGACTGCCCGCTCGACGAGGCTCGACGCGGCCACCGGCTCACCGATGCCGATTCGCCACCCGGGGGTGCGACCGCCGTAGGCTCGTTCCTGGGCAAGGGCGGGAAGGACATCATGACGCTGTGGCGGCTTGCGCCGGACGACGCTGCGGGCGCCGAGCCCGGCCAGCACTCGGAGGCCGCCAGCCTCGAAGATGTCGTGTTGGGCTACCTCGCCGCGGGGCGCGGCGCCGGCCTGCAGCTCAACTGAGGGGATGACGATGCTGTCTCGAATTCGACTCACCCTCAAGCAGCACCGCTTCGAAGCGATCGCGATCACGGTCGTTTGCGTCGGGTTGACCGTCGCGGCCCTGATCGAGGCGTATCGCCTCAACTCCATAAACGCGTCCCTGGCATGCCTCCAGACGTACCACGGCGATTTCGTGGACCCATCTCAGGGGCCTATCACGGCGGCCCAGGCGCAATGCAATGAACTCGCGAAATCGTTCTTCCACACGCGAGGAAGCCTGGACATGAACCTCGTCCAGCTCCTGCTTCTGCTGGTGCCATTGCTCGCCGGAGTTGTGCTGGGGGCGCCACTCGTGGCCCGGGAAATAGAGCAGGGAACGGCGCCGCTCTCCTGGGCCCTGTCGGGCTCGCGGCGGCGCTGGCTGCTGGGCAAGGTTCTGGCGGGAGTTCTCCTTATCGCGCCGCTGATGCTCGCGGTGGGTTTGGCCGCCAATGTGCTCGAAGGCGCTCTGAACCCCGGGCTGGACCCGTACGCCTCGCTCTCCAATTACGTGGGCCGGGGCGTCATCGACGTCTTCTGGGCGCTGGCCGCCTTCGGCGGTACGTTCGCTCTGGGCACCCTTTTCGGTCGGACGCTGCCGGCCGTGGTCCTGGCGCTCGTCGTCTGTTTCTTCGCGAGAGCTGCCTGGGAGTCCGGCATGAACCACTTCGTCCTGAGGCCGTTCGCCGTCCAGCAGGACCAGCAGGACCAGCGGCAGGGCCTGGTGTTCTATGGCCCCGGGGGCCCGGGCACCGCCGAAATAGTCATCTACTACAAGTCGTTCATCGACGGCAAGGAAGTCACCGACGCTCAGGTCAGCGACTGGTACAACCAGAACATGATGTGCGTCGCGGTGCCGACGCCGGCGCCGACGCCGAATGCCACGACGTCTCCCGGCAATTCCGGTTCATCCGGCTCCTCCAACTCGCCGGCCGCATCTGACTATTCGAACCTGGGCAACGTCGGTACGGCGTGCCAGCCGGTGAACATCGACCCCGTCCACTTCCCACAGCAGACCGCGTACGTCATCCCTGGGTCCTGGTACTGGCCGATTGTCGCGGCGGAGTCGGCGATGCTGCTGGCGGGCTCGCTGTTTTGTGCCGCTATCGCCCTGATCTGGGTGGACCGGCGCCGGCCCTACTGAATCTGGGTCGGCAGCGATCCGCCAGGTCAATCACGGGTTGCAGTTGGCGACGCCGCCGTCCTTGAACGTGCCACCGGCGGTCGGGACGAAGTGCCACGTGTAGCTCGTCGGGTGGAGCGTGAGTTCGAGCACGCCGAAGCTGGTCGTGTCGGTCCGGACGCTGTTGGCCGCCCTGGTCACGATCGGGTTGTGGTTGGCGCCGCCGGTGCCGACGGTGAACTGCCGGATTCCATTCACAGGGTCGGCCACGCCGGCGGGCGTCTGGGGCGCGAAGCGCTCGTAGATGTGGTCGTGGCCGTCGAGGACCACGTCGGCGTGGGCGGAGTAGAGCAGTTGCCAGAATGTCCGGGTATTGGCGGCTGCTCGACCGCCTGAGCTGAAGAGCGGAATATGCCAGTACGCCAGCGTGCAGACGTTGTGGTGGGCCGCAAGATCGGCCGCGAGCCACTTGCCTTCGGGGGAGGTCGGACCGCAACCGCCGACCGCACTGCAACTCGAATTGAGCGCGATCAGGTGCCAGGTTCCGATGTCGAAGCTGTAGTAGCCCTTGCCGGCAGTCCCGGCCGCGGCGCCGAAATACTTGAAGTAGCCGGCCGCATTCGCGGTCGTGGAGCAGTCGGTCCCGCCCGAAGTCAGGTATTCGTGGTTGCCGACGACGGGATGGCTGATGGACTTGACTCGTCCCCAGCTGAGGTCGTAGGACTGCAGGAACGCCGAGTAGCCGCCGCAGTCGTACTGGGTGTCGCCCAGCGGCAGCACCGCCGCGAACCTCCCGTTGACGAGCAGGTTGGACACGTCGAGTTGACGGCAGGAAGTAGTCGAACCCAAACCGTTGTGGAAGGTCGCGCTGGCCGGGTCGCAGGCGATATCGCCGGCGGCCGCAACAACGGGGTCGCCGGCCGCGGCGGCGGGCTGGGCCGTCACCAGCGATGCGGTCAGCCAGCCCGCGACCAGGAGTACGGCGATGAATGGCGTAGACCAGCGGACGAGTCGCCCCGTCCGTTCACGCTTGACCATCGGGCTGCTTCTCCTTTCGGCGTTCGCGACGTGGCGGGGCGGCGGGAGCGCGGGAGTGGCGGGCGAGTGGCCGGGAGCGGTGGGGACCGGCGCGGGCGAGTGGCGCCGGCGAGTGGCCGCGTGGGCCATCCATATAGCCCGATGGGCGGCCGAACGCCAGCACTTCGGGGAGTGGTCGCGGCTGACGGTCCCGTCAGGGTCCGGGCCTACACTCGCGGCGGCCCTTGCCTGACGCGGGCTCGCATCTCCGCCAGGGATCCCCGACCGGAGTTGATGCGCTCGGTCCACCACGTGGCGCCGGCGTCGGCGAACGACCGGGCAGTGGCTCCGGCCGCCGCCGGGTCGCCGGTGGGGGTTACGCCTGCGACCAGGACGTCGAACGGGGCCCGGGCAGGTCCGGCGGCGGGGCGATCCTCTGCGATCGTCGCGCAAACGCCGCGAATGTCGTCCGGAGTGAGTGGCTCGCGTTTTCCGCCCGAGTCGCGCCCGAGCGGCCAGACGCCGTCCCAGCGGGCAGCTCGACGGAATGGCGCCCGAACCGGCCACGTCGCCGCGAGCCAGATCGGGATTCGCGGCTGCTGCACCGGCGTCGGGAGGAACGTGGCCTCGTCGATCCGGTAGTGCGTGCCGTCGAATGAGAATGGGCGGCCGGACCACAATCCTTCCAGCACCGCCAGGCCCTCGTCCAGCATCGCGGCCCTCGTCCGCAGCTGGGCTTCGTCGCCGAACGCGGTGAACTCACGGTCGTGCGAGCCGTTGCCAAGACCCAGCGTCAGCCGCCCGCCGGACAAGTGATCGAGCGTGACCGCCTCGCGGGCGAGAAGCCACGGCCGTCGACGCGCCAGCGGCGTAACCATCGGCCCGATACGGATCCGCTCGGTTGCCAGCGCGATCGCCGTCAGCAGAACCCACGGATCGGCGTGAGGGTCGGCGGGGTCGCGCATGATGTGATCCCAGACCCACACCGCGTCCCAGCCGGCAGCCTCGGCATCACGGGCCACGTCCGCAGCCAATCGCGCATCCGCGAAGTCGCCGAAATTGGGAATGTCGATCGCGAATTGCATTGTGCCGCCACTGCGCCCGCTGCCGAAGCTGTCGGTCGATTGTATGGGCAACTGCCCAGCCATTGCCGGAGTCGATGGCTCCGCGCCATCATTTGGCGATGACCCGCGCCCGTCTCAGCATCATCCACGTCGACCTCGACGCGTTCTTCGCCGCGGTCGAGCAGCGCGACCACCCTGAGCTGCGCGGCAAGCCGGTGATCGTCGGCGGCGATCCACGGTCGCGCGGCGTCGTGAGCACATGCAGCTACGAAGCGCGCAAGTTCGGCGTCCACTCGGCGATGCCGCTGCGGACGGCTCTCTCGCTCTGCCCCGGCGGTATCTTCGTGCCGGTGGACGGCGCCAAGTATCAGCGCGTCAGCCGCGAGGTGATGACGGTGCTGCGGCGCTTCACTCCGGTAGTCGAGCAGGTCTCGATCGACGAGGCCTTCCTCGACGTCGCCGGATCGGAGGCGCTATTCGGGCCGGCGCAGGAGATCGCCCGCCGGATCAAGGCCGCGGTGGTCGAGACGACCGGGCTGACGGTCTCGGTCGGCGTGGCGACGAACAAGCTGGTGGCGAAGGTCGGCTCGGATCTGCGCAAGCCCGACGGCCTGGTCGTCGTCGAGCCGGGTGAGGAGGCCTCGTTCCTCGCCCCGCTCGAGATACGGCGGCTGTGGGGAATCGGCCCCAGGACCGCCGAGCGACTCCACGGGCTGGGGATCGCCACGATCGGCGAGCTGGCCGCGCTGCCGGCCGAGACGCTGACGCGCGCTCTCGGCGATCACGGAGCCACGCTCCACGACCGTGCGCTGGGCATCGACTCCGATCCCGTAATCGGCGGCGGCGAGGCGGCCAAGTCCGTCAGTCACGAGACGACGTTCGCGGTCGACGTGACGGATCCGGCCGAAATCGACCGGACGCTGCTGGCCCTGACCGAAGGCGTTTCGGCCCGACTTCGCGCGTCGGGCATGCGGGCGGCCACCGTAGCGGTGAAGATCCGCGACTCGCAGTTTCGGACGATCACGCGCCAGAAGCATCTCGCGGAGCCTAGCGACCTGACCGACACGATCTGGCGGGCGGCGTTGGAGCTGGCCAGGCCTGAGGTGCGGGGTAGGAAGATCAGGCTCCTCGGCGTGGCGGCAACTCAGCTCGGCGCCCCGGAGCAGATCAGCATGTTCGAGGTCGTCGACGCCAGGCAGCGCCGCGTGGTCGATGCCACGGATGCGGTCCGGCGCCGTTTCGGCGATCGCGCCGTCACGCGGGCCAGCCTGCTGCACCGCGACCTGCCCGCTCCGTTCGAGCGCGACCCCAACTCCGCCGTCGAGGGCCGTCTCGGGGTCCCGAAGATCGAGGACGACGTCGAGTAAGACCCGGCCCCGCTCAGTCGCCGGCTCCGCCGGCGCTCGCGAGGACGGGCTCCGGGAGCCGGGTCTCTTCGGTCACGGCCGCATTCCGAGCTGCGCTCGCCTCGGCATCGAGGAGCCGGCGCTTGCGGGTGAGGCCGTAGGCGTAGCCGTGTAGCGATCCGTCCGAGCCGACGACCCGGTGGCAGGGCACGACGATCGCGACAGGGTTTTGGGCGCAGGCCGTGCCCACGGCGCGGGCTGCTCCGGGTGCGCCGACCGACGCCGCGATCTGCCCGTACGAGCGGATCTCGCCGAACGGGATCCGGCGCAGCGCCTCCCACACTCGCCGCCGGAAGGCCGTGGCGTGGACGTCGAGCGGTAGAGTGTCGGCCTCTGGGCGGCGCCGGCCGGAGGCCAGGTCGGACACGATAGAGGCCACGTCCGCCAGCGCGTCATCGTCGCGGGACAGGGTCGCGCCGGGGAACTCGGACTGCAACTCGGACGCGAGCGTCGCGGCTACGTCGCCGAGCCTCACGGCGCACAGGCCTCGCGACGTCGCCGCTACCAGAGCCACTCCATCAGGGATCGGCGCCACGGTCCAGCTGATCGATTCGCCGGCGGCGCCTGTCCGATACCGGCCGGGAGCCATGCCCAGCTCGCCGTTGGCGGCTTCATACGCGGCACTCGACGAGCCGTAGCCGGCGTCGTACAGCGCCCCGGTCACGTCCTGACCATCCGCTAGCCGGCCGCGCAGCGACTCCGCCCGCCGCGCCGACAGCCACGCCCGCGGGGTCACGCCCAGCGACGCTCGAAACAGTTCTCGGAGCCGGCGCTCGGGCAGGCCGAGCTCGCCCGCCAGCACGCGATCGTCGGGCACTTCGTCGCCGCCGTTGAGTGCGGCCGACATTCGTTCGACGGCCGCGTGCACGGGATCGATCGAGGGTGCACGGGTGACGCCGAACAGCCGGTCTGGATGGCAGCGCAGGCAGGGCCGGGCCCCGGCGGCGAGCCCGTCGTCGAACCCGGAAACAACCCGGATACGCTCCCGTCCGGGGATTCGGGCCGGACAACCTGGCGTACAGATGATGCCGGTGCTGGTTACCACGAAGACGAACATCGGAGTCGATCGCCGGCTGGAGATGGCCGCCCATTCGGCGTCGGTCGCCGGCCTACCGACTGTGCCCAGGCGCTTGCTGTCGCTCATGTGGCCGAGAATAGCCGCGCCTGCGAGGCCCCGCTTCCGGCCTTCGGCTTTGGCCCACGCCCGATAGTTCTGCCGCGCCCATGAGGCCTTTGGCACCCCGCGGCGACGGACAGGTCGAAATCACAACTCCGGAAGTACGAATTGGCCGGCCCTTGTAACGTCTCCCGACATGACAGCGACTCCGGTTGCCCGAACCCGCGGCCCTCGGCTCCCGTGGCAGGTTTCCTTCTTGTTGCTTGCCGCCACCTGGGGTTGTTCGTTCTGGTGGATCAAGCTCGGGCTGCAGGTCCTTGCCCCCGTGCAGGTGGCCTTCGTGCGGCTCGCAGTCGGGGCCGCGGCGCTGCTCCTCGTGTCGGCGCTGAAGCGCACCGGCCTGCCCAGGAAGCTGTCGACGTGGCGTCATCTCTTCATCGTCGCCATGCTCCTGAACAGCATCCCGTTCACGCTGTTCGCCCTCGGCGAGACGCAGATCTCGTCGGTCCTGGCGGGCATCATCAACGCCAGCACACCGCTGACCACTCTGGCCGTGATCCTGCTGGCGTTCCCGGAAGAACAGCCGACCGTCGAGCGGATCATCGGCCTGCTCGTCGGGTTCCTGGGCATCCTGATCGTCGTCGGCGTGTGGGAGGGCTTGGGCTCGGGCGAATGGCTCGGCGTGGCCGCGTGCATTGGCGCCGTGACCTGCTACGGAATTCTCGTTCCCTTACGTGCGACGCCATGTGGCCGTTCTGCCGGACAGCCCGGTCTCTCTGGCCACCGGCCAGGTGCTGTGCGGAGCGGCCGTGCTGCTGCCACTCGGCCTGGCCGCCGGCCCTATTCGCGGCTCGATTACTCTCGAGCCGATTCTCGGCATGCTCGGGCTGGGCGCGCTCGGGTCGGGCATCGCCTTCGTCCTCAACTACCAGATCGTGCGCGCTGCCGGCGCATCGACGGCCAGCACCGTCACCTACCTGACTCCACTGTTCGCGGTAGTGGTCGGCGTAGCGTTCCTCGGCGAGACCGTTGTCTGGCACGAGCCGGTGGGCGGACTCGTGGTGCTTCTGGGCGTGGCCGTAACCCAGGGACGGGTACGACTGGCGGCGCGCGCGGTCGGGCGTTGGGTGCGTCGGCGCGGCCCGGAGATCGCGACCGATTGACCGGGTCGCGAGGCCCGGGGGCCGTGCCGCGGTCTAAATCAGACGTTCTCGCGCGGTCCCGACCACCCGTGCCATACAGCTGTCACACAGCAGTCGGACGATCTCCGCGAAATAGAACGAACGGGCCATTAGTGATTGACATAGAACGTTCGTTCGACTAGTATCTGGCCGTAATAGAACGTCCGTTCAAGCTCAGTGCCCGAGCAAACGACGGCCAAGCCAGAGCGAAGAGGAGCGACCGCGATGGCCATCGTCCGCATGGAGCCTGTCGACGTGCACGTCCGAGCCGATTGGTTCGACGGCACTCCCCGTGAGATCACCTGGGGCAAGGTTCGATTGCCCATCACCAGACTTGCCGGAGTTCGGCGCGAAGATCAGGCCTACCGGGCCGAGGTCGGACCGCGAACCATCTTCGAAGTCGAGACGCCCGGCGCCCGCCTGGCCCTGGTCTTCCGGCATCGATCGCGCCGCTGGACGGTCGACGGCATCGACGACGAGGTTGGCCTCTCCTGAAATGGTTGCCGGTCGGGCGGCCCATTGGGCGCGGCGGCGGTGAGTTCGAACGCCAGCGTCAGGCGTGTGGGCCGCAGTCGGCGAGCCCCGCGAGAGGCGTTGCGCCTGCTCGGATGAGCCGCGGGAGCAGGCCGATCAACGACAGACGCCCGCTCTTCCCTACAATCACGCCATGAACGATCCCCAGGGCAACGACTCGTTCTCGAATCTCACTGTCAGCCAGTTCGTCGCGAGCCTGTCTTCGGCCGAGCCCGTGCCTGGAGGGGGAGCGGCTTCGGCCATGGCCGCGGCCCTCGGAGCGTCGCTCATCTCCATGGTCGCGTCCCTGTCGAAGGGCAAGCCCAAATACGCGATCTACGAATTGACACTCGCCAGATGCGAAGCCGTCGGGCACGAGCTCGCGGCGGAGTTCCTCCAGCTCGCCGACCGCGACGCGGAGGCGTATGCCGGCTACTCGGCCGCGTTGAAATTCCCGCGAGACACCGAAGCTCAGCAGCGGACGCGCCGCGCGGCGGTCCAGGCCGCGGCGCGAGCAGCCTCGGATGCGCCGTGGGATTGCGTCAAAGCCTGCGCCCGACTCGTGACGGCCGCGGAGGCACTGGCCGGGCGAAGCAACGTGAACGCCGCCAGCGACGTGCTGGTCGCCGCGCTCCTCGGCGAGGCGGCGGCACGCGGAGCGGCGGAGAACGTGCTGATAAACCTGCCTTCGGTCGGCGACGAGCAATACGACGAGACGATGCGATCGCAGGTGGACTCCCTTCTTCACGAGATCGCAGCCGGCGCGGCCCGCATTCGCGAGACCGTCCTGTCCGGGCAGTCGATGGATCCGGAGCCGGAACCGGAGTGAACGTCGAGGGCGACGCGCCACGCCTTGCGGCGGGAACCAACGGCCCGCGACTGCTGGCCGGCAGTCCGATTGCCGCAGACATCCGCGCCGGGCTGACCGGCGACTTCGCCAGGTTCAAGACACGGTGGGGTTCGGCCCCGACGCTGGCGGTCGTGCTCGTCGGCGCCGATGCGCCTTCGGCCGTGTATCTGCAGCAAATCCTGAGAACTTGTCAGAGGGTGGGCGTCGAAGGCCGGCTCGTCGAGGTCGGAGCGGAAGTCACGGCGGAGGCCCTCTGCAACGAAATCGAGCGGCTCAACGGCGACCCCGCGGTCGCCGGCATCATCGTGCAGATGCCCTTGCCGTCGCACATCCCGCTCCGTACCGTCATCGACTCGATAGACCCGGCTAAGGACATCGACGGCATCCATCCCCGCAACGCCGGCCTGTTGTCGCTCGGCTACGACGGATTCCTGCCGGCCACGGCCCAGGCGGCGGTGGAGATCCTGCGCCGGTCCGGCATCGAGATCGTCGGCAAGCGGGTCGTGGTGGTCGGGCGGTCGAACGTCGTCGGCAAGCCGGCCGCGCTGCTGCTCCTTCGCGAGCACGGGACGGTCACGCTGCTCCACTCGAAGACCCACGACCTGGCGCACCACACCCGCGACGCCGAAATCCTCGTCGTGGCCGCGGGCCGGCCGGGTCTGATCACGGGCGACATGCTGTCAGCGGGCGTCGTTGTCGTGGACGTCGGCATCAACGTGGTGCCGGACGGCCAGGGCGGCGAGAAGCTCGTGGGGGACGTGGACTTCGAGACTGCGAAGGACGTGGTCTCGGCCATCACGCCGGTGCCGGGAGGCGTCGGCCCGCTGACGAACGCGCTGCTGCTCAGCCACCTGCTGAGAGCTGCCACGGATCAGGCCGAGAGATCGGCCCACCTGCGCTCCGCCGTATCGAGGGACGACTGATGGCACCCGAACCTGCAGGCGCCGGCGCCATGCCGTCGAGTCTCGAGATCGCCCGCTCCGTCACGCCGCGGCCGATCATCGAACTGGCCCGCGAGCTCGGGCTCCGCGACGACGAGGTCGAGCTGTACGGGCCGTACAAAGCCAAGGTCCGGCTGCAGGGGATCGCCCGACTCGAGGCGGAAGCCGCAGCCGCTGGCCGCCACGGCAAGTACGTCGTCGTCACGGCGATCACGCCGACGCCGCTCGGCGAAGGCAAGACCACCACCACGATCGGGCTCGCGCAGGGCCTCAACCGGATCGGCCACCGTGCGGCCGTCTGCATCCGGCAGCCGAGCCTCGGTCCCGTCTTCGGCATCAAGGGCGGAGCCGCGGGCGGCGGCTACAGCCAGGTCATCCCGATGGAGGATTTCAACCTCCACCTTACCGGCGACAACCACGCGGTCGGGGCGGCGCACAACCTGCTGGCGGCCTTCCTCGACAACTCGCTCACCCACGGCAACCCGCTCGACATCGATCCGCTGGCCGTCCTCTGGCCGCGCGTCGTCGACATCTCCGACCGGGCGATCCGCCAGGCGGTCATCGGCCTGGGCGGACGCGAGAACGGCTACCCGCGCGAGACCGAGTGGCAGATCACCGTCGCCTCGGAGGTGATGGCGATCCTCGCGCTCGCGACCGACCTGCAGGACCTGCGGCGCCGGCTCGGCCGGATGGTCGTCGCGACCACGTTCGACGGGCGGCCCATCACCGCCGAGGACCTCAAGTGTCGCGGGCGCGATGACCGTGCTCCTGCGCGACGCGATCAAGCCGAACCTGCTGCAGACGCTCGAGGGCGGCCCGGCGTTCGTCCATTGCGGGCCGTTCGCCAACATCGCCCACGGCAACAACAGCGTCCTGGCCGACCGTCTGGCGCTCGCGACCTGCGACATCGTCTGCACCGAGGCCGGGTTCGGCGCCGACATGGGCGCCGAGAAGTTCTTCGACATCAAGTGCCGCCCCTGCGGCCTCCGGCCCGACGCGGCCGTCATGGTCGCGACGGTCCGCGCCCTCAAGATGCACGGCGGGGTCGGGCGGATCGTCGCCGGCAAGCCGCTCGACCCGGCGCTCGCCGCCGAGAACGTCGAAGGCGGTCCGGCGGGGCTGCGCCAACCTGGCCGCCCAGATCGAGATCGTCCGCCACTTCGACGTGCCGGTCGTCGTGGCGATCAACCAGCTACCCGACCGACACCCCGGCGGAGGTCGACGCGATCCGCGAAGTGGCCCTCGCCGCCGGCGCGCGCGACGCGGTCGTGAGCCGCCACTTCGCCGACGGGCGGCGCCGGCGCGGAGGATCTCGCCGCGGCCGTGTGGGCCGCGGCGGAAGAGGGCGCGCCCGACTTCCAGTTCCTCTACCCGGACGACGTCCCGCTCCGCGAGAAGATCGAGGCGATCGCCGTCCGCATCTACGGCGCCCGCGGCGTCGACGAGCTGCCGGCGGCGACGCAGGGCCCTCGAGCTCTACGAGCAGCTGGGCTTCGGGCGCCTGCCGGTCTGCATGGCCAAGACGCACCTGCTCGCTCAGCCACGATCCGAGCCTGCAAGGGTCGGCCGACCGGCTTCCGAGTCCCGATCCGCGACGTCCGGCTCTCGGCGGGCGCGGGCTTCGTCACGCCGCTCCTCGGCGAGATGCGGACGATGCCCGGCCTGCCATCGCACCCCGCCGGCGAATCGATCGACATCGACGCAGACGGCGAACATCGTCGGCCTGTTCTAGCCGCCCGACTGAGTGAACGGCCGCAATCTCATAGACTCTGGCCGTGCTGAACTTGATCCTCACCCGCCACGGTCAGGCGGCCGCGGCCGACGTGATGCTGGGCGGGCAGCTGGACGTGCATCTCACGCCCGACGGCCGCGAGGAAGCTCGGGCGCTGGCACGCCGCCTGGCGGGGGTGCGGGTCGATCGCATCATCGCCAGCCCCATGCTGCGGGCGATGGAGACGGCCCAGGCGCTTGCCGCGGGCCGGCCTATCGAGATCGACGAACGGTTGCGCGAGCTCGACTACGGGCGGTGGGAGGGCCTGACCTACGCGGAGATAGAAGCGCTCGACCCCGAACTCCGTGCCCGGTGGGAAGCGGATCCCGCCACGACCCATTCCCCCGGCGGCGAGTCGGGTGACGAAGTCGCGGCTCGGGCTCGGAGCTTCCTGGCCGATCTGCTCGCGGCTGAGCTCGAGCGTCCGAGCGGCGCCGCGGCCCGGCGCTCCCCCGACGCCGGCGGCTCGCGCGGGGTGATCTCCGAAACCCAGGCCGAGGCCGAGGGCGAGCGGCGGGTCCTCGTCGTCGCCCACGGCACTCTCAATCGAGTGATCTTGTGCGCGGCCCTGGGCGTGCCGATTTGTGACTACCGGCGCCGCTTCCTGCAGGACCGTACGAACCTCACCGTTCTCCGTTACGAGCTCGGCGACGCGCCGGATGGTGCCCAGCTGGTGCTCGCCAACGACGTCGGCCACCTGCGCAGCGCAGGTGAGGCGCCCTGGGGCTGAACGCCAATGACATACATCGCAGGCGCTCCGACGCGGCGCCGCGCAGACAAGATGGCGCGTCGGCGCTCCCGAACGATCCACTGCGCGATCCTGGTTCGGGTGGCAGACTGACTCGACCACCGCCGATGCCCAGCCCGGAGACCGTCCGCCGGGCCCTCAGGAGCCGAGTCCTTGCGCCGCGCCGTCCTTGCTTACATAACCCTGTACGTCGCGGTCGCCGCGTACTCGCCCTACCTGCAGCAGTACTACCAGAGCATCGGTATCTCTCTCGGCGTCATCGGCGAGCTGGCCGCGTTCACCTCGGCCGTGGCGCTCGTCAGCGCCCCGACGTGGGGCGCGATCCACGATCGGTATCCGACGTCGCGCTTCTTCCTGCCGATCTCCGCCGGCATCGCGGCAGTCGGCGGGTTCGGCCTTGCCACCGCTGGCGCCTCGTGGCTGCTGATCCCGTCGGCCGCGGCCTGGGCCGCCGGGCTGGCGGGGCTCGGACCGATGATGGACGTTCGCGTGCTCGACATCGCCGGTTCGGACCGGACCCGCTACGCCCGCGTCCGCGTGTGGGGCTCTATCAGTTTCATGGTCGCCACGCCGATCATCGGCTTCGCGATCGGCGAGAACTACCGCGGCCTGTTTCTCGTGGCCATCCCCATGATCCTCGGCGGCGGGCTGGCCGCCATGCTGCTGCCCGGACGAGCCGGCGGAGTAAAGAGCGGCAGCCTGCGGCGGGCCCCGGGTCGCGTGCTGGGCCATCGTCCCATCGCCCTGTTCCTGATCGGGGCGTTCGTGGGATGGACGGCGGTCTACTCGCAGTACGCGTTCTTCTCGATCTACCTGCGCCAGATTGGAGCGGCAAGCGACCAGATCGGCCTGGCGTGGTCGGTCCAGGCCTCGCTCGAGATCCCTTCGATGATCTTCTTCCCGCAGCTCTCGCGCCGGTTTGGCACCGAGAGGCTCATCGTCGTCGGGATGGCCATCATGACTTCCCGCTTGATCGCCAACGCCCTCTTCGTTTCTCCGACGATCCTGATCGCCTGCTCGTTGATACAGGGCGCCGGCTACGGCCTGGTCCTGATCGGCGGCATCGCCTTCGTGTCGCGCCAGGCTCCGCGGGGAACTGCCGCCACTGCCCAGGGAATCCTGAACGCCACGACCTTCAGCCTGTCGTCGATCATCGGCTCGGGCATCGGTGGGCAGATTGCCGGCGCGCTGACCATCCGCGGGCTCTTCGCGGTGACGGCCGCTCTCGGCGTGGTGTCGATCTTCCTGATCGCCATCGCCGTTCTGCCGGCGTCACGGCGGTCGGACCCGGACGCGCCGGCCACGGCGGCTGGGCCGAGCCACTCACCGGAAACTGCGCCGGGTTGAGATCCGCCGCCCGAGACACGCCCGGCGGCGGTCGGCTCGATCGGCCGCAAACCTGCGGCAGTCTCGCGAGCTAGAACCCCAGGCGGTGGATCCGGGAGTAGACCGCGTTGGCTACCGCCTGCGCTCCGGCGGCGCTGAAGTGCAGCCCGTCGACGGTGTACTTCGAGACGTAAACCCCGGTCGAAGTCGACAGTACGGCATGGATGTCGATGTAGACGATGCTGTAGCTGTTGGCCAGGTGGATGATCGCGGCGTTCATCGCGGCGATCGTCGGGGACAGCGAGGGGTAGTTCTCGGGCGGGATCGTCAACATGAAGATCCGGATCCCCTTGGCCTTGGCGGCGACGATGATCGATCGCAGGTTGGCGATGGTGGTGGCCTGGCTGAGGTTGTGGCCCACGTCGTTGGTGCCGCCCAGGATGAACAGAACCTCGGGCTTGTAGGCGAAGACGTCGCTGTTCAGCCGCGACAGCATGCCCGAGGTCAGATCGCCTGAAACCCCGGCGTTGTTGACCAGGCGGAGGTTCGCGTCCTCGCTGTCGAGCAGGGCCGGCCAGGCCGGTCCGGGGTTGCCGTAGCCGTAGGTCAGGGAGTCACCGAGCGCCACGAACGAGTAGACCCTCGCCTTGGCGGGCGCAGGCTTCGGCGTGGGCGTCGGCTTGGGCGTAATCGGCGCATACGGCATCAGCGGCTCGTGGTTCGGCGTCGGCGCCGGCGTCCAGGTGCTCGACGCGTCCGGGAAGGCGATGTCGATGGGCGAGGCCGTGGGCGATTTGCTGGCAGAGGGGCTTGGCGAGGCGGAACCGGCGGTCCAGCCACCGGGGAGGCTGGCCGACACTGCCGTGGCGGCGACGAGCAGGGCCAGAACGAGCCCGAGCTCGCGATGCCGCTGCTGGTTGGGGACGAGTCTCCTGCCGAAATGGGTCGGCGCGCTGTCTTCCGCGGTTGAGCCTCTCCCGAGACGGGTCGACAGCGAAAACCTGAACCGCTCGATAGTGCCGCGCCCGACCGGGTGGGCCATGAGTCGCTTCGACTGCACCACCTTGACGTCCGGGTGAGCCATGTCACGAGACGGTACGCCGGACTCGACTCCTCGCTGAGGCTTCGAGCCACCGTTGGGCGAACTCACGCGCGCCCGTAGGTGCGGTTGTGACCTCGTCGTTCACTATCGATGCTCAGCGCCTGCAACTGGACGCGAGTAGGTCTACTGCGCATCTGCGTTTCCCCGTGTTTACTCGCGGCCGACGGTCCGGGCCGCAGCCTTAGTCTGCCACCGAACAGGTGATTCGCGCTTGCCCGGAGCGGCGGTCGAGCCGGAATGGCGTCTGATTGGCGCCGTCGCAACCCCAGACTACGCCTCGGCCGTGCCGGGATCCGAGTTGCGACCGAGCAGCCGCCAGACCACGAAGGCCAGGACCGCGACCACGCAGACAACCAGGATGAGTGTGTCGAACGGCCTCAGAGTGTCGCGGATCTGGGTCCAGTTGGATCCCAGGACGGTGCCCGCGTACACGAGGGCGATCGTCCACGGAATGGCGCCCAGGGTCGAGTAAGCGAGGAACGGCTTGATGGGCATATGCGAGACGCCGGCGATGAAGCTGATGACGCTTCGAACGCCAGGCAGCAAGCGGCTGAAGAAGGCTGTCGGCGAGCCCCAGCGGGCGAAGAAGCGTTCGGCCTGGTCGACCTCGTGCTTCCGGATCAGAAGGAACCGACCCCATCGATCGAGGAACGGCCGGCCGAGCTTTGCGCCCAGCGCGTAGCCGAACAAAGATCCGGTCGTGTTGGCGACGACGCCGACCACGACCACGATCCAGAAGTTCCACTGGGTGTGCGTCAGCGGCTCGATGCTGTGGTCGCTGATCAGGAATCCGGCGAACGGCAGGATCAACTCCGAAGGCAGCGGCAGCAAAGTCGATTCGACCACCATGGCGAAGAAGACGCCCAGGTAGCCGACGGCGGCGTACAGGTCGTGAAGGAAGGGGATCACGCCGGTATCGATGAAACCGAGCACGTAGACCTCGCTTGGGGTGACGGTGCCGGGCGGCAAACGGCCGCAGGACGTTGGCAGGATAACCGAGCGACCGAGCGCACGTCTGAAGCGGCCCCGGCAGGTTTGCGACGGGCGCGACACCGGACGCCGCACGGGCGCCACACAGGCGCCAAACGGGACGCGAGCTCGAGCCGGCGGCCGTCCGTCACGTGGCCCGCGTGCGAGCCCGCTCGTCCTGAATGCGATCTATCCTCCACGTGTGAGCGAAACCCCCCGACCACCGGAGCCCGGACCGCATAGCCATCTACCCGAATCGCACTGGCTGAGACAGCCGCTGCCCGCCGAGGCCGACCTGGTCCTGACGGGCGCGGATCTGTCGATCGCCGACGTCGAGGCCGTCGCGCGCGGCGGGCGGCACGTCACCCTGGGCGCCGAGGCGCGGGCCCGTGTCGAAGAGGCTCGTGCCGTGGTGGAGCGGTTGGTCGCCGCCGGCGAGGTCGTATATGGAGTCACGACCGGCTTCGGTGACCTGGCCACCAGGTACATCGATCCGGCCGACTCGGCGAGACTCCAGGAGAACCTGCTCGTTTCGCATGCGGTTGGAGTGGGCGATCCGCTGCCACGGGATGTCGTCCGGGCGATGATGCTGCTGCGGGCCAATACCCTGGCCCTGGGGCACTCCGGCTGCCGGCCCGTCGTAATCGATCGAATCCTGGACTTGCTTCGCCTCGGCATCGATCCGATCGTGCCGTCCCAGGGTTCGGTCGGGGCGTCCGGGGATCTGGCGCCCCTGGCGCACCTGGCCCTGCCCCTGACCGGCCGCGGCCACGTCGTCGTCGGCCACCGGACCATCTCCGCTTCCGAGGCCCTCGCGGCCGCAAACCTCGAACCGCTCGTGCTTCAGGCCAAAGAAGGCCTCGCGCTCTTGAACGGCACTCAGATGATGAGCGCCATCGGCTCGCTGGTGGCCGCCGACGCCCAGCGCCTGGCCCGGGCTGCCAGCGTGGCTGCGGCGTTGAGCTGTGAAGCGCTGCTCGGCACCGACGTGGCTTACTCGGCCGCGTACCAGCTGGCCCGCCCCCATCCCGGCCAGATCGCCGTGGCCGCGGAACTCCGCTGGCTGCTGCGCGACTCGACGCTCATGACCAGCCACCACGCCTCGGATCACAAGGTCCAGGATCCGTACTCGCTCAGGTGCGTGCCGCAGGTCCACGGCGCCTGCCGCGACGCGATCGACTATCTGTGCGGGGTCCTGGACGTGGAGATCAACTCGGCCACCGACAACCCGCTCGTCTTTCCACAAGGTGGCGTCGCCGACGCCACGGCCGCGGCAACGGGCGGCGGGCTGGTCATCAGCGGCGGAAACTTCCACGGGGAGCCGATCGCCATCGCCCTCGATTTCGCCAAGCTGGCCATCTCCGAATTGGGCGCCATCTCGGAACGCCGGATCGCGCTCATGGTCGACGCGCGTCTCAACGGCGGCCTGCCCGCGTTCCTCTCGTCGGGGAGCGGCCTGGAGTCGGGCATGATGCTGCTCCAGTACACGGCCGCCGCGCTCGCCTCCGAGAACAAGGTGCTGGCTCACCCGGCGAGCGCAGATTCGATCCCGACGTCGGCAAATCAGGAAGACCACGTCTCGATGGGTTCGATCGCGGCCCGTCACGCCATGGCCGTCCTGGCCAACGTCCAGCGCATCGTCGCCCTCGAGCTGCTTGTCGCCGCCCAGGCTCTCGACTTCAGACTCGAGCGAGTCGAGGCCGAGGGATTGACGGTCCGGCCGGGGGCCGGAGTCGAGGAGGCCCACCGGCGCATCCGATCGGTCGTGCCGCACCTCGATCGCGATCGCCTGCAGGGCAGCGATATCGAGTCGGCGGCCCGACTCGTCCGTGAAGGCTCGCTCGTCGACCTCGTCGGCTGACTCTCGACGCCCGAAACTCCGCCTGGACCCGGACCCTTTGGAGGCCGTCCGTTGCGCGGCGCGTGCCGCACGACGCGGAGCCGGCAACGACTCTTGACGCCGCCGCCGACCGACCCGAACGATGAGCCACCCGTTCGACGATCGTTCGCCCAACGTTCCTCTGGCAGCGCGAGCCAGTTGCGTTCCGGGCCCCCGCGTGGAACCGCACTGTCCAAGGAGTATTCGTGAACGCCGCCGTCCATAAATCCCTCAGGCGGGTCGACACCAGGCTCGTCATCGTGGTCGCCGTGGCCGCGTTCGTCGCCTCGTGCACGAGCGCCGCTCCGACGCCACCGCCGACACCGGTCGCCACGCCGAACCCGACGCCGTTCGCGTCGGTAATCGCCGCGACTGCATCGCCGACTGCCGCCCCGACGGCCGTCCACTGGGCGCCCACTCCGGGAAGCTCGGTTCCTCCGAGCCCGACGTACATGGGTCAGGTCGGGCCTTCGGGCCAGGGCGTCGCCGTCACCATCGTCGCCGCGGGCGACATCGCCTGCGATCCGGCCAAGAACGTCGGGCAGCCGGCAGACTGCGACCAGGCCGCCACGGCAAACCTCATCGGCCAGTTGAACCCGACCGCGGTGCTGACGATGGGAGACACTCAATACGAAGACGGGACCCTGGCCGCCTACAAGGCCGTTTACGACCCAACCTGGGGCGCTTACCGCGAGATCACGTACCCGGCGGTGGGGAATCACGAGTACCTGACCAAAGGCGCCGCCGGTTACTTCGAGTACTTCGGCTTCCCCGCCTACTACAGCTACGACCTCGGTGGCTGGCACATGATCGCGCTTGATTCGGAGTGCTCCTACATCGGTGGGTGCACGGCCGGGTCAGCCGAGGTGGCCTGGCTTCTGGCCGATCTGGCGGCGCATCCTTCGCAGTGCACGCTGGCCTACTGGCACGAGCCGCGATGGTCCTCCGGTGAGCACGGCGACGCCAAGCAGATGGCGACGATCTGGGCAGACCTGGCGTCCGCGCACGTCAGCGTCGTCCTGACCGGCCACAACCACGACTACGAACGATTCGTCCCGCTAAGCGCGAGCGGCGTGCCCGACCCGGCCGGCCCGACCGAGTTCGTGGTCGGGACGGGCGGCAAGAACCACTACGGTTTTTCCGATGCACCCCTGACCGGCGAAGTGGTCCGCAACGACAAGTCGTTCGGGCTCCTCCAGATGACCCTGCGCCCCACCGGATACAGCTGGGAATTCGTCGACGCGCCAACCTATACGTTCCACGACTCGGGTTCGGCCAGCTGCGTCTGATTCTGACAGGCCTGGTGGCGCGCCGGCCCGAGCGGCTTCCGTCAGGAGGGAAGTGCGGGCCGAGTGCGACCGGAGCACCGGTCGATGGCGTGACGAACGCGGACCTGGTCGGCGACGCCGGTATTTTGAAGTGCCCACAGGGCCGGCAGCAGCCGCGGGTCTGCTGCTGCTGCTGCGGCGTCCACCTCCAGGCCGCCCACCTGCGGGGAGCGCAGAGCCTGGATCAGATGTGGCACCGCGCGCGGATCGCGCCGAACGGCCAGCCCGAACAGGGCTTCGGCGCGAGCCTCATGGTGTGCGTCTTCGGCGCGGGCGAGCAGAGCGGCTCGAACGTCCGGGCTGTCGTCGTCCGAGAGCGTGCCGAGCCCGAATGTGGCCCAATCACGGACCTCCGGATCGGTGTCGCGCGAAAGGCGGATTAGAGTGTGCCGCGCTTCCGAGGCGAGTGGCGGCGAGCTGATCGTGGCGATGGCAAAGGCCACCGCAAGCCGGACCTCCGCACTCTGGTGGTCGGCCAGCGGGAACAGCCTGCCGAGCACGCTCGGGTCCCCGACGTGGCCGAGAGCGGCCACGATCGAGGCCTTCGGCGCGGGGCAGGTCTCGTTCGGCATCGCGGCCAGCAGGGCGTCGCGGGCTTCGGGCTTGCAGCCGGGCTCTACTCCGACCAGCCGCCCGAGTATGTCGGCGCCCAGCGTGCGTCCCCGCTCGATGTCACCCGTGAGCAGACCCTTGGCGGCTTCGAGAACGTCGTCGGGGCATTCGGTAAGAACGCCGGCGATCAGGTCCCAGCGGCAATCGTCATCGTATGTGCCCAGAGCGGCTTCGATGCGGACGTCAAGTGGCCGCATACATCACCTCGCAGACGGACCCGACCTCTCTCCCTGAGGTCGCGTTGTTCACTTTTCGGGAGCGCCCGAACGTCCCCGTACGCCGCGCGTCATCGGCAAGGTAATCCTTCACTTCGCGGCCTCGCCCGGCGGTCGCACGTGAGGGAACAGCTTCCCGCCAGGCGGCCCGAGGGCTAATCCAGACGGATTAGGCCGCCGTAGGAACCTCAGTCCGCCGCTCGGGCGGGACTTCGGAGAGCGTTTCCCAAAGGGTGAACCGTGGCCAGCAGCAGCACGACTGCCGCCGCGGCGCATGCGGCGCCGAACCAGAAGGCCGCCGGTGGCGCGATCAGGCTCCAGAGAACGCCGGCCAGCACCGAGGCAGGGAGGATCATCACGCCCTGGACCGAGTTGAGGATGCCGAACGCCGTGGCTCGCAACTCGGTCGGCGCCAGATCCGCGACCAGGGCCTTGCCCACGCCCTCGCTCAGGGCGTAGTAGGTGCCGTAGGCTATCCAGAGGGGAACGACCCAAAACGCGTCGGTGGCCAGGGCGAACCCGCCGTAACAGATCGCGTAGACGGCCCAGGCGACCGCGATGAGCCCGCGGCGGCCGATGCGGTCGGACAGGGCTCCGGCCGGCCACGCCACCACCGCGTTGGTGGCGTTGAACGCGACGATGGTCAGCAGCAGCGCCAGCAGCGTCAGACCCAGGTTCTGCGACCGCAGCGCCAGGAACGCATCGCTGGAATTGCCGAGTGTGAAAAGGGCGTTGGCCAGCATGAACAACCAGAAAGGCCGCGGAAAACGGCGCCATTGCGCGCTATCGCCGACGATCCGCTGGCGCAGGCTCGAAACGGTGATGGCGCCCGGTGTGGCGACGGAGCCGCCCGGCGCGGCGACGGAGCCGCCCGAGGCCTGAACGGCCGGTACCGCGGCGGACGCCCGAACGCGCGGAACGTCGCGCACACCCACAGCGATCACCGCGATCGCCGCCACGCCCGGCACCAGCGCCAGCAGCACCAGGATCCGGAACGCGTCGCCGGTGAGTCGAGTGGCGTCGCCCTCGGTCAGCCATATGACTGCCGCGGCAACAAGGACGCCGGCGAATGCCCCGGTCGTGTCCATCGCGCGGTGCAGCCCGTAGGCGACGCCGCGGTTCTCCGGGGCGGTGGAATCGGCGATCAACGCGTCGCGCGGCGAGGTTCGGATGCCCTTGCCGAGACGGTCGCCGACCCGGCCGAGCAGCACCACAGGCCACGCGACGGCGACGAGGTAGAGCGTCTTTGCCACTACCGAGGTCCCATAGCCGATGCCGACCAGGAGCCGGCGCCTCGACAACCGATCGGACAGCGCGCCGCTGATCAACTTCAGGATCGAGGCGGTGCTTTCGGCGATCCCCTCGATCAGCCCGATTACCGCGGCGGGAGCCAGCAGCACGTTGGAGAGGTACAGCGGGATCAGGTAGACGAGCATCTCGCTCGACACGTCGGTGAACAGGCTGACCAGGCCGAGAGCCACGACATTGCGCGTGACGCCTCGAGTCAGCGCCCGTCGCCAGCGCGGTCCGGACTCGGACACCTGCGAGACTGCGACGCGTGAGGTCATAGGCGAGGAGTCTAACTGCGGTCCCGCCGCGGGGCAGGTCGTTCTCGCCCGAGCGCGCTCCGACCGACCGCTCTATCGCCGCCTGGCTCGGCCGGGCAGCGCCGCCGAGGCCTCGATCCGGCGCGGGATGCATGCATTGCCGTACAGTTGGCGAGCCATGGCACGCTTCGAGATCGTGGAAGTAACCGACGAAGGCCGCTTCGATCTGGTCCCGCTCTGCGCCGACCCGGCGTTCGACCATCGAACCTGCGACTACTGGGAAGACGCGGATCGCGGCTCCAAAGCCCCTCGATCGGGCTGGCTGCGGGCCGGCTCCGCCGCTTCCGCCGCCTCCGCCGGCTCGGGCGGGCCGTCGACCACACGAGCGCCCGCAAATCCGTTCGCCCCGCCGCCCATGACCCAGGCCAATCCGTTCGTACCCAATCGGCAGGCAGCGGCAAATCCCTTTGCCCCGGCTTTCTCGGGGCCGGCGCGCAACCCATTCCTCGAAGATCTCGGCGGCGCGCCAGAGGACAATCCGTTCGCTCCTCAACGTCCCGCCCGCCCGAACATCGCCGCCGAGGCGCCGCGCAAGCTGCAGCTCCTGGGCCGCGGCCTCGGCGTATTCGGCAGCTACGCCAAGCTGCTGCTCATCGACGGTGAAGCCGCCGCGTATTGCCAGTTCGGTCCACTCTCGGCCTACCCTCGCGCGCTGCGACTCCGCGAGCTATACCCGCAATTGCCGGACGCTCCCTTGCCGGCCGTGATCACGTGCATCGCCACGACACCGGGTGCCCGCCGCGCCGGCCACGCCCTCCGACTCGTCGAGGACGTCTGCGGCGATCTGGCGGGCCGCGGCTTCTCCGCGGTAGAGGCATACCCGGAGGCGCGGGCCAAAGAGAACGCCACGCCGGCTGCGCGCCCTGAGTTCTGGATCAGGGCCGGCTTCAGCCTGGCCGTCGACGACGACCGCTACCCGGTGGTTCGGCGTGAGCTCTAGGCGGGAGAACCGCGTCCCGCCGGTGGTCGCGATCCTCTTCGTGGTCGTGGCCCTCGTGGCGGGTGGCTGCAATTCCACGACGTCGACGCCGACGCCGGCATTTACCGAGGTGCCGATCGGCCCGACGCCTTTCCCGCACGGCACGGTCGGCCAGTTCGGGCTCCGCATCGACCCGACGCTGCTCGCCAAGCTACCGAAGACCGTCGACGCCTTCCCGATCGTCGAGGACGCCGACACAGAGAGCCAGGCCATGGACAATTCGGATCTCGCCAACACGCTCGACTCGTATGCGGCCGCGGCGATCGGAACCATCAGCGACGACGACTGGCTGAACATCGTGATCGGCCACTTCAAGTCGTACGATTCGAGCCCGGCCACTTACCCCGACATCTGGGCCGCCTGGGTCGATCAATATGCCACCGGCGCCTGCTCTCAAGCCAACTCGGTATCCGGCACGGCGCAGCAGACGATCGGCGACTTCGTCGTCGACACGGCCACGTGCGGCGGCGGGCCGGTGGTTTACTCGCTGCCCCTCGGGAATGGCTACTTCGTTTCGATGTTCGGCTACGGTCCGCGCGATCTCGGCCGCCAGCTGATCCAGGCGCTCTACTAGCGCCGAGCGGGCCACGCCGGAAAGCGGTTCTCGGCGGCACCGACGATTTGGAAGGGCGCATGACGATCGACGCTGACCGGCGCACACTGGAGGTCAGCGCCCGAGCTGGGCTTCGGGCAGATGCATTCGGAGGCCGCGATGGTGACTGAAGCCGGATCCGTGTCCCACGCCGGACCTCGCACCGTCCGCGCCCCGCGCGGTCCCCAGCTCAGCTGCAAGGGCTGGCCGCAGGAAGCCGCGCTGCGGATGCTCATGAACAACCTGGATCCTGAGGTCGCCGAGCGACCCGACGACCTGGTCGTGTACGGCGGAACCGGCCGCGCGGCCCGGAGCTGGGACGCCTTCGACGCCATCGTGCGCGAACTGAGGCGCCTGGAGAACGACGAGACGCTCCTGGTCCAGTCGGGCAAGCCTGTCGGCGTCTTCCGGACCCATGAGTGGGCGCCGCGGGTTCTGATCGCCAATTCGAACCTGGTCGGCAAGTGGGCCAACTGGGACACCTTCCGCGAGCTCGAGCGGGCCGGCCTGACGATGTACGGGCAGATGACCGCGGGCTCGTGGATTTACATCGGCACGCAGGGCATCCTCCAGGGCACCTACGAAACCTTCGCCGAACTCGCCCGCCAGCATTTCGGCGGGACCTTGCGCGGTCGGGTGACCCTGACCGCCGGTCTGGGTGGAATGGGTGGCGCTCAGCCACTTGCCGTAACGATGAACGAGGGCGTCGCGCTGGTCGTCGAAGTCGACGAAGCGCGGGCGAGGCGGCGGCTGGACATCCACTACGTCGACCGGCTGACGCACTCCCTCGACGAGGCCCTCGGCTGGGCGCGCCAGGCGGCGGCCGACGGTCGCGCCGAATCCATCGCGCTCGTGGGCAACGCAGCCGAGGTGGAGCCTGAACTGGTCCGGCGCGGCGAGCGCTTCGACGTGGTCACGGATCAGACTTCGGCCCACGACGCGTTGAACGGCTACGTGCCGGCGGGCCTATCGATGGCCCGGGCGGCGGATCTGCGTCGCGTCAACCCGGAGGACTACCTTCGCCGGTCGATGGCTTCGATGGCAGATCAGGTCCGGGCAATGCTCGCGCTCAAGTCGGCCGGGGCGATCACGTTCGACTACGGCAACAACATCCGGGCGCAGGCCCAGGCCGCCGGAGTCGCCAACGCCTTCGACTTCCCCGGTTTCGTGCCCGCGTTCATCCGGCCGCTCTTCTGCGAGGGCAAGGGGCCGTTCCGCTGGGCCGCGCTCTCGGGCGATCCGGCCGACATCCTGGCCACGGACCGAGCCATCCTGGAGCTATTCCCCGAGAACGAATCACTGCGGCGATGGATCGAGATGGCCGAAGCGCGGGTGCCGTTCCAGGGTCTGCCCGCCCGAATCTGCTGGCTCGGCTACGGCGAGCGGTCCAGGGCCGGGCTGGCCTTCAACGAGCTGGTTCGTTCGGGCCTGGTGACCGCGCCGATCGTCATCGGCCGCGACCACCTCGATGCGGGCTCGGTGGCGTCTCCTAATCGCGAGACGGAATCGATGCGGGACGGTTCGGACGCGATCGCCGACTGGCCGCTGCTCAACGCCATGGTCAACACCGCGTCCGGCGCCAGCTGGGTATCGATCCACCACGGCGGCGGCACCGGGATCGGATACTCGCAACACGCCGGCATGGTCGTCGTCGCCGACGGCTCGGACATGGCAGCCCAGAAGCTCGAACGCGTCCTGACGACCGATCCGGGTATGGGCGTCATCCGCCACGCCGACGCCGGCTACGAACGTGCCATCGAGGTCGCACGGGAACGCGGCGTGCGCGTGCCCATGCTGGAAGATCGAAGGGACCGCGAGCCTGGCTGACGCTGCGCCATGGTTCGGCTGAAACCGGGTTTTCGGGCCCGGCCGCCGTCAGGCTTTAGTGGATACTTGCCTCATACAACGAAGGGGTGGCAGGTTGGGCTATCGGGTCCAGGGCATTCTCGTCAGGGCCAGGCCGGACGGAGCCGGTTTGACGGCGCTCGAACGCGCCTACGGCTATCGACTCTACGAGCTGATCGGGCAGGGCCTGTGGTTGATAGACCTGGGCATCCCGGAACCGAAGCCCGGCGACCGGATCCTCATCAGGGCCGCCAAGACCCTGGCTCCGAGCTACGTGGATGCGCTGCGTGTGCTCGGCAGCGACGACGAGAAGTTTGAGCAGCTGGCCTGGCTGACGGCGGCGGCCGCGGCTGCTCGCCAGCTTCGCCAGCCCGTGGTGGCCTTCCTCTCAGACGACGACCTGCTGGACTTCGCGGCGATGGTGAGCCCCGACGGAGTCTCGTGCATCGCCGACAGGAGTGAGCCATACCTGCTCCGCTGGGAGGCGGGCGCCCTCGCGATACAGCCCTACAGCGGCGGCGATCCGGGCAAGGAACCGCCGACGCCACCCGAGGAGCTGGAGTTGATACCCGCCGTGACTCTCATGCCCATCGAGCAGTTGCCGGGCGGCGGATACCCACTCCACGGCAATGCCAATGCCGAGGTCCACGACTTCGCCCCGAACGCCTCGTCGCTGCGGATCGGAACGTGGGAATTCGGCCCGCCGGGCTCGCTGAGGCTGATCGAAGCGCACGGTCTGGACCATGGCCCGTGGGATCGCGCTGCCGGTGGGGCCACGGTACGGGGCCGCTAGTCACGGCGCGGGGGGCCACGCGGAATGGCCGAGCGGGTCTGTTCGGCAGGGTCTAACATCGCGCTGCGTCCGCCAGCCCGGCAGAGGGAGATCGAATGCTAGAAGACCGCAATATCAATAGACCGGCCTACGTGCTGGCTCTGTTGCTCGGCGTCGTGGCACTCGCCGATGCCACCAATGCCCTGACCGAGATGCAGGCCCCCGACGCCGGCGCCGCCTGGTTCATCGACCTGCTCACCTCGGGCGTGTGCGCCGCTCTGGTCGCCTTCCTCCTGATGAGGCCGCACCTCTACGTCTTCGCGGCCGCCGTCGGGTGGTCCTTCGTGGCCTTCCTCGCCAACTTCATCATGAAGCAGAAGGGGTTCGACTCCCTCGCCACCGGGCGCATGGTCGTCTACTTCGTCGTCTTCGTGATCGCCGGCGTGCTGACGATCATCGAGGGCTGGAAGTGGTGGGAGATCGAGAAGGCCAAGCGACCGGCCACGCCGCCCATGGGCCAGCCCTGGGCCGGCCAGCAATGGCCTGGCCAGTATCCGCAGGGCTACCCGCAGCCGCAGCCCGGCTATCCGCCTCAGCAGCCGCCGTATGCCCCCCCTCCGCCCCCGGCGGCTCCTCCGGCTCCTCCTGCTCCGCCGGCCCCGCCGGTGTCGCAGGGATAATCACCTCCGCCGATCAAACCCGGTTCGACTTCGGTCGATGCGGGTCGAAAGCCGGGTTCCTCAGCAACGGGAGCCCGGCTTTTGCGTTCTCACGCGACCGGGCATTGGGGGATCGGCGCCGCTGTGACACGATAGACATGGCGGCCGGCCCGGCCGACCTGGCGGCCGATCCAGACGGGCCAGAGCGGAGGTAGTGTGTCAAAGCTCGTCGAGACGGTCCCGAACTTCAGCGAAGGTCGCCGGATCGAGGTCGTCGACAAGCTGGCCGCCGCCGTCGAGCGGGTCCCGGGCGCCTACCTCCTCGATCGGACGAGCGACGCGAGCCACAACCGTAGCGTACTGACGCTCGCCGGCGAGCCTGCGGCAATCCTCGAGGCCCTGGAGCGGGCGGTGGCGGTTGCGGTCGCCGAGATAGACATGGAGCACCACTCGGGCGAGCATCCGCGCATCGGGGCCGTGGACGTGGTCCCGTTCGTGCCTCTTGAGGGCGCCACCCTCGCCGACTGCGTCGAACTGGCGCGGACCTTCGGAGCGCAGATGGCCGAGCAATTCGGCCTGCCCGTCTACTTGTACGGCGAGGCCGCCACTTCGCCCTCTCGGCAGCGCCTGGCCGACGTCCGGCGGGGCCAATACGAAGGCCTCAAGACCCAGATCGGCGAAGCGGGCCGAGAGCCGGATTTTGGACCGGCGGTCCTGCATCCGACCGCAGGGGCGATGGCGGTCGGCGCCAGGCCGTTCCTGATCGCCTACAACATCAACCTCGAAAGCCGCGACCTCGAGCTGGCCAAGCGGATCGCTCGCCGGATCCGGGAATCCAGTGGCGGCCTGCCGCGCGTCCAGGCCAACGGCTTCTGGATCGAGGAACTCGATAGAGCACAAGTCTCGATGAACCTGCTGGACTTCCGGACGACGCCCATCTGGCAAGCCTGGGAGACAGTCCGAGCCGAAGCCGCCGAAGACGGCGTCCATCTGGCCGAATCCGAGCTGATCGGGCTGGCGCCCATCGCGGCCCTTCTGGACGTAGCCGACCATGCCGGCGTATCGGAGCACCTGCCGCAGGAGGAGCGGCTCGCCGGAGCGGCCGGTTTCCTCAAGCTGCGCGACTTCTCGCCGCTCCAGGCCCTCGAACTCCGGCTCGAGTCCGCGCGGAAGCGGTGAATTCCGTCCTGATCCGGGGGGCGTCCGAGATTGCGACGCTGGCCGGCGGCTTGCGGCGTGGAGCTTCGCAGGGGGATCTGGACGTGCTTAGCGGCGGCTCCCTGGCCGTGGCCGCCTGGGACGGGCGCATTCTCGCCGTCGGCTCGGACGAGGAAGTTCTCCGGCAGATCGAGGCGGCCGGCCACTCTCCCGAGGTGTTCGCTCCCGTGGATGCTCGCGGCGGCGTGGTGACGCCGGGGCTCGTCGATGCCCACACTCATCTCGTCTTCGCCGGGACGCGCGAATCTGAGTGGCAGATGCGTGCCCGCGGCGCCGGATATCTGGAAGTGCTCGAGGCCGGAGGCGGGATCCTATCGACGGTCGCGGCCACGCGCGCGGCCTCCGACGAAGACCTCCTCGTCGCAGCTCGCGGCCGCCTGACCCAGATGCTCGCCAGCGGAACGACCACGGCTGAGGCGAAGTCCGGCTACGGTCTGGATTCGGCCCAGGAGCTCCGGCAGCTGGAGATCATCGGCAAACTTGCTGCCGAAGGGCCGATCGAGCTGGTGCCGACCTTCCTTGGCGCGCATGCGGTTCCGGAGGAGTTTCGCGGTCGGGCCGACGCCACCGACGCCTACGTCGACCACGTCGTCAACGAGCAGCTGCCGGCAGTCGCGCGTCAGGGGATTGCCCGTTCCTGCGACGTCTTCTGCGAAAATGGCGTGTTTTCGGCCGAGCAGAGTCGCCGGATTCTGATCGCGGCGCGGAGCGCGGGCCTCCAACTGCGCCTTCACGCCGACGAACTCGCTCCGTCGGGCGGCGCCGAGCTGGCCGCGGAGATGGGTTGCCTGTCGGCCGATCATCTCGCGGCGCCGTCGGACGAGGGAGTGGCCGCCCTCGCGGTCGCAGCAACCGGCCTGCACCCGGTGGTCGCGACACTCCTCCCGGCCACGAGCTGGTTCCTCGGCAAGCACCACTTCGCCCCGGCCCGCCGGTTCGTCGACGCCGGGATTCCCGTTGCGCTCGCCACGGATCTCAATCCGGGCACCAGCCCGACGCTGAGCCTGCCGCTGGTCATGTCGATCGGCTGCCTGGAGATGGGCCTCTCGCCTGCCGAAGCATTGGCGGCGGTCACGGTCAACGCCGCTCACGCTGTCGGCCTTGGCTCGGAGATCGGCTCGATTGAGGTGGGTAAGCGGGCCGACATAGTCCTTTGGGATGCCCCCTCGGTAGACCAGCTGCCCTACTGGCTGGGAGCTAGCCTGGCCCGTACCGTGTTCAAGTGCGGCCGCATCGTTTTCGAGCGCGGCTGATCGGCGTCCGGGGCCCGGTGCCCGCGCGCTGACCGTTAGTTCCGGGGCTGGGTGGTGCGCAGGGTCCCAAACGCGCCGCCGTTCGTGGCAGACTGACGCTGGGGAGGCGCGATGCCGCTTTTCGGACCGCCGGACGTCGAGAAGCTCGAAGCGAAAAGCGACGTTGCGGGGCTGATCAAGGCGCTGGGATTTCTCAAGGATCCCTCTGTGCGCCGGGCGGCCGCCGAAGCACTCGGGCGTTGTGGCGATCCTCAAGGCGTCGAGCCGCTCGTCGCCGCGCTTGCGGACGCGGATCCGGATGCTCGAATGGGCGCGGCAAACGCGCTGGGCATCGTCGGCGATCGACGGGCGCAGAAGCCCCTCCTCGCCGCCCTCGACGACTCGGACACCAACGTTCGGCGGGCGGCGGCGTCGGCGCTCGGGCAACTCGGAGACGACGCCGCCATCGAGCCACTCATCGGTGTGCTCAAGGACGGCCAGGGAGTCGTGCGCGAGTCGGCCGCCACGGCACTCGGCCAGCTCGGGGCGCCGGCCGTCGAGCCGCTTCTCCTGACTCTGCGAGACGCCGACGCCGAGGTGCGCCAGGGCGCCGCCGAAGCGCTGGTCCACGTCGGGCCGCCGGCAATCGATCCGCTCGTGGCCGCCCTGCGTGACTCGGACCTTCGCGGCATCGTCAGCGTGATGATCGGCCGGATAGGCGACCCCGGAGCGGTGGAGCCGCTGGTAGCGATGCTCGGAGACGCGTCCGACCCTGTTCGCGACGCGGCCGCGGACACGCTCGACCTGCTGGGGTGGACTCCCGACGGTGAAACGGCGGGGGCAGCCTACTGGGCGGCCAGGGGCGAATGGCAGAAGTGCGGAGACATCGGCGAGGCCGCCGTTCCGCCGCTGATCGACGCACTGGATCGAACCGATCCACACGCCCGCGAGCTTGCCGCCGAAGCACTCGGCCGCGTGGGCGACGAGCGAGCCGTCGAGCCGCTGATTGGATCGGCCACGGACCAGAGCTCGAACGTTCGAGCCGCAGCCGTGGGTTCGCTCGGCCGACTCGGCGATCTGCGGGGCCTTGAGCCGGTAGTCGGCGCGCTCAAAGACCCCAAATCGATCGTCCGGAAGGCGGCCGCCCGCGCGCTCGGCGAGATTGGCGATGCCCGAGCCGTCGGACCTCTCATCGAAGCTCTCAAGGATCTGCGGGTATGCGTGGTCGCCGCTGACGCTCTCCTCGAGATCGGCGCTCCGGCTGCGGCTCCGCTCGTCGATACCCTCACCGTTCGGGACGAGGTGGTCCGCAATCCTGCGGCCGAGGCGCTCATCGTCCAGATCGGCAGCCCGGCTATCGAGCCGCTCGTCGCCGTCCTCAGCGACGATCGTGAAGGTGTGCGCGAGGCCGCTCTGAATGCGCTGGATCGGCTCGCCTGGACTCCGGACGTCGGCGGGGCCGGGGCCGCCTACTGGGTCGCACGGGGCGATTGGCAGAGCTGCGCCGAGATCGGTGCCGCGGCCGTCGAGCCGGCCCTAAACGCCCTCACGAACTGGCGGGAAGCCCCACTCCGCTGCGCTGCCGCGCGCGCTCTGGGTGAGATCGGAGGCGCGAGGTCCGTCGAGCCACTCTGTATTGCGCTTCGCGACGGCGACGCAAGCCTGCGAGAGGCGGCGGCGTCGGCGCTCGGCGCGCTTGGCGACGCTCGCGCGGTCGAGCCGCTCCTGGCCGCCACGAAGGATGGCGACCCGTCGGTCGGTGAGGCCGCGATTGCGGCGCTGGACAGGATCGACGACCCGCGGGCGACTCGGGCCGTGATGTCGACCAGACCCGCGGTAACCGCCGCCGCCGAGACGGCGGATTTACCGGCGGCGCGCGATGAGGCCGAGGCGTCGCCCGAACCGGCGTCGCCCGAACCGACGTCGCCCGAACCGGCGTCGCCCGAACCGGCGTCGCCCGAACCGGCGTCGCCCGAACCGGCGTCGCCCGAACCGGCGTCGCCCGAACCGGCGTCGCCCGAACCGGCGTCGCCCGAACTTGCTCAGACAGAACCGTGGCTGCCCGACATTGTGCGACCGAACCGGAGATGGTCGAAGTTGTGTCACCCGAACCGACAGCCCTCGAGGCTTCCTGGGCATCGACCGACGAGCCGGCGAGCGAGCCATTCGTCGAGTCGACGGGGCCCCAGGCTGCGGCGACGTCTGTTCCGCCGACTGCCGGCGCCGCGTCCGAGGCGATACCGAGTTCCCCGATTACGGCTGTCGCCCCTTCTCCCGCACCCATCCCTACCAGGCCACCGGTCTGGGCCGCCACGCATCTGGTCCCGCCCACCGGAATCGCCGCCTGGGACGTCCCCGATCCCGCACGGCCACCGGCCTGGCGACTGCCCGCCTACCTCGAGGTGCGGCTGGAGTCCAGTGCCGGGGCCTGGGCGCGGGTCCGTGCCGTCAACGGCTGGTGGGGCTGGGTCGATGGCCGCCTGCTGATACCCCGGCGCTGATAGAGCGGCCGCAGCAGCCCGCGCCCGGTAACGGTGCGCTCGCGACCGTGTTTCGGGACGCGACCTAGATCTTGCCGCGGGGCTCCAGGACGACCGTGGTCGACTTCTGCGGGGAGCGCCGACGGCATCAGCGACAGCTTGGACTGGGCGCCGGCGCGGCCGTGCCGCCCATCTCGTGGAAGAACTTGGCCAGGGCCTCGTCGCAGTCGCCTCGTCCTCGCAGACCGGCATCGGCACGACGATCTTCGGCGTCGAGCTGGGCGACCAGCTCGGCGGCTCTGTTCGGCGACAGCGCTGCCGCCGATCGGGATGCAGGCGATGTCGACCGACCCGATGTCGCGTCAGCTTCTCCTCGGTCAGCAGATGGCCGATGTCGCCGAGGTGGATCGTGTGCATCCCGTCCAGCTCGACGACGAACGCGACGTTGCGGCCGCGCTCCTTGCCCCGCGCTGTCGTCGCGGTACGTCCGGACCCCGGTCATCAGGACGTCCTTGACCTCGTACTCGCCCGGGCCGTCCAGGATGAACGCGTCCTCGAGGCTGCCGGGGATCAGCGTCCTGCCGTCGCGCGAGGCGTGCCCCTGGCCTTGGGCAGCGGCGCGTCGTCGGGGTGGCTGTAGGTGACGATGTCGGCCGTGATCCCCCGACCCGTGGGTCCCGACGACCGATTGGTAGGCGTCGGCCACGACGACCGCGTCCTGCCGCGCATGCGGACGCACGTCCGCCCGTACCAGGTGAGTTCCATGCCTGGATTCTTGCACAGGTGGCTCATCGGGCGCTTAGCGTCCCGGACGCGGCCCCCGTCGGATGACTGTGCGTCAAAACGACGCTTCCGCTCGCCCTCGCCGACCCGCACCTGCGAGGAGATGGCCCCGTCGCGAGCACAATTCGCCGTTAAAGGGAGGACCGGAGGCGCCTGCCCAATCGGCACCTCCGGTCGGAGGGAGGGAGGATGGAACGTTCAGGAGGTTTGTCCAGTGTTCCTGTGAGAAAGTTAGTCGTTCTACATGAAAGCGGAACACACCAGAGCGTTAAGAAACCGCAATCAAGTGATCCAAGTCAAGACAAGTCTCGTGCGTTGCCTCGTCGGCATCGTGCAGCAGTGGCCGATGGGCCGATCGTCCCAACCCGTGGGCCAGCCCGATCGGGTGGCATGAAGATTCGGGAGCCCGGCTCGTCGGGGCGGCCGAACCGGCCGATAGTAAACCGCCAAACCGACCGGGCACGAAAGCCCGCGGGCCAGTTGCGAGGTTCGGGTTTCGCCGCCCCTGCGGGCCTGTCTGGCAGAATGCCCGGATGAGACTGCCCCTTCGCCGCCAGTCGCGCCTGGCCTTGCTGATCGGCCTTGCCGTCGTAGCGTCCGCCTGTGGCTCCGCGGCCAGTTCGGCGACGCGCTCGCTCGGACCTTCGGCTGCCCCAAACGAGTCCGTCGTTCCTGTCGCCTCCGCCTCTGCGCCGTCGGGCGCGACCAGCGCCGAATCCGTCCGACGAGGCGTTGTTCGCGGCCATCGAGCGCCAGGTCGAGAGCCTGCGCGATCTCCCGGCCACGACTACGGTCGCGCCCGTCCTGCTGGACACGACGGCACTTGGCGACAAGCTGACTCAGATCAACTCCGCGGAGACCAACCACCAGGCGCTCGCGGACGAGAGCCGGCTGTTCATCCATCTGGGACTGCTGCCAGCGGGGTCGTCTCTGGAGCAGCTGGAGCTCGACCTCGAGGCCGGACAGGTGATGGGCTTCTACGACCCCAAGTCGAAGGGTCTATACGTTCTCTCGGGCTCGGGCGGAGTCGGGCCGGTGGAGAAGATCACCTTCTCGCACGAGTACACCCATGCCCTCCAGGACCAGAACTTCGGGCTCGACAAGCTGGCCACCGACACTCCCGACCAGGGCGACCGAGACCTGGCCAGGACGGCTCTGCCCGAGGGCGACGCGACTCTGTCGATGACGCTGTGGGCTCAGAAGAACCTCTCGCCGATCGACCTGCTGGCGGTTGCCAGCGATTCGTCGAGCGCGGCGCAGGCGGCCCAGCTGGCGAAGGCGCCGGCGATCCTGCGCCAGACGCTGCTGTTCCCGTACGGGCAGGGCCTCTCGTTCGTCCAGGGTATCTACGCCAAGGGCGGTTGGGCCGCGGTCGACGGGATCTACGCCAACCCGCCGGACTCGACCTCGCAGATCCTCCACTCCGACTTGTACACGTCCGGAGTCAAGCCCGTGACCGTGACGATTCCGGCCGTGCCCGCATCGCTCGGCCAGTGGATGGAAGCTGACCATGCAGGACACGCTCGGCGAGTTCCAGCTCGGCGTCTGGCTGGCCGGAGAGAGCGCCACGTCCACGCCAGACCGACGCGGCGGCAGCGGCGGTCTCCAGAGTGGGGCGGAGATCGGGTCGGCGCTCTACGAGGGTCCGGACGGCGGCTGGGCCGTGGTTGTGCACACGACGTGGCGTTCCGCGACGGGGGCCCAATCCTTCTCCGACGCGGCGACTCAGCGTATGGCGGCTCTGGGCGGCCAGTATCGTGTCTGCGGCAGCGCGAGCGCCGTCGACGTCGCGATCGCCTCCAGCGAGGCGCTGGTCCCGGATTTCATCGACTGCAACACGATGGGCTGAGCAGCGGTCCGGTCGCTTGCGGCGGGGCGAGCGCGGGCGGTCGGCGTGGCGGCGCCGCGGCCGCCGATCTCGCGACGCCCGTTCTTGCCGATTTCGCTTCACGCCGACATTGGGCAACAGGCCAGGTCCACCGAGCGTCTCTCGGGTCTCGGCGGTGATCCTGGAGGGCGCTTCTCAGGACGATTCGCGAGCCCCGGAAGGCGGAAACCGCGACCGTTGGGTTGCGACCGGCAACTCGGCCGGTCCCGCGCCTCGCCGGCGTTTGCCGTATGCGGGCCTGGTGTGAAATGGGAAATCGCGGCCAGGCGGCTGTGTCGCCAGGCCGCGTCGCCAGCCAAGTCGCGGGCCGCGTCCCCGGGCTGCTCGCGCCGTCCTCGTCCCCCCCCGGGGGCCGAGAGCTACATCGACTCGGGCGCGGAGATCCCCAGCAAGCCCAGGGCGTTGGCGAGGGTCGTGCGGGTCGGCGGCGACCAGGGCCAGCCGGCGGCAGAGCGGTCCGGCTCGTCCGGGTCGATGACGCGGGCGTCGCGGTAGAAGGCGTGGAACGTGCGTCGCGAGCTCCGTGGCGTAGGCCGTGATGCCGTGCATCTCTTCGGCCTCGGCCGCGTCCTCGACGACCTCGGGCAGGCGGACGATCTGGCGAGCCAGCGCGCCTCGGGTCGCCCGCCAGGACGCCGGCGAGCAGCCCGCCCAGCCGTGGATCGTCGGCCGCCGGCGGGACCAGCCCGGCCTCGCCCGCCTTGCGCAGGATCGAGCGATCCGGGCGTGCGCGTACTGGACGTAGTAGACCGGGTTCTCGTTCGACTGCTTCTTCGCCAGCTCGATGTCGAAGTCGATGCCGCTCGATGCGGCGCGCGAGGCGAAGAACCAGCGTGCGGCGTCGACGCCGATCTCGCCGAGCAGCTCGTCGAGGGTGATGAACTCGCCGGCGCGCTTGGACATCGAGACTTCCTTGCCGTCGCGCACGAAGCGGACCCAGGCGATCAGCAGCATCTGGACTTGGTCGCGGTCGAAGCCCATCGCCTCGGCCGCGTCCTTGCACGCCGCGCGACGTAGCCGTGGTGGTCCGCGCCCCAGATGTAGATGAGCCGGTCGAAGCCGCGGCTGAACTTCTCGAGCAGGTAGCCGATGTCGGCCGCGAAGTACGTGGGCGCGGCTCCCCGTTCGAGCGGAGGACGACGCGGTCCTTGTCGTCGCCGAACTCGGTCGATCGGAACCACGACCGCCCCGTCCTGCTCGTACACGTCGCCGGCGGCCCGCAGCCGATCGACCGCCCGCTCGACCCAGCCGTCGTTGTGGAGCGTGCCTCCGCTCGTCCAGACGTCGAAGTGGCAGCCGAGGTGCGCCGAGGCTGGCCTCGATGCCGGCGCGAACCCGCTCGGACGCCCACCGGCCGACCGCCCAGCGACCGATGTCCTCGCCCGCCTTCTCGGCCGCCGCCACGACTTCGCCGCGGGACGGCTCCGCGGCGATGTCGTAGACGTACTCGCCGTGGTAGCCGTCGTCGGGGACGTCGCAGTTCTCGCGGATGCGCCACGACCGACGCGCCGAGGTTCTTGACCTGGCTGCCGAAGTCGTTGAAGTAGTACTCGCGCGTGACCTGGTGGCCGGCCGCCTCAGGACGCGGCACAGCAGATCGCCGACGAAGGCGCCACGGGCGTTGCCGATGTGCAGCGGCCCCGTGGGGTTGGCCGACACGAACTCGACGTTGATGTGCTCCGGATGCGCGGCGGCGACGTGGCCCCAGATCGTGGGTCGCGCAAGATGCCGGCCGTGGTGGCGGCGAGGGCCGCGTCCGCGAGACGGACGTTGAGGAACCCCGGCGGCGCCACTTCCACGGCGGCGATCGGCGAGGCGGGATCCGTGGCCGTCGTGACGACGTGCGCGGCTATCGCTTTGGCGATGTCCAGCGGCGCGCGGCGGTACGGTTTGGCCAGCTTCAAGGCCACGTTGCTGGCGAAGTCGCCGCGGCTGGCATCCGCGGGCCGCTCGATGGTGACGGGCGAGTCGTCGGGGTCCGGCCGTGCCGCGGCGTTTGCCGCGGCGCTCGCGGCGGCGCTCGTGGTGCTCGCGGCGGCGCTCGTGGTGCTCGCGGCGGTGCTCGCGGCGGGCGCCAGTTCGGCCCGGGCCATCTGCCAGGCGGCCTCGATGGCGTCGCGGACCTGGGATCGCAGACTTGCTGTAGCGTCGGAGCTCATGCCACGAATGGTAACGAGCCGGACGCAACAACGCGGGCCGAGTCGTGGGCTCGATAGCCAGACCTCGCGAGCGCTAGAGTTGGCCGGCGGCAAGTGACGCCGCGACCCGGCGGAGCTGAACCGAAGGAGCCTGGAGCGTTGGATCTCACGGGCAAGACCTGCACTCTTCATCCCTTCTCGACCGACGGCATCGCGCTGCCGAAGCGGATCGACTTCGGCCAGGTGGCAAGGACCTTCTATGCGGCCGTCGGCGAGGAACTCGAGCGGGCCGGCCTGGGCATGCAGCTGGCTGCTCCGGACGAACCCGACCAGTCGATCGTGATCACCGGTCGGTTCGTCCAGGCGTCCGCGGGCAATCGGCTCAAGCGCTATCTGGCGCCCTTCCTGGCCGGCGCGGCGGCGGTCGTCGAGGTCGAAGGCGTGGTCGCAAACGCCGGCATTCCACTGGAGACGTTCACGGTACTCGGCAGGCGCGGCCTGGGTCCGTTCGGCGGCTCATCGCCGGTCATGATCAACGGTGCGGCCGAACTCGCGGGCCGCGACGTCGCCCGCAAGACCATCGCGATCCTCGTCGGCCCATAGCGTCGGGCCGGCTGGTCGGCCGCGGTTGGTTCGGGCCGCTCCGCTCCGCCGCTCCGCCGGGCCGCTCCGCCGGGCCGCTCCGCTCGGCCGAGGCGTGGCCCGGCGCATGGAGTGGCGGGCGGGTTCCGGGCACCTACTTCCCACTCAATATCGGCCACGGCGATCGTAAGTGCGGATGGCTGCGTCTGGGATCCGGTGACCGACCGCCATCGATCGGTTCCACGCGAGACGAGCGCTTATCCTGGCCGCTCCACGCGCCGCTCGAACCGGAGTCGCAACTTAGTAGTGCCGTGGCCGAAGTTGAGGGACGGACCCGCATCCTCTGCGACCCAGCATCGCCGCATGCGATATTGAGCGGCGATCCGGCCCCGGGCGGGCTCCTCGAGTCGTACGCCGTTGCCACGGCCGACGAGTTGGGGGAACGGCGTTCCGCCCAGGCCAATCCCTGGAAAATCAAGAGGGCGAGCGCCAGGCGCCCGCCCTCTTCTGCAGAGAGTGAAGTCGCGGGTCCGGCTAGTAAGGCCAGGCCCAGTCGCGGATTTCCGGGGCGTCCTCACCCTCGGAGCGGGTGTAGGCGCGGGCTTCGGTGCGCTTGTCTTCCATCAGCTGGCGGACGTGAGCCGCCTTCGAGCCCAGGCCCGGGATGCGGTCGATGGCGTCGATCACGAGATGGAAGCGGTCCAGGTCGTTGAGCATGACCATGTCGAACGGGGTTGTGGTCGTGCCTTCTTCCTTGTAGCCGCGGACGTGGATGTTGTCGTGGCCGTTGCGCCGGTAGGTGAGGCGGTGGATGAGCCACGGGTAGCCGTGATAGGCGAAGACGATCGGCTTGTCCGTGGTGAAGAGCGAGTCGAATTCCTTGTCCGTCATGCCGTGCGGATGCTCGGAGTCGGGCTGCATTCGCATCAGGTCGACGACGTTGACGACGCGGACCTTGACTTCGGGCAGGTGCTGGCGGATGAGGTCGACCGCGGCAAGCGTCTCCAGCGTGGGAACGTCGCCACAGCACGCCATCACCACGTCCGGCTCGCCCCCCTGGTCGTTGCTGGCCCAATCCCAGATTCCGATGCCGCGGGTGCAGTGCAGAATCGCCTGCTCCATCGTCAGCCAGTTGGGGGAGGGCTGTTTGCCGGCCACGATGACGTTGACGTAGTTGCGGCTGCGCAGGCAGTGGTCGGTAACCGAGAGCATCGTGTTGGCGTCGGGCGGCAGGTAGACGCGGATGATCTCGGCCTTCTTGTTGACCACGTGGTCGATGAAACCCGGGTCCTGGTGCGTGAAGCCGTTGTGGTCCTGACGCCACACGAGCGACGAAAGCACGTAGTTGAGCGAGGCGATCGGGCGGCGCCACGGGATGTCGCGCGTCACCTTCAGCCATTTGGCGTGCTGGTTGAACATCGAGTCGATGATGTGGATGAAGGCTTCGTAGCAGTTGAACATGCCGTGCCGGCCGGTCAGGAGGTAACCCTCGAGCCAGCCTTCGCACTGATGCTCGGACAGAACTTCCATGACTCGGCCGTCGACCGATAGCACGTTGTCGTTGGCATCCTCGGGGATGACTTCGCCGTCCCAGGCCTTGCCGGTCACCTCGAAGATCGCCTGGAAGCGGTTCGAGGCGGTCTCGTCGGGGCCGAACATCCGGAAGTTGTCGACGTTGCGGGCCATGACGTCGCGCACGAAGGTCCCGGCCACGAACGTCGCCTCGGACAGCGAACCGCCCGGCTTGGGCACGTCGACGGCGTATTCGCGGAAGTCCGGCATGATCAATTCGCGCAGCAGCAGGCCGCCGTTGGCGTGCGGGTTGGCGCCCATGCGGCGCTCGCCCTTCGGCGCCAGTTCGGCCAGCTCGGGCAGGAAGCGGCCCTTCTCGTCGAACAGTTCCTCGGGCTTGTAGCTCTTGAGCCACGACTCGAGGAGCGCTCGGTGGTTGGGGTTGGTGCGGACCTCGCCCATCGGCACCTGGTGCGAACGCCAGGTGCCTTCGACCTGCTTGCCGTCCACGGTCTTGGGACCGGTCCAGCCCTTGGGGGTCCGAAGCACGATCATGGGCCACGCCGGGCGGCCACCGACGACCCCTGCGCCGGCATTCGCCTTGCCCGAGCGCGCGGTCGACTGGATCTCGTGGATCTCGTCGAGCACCGTGTCCAGGGTTGCGGCCAGCAGCTGGTGGACCACGGCCGGGTCGTCGCCGGTGACGAAGTACGGCTTGTAGCCGTAGCCAATCATCAGGTCGCGCAGTTCCGTCTCGGGGATGCGGGCCAGGACCGTGGGGTTGGCGATCTTGTAGCCGTTGAGATGCAGGATCGGCAGGACCGCGCCGTCGCCGATCGGGTCGAGGAACTTGTTCGAATGCCAGCCGGTCGCAAGCGGGCCCGTTTCCGCCTCGCCGTCGCCAACCACGCAGCAGACGAGCAAGTTCGGGTTATCGAACGCGGCGCCGTAGGCGTGGCTCAGAGAGTAGCCGAGTTCGCCGCCCTCATGGATTGAGCCCGGAGTCTCCGGCGCGACGTGGCTCGGGATGCCGCCCGGGAACGAGAACTGGCGGAACAGCTTGCGGATGCCGTCCTCGTCGCGAGTGATGCTCGGGTAGTGGTCGGTGTATCTGCCCTCGAGATACGTGTTGGCGACCAGCCCCGGCCCGCCGTGTCCCGGCCCGATGATGTAGATGCAATTGAGGTCGCGGGCCTTGATCTCGCGGTTCATGTGCGCGTAGATCAGATTGAGGCCCGGCGTGGTTCCCCAGTGGCCCAGAAGGCGCGGCTTGACGTCGCCCGCCTCGAGCGGACGGCGGAGCAACGGATTGTCCAGCAGGTAGATCTGGCCGACGCTCAGATAGTTGGCTGCCCGCCAGTAGGCGTCGATCAGCCGGAGTTCGTCAGCGGATAGCGGCCCCTCGCCGCTTGTCGGTCGAGCTTGAGTTGCGCCTTCAGCCATCGCGCCTTCTCCTTGGTGGCTCGTTCGAGCCGGGTTGGTTTGCCGCCGGCTCCATCTTGAACGACTCGGCGCCCGGTGTCAGGAAGGACCAGGAACTGTCGCCGCGAGACCTGCTGTCATCTCGACATCTCGACGCGGCGACGATGGCCGAACGAGGGCCGGATCAGATCTCGAAGCGGTCGCCTTCAGTGACCAGCCGGATGGGGCCCGAGAAGACCACCTGAGCGGCGGCCAGAGCGTTCGGCCGAGAGTGGCCCGACAGGATGTGCGTCAGCAGCAAGCGCGCCGCCCCGCCTTCGGCCGCTACCCGAGCCGCGTCGCCCGACGTGATGTGCTGCGCTCCCGGAGCGATCGGACCGGCTCCAAACGAGGCCTCCGACAGCAGCGTGTCGCCCTGGCGGACGAGCGGGATCAGGTCTGAGATGCGGCTGCAGTCGCCCGAGAAGACCAGGCCTGGCGAGGATGCGCCGGCGACGCAGGTTCGGAACGCATAGCTCTCGCTCGTGTGCGCGACGCGCCGGACATCGACCTCGAACGGACCGATCCGGTGTGTACCTTCCGACAGCGGCTCCACGTCCAGCGCCGCCGCCGAGAAGCCCGGCTCGTCCGTCAGGGCGTCCAGGCGGTCGGCCAGCCCGGCCGGGCCCAGAACTCGAACCTTGCGCGACGGATCGAATTCCCACTTGAGATAGTGGCGGAGTGGCACCAGGTCGATGTAGTGGTCCGGGTGGAGGTGGCTGACCAGGACGGCGGTCAGAGTACTGGGCTCCAGCTCGGCGGCCAGATTGGCGAAGGAGCCCTGGCCGAGGTCCAGCAGCAGCGCTGAGCCGGCGCCAGCGTCGCCGCCGGCGCCGCGACCCTCGCCCGTGCCGCGGACTTCGGCGCGCAGAAGGTAGGCCGAGGCGGCGGAACCGCGACGGTCAGTGTATGCGGGGGCCGCGCCGAGCACGATCAACTCCACATCATTAGCGTAAGGCCTCGGCCAATACCCAGTTGTCGGCCGCGCGACGGTGGCGGTCAGGCCGAACGGCGGAACCGCTCCGGCAACAGCAGATCGCCGCGGTCCACGGCCCGTTGAAGCGTGAAGCGGTCGAAGCCCGCGGCGGCCACGATCTCGCAGGCCTCCTCGATCCCGAACGCGAACGACTCGGGCAGATGCGCGTCCGAGCCCGTCGTCACGCGCTGCCCGCCGAGCTCGCGGAACCGCGACACGACCCAGGGCGCCGGGTACGTCTCGCCTGTCGCGTGGCGCAGCCCGGAGGCGTTGACCTCCAGCGCGGTGTCGCCCTCGACGAGGGCCACGAGCAGCGGTTCGTACAGCTGAGGCGCCGCGGCCCAGGCACTGGTAGGGAAGTACGGCAGCAGCCACCGCTTGCACTGGTCGAGGTGGCCGATCGTGTCGAACAGGCCGCTCCTGATCGCGCCGAGCACCTCCCCGAAGTAGAACTCGGTGGCCTCGGCGAGCGTCTTGCCGGCCACGAACGATGCGACCCGCCCCCGCGCGTACGGCCCGTCGGACATCGCGTGGACCGAACCGATGGCGTAGTCGTAGGAGTGCGTTCGGAGGTGCTCGCGGATGGCGTCTTCGCAGCGGCTCTCGTAGGTCAGCTCGACCCCGAACCGCAGCGTGACACGTCCCGCCCACCGCTCGGCGGCTCCTCGGACCATCCGCTCACGGCTGGCGTAGTCGGCATACAGGTAGGCGGGCGCGCCGGGCATGAAGTCCAGATGGTCCGTGATCGCGATCTCGGGGATGCCGCGCTCGGCGGCCTGCGCGCAGTAGAGCTCGAGCGGGACGCCCGAATCGGGCGACAGTTCCGTGTGGAGATGGGCGTCGAGCGGTACGTCGACCGCCTGGGCGGGACGTGGGGCGCTCCGATCGGACTGACTGAGGTGGCGGTCGTTCACATGCAAATCTTGCCTGACTCGCGCCCGCGCGTCATGAGCCCGCTTTCAGGGTTCGGGGCCGACCAATTCTGGCCAGCTGCAAGGCCGGTGGCAGCAGGACGAATTCTCCGGCCGCGAGCGACCGTCGACCTGCGGACCGCGGCGCCACAGCTCGAGTCCTAACCCGCGACCAGCCCCAGTTCCCGGCCCACCTTCACGAAGGCTTCGAGGCAGCGGTCGAGCTGTTCGGTCGAGTGCTCGGCCGTGACGATCGTTCGAATTCGGGCCCTGTCGAGCGCGACCGTTGGGAAGACGACCGCCTGGGCGAACACTCCCTCCTCGAACAGTCGCTGGCTGAACCGCTGGGCCCGAGCCGAGTCGCCCATCATCACCGGTGTGATCGGCGTCTCCGAGACGCCCGTGTCGAAGCCCAGCCGCCGTAATTCGCCCTTGAAGTAGATCGTGTTGGCCCACAGATGGTCGATCAGCTCGGGCTGCTCCTGGAGAACGTGGATGGCGGCGACGCACGCGGCGGCGACGGCCGGTGGATGGGAAGTGGAGAAGAGGAACGGGCGGGCCCGCTGGATCAACATGTCGCGCAACGCCCGACTGCCGGCGACGTAACCGCCCAGGACGCCGACTGCCTTCGACAGCGTCCCGACCTGGATTGCGACCCGGCCGTGCAGGTCGAAATGGTCCACGGTGCCGCGGCCGTTGCGGCCGAGCACGCCCGACGCGTGGGCGTCGTCGACCATGACCGCTGCCCCGAACTCCTCGGCGGCCTCGACGATCGCGGGCAGCGGCGCGATGTCGCCGTCCATGCTGAAGACGCCGTCCGTGACGACGAGGATCAGCCGATGTGGCGCGCCGCCGGCGTCCGGACGGCCCTTCGCCCGAGCTTCGCGCAGCAGCTCGCGCAGCGCAGCCGTGTCCTTGTGCGGGAACACGACCCGCGGCGCCTTGCTCATGCGCATGCCGTCGATGATCGAGGCGTGGTTGAGCGCGTCGGAAACGATCAGGTCGGCCTCGCCGGTCACGACCGGAATGACGCCCGTGTTCGCGGTGAAGCCCGACTGGAACGTCAGTACCGCTTCGGTGTGCTTGAACGCCGCGAGCTCTGTCTCGAGCTGCTCGTGGATCGTCATGTCGCCAGCGATGGTTCGAACCGCCCCGGAGCCGACCCCGAAATCGCGTGTCGCGGCCAGGGCCGCTTCCTTGAGGCGCGGATGCGTGGCCAGGCCCAGGTAGTTGTTCGATGAGAGGTTGATCAGCTCGGCGCCGTCGACCACGATCTCTGCCGCCTGCGGCGAGCTGAGCACTCGCAGCGGCCGGTACAGGTTCTGCCGTTTCAGCTCTTCGAGCTCGTCGACCAGGAAGGCGAGCGGATCTGCGACCGTGGCGTTGGAGCGGGCGCCGGTCGAGGCGCCCACGAAGCTCGGGCTGCCGATCGGTCGCATGTTCGAAGTCGTCATCGTCGACCTCCTTCGGCCTCAGGCCTCTTGCGGCAGTAGCACGACCTTGCCGGCGATGCCTTGCGCCAGGAGGTCGAAGGCTTCGTCGAAACGAGTCAGCGGCAGGCGGTGCGTGATGATCGGGCCGACGTCCAGGCCTTCGCGCAACAGCGCCGCCGTCTTGTACCACGTGCCCCACAACTGGCGGCCGGTGATGCCGTAAACGCGCACGCCGCGGAAGATGATCGCGTCGTTGAGGTCCAGCGTGACCGGCCGCGAGGGCAGCCCGAGCAGGGAGACGCGCCCGCCGTTGGTGGTCATCTGGAACGCCTGGTGAATGGCCGACTCGGCGCCGCTCATTTCGAGCACGACGTCCACGCCCGTGCCGCCGGTTTCGCGCCGGATCTCCGAGACCACGTCGCCGGCGCCGTCCAGCACGCAGTCCGAGCCCATCCGGGCCGCCATCTCGCGCCGATGCGGCATCACGTCCGTGGCGAAGACGCGCGACGCGCCGGCGAAGCGGCAGATCGCCACCGCCATGAGACCGATCGGCCCGCAGCCGAGGACCGCTACGGTGGCCGTGGTGATGTCCTCGACGAACGTGGCGAAGACGGCGTTGCCCATCGGCTCCTGGATCGCGGCGATCTCCGGTGTCAGGCCTTCGCTGGGCCACGCGTTGCGCTCGGGCAGAACCATGTACTCGGCGAATGCGCCGTCGGCATCAACTCCCAGAATCCGGAGATTGGCGCAGACGTGCTCGCGACCGGTCCGGCACTGGTAGCACGTCCAATCCACGAGGTGGGTTTCCGCGGCGACTCTCGTTCCCAGAGGGACGGCGCCGGTTCCCGGGCCGTGCGCCACTACCCGGCCGGCCATTTCGTGGCCGAAGGTTCGGGGCAGGAACTTGCTCATGCGGCTTTGGGCCCATTCATCCCATCGATAGATGTGGAGGTCCGTGCCGCAGAGGCTCACGGCTTCGAGGCGGATCAGGATTTCGCCGGGGCCTGGCAGCGGGACGGGGACCTCGATGAGCTCGGCGCCGGCTTGGGGGCGGGTCTTGACGAGGGCCCGCATGGTCTTCGGGATACGGAGGTCGATGGACGTGGCGCTCTTGATCAGCGCGGCCGCGGATGCGGCTTCCGCGGCGGCGGCAGCGGTATCGGCGCCGGGCGCAGTAGCGGCCGTAACGTCGACGACGGCCCCCGTCACGGAGGCGTCGGGCGAAGCGGTTGGACCTCGATCGCCGAGCACGCGCCAATTCTCCCACGGGTCCGACTTGTGGGCACATTTCCCTGTGAAAGTGGCCCGGCGTCGGGGCTCCAAGCGAGTTGACGAACTCGGCCAACGACCCGTACGCGGCCCGATCCGTCGAGTGGAGACCGGCCCTACGACCGAGCGGCCGTCCCGACTTCCGGCGACTCCGGGGCGCTGCTAGCGCCCAGGGCGCGTGCGGCGGGCGAGCCCTCGGGCGCCCGGCCGAACTCGTCGACCACCGGACTGGTGAGCCGGCCGATCCTTTCGACTTCGACCGTGACGATGTCCCCCGGTTTGAGGAAGACCGGCGGCTCGCGGAAGACGCCGACGCCGCTCGGCGTGCCGGTGACGATGATGTCGCCCGGGTCGAGGGTGACCTCCTGGCTGATCATCGACACGAGTTCCGGGACGCCGAAGATCATGTCTTCGGTGGAGCCATCCTGGAACTGAACCGGCTCGCCGGCGTGCGGGCCGGACGCAGCCGTCAGCCAGCTCTGGACTCGGAAGCCTCGTCCGTTGCCGAGGTCGTCGATGGGCACGAGAGTCGGCCCGAGGGGCAGGAAGGTGTCCGAGCCCTTGGCCCGAAGCCACTGCCCGTCGCCCTTCTCGCCGGGTCTGAGAGCCCTGGCCTGGCCCTGCCAGTCGCGGGCGGTGACGTCGTTCGCTGCGGTGTACCCGGCCACATAGCGGAGGGCGTCGTCTACGGAGACCCCGCTGGTGCGCCGCCCGATCACGACGGCCAGCTCAGCCTCGAAGTCGAGGGCGTGGGTGCCCGCCGGCTTTCGGATCGGATCGCCGTCGCCGACGACCGAATTCGCCATCTTGGTGAAGAGCACCGGCCGCTCCGGCCGCTCCAGGCCCTGCTCGCGGATGTGATCCAGATAGTTGTAGCCCACACCGACGATCTTGCCGGGCCGCGGGACTGGGGGCGCGATCCGGACCGAGGCCGGGTCGATCGAGACTTCCTGGAGCGCTTCCGCTCCGATCTCGTCGACCGCTTCGCGGATTGCCTTCAACGACGGGTCCAGGCTGACCACCGTCGCCAGGCTGAGCTCTTCGATCTCCTGGGCGAGCCGGTCCGGCGTCAGCTTCGCCAGGGTCCCGAGAGTCAGAAGTCGGCCGCTCCCGAGCACGACTGCAACCTGGTGGATGCCGAGATCGGCCGCGTCGCCGTTCAACGGCCGGATCGTCACGAGTCGCATGGCTCCCTCCAGTCGGCAGACCACCAACGCCCGGCCGGTGCGATCGCTCGCCGGATCGGCCGCCAGGTGCCGCGAGTATGTCCGCGAGCAAGATACGCTCGCGGTCCGGCTGCGGAAAGCGGCAGGATTGCCCAGTCCGCGCAATGGTTCGAGCGAGGGGCGTTGACACCTTCCCGGCGCGCCAATACCTTGCGAGCGTCGCAGCGGCGTACCAGGGCCGATAACCGGAGGATGCGTGGAGCTGAACATGGGCCGCACCCGCGCCGCCCACGCGACGGGCGAGCCCACTTCCGGGACGGGGGAAGTGGAGCCGAGAGCCGCTTCCGGTCGCCCTCGTATCGCGGACGTCGCCAGGGAGGCCGGAGTCTCCAAGGCCGCCGTCTCGTTCGCGTTCAACAGCCCCGAGAGGCTGAGCCTTGCCACCGCCGCGAGGATCCGCGAAGTGGCCGATGCCCTGGGCTACCGGCCCCATCCCGTTGTCCGTGCGGTGGCTCAGAAGAACACCATGACCATCGGCCTGCTGACGCCGCAGGTTCTCAGCGTCGTGTTCGGGAACCCGTTCTACGCGGAGTTGTGCGCCGGCGTGGCCGCCACGACCGATCAGGCCGGGTACGGGCTGCTGTTCGTGTCGCCGCTGCACGGATCGCTGGTGCGGGCGATCGGCCGCGCAACCGTGGACGGGTTCGTGGCGGTCGGCCTGTCGGAGGACCACCCCGAAGTCGAGCAAATTCGGCGCGCTGGCCTGCCTATGGTCCTGGTCGACGGCGCCGCCCTGCCCGAGCACGCCTCGGTCGAGTCGAACGACGAGATTGGCGCTCGATCGGCCGCCCGGCACCTGCTCGCGTTGGGCCATCGTGACTTCGTGGCAATCGGCATCGAGCCGCCGAACATGCCCGGGCTGTTCGAGTATTCGGCCGGCCCCACGGAGTCGGTTGCGTGGCGACGTCTGACCGGTTACCGCCAGGGCCTGGAATTGGGTGGGGTCAAGCTGCGCGACGAGCGCATCGTCGTCGGTCCCGCCACGTTCGACGGTGGCGTGGCCGCGTTCCGCCGCATCTGGGAGGATGGCCTGCGGCCGACCGCAATCCTGGCCATGAGCGACGTGATGGCGATCGGCGTGATCTGGGCCGCCCACGAGGCCGGTCTGAACGTCCCGCAGGACCTGAGCATCGTGGGTTTCGACGACCTGGACGTGGCTCCCCATTCGAACCCGCCGCTCACGACAGTCCATCAGCCGATCCGCCAGAAGGGTGAGGAGTCGGCTCGGCTGCTGCTGCGCATGATCGCCAACCCGGACGCGGAGCGGCCGCAACACAGGGTTCTCGAGACGCGCTTGATCATCCGCGGGTCCACCGCTCGCGTGCCGGCGCATCGGCCCGGAGCCGCTGCGCCGGTCGGCCCCGGATCGAGACTCAGCCACCGGACGCCGGCGCAGTGACTTATCCAGATTATCCGGGTCGTCCGGGCGAATTGGGCACGCCCGGCTCGACCGGGGGCACGCTCGGCCCGCACCCGCCCGGCCCGACTGCGGGCGCGGCCGGCCTCTCGCCCGACACTCAACAGGCCGCGGGGACGGCCATGCCAGGTCCGGATTGGGTTCGCGACGCGGTGTTCTATCAGATCTTCCCGGACCGTTTCGCCGCGAGCCAGCGAGTGCCCAAGCCTGGACCGCTGGAACGCTGGGATGCGCCGCCTACCACGTACGGTTTCAAGGGCGGCGATCTCCTGGGCATCGCCGAGCATCTCGACGATCTTCGACAGTTCGGCGTCACGGCGCTGTATCTCAACCCGGTGTTCGCGTCGGCCTCGAACCATCGCTACCACACCTTCGACTACGAACTTGTCGATCCGCTGCTCGGTGGCGACGCGGCCCTGCGCGAATTGCTCGACGCGGCTCACGCCCGAGGGATGCACGTGATCCTCGACGGCGTGTTCAATCACGCCAGCCGCGGCTTCTGGCCGTTCCACCACGTCCTCGAAAACGGCGCCGCGTCGCCATATCGGGATTGGTTCCTTCTCGACTCGGAGGTGCTGACCGGTCGGCGCGGGCTGGTGGCATATCCCGGTCGGGCGGAGAACGATCTGATCGCGCGACTCGGCTCGACTCCCTCACTGACGGCCTCGCCCTCCGCGACCCCGGGCTCGGCGGCCAAGCGGATCCTCGGCTATGAGGCGTGGTGGGACCTCCCGGCGTTGCCCAAGCTCAACCATTCGAACCCGGCCGTCCGCGAGTACATATTCGGCGTGGCCGAGAAGTGGCTCCGTTTCGGCATCGACGGTTGGCGGCTCGACGTGCCCGAAGAAATCGGCGAAGCGGGTTTCTGGGAGGAGTTCCGGCGCCGCTGCCTGGCGGTGAACCCCGAGGCCTATCTCGTCGGCGAGATCTGGTATGCAGCGCCGCAATGGCTGGCCGGCGACCAATTCGACGGTCTGATGAACTACCCACTGACCGAGGCGATCCTCTCGTTCGTCGGAGCTCTGGCCCTCGACAAGGAGCTCGTGGTCAAGACCCACGAGTTTCGAAGCCACGTCCATCCGATCGAAGGCCAGGAATTCGGGGACTGGCTGGCGGCCGTCATGAGCAGTTACTCGCCCGAGGTAACGTCGCTCCAGCTGAACCTGCTCGGCAGCCACGACACGCCCCGCTTCATCTCCCTGGCGGGCGGCGACGCAACGGCACTGCGCCTCGCGGCGCTGATCCAGATGACCCTGCCCGGCGCTCCGTGCATCTACTACGGCGACGAGGTTGGGCTGCCGGGGCGCGAGGACCCGGACTGCCGGCGCGCCTACCCGTGGGATCCCTCGCGACAGGACCGCGCTCTGCGATCGTTCATGGCAGGCCTCGTGGCCATGCGGCATGCCCACCCGGTCCTCCGCCGAGGTCGCTTCCGGCTGCTGGCGGCCGAAGGCTCGGCGGTCGCCTACGGTATGTTCGATGTCGATCGGTCGGCCTTGGAACGGTCGGCCGCTGCCGAGGTGTCGCGCGGTGGGCCTGCCTCCGAGACGACGGCCGGCGGCGAGGGCAGGCCCGGTCGAGGTGGAGCCTTGCTGATCGCGGTCAATGCCGGCTATACGCCCGCCAAACTCAGTTTCCGGCTTTCTGAGCAGGCAGGCTACCTGGCGGAACAGGTAAGCTGGCCGGGACGCGAGTGGGGGACGACATTCGCGACTAGATCGCTCGAGGGGGGGACTCTCGAGGTCGAACTAGAGGCCCGGGAGGGAGTGGCAATGGCAATCGCTCCGGCCCTCTAGGAGGACCCATGCCCGATCTATCCGCCGATCTGCCGACGACGGAATTGGAAGAGGCTTTCCTGCGCGTCGTGGACGCCGAGGGAAAGCTGGCAGCCGCGCTGGAAAGCCTTGGACCGGTGGTCGACCGCGATGTGGTCGTGCTCGACGCCGGCCACGGATTCCGCGCTCACCAGCTTGCCGGCATCGGCGCTCGAGTCACCTCCGTCGCGTTCCCCGATCCGGGCGACGAAGAGGCGGTGATGGTCAGGTTGGCCGCCGTGCCGACGGGCTCGATGGACGTGGTGGTGATCCCATGGTCGGACCTGGCCGCGCCCGGCTCGGCGTTCCTCGCCGAAGCGGAGCGGTTGCTGCGTCCCTGCGGCCGGCTCCTGATCGTCCACGACTATGGCCGAGACGACGTCTGGTGCCTCTGGCCGGAGCTTTGCGCGCGCCAGGTCGAGTGGAGCCAGCGTCGTGGGCCGTTCCTCGGAGCGGGCTACCGGGTCAGGGTCATTCACTGCTGGTGGACGTTCGAAACTATCGATCAGGCGCGAACGCTGCTCGGCGCCGCCTTCGGCCAGCCCGGCGTCGAGGCCGCCGATCGCATGAACCGGCCCCGCCTGGAGTACCAGATCGCGATCTACCACCGCTCGATGCCCTCGCCGTCCGACGCAGATCCGGCCGGGGCCGCGGCCGGGACCGGGGCCGAGAAGGCGACGATAGGCGGCGAAGTGGCGGGCGCAGCCGGCTGAAGCGATCTCGGGGCGCTCCGGTGCCCGCCGAGTGCCCGCCGAGTGCCCCGCGAGTGCCCCGCGAGTGCCAAGGCGAGCGCCGCATCGCGAGCCGCTCGGTCGTGCCGGGATCGTGGCGCCTGATAACCTCTGGCCATGAGCGACAACAATCGGGAGCAGCGCAAGACCGACCGGCCGGCAGCCGCGCCCGGGCTCAAATTCCGTCGGCGGTACGCCCGGCCGGGGCTCCGCCCGCCGCCCGCCCGCCGGCCATCACAACGGCGACGCCACCGGCGGCCCCGACTGCCACGCCTTCCTCGCCCGCGCCCGACGTCCAAACGCGCATCAGGCCGCCGTCCCCGGCCGTGGCCCCGCCCGATGACGTTCCCGACTACCGGCCGGTCGAGCCGCCTTCTCCGGCCGCGGCCCCGCGCGCAGGCGTGACGCCGTATGCGCCGCCGGTTCCGCCGGCGCCGATCATCGATGCTCCATATCGGGTCGTGTCAATCGAATCGGCCGTTCCCCACGATGACCTCGAGCCCGACGAAGACGCAGACTCCGACGAGGATGAGCAGGAACTTCAGCTGACCCTGGTCGAGCGCCTGCGTCGACTGCCTCCCGCGCCGACGATCCTCACCGCCGGGTCGATAGGCTCGCTCATCTTCCTCCTGCGCGCCGTCACCAGCCACACCACACCCGTGGCGGTCTTGATGAGCGCGGCCGTCGTCACGGGCCTCATATTCGGCGCCGACTCGGTCGTCTCGTCGATCGCCTGCTGGCGCGCAAGCCAGTATGGAGAGTCCGGCCGAGCGGTCGTGCTGGCCATGGTCGGTGGGATCGCGGCGCTGGTTTGCGCGGGCGCTTTCGCCGGCACGCTTGTCATGATCCTGGTGCTCAACAGCTAGCCCCAGCCGTCCTCCGCCCGTCCGGCCCCTCGTCGTGGCCTGCGCCGGCCCTCATCGGCGCCGTTCTTCCGGGTTCGGTCGACACCAACGTCGAGCGCACCTGCTCTCCCTGGTACACTCCCGTTCGCGCCGAGCCCCCATCGTCTAGAGGCCTAGGACACGACCCTTTCAAGGTTGAGATCAGCGGTTCGAATCCGCTTGGGGGTACCACCTTCCGCCGGGCGCCGGGCGCCGGCAGCGAATCATCAGCGCAGACTCTCGACAGGCCCGCATCTGACCCTTGACTCGCCTCGACCTGACTCCCTCCGGTCAGACGACTCCTGGCTATGGTTGGGGCGAATCTGGTGCAGGTGGGGTCGGGGCTCCGGTCCGTGGACGTGGTCGGTTTCGAGGGTGGTGGCCCCGCGGCTTTGTGTCGGGCACGGGCCACCAGTCGCACGGGCACAGACCCCTGGGGCAGCCCGCGTGCGGGAGGCGCTCCGCCCGCAGTTCGGCGGCTATTCGGAATGTTCGTCCGCTGTCGCGCTGGCATATCGTGCAGCAACCGGTGGAGACGAGTTCAACCTGCGCTCCGAAGTCGAGATGCGAGCGCAGGGCCGCCGCCGACCAGGCCCGGTGTAGGGCCAATACCTCATCGGCAGGCGGGAGGACGGAGCCGCCCGCACGGTACAGGGCCGCGGCCTGCTCGCGCCTGATCGTCGCTACCACGTTCCAGCGTTTGTCCTTGCGTGCCGTCCGGGCAGCACGCTCGGCGGCCGCCAGATAGAGGTCTCTCGATGCCGCCACCACCGCCTCTGAAGGCGGCACTGAACCGAGTCGGGTGACACGGTTGACGGGCGCCGACACGCCTTTGGCCAATGCAAGCCAGCGACTCCGCTCGGCGCTCCACTTCCGTTCGTTGATGTCGCGGTTACGCTCGGCTTCGAATACGCCCAGGGCCTCCTCGGTGAGGAGCACGCGTCTGCCGTCGACCATGCGGACCACTATCCGACGCCTGCAACGCGGACACAAACGGCCCCGTTCGGGCGCCGGATCGAGGAGCACCGCACAGTAGGGGCAGGCCGATGCCTTGCGCCGAGTCGTCTGCTGAGTCGCAATGGGCCCGCCCGGCACGACGGTTGCCGACTCTGGCTTCGCATCTTGGACGGCGCCCGCTGGAACCGCCGCTTGCGTGTTCGGTTGGTCGATTCCGATCAGACGCCGAAGGATGTAGATGCTGATCTCCCGAATGGTGGCCTAGCCGGTCATCCGATCGAACAGGGCCCGAACCGAACCCGCGATCCCTGCCCGAGGCCGGTGTACGTGTTCGCCGTGCTCGCCCGCATCGAGCGATGCCAGCAGTCGATCGGCCAGCCGGTCTACGTCACCGATGGCCTTGGCGCCCGGGGAACTCTCGACGGCCGAAGTCCCGGCGTCCGAAGCCCGGTAGAACAGCGTCCCGGCCGAGCGAATCATGGCCAGAGCAGGTATCCCGATGGCCTGCTCGACCTTTGCCGGCGCGATACCGCTGTCGGCACGGTTGATCACCAGCAGCAGGCGTTCGTGCATGCCCAGGGTCGTGGCAACCTGTCGGAATTGCCTCGCGGCCAGCATGCAGGGTACGTCCGGAGTCACCGGCACGATGACCCTGTCGGCCAGCTCGAAAAGGGCCAGGTTCAACGGCCCGAAGTCCGGGTGGAGATCCAGGATCACAACGTCGTACGAGGCTCGAGCCGCTGCAACTGCGGCGGCCACCCGCTCCGGCACCAGCACTTCGGTGTGGAACGGCGTCGCAGTCAAGACGAGAACGTCCAGGCCGGGCGAGTGAGAGGCAGCCACCTGGGCCAGGGATTCCTCTGCGATTCGGCTCTTGTCGTCCCACATCCACGCTTCGGCGAGGGTCCTGAGTTGTGGGAGACCGAGAGACGGGGCCACGTGTCCGGTGACCGCGTCGCAGTCGACCAGCAAGACTCGAAGGTGTTTTCTCAGCTGGAGCGCAGCCGCGAGGTTGATCGAGATGGTGGTCTTGCCCACACCACCCTTGGGGTTGAAGACGACGATCAGGCGTCCGCGATGCGATTCGTCGAGAGCCTGGAGGTCGGCTGTGGCGGGCGGGATCGCACGCGCCGGGGTGATCGTGTCGACGGCGGCAATGGCGGGGGATTCGTCGCTGTGGCCCACGAGCATCGCGTCGATCCGCGCCCGAAGAGACTCCACCGAGAAGGGCCTCGACATGTACTCGTCGCTGGACTCGTTGCGGCCGCTCAGGCTCATCAGGCCCAGCGTCTGCGGCGGTACCAGGATCAGCGCGGGTATGTTGCGGCCGCCCTCGTGCAACAGCGCGTACGCCTCGACGGTCAAGTCAAGGTCCTTTTCGGCGTCGAGAACCGCGATTCGGACGTCGTCGCGACCGCCGAGCAATCGTTCGAGATCGTCCGCGGTCCCTACCGGGAGCGGCTCGTAGCCGACCCTGACCAGGTCGTCGTGTACGGCGGCATAGTCGGGGCCTGGCAACGCGATGGCTACTGCAGTCCGTGACACGGAGCGAGGGTCCTCACTTGCTACCCGGAGGCGCCGTTTGAGTCTAGCGGATCGGCCGGGCCTCTCCTAGGAGTCGCCACGTGGAGTAGCTCACGGCTCGAGAACCGGTTGGCGAATCCCCAAGCCCGCTATCTGGTACTACCTCCGGCGCGCGGTCGCGATCCAGGCACAAACCTGCAGAGGTCACGCAGAGACAGGGGCTGCGGACGACCGTCCGAGCGCCCTTGACGAGTCGCCGAGCACGGGCGACGGTAATCTCCTACGACGAGGCTTCCGTGCGGCTGCCAATTCGTGCGAGAGAGGCGAAGGATGGCTCACGACCCCGAAATGAGTCTGACCCAGGACGACCTGCGTCTCGTCGGACTCTGGGCAGCCGATTGCGCCGAGCGGGTTCTGCCGCTCTTCGAGGCGAAGGCTTCTTCCGACATGCGTCCACGGCAGGCGATCGAGGGCATCCGGGCCTTCGGCCGTGGGGCGAAGCGGACGGCGCGGCTGCGCTCTCTTGCCCTGGCGGCCCTGGCGGCAGCGCGTGAGGTCGGCGATCCGGCCGCGACGGCGGCCGCTCGGGCCGCGGGCCTGGCGGCGTCCAGCGCTTACATGCACCCGTTGGCGACCCTTGACCAGGCGAAACATGCCCTCGGGCCCGCCGTGTACGGGGCGCAGGCCCGTGAGTCCGCGGCGGCCGACGACCCAGGCGCTGGAGACGAAGAGATCCGATGGGCGATCGAGCACGCCTCGCCGGCAGTTCGCGAGGTCGTCGGGCGGTACCCGGTTCGAGGCGTCGGTCGCGGCCGGCTGGACGCGCTCTACTACGAGCTCGACTCGGGCCTTCGCCGCTGACGAGCGATCCCGCCAGGGAACTCGCCCGAACCCGGACGGCGCGGCCCGATTGCCGACGGCACCTGGCAGCACGCTCCGCCGGTCTCAGCCCCCGGGGCTGATCAGTATCTGGCGCATGGACGCGACCGCCTGGTGGATGGCCGTCCGCCGCGTTCGGCGAAGTGCGGATCTCGCGCCGTCAGGGCCTCAGCCAGGAGATGTCGGGCCGGCTCGGTTCGGCGGCTGGTTCGCCCGTGTGCGTGTCGACGGCAACGCGTATCGCCACGTAGTCACGTGTGCGGCGCCGCGCCGCGCGACCCCTCGGAGCCCGGGCCTTCCAGACCCTGTCCGCGCGCGCCGGTCGGTCGGATGCCTGTCGGTCGGATGCCGGCATGGCGTCGGCGGCCGAAACAGGATCGTGGCCGGACGTGCGGCCGCTCGACGGATCGAGCGTCATGACGCGCAACCCTTCGAGCCTGTGAGCAATTCGGAGTACTTCCTCGACCTCACCCCGGCGAACGTCGCCGGCGGCGACCGCCCGATCCACGAAGGCCTGTCGCTGGTTGGGGTCGAGCTCGAGCAACTCGCCGAGCACTCGTTGACGGCGCGCCTCGCGCCCTGTCCGGCTCCAGAACATGTCGATCTCCCACCATGACCAAGCATGACGCCCGGAAAACGTGTCCGCACCGATCGCCCGGGAAGATGGCGATCCAGATGGCGCTGTCCAACTACCCATCGGCCAGCTGTCCATGACCCTACCACCGGTAGGAGTATCGGAGCCATCCATGTAGTACTTTCGCCGGATTCTTCGGTGCCGGAGTGCACCGTCCGTCCAACCCAAAGCGCACCTAACCTCCGCAGACTTCACTCGACCGCCTGGTACATCTGCGTGAGGCAGTTGTGGGTGTTGCGCCCGTCGCGCCCGGCGGTGACGTCGTGTCGTCCAATTCAGGAGTAATAGAGCGCGAGCACGTTCCAGTTCTCGGCCAGGTCGTAGATCGCGATCGCGATCAGCAGGAGACCGCCGCCAAAGTTGATGGCCCGGCTATGGCGCGCGAACCAACGGGTCAAGTCTCGCTGGAACGCCCCGGACAGCAGGGAGATGGCCAGGAGCGGCGCCCCGAAGCCCAGCCCGAACCACAAGAAGGCCCACAGCTTGCCGGCCGCCTCCACAAGGGTGAATGAGTAGACGAAGATCGCCACCACGAGCGGGCCCGAGCACGGCATTGCGATTGGGCCGTAGAGCAGCCCGTAGACGTAGGCGTTTATGGCCGGCCGGTGGAGCAACGGAACCTTGACCTGGGGCAGCCGGTAGAACGGGTTGCGGTCCGTGAGGAGCAGAACGCCGAGGAGCAAGATCAGGCCGATGGCCGCCGGTATGAGGATTGAGAGCACGCGGCCGATCGACACCGACAGCACGACCATGAAAGCGCCGAGTACCAGCATCGCGGTCAGGACGCCAGCCAGCACGAACAGTCCCAGGACGTAGCGGAGCCGCCCGCCGTCCGTTCCCGCCGACCCGCTCAAGTACGCCAGAAATCCCGGATAGAGGGGCAGGAGGCAGGGGTTGGTCGTCGCCAGCAGGCCCAACGTCAAAGACGTCAGCGCGACATCCATCGCGCTATTGGGCCAGGAATTGTGCCAGCGTCTTTTGAATGCTCACCGCCGACTTCACGCCGAACGGCAGCCCGTAGACCCCGCCCTTCTTGTCGACAATGAGCATCGGCTGGAGAGGCGGGTTGAGGTACCCCTGGTCATAGTTGGTCTCGAGGAAACGCCCCACGGAGATCGGCGCCACCGCGATGTACCAATCGAACTTGTTCGTCACGGCGAACTTCTTGAGGATCGTCGAGTCCTCGTTTGGATCAACGTCCAGGCTGACCCGAACCAGATCAACGCCCGGTCCCAGGATCTCGGGAAGCTGCTGGATCTGGCTCATCTCTCCCTGACAGGTCGGACACCAGGTCGCCATCGTGTCCAGCAGAACGACCCTTCCGGCGAAGTCGCCGATCTTGAACGCTTTGTTTGTGATCACGTCGGTCATCGGCACGCTGAACCACAAGGGCAACGTGGGGGCGGCGACGACCGGTATCGGGTCGGCGTTACTTCCACTCGGGGTCGGCCCGGCGGAGGCGCAGCCGCCGACCAGGGCCAGGCAGACGACCAGGGGAGCGGCACAGCGTAGGCACGAAAGACGAGATAGCACGGCGCAATCCTAGTTGAGCCCCAGCGGGCAGATGATGGCCCCACGCATGAGGCGGAACGGCTCAGCGGGTCGGCGGACGCAACGCTGCGGCAGTTCTACGCGCGGGTCGGTCGAGCGAGTCGGCCGGCAAGGCAGCCCCTTGGCTCGAGCGGCAACTGGGGAACAACGTTAACCCGGCTGGCGAACGCGACAATAGCTACTAATTCACTCAACGTATACCATGCCGGCTGCGCGTAGCGAAACGCCGAACGCGCATGGGAGTAAGTGCCATGTTTCGTCGTCCCAAGCGCTCCGATGCCCGGCCTTCAAGTCCCGAGTCCAAGCGACGTCGCCGTCTGCCGGGATTACTGCGAGTCGCCGTAGTCGCAAGCGCTATCTCCGTTGCTCTGTCGAGCGCGGTGGTCGTGCTCGCTTCCTCGGCCGACCCCGATCCGAGTCTGGCCGTGCCCGCCCAGGCGGCAGCGGGCCAGGACATCGTCGTTTCGGGGGCGGGCTTCCAACCGGGCCAGCGAGGCAATCTCACTTATGACGGTGAGGTGGTCACCACCTTCGAGGCGTCGTCCTCGGGTGCGTTCAGCGTTCCGTTCACGATCCCGAGTGATGCCACCACCAGAACGGGTCGCATCTCGGCCAAGCGCGGCGATACTTCGCTGATCGCTACCGCAACCCTGCCGATCTTCGCGGCCGGCGCGGGCGGCGGCACTCCGGTACCGCCCACGACTGCGCCCACGCCCACGGACACGGTGTCGCCGACGTCCGCCCCGACGTCCGCCCCGACGTCCGCCCCGACGTCCGCCCCGACGTCCGCCCCGACTTCCGCGCCCGCCCCAACGCCGCCCGGTGGTGGCGTCCCGGACTTCAGCCATGTCTACGTCATCGTCATGGAGAACCACGAGTTCTCGGATATCGTCGGTTCCGGTAGCGCTCCGTACATCAACTCGCTGATCGCCCAATATGGCCTGGCGACCAGCTACTTCGCCGTCGGGCATCCGTCCGAGCCGAACTACGTCGCCCTCACTTCGGGCGGCACGCAGGGCGTCACCGACGACGGCGTACACAACCTGGGTGTCGACAACCTGTTCGACCAGGTCGCTGCCTCGGGCAAGACCTGGCATGCCTACGAGCAGGGCTATCCGGGCAATTGCTTCACAGGAGCCTCGTCTTCAGCCGTAGCCGACGGCGCGGGTCAGCCCGGCGGTTACGTCCGCAAGCACAACCCGGCGATCAGCTATACCAGCATCAGCGGCAACCCGGCCAGCTGCTCGAACATCACCGATCTGGCCGGCTTCGACCCGGCCGCGGCCGACTTCGAGTTCATCACGCCGAACTTGATCAACGACATGCACGACGGTTCGATCGCGGACGGCGACAACTTCCTGCGTGCCTTCCTGCCCGAGATCACCGGCAGCCCGGCCTTTGCCAACTCCGTCGTCTTCGTCACCTGGGACGAGGGCAGCAGCAATGTCAACGGCGGCGGGCAGGTCGCCACCATCGCCATCACGCCGACAATGACCGCCGGCGCTCAGGCCGCCGGTGTATACGATCACTACTCGCTGCTTCGAACGATCGAACAAGCCTGGGGCCTTCCGCCGCTCGGCGCCGCCGCCTCCGCTTCGCCGCTGGCGTTCCCTTACTAGGACGACCGGCCCCTGAGAATCCGTTGGCGGGCGCTCCTTCTGCCTGGGGCGCCCGCCAACGCTACGGAGTTGACCGCTGCGGCGGCTACGGCACGAAGTAGCCGGTAACGTCGAAGATAACGTCGGTGGTGGGCCCGCTAGTGGGCGCGGCATAGGTGATCCAGACCTTGCCGCCGGTTCCGATGGCAACGATGACCTCGTTGGCCCGGTTGTCCCCGGCAGGGAAGTTCAGGTTGGAGCTGGTCGGGTTGTTGGCCGCGGCCGGTCCCATGTACAAGAAGCCGAGACTGGTCTGATCGGTAACGGTCAGCGTACCGGTCAATGCGACCGCGTTGGCGGGAACGGCGGAAATCGTCGACAGCTCGCGTGCCACGTGCGAACTGAACGTTCCCGCCAACCCGGTGCCGTTTCGCGTGTCGAGGATCCGGGTTGGAGCGAGTGGCACGTACGTGGCGCCGGTCATGTCGGCGGTGAAGTACCCGGTGACGTCAAGGAGCACCTGCGCGGTGGGGCCCAGGACTCCGGCGGCGTAGGTGATCGAGACGGCGCCGGCGCCGCTCAGGGCGACGCTGACGGCGTTGGCCCGATCGTCGCCCGCCGGGAAATTGAGGTTCGAACTGGTCGGATTGTCCGCCGGAGCCGGACCGATGTAGAGGAAACCCTGGTCGGTCTGCTGAGTCACGGTCAGGTTGCCGGTGATGGCGACGGCGTTGGCGGGGACCGAGCCGACGCCGGCCACCTGCATGGTTCTGGCCACTCGCGATTGGAAGGCTCCGGAAAGCCCGACACCCGAGCGGCTGTCGAGGATTCGCGTCGGCGCCAGCGAGTGATACGTGGCGCCGGCTCCGGCAGGCTGGAAGAAGCCGGTTACGTCGAAGAGGACGTGAGCGGTCTGTCCAAGCGTCGGGGCCCCGTACGTGACCGAGAGCGTGCCGGTGGCACTCAACTCAACCGTGACCGCGTCGGCTCGGTCGTCGCCGACTGGGAAGTTGAGGGTGGAGCTCGTCGGGTCGTTCACGGGCGCCGGACCGATGTAGAGGAAGCCCTGGTCGGACTGCTGGGTCACCGTCAAGTTGCCCGTGACTGCCACCGCGCCGGCGGGAACGCCACCGCTGCCGGTGACCTGGAAGGTGCGGGCGATGTGGGAACTGAACGCGCCCGAAAGGCCCGTGCCCACGCGAGAGTCGAGGATGCGGGCGGGGGTGAGCGGGACGTAAGTCGGGGTGATCGCGAAGGCGTAGAGCTTGTTGTCGCTTGAACCGATGTACACCGCGCCGTCGGAGATCGCCGGCGACGAAATCACATCGGTGCCGATGGAGCTACTCCAGATCGGCGAGCACGTCGCGCCGCCGGTGCCGCAGTCGAACTTGAAGGCGTAGACCTTGCCATCGGACGCGCCGACGTAGGCCACGTCGTTGGCGTTGGCGACAGAGGAGCGGATCGCGTGGCCGATGCTGCCCGTCCAGAGCGGTGTGCAGGTCGCGCCGCCCGTGCCGCAGCCGGAGTGGAAGGCGTAGACGTTGCCGTCATCGGAGCCGAAGGCGATGGTGCTCTGAGCCACGGAGGCCGAGGAGTACACGGGGCCGCCGGTCACTGCCTTCCAGAGCGGGGAGCAGGACCCGGCGGAGCAGCCGACGATACCGGCCGCGTCGTAGGCGTAGAAGTTGCCGTCGAGCGATCCGACGTAGACGACGCCACTCCACACGGTCGGCGAAGCGAACACATGACCGCCCGTCGTGGCCGTCCAGAGCGGGCTGCAGGCGCCTCCGCCGCTGTTGCAGCCGACCGCAAAGGCGTACAGCTTGTTGTCGTCAGAGCCGACATAGACGACGCCGGCGGCCGACACGGCGGGCGACGATTCGATCGAGCCGCCGGTGGCGCCGGTCCAGATCGGCGTGCATGACGCGCCGCCCGTGCCGCAGCCGGCGGCAAATGCGTACAGCTTGCCGTCGTTGGAACCCACGTAGATCACGCCGTTATCGAACGACGGTGACGAGTTGACCGGGCCGGCAGTCGAGCCGGTCCACATCGGGCTGCAGGTTCCCCCGCCGGTGGCACAGCCGATCGCAAAGGCGTACAGCTTGCCGTCGGACGAGCCCACGTAGACGGCCCCCTGGATAACCACCGGCGAGGAACTCACCGGGCCTCCAGTCGGGCCGACCCAGATCGGCGTGCACGCTGCTCCGCCGGTGCCACAGCCGACCGGGAACGCGTACACCTTGCCGTCCGACGATCCGACGTAGACCACGCCGTTGTCGACGACCGGCGAAGAGTCGACGATGCCTCCGGTGGCGCCCGTCCAACCCAACGTCAGACCGGGCACGGTGGCGTTGGAAAGAAGGGTCTCGCTGTTGTTGCCCGCCTGGTGGGTCTGCGCCTCCAGGAATTGGGGCCAATCGCCGATGGCGGCGAAGGCGGTCGACGGACCTACGACTATCGCCATCGTGGCGGCCACGAGCCCGGCCAGGAACAAGCGGCCGGCGCTTCGACGAGCCATTCCGCCCGGCTGGCCGTGAGCTTGCGGAGCGGTCGAGGCCGCTCGCCTCGAGAAGCTGGGGACGACTGACTTCACGAAACGTACTCCTTTGAGCCTGGGCCGGCCCTCGAATCAGCGAGGGTGGCAACGGTCTCGGTTCAGTGGCAGAACGATCGGTTGGAGGAATCCGGGACGTGCGCCCAACACCAATGCACGGAGACCACGTTCGGGCGTTCCCGTACTCGTCATTCCCCCTCAGGGGGCTGTCCATGCCCTTTGAAGCGTGTGGGCGAACGGAACGCTACATGGGGTAGTGGTCGGGGTCGATGGAGGTAGTGGAGGGCGGGAGGCGCGTTGCGTCAGCCGCGTCCGCGACGAATCCCTGACCCGGGAGTGCGCCGGCCCGTTTCAGGCCGATCAGCGCCCCGGCTCGCCGTCCCGCGGCCGGCCGGACTGGACCAGAGTCGTCGGGGTGTTGTGGACGGCCGTGACCGCCGGGATCGTGCCGAGGCGGCCGGACTGATAATCCGAGACCGCTTGCAGGATTTCCTCGCGCGTGTTCATCACGAAGGGACCCATCCAGGCGACGGGTTCGCGGATCGGGCGGCCACCCAGGATCAGGACGTCGAGGTTTGGGCTGCGGCTCTCCTGGGTCGGCCGCGCCGCGATCGTGAGGCCGTCGCCGGGACCGAACACGGCCAGCTGCCCGGTCTGGATCGGGCGGGCATGCTCGCCCACGGTTCCGTGACCGGCCATGGCGTAGACCAGGGCGTTGTAGTCCGCGCGCCACGGCAGGGACAGCCGCGCGCCCGGGCTCAACGTCGCGTGGACCAGAGTCATCGGCGTGTAGGTGGATCCCGGTCCTTTGTGACCGGCCACGTCGCCGGCGATGATCCGGACCAGCGCCCCGCCGTCGGGGGACGTCGCCAGGGACACTTCGCCGGCTCGCAGATCCTGGTATCGCGGAGGCGACCACTTCTGGGACGCCGGCAGGTTCACCCAGAGCTGGAACCCGTGGAACAAACCCCCGCTCGTGACGAGCCACTCGGGCGGCTTCTCGATGTGGAGAATCCCGGCGCCGGCGGTCATCCATTGCGTGTCGCCGTTGGTGATCACCCCGCCGCCGCCGTTCGAGTCCTGATGCTCGAAGGTGCCGTCGATCATGTACGTGACCGTCTCGAAACCGCGGTGGGGGTGCCACGGCGTGCCCTTCGGCTCGCCCGGAGCGTACTCGACCTCGCCCATCTGATCGAGGTGGACGAACGGGTCCAGGTCGGCCAGATCGACCCCGGCGAAGGCCCTGCGGACGGGGAAGCCCTCACCCTCGAGACCGTGTGGGGCGGTCGTGAGGCTCAGCACGGGACGCAGGCGTCCGACCGCCGGGTCGGGTTCGGCGATCCGGGGCAGGACGGTTATGTCGGGGACGGTGATGGCGGGCATGAGATCGATCCTTGTCGGGTTCCGGGTCCGGTTCCGGCGGGGGCTTCGTGGCCCTCCACCCGGCCGATGATGACCAAGTTCGCCGGGCGGGCGGGCCTGCGGGCGGCCGGCACCGCCTGGTGAGGCGGAAAGTCGTGCGCGACGGAAACAGAATTGACCCGGCCGTCGTTATCCTGACGTGGAAGACGCAATGGCAAGGGGCTGGTACTTGAGGGTCGCCGAAACCGCGCCGGCACAGACGATCGATGCCGACGCGGCCTTCGAGGCGGTCTACGTTGACGCGTGGCCGCGCCTCTGCCGTTATGCCTGGGTCCTGGTCCGGCACCACGAAGATGCCGAGGACGTGGCCGCCGAAACCGTTCGGCGCGCCTACGCGGCCTGGCGATCCGGCCGCGGTCCAGCCGGCGATCCGATTCCGTGGCTCTTCCTGATTGCGCGCCGGATCGTGATCGACCGCAATAAGCGCCGCGTCCTGGCGTGGCGGTCGCTCTCTCGGGCCGGCGATCCCACCACGGATGCCGCGACGGCCGCATTCGCCGCGGCCGACTCACTCGACGGCGTGGAGGCCGCGGTCTGGTTCGATCAGCTACGCAAGTGCATGTCGCCACGCCAGCACGAGGCCGTGGTGCTGCGCTTTCTCTTTGACCTGGGTGATGCGCAGATCGGCCGGATCATGGGTCTGTCACCGGCGGGCGTTCGGACCAACGTTGCCCGCGGGGTCGCGGCCCTCCGCAAGCGACCGGAGGTGCTCGAGCGATGACCGCGGGCGACTTCGAGCACACCCTCCGAGATCGGATGAGGGCCCAGGCGGCCCAGCTCGACCGATCGCTGAAGCCGGCCCCTCCACTGGCGGAGCTGCTCGAGCGGGCACCCGCTCATCGACCGAGCGGCATCGGCCGGCCGGGCCCGGGATTCTCGCCGACCGCGTTCGCCCTGGCCGGGGCGACGGTCGGGGCGGTGGTCGCGATTGCGATGTTCTCCGGCGTCCTGTTGCTCAATGGTTTGCCGGGCACGACGCCGCTTTCGTCGGTCGCGCCTTCGCCCAGTCCAACTCTCGCGTCGTTCTCCCCATCCCCGTCGGTGTCGCTGACCGTATCGCCGGCCGGACGGACCTCGTCGCCGGCGAGCCTGACGGGATCGGCCTTCTGGCCACTTGCCGCGCCGCCGAGCGAACTGGACGGGCAGGGACGTTGAGACTGCGCTCGGCAGCCACGAAACGATGACGCCGGCACGGATTCGCGCCGCGGCGACGAGCGGCCGCGGCATCGTGGCCGGCGGCGCCGCGGTTCTGGTCGTATCGACGCTGATGCAGTGGTGGCAAGCGGGCGGCGGACCGGGCGAGCTTCCACTCCGCTCCGACGTCGGCATCTCGGACGGCCGAGTATTCCTGCTCTTCCTCGCCGCGGCCGCGTGCCTCCTGCTGGTCACTCTCTCGCCGGCGGCCGGCCATCACGTCGCGATCGACCATCCGCGAACCTACATGGCGCTATTGGGCGTGGCCGTTGTTGGGGATCTGCTGCGCGTGCTGGACCTGGCGCAGAGGCAACTCGTCCCCTCGCCGCCCACTCATGGGGTCGGCTTCTGGCTGGCCCTCGCCGGTCTGGTCGTTCTCGCGATCGGGGTGTGGCGAGTCTTTCGGGAGCGATTCGAAGGGACATCGGCCTCGGCCGTCGCGGTCGCCGTCGAACCCGACCGCGTCGCGGACGCCGGGCGCCGCGTGCTCGATGGGCCCCGGCCGATTGAAACCCCGGAAGAGCCCGAGCAGCCGCTATACGTGCCCGCCGCGGTGATGCGGTTCTGGCACAGGTTCGCCGGACCGTCAGATTCGTCCGACCGGTCGGCGGCGCTCAACTCGGAGCCGCGCGGCCGCCTGGATCTGATGGACGTCTGGGTGGTCGTGGCTCTCGTCGTCGTGCTGATGTCGATGCGTGTCTACAACCTCGGCCAGCCGGTCCAGATGTACTTCGACGAGGTCTATCACGCCAGAACCGCGACCGAGTTCCTGCAGGACTGGCGCTACGGCCTCGACCACAGCATTTACGAGTGGACACATCCGCCACTCGCCAAGTACGCCATTGCCGGCGGGATCACGCTCTTCTCGGACGACCAGGTCAAGTCCGTCGGCCAGCTGAACGTGGCCGTCAAGGACGCCGTGATCCAGGAACGGACCGCCACTTCGCCCGGCTCGCCAACGGCGGCCGACGCGGGAGCCGAGGTCGACTACGGCACCGTTTACGGCGATCGAGTCTTCGTCGCCACAGGGTCGGACGTGCGAGTTTACGACCTGGAGACGGGCGCGCTTGCCCACGTCTACTCGATCCCGGGCGCCTCGGCGCTGTCGCAACCCACCGCCGGTGGCCTGGTCTACGCCGGCACTTCGGATGGGACTGTCTACAGCATCGACACCAACTCGCTGGATGACGTTCGATCCGGGCTGACCCCGACCGCCGGCCCGGCGGTGCAGCTCGGCGTCGACGCAGGCATGTCGATCGCCCGACTCTACGCCGCCGATACGCATTACCTGCTGGCCTCGGACTCGACGGGAGACCTGGTATCGATCGACCTTTCCGTTGCCGGCGGTGAGATCTCCGGCCGCGGCCTCGTTCCGGGCATTGCGGGCTTCGCTGCCGTCGGAGCGACGTCCGACTCCAACACGAACGTGCTCGTTGCCTATCACGATGGCGTGGGCGTGCTGAACGTCGCCACGGCTTCGGTCACCTCGACCGTTGCCACGAAATCGCCGGCGACGTCGATCGCCCTCAATCCCGAGGTCATCCAGGAGAGTTCCACCGTCCGGTATTACCGCTACTACGTCACTGCGGGCGACTCGCTGTCGCTGTTGCGGGTCGAGGCGGATTCGTCGCCGGTCGCCGCGTCTCTCGAGAGTTCGCAGCCGCTGGCGACGATGCCCGGTCCGGTGAGCCAGGTGGTGTTCGACGAATCCACGAGGCTGGCGCTGGCCCTGGGCCGGACGCCCGACGGCACGGGCTGGACGGTCTACACGATCGAGAGCAACGGCAATGCCGTCTTCTCCGACGCCCGGCTGCCATTCCAGCCTTTGACGATCGGTCTCGACAACGCGACTCAGATCCACGGCCCGGACAGCGTCACCGAGATGCCGAACGCGGATCGCGAGACGCTCCTTGCCTTCGGGACCGACGGTGCGACCGCCTCCGTCGACGTCGGCCAGTTTGCCTTCTCCTGGCGGATCGTCGGCGTCATGTTCGGCGTGCTCATGGCCGTCTGCCTCTATCTCCTGGCCCGGCTTCTGTTCCGGCGCCGGTCTGTCGGCCTGCTCGTCGCGTTCTTCTCAGTCGTCGACGGCATGCTCTTCGCCCAATCGCGCATCGCCATGAACGACACCTACGTCGGGGGATTCCTGCTGCTCGCCTATCTAATCTTCGCCGTCCTCTGGCTGCAGGTGTGGAAGAACCGCCTCGTCTTCTGGCTGGGCATGCCGGCGCTCGGCGTGGTACTGGGCCTCGCCCTGGTCTCCAAGTGGGTGGCTTTCTATGCCATCGCGAGCATTGGCGTCCTGATCTTGATCAGGTCCGCCCTGGGGCGTCTGGTGACGATTCTCGCGCTCGTGGCAGGCACCGGAGTCCTCGGCTGGCAAGCCCTGGCCGAGATGCAGTACGCGCCGGGCACCGGCAACGTGCCGCTGACGCTGGCGCTCGTCGCCGCCGGGGTGGTGGTGGCCGCCCTGGGTACCGCGCGCGTGGTCGCCACTCGACTGGTACCGGACAAGATCGTCGTTGGCTCGGCTGCCGGCCTCGCGGCCGCCGCCCTGCTCGGGGCGGCGCTGTTCGTCTCGCCCGGTCCGGTGGACAACGGCGCGCCCAACTACACCTTCTTCGTGATCATGCTCGCGATCACGTGCATCGCCGCAGCCGCGAACGCCTACCTGCCCGTGGCCTGGACCCGTGAAGAGTTGTACTTCGCCGTGGCCTCGCCCTGCGCTTTCGGGCTCGCCGGACCGTTCGTCCTCGCGCTTCTGTTCGTGCCCTTCGGGTTCCCGTTCGACTTCGTCGCCATCGGCCGAGTAGCGCTGGAGGCCGGGGCGGTCGGCGTCGCAGTCGGTGTGGCGGCGGGCGTGACCTTCTGGGTTGCCGGTCGATACGGTTTTGGACCCCTGGCGGCTCCGCCTCGAGCGGGCTGCATGGCGTCTTTCGCGGATCCGCCCTCGCCCGCCCCCGGCGGCTGGCTCAGGCTCGGTTCGGGGTTCGGCGTGCCCGCCGCCTGGACGATGTTCTGCGTGGCCGTCCTGCCGTTCCTCGTCTATATCGTGCTCTACATACCCTGGTCGATGCCATGGCAACAGGAGACGACCGCGTCCGGACCCTTGCCCGTGATCGCCTGCTGGAATGTGAGCAGCCAGACTTACACGTGCGACCAGGCCTGGCCGGCCGGCCACACGGGCGGGAACCTCTGGGACCTGACCGTGGAGATGTACAACTACCACAACAACCTGCGCAGCCCCCACGCCGCGTCGTCGCCGTGGTGGGCCTGGCCGCTGGACCTCAAGCCGGTCTGGTTCGAAAGCGGCGGAAACGTGCCGGGGATGTTCTCCTGGATCCACGACGGCGGCAATCCGGCGTTGTGGTGGATGGCGATTGCCGGCATCGCCTTCGTCACCTGGCAGGCCCTGAAACGGCGGAACCTCGGACTGGGCCTGATCGCGGTGGCGTTCTTCTGGCAGTGGCTGTCGTGGGCGCGTATCGACCGCGCCGCGTTCGAGTACCACTTCTACACCGCGTTGCCGTTCTTCCTCTTAGCCCTGGCCTATTTCATGGCCGAGCTATGGCACGGGCCGTCGCGGCTGACCTGGCTGCTGGCGCGGGTCGCGGGAGCGGGGGCGCTGCTCCTGCCGGGGGTGCTGTGGCTGCTCAAACCCGGGCTGTGCGGGCTTGCGCGTGTCGACGTAACTCAGTACTTCCAGAACACCGCCTGCGGCTCGGGCACGGGCGACGTCGTCATCACGACCCGCGACTTGCTCATCGGCCTGATCGTCGCCGCGGCGCTCGTGGCGACGGCGATCGTCTGGTGGCGGCTCGAGCGCCGCGTCGAGGCCGATCGAGGCGGGCACGCGGCGGATGGGCGCCGGATCGCGCAGCTCGCTGACGCCGATCCTGATCGCGCTCGCCGCGATGGTCGTGGTCGGCGTGATCGCCCCGACGAACGTTCTCATCGACGAATCGATGCCGGCCGATTCGCTGACGTTGATCCCGGTCTTGCTCGGCATCGGACTGTCCTACTTCGCCTTGACGGCTCGAAACCCGCGCCGGTTCGTGGTGGGCGTCTGCGTCGTCGCAGCCGCCGTCTTCGGGCTCCTGTATCCCGACCTGTCGGCGTTCTGGCTGCCGAGCAAGATCCAGGGCATCTACTCGGTCCTGTCGCCGACGTGGCTGTACGGCTTCCAGTTCTCCGTGAATCAGCAGGTTTCGACGCCGGTGGGTTTGACCAGCGCCGGGTCGGCGATGGTGGCCGTGGCCGCGCTCCTTCTCGCAGGCATCGCCGGCATGTGGGGCTGGGAGCGCCGCGTGGCGATGGGCCGGCGCCGCTCGGAGGCGGCGCCTGAGGCCGTCGCCGACCCAAGTCCCGACTGAGCCCGGTGCGGTTCGGGCGGCTGCGATGTCGAGCAGGCGCAGCCGCTTGCCATGTCTCCCGGCCGAGTTCGGGGCCGCCTCAGCGAGCCAGCCAGGTTCCGCGTTCGATGGCGACCGGCCTGCGCGCGTACGGCACGAGGTCGATCGCGAGCCCGAGCAGCAGCAATCCCACCGCCGCGCCGAAGGCGGCGAAGCCGACAACGTCGCCGGGTCGCATCGGCGCGAGGGCGATCGATCCGAAGACGGCAACTCCCGCGATGCCGTACATGAGCGCCAGCCCGATTACGTTGAGACGTCGATGCCGCCTCTCCCAGGCTCCGCGCCAGTCGTCTACCCGAACGCCAGCGCCGTTCAAAGCTCGGAGCAGGCGTCCGGAATGCCATGGCTGGACTTCGATCGAGGAGCCGCCCGGCCAGAGACGCCAGCGATTCCAGCTCTCGTGGACGATCTCGAAGGACGGGCCCAGTTCGGCGACGACCGAAGGGCTGCTTCCCGGCCAGGAGAGCCAGCGGCGCCTGCGCAACTCGTTGCCGGCGACGGTCCACTCGACCACGGCCCCCAGTTGCGCGAGCCAGCCAATGGACCAGATACAGATCCAGAAAGGCAGACTCGGGTACCCGTAGCCGAGCGTGAAGGCCAGAGAGCCCGCCAGCGCGACGATCGCGAAGAAGACCACTCGATTTAAGACGGCGCCGCGCGTACGCTCGTTGAATCGGACCGGCTGAGCCGATCCGCCGATCTGTTCGCCCATATTGCATCCCCCCGCTTTCGCCGCCCGATCATGCCGGGCAATCGGAGGTTATCACCGGGCCGCGGCAGGTTCCAGCATGTTCCAGGGGTTGCGAGGGCGCGCTCGGCCGCGGGCTGATCCGGCTAAGGCCAGGCGACGATCGAGTGTCGAGTGGCCTATATCCCCGCGGCGGACGCACCGGCCGAAGGCGCGGGAGTCGGGATCGTCGGGCCGCCGAATCCGCCGCCGAATTCGCCGCCGAAGCCCCGGCCCGGGAAGCCGCCGGAGCCGCGTCCACCGATGCCGCCGAAACCGGGCTGATCGTTGGGTGCGGCCTGGACGGTCGTGGCGTTGAGCGAACCGTCGGAGTTGAGCGAGCCGTCCGCCGCGATACGATCGCCCACGGCCACGTCCGCGAGAGTGGCGCTGGAAACGCCGCGAACCGAGTACCTGGTAGTCGAGGAGACGTCGACCGTGACCGTCTTGCCGGCCGTGGTGGTTACCACGATCGTGGTCGAGGTCTTGCTCGCAACCGTTCCCTGGACCGTGGACGGGGCAATCGTGATCGAGCTGGCCGTGAAGTTGCCCGCCGAGTCCACCGTGCCCTGGGCCACGATCCGAGCGCCGTTGACCAGGGCACTCTTGCCGACCGTGGCACCGGCCTCGGAGTAGGTCGTGGAGCCGGTCACCGTCAGAGTCCTGGACGTGCCGTCGGCCTGCGTGATTGTCACGGAACTGTTCCCGACGGAACTCACGGTGCCCGAAACGCTTGGCACGAGCACCTGAATGGTAGTGATCTTGTAGTCGCCGTCGGTCTGGCGAGATTTCGCGGAAGTTGATCTGGTCGCCGACCTTGAGGTCCGCGACGGTGATCGTCTGACCGGCCCTGGTGATCGTCGCGCCACTCGCGTCGATGGTCCGCGTCCAGCCGTCGGTCGTCTGCAGCGACAGGTTATTGCCCGAGATCCTGGTGATCGTGATCGACACCTGGGCGTTCATCGGGCCCGGCATTCCGGGAGCCATCCAGCCCGGCCCGAGTTCGGGGTGGCCCGGGATTGTGGTCGGTTGTGCGGCCTGGGCCGTCGGTGAGCCCCCCGAGGCGACGCCGAGAGCGAACGCGACCGAAGCAACGCCCGCGAGGATCAGGGCGGCAATGATCGGGAAGAAGCGCCAGCGTGAGAGAAGAGCCGTCATTCGAAAACACCTCTCGATCCCACTGCGGTTCGGCGCGGTGGGGTGGGACGCAGGCGGAGTTGTTGCCCGCGACGCGCTCGGCGGTTATCCCACTGAGTCGCTCAAGAAGTCCTGAAAGGCTCGCGCCGGCTCGCGCAAGGCCGGCCGGATGTCGCGGGGCTTGAGACGGCGGGCTACCGCCCGATAACGAAGCGAAGTGCCGCCACGGCGAGGAGGACCGCGCCGATCGCCGCCAGGACGATCTTCCCCGTGACGACGGCGATGACGATCACCGCGATTCCGATTATGGCGGTGGGTAGGGGCGGAAGCTGGTAGCCCATTCGGTTTCCATTCGTGTTTCAGTGAGCTTGCCGATCATCCCGATCGGCCTGCCGTTTCGGTCGGTCGGCCATTCGATAGGCCCTTGAGCCGGTGCCGATCAGCCCGGTGAAGTCGCCTCGGCGCGGGCCTTGGCCGTGGCGGCGAGGATAACCGAGAGGCTGGCCGGACCGTCGGTGGTGGGCACTGTTATGGAGCTGTGCGTGGCGCCGGGTACGAGGGTCAGACTGACGTCCCACTTGACGTCGCTCAGGTAGGCGTACAACGCCTTGGCCGCGGCCGGATTGACCGTCGTGTCGTTGGTGCCTGCGATCAGGTAGATCGGGATCGCCGATCCGGTGGCGTAGTTGAACGGATTACCGGCATCCCGCGCCTCGGAGGTCTGGTCGGGCGTGCCGCCGAAGAAGACGGCCAGATCCTTGGCCACTTTCTGGTCATCGAGGTTGTAGTTGCCGCTGAGTCCGACGAATGCATTCGGCCGGCCCGATCCCTGCCAGAGGCAGTCGCCGGTGGCCTCAGCTCGAATCGAGCGCCGCCACGATCCACTGCCGCCGCAGCAATGGCCGACCAAGGTCACCGACGCGGGGTCCCCGCCGTACGAGCCGGACCAGGTCCGGGCGAAGCGAACGGCGAGGCGACGTCGTTGAAGGCGGCCGGATAGCCGCAGTGGCCGCCATGTCGCGCATGTCGGCGTCGAAGACGAGCAGCCGGCCTGGGCCATCTCCTGGGCGAACGCGTCGAGATACCCGCGGCCGCCGGGGCCGGTCGGTCCACCGCGGACCAGGACGACCGTCGGGAACGGACCGCTGCCGGTGGGCACGTCCACGTTGAGCAGGACCGAGCAGTCGTCGGTGAAGCAACCCTGAGGTCTGACGAACGGCACGTTGCGGATCACGGTCACGGGCGGGGCGACACTCGCCGGGTGGGCCGAAGCCACCGCCGAGCCCGACGCGCCGGCGCTCGGAACGGCCGCGGCCGGTCTGCCTTGCGCCGCGGCTCCGACGCTGGCGGCCACGGTGGCCGACGTAACGAGCAGCCCGACGAATAGATAGGCGGCCGTCCGTCGAGGAACTTGCGGCCATCGCCGCCGGCCGGCGGTCGTTATGTGCATCCCGCCTCCAAGTGGGTGGAGGTCCGTGGCCATCGATCGAGCGGCCCTAAACCTGATCGCGTTTCCTGCAAATAGTCTGAATTCCGTCTGTGACCGGCCGGGCCACCTCGGCGGCCACCGACAGCCCGGTCGCTCGACCCGCCATGCGGTCCGGTCGCGGCGGTCTCCCCCCGCAGCATGAGGCGAGTTGGCTCAGTCGCCCCAGCGCGCCTTCAGCGGGTCGATCGCCTCCGAGTTGGAGCGGCCCGCCGCAATTGCCGAGAACACCGCCTGCAGACTCGCGTCGCCGCTCTCGTCCGATCGAAGAATGGTCATGTGCGTCGCGCCGGGCACCAGCGTCAAGGACACGTTCCAGTCTTTCGCCAGGAGGAACGAGTTCAGGGCCGCGGAAGCCGCGGGATTGACCGAGGTGTCCGAAGTGCCTGCCACGAGCCGGACCGGAATGGCCGTGCCGGTGGCGTAGTTGAACGGATCGCTCGCGGCTCGCAGGTTGCCCGTCTGAGAAGCGTAGCCGCCAAAGAATACGGCCAGGTCCGAGACGACGTCGCCCGCGTCCAGCTGGTAGCAGCCGGCCAGCCCCACGAACGCGTCCGGCCGGCCGGATCCGCCCGCCAGACAGTTGCCGCCATCGAACTCGGACGGATCCAGCGCGAGTACCGATCCGACCCAGCCTCCAAGCGAATGGCCGACGAGCGTCACCGTGCCGCCGTCGCCACCGTAATGGGCGGCTTCAGAGCGAGCGAAGCGCACGGCGCAAGCGACGTCCTGGAATGCGCCCGGATAACCGCCGCCCTGATCCGTCGAGTCGCGGTAGTCGGCGTTGAAGACGAGCACGCCCAGGCTCGCGAGCTCACGTGCGTAGACGTCCAGGTAGGTCCGACTTCCAAGCCCGCCCGGCCCGCCGCGCACCAGGACGACGGTCGGGAATGGCCCGTGGCCGGTGGGCGCGAAGATGTCGAGCGTGACCTGGCACGAACTGGCGAAGCTGCCGCAATTCTCCGGCTTCGTAAACGGCACGCTCCCGATTTCGCCGAATCCTGTCGGTCCATTCGACTCGGCAACCGGCAAGGGCGCCTGATCGACCTGCAGCAGCGACGCGGGCCCGGCAACGGGCGCGCCCGCCGGCTCCGCCGCACCGCCCGCCGGTTCAGCCGCTGCGCTCGCGAGGGTGGGCGCGACGGTTCCCGCCGGCGAGCCGGTTGCAGGCGTGCCGGGCGCAAATGCCGGAGCCATGACGCCCGCCGGCAGAGCGAGGGCCTGCGGCTGCGAACTCGCCCTCGGGGCTACCGGAGCGCTCGTCGGCCATGAAGCCGAAGCCTCGTCCGAGAACTCCGCGGCAGCAGCCTGAAGCAGGCCGGCAGACGCGACGGCAACGATCATGAGGACCAGTCTCGCTCGCCACCCTCGAGCGCGCCATTTGTGCATACTTCGGCCCCGCAAGAGGGTGGCTTCAGTCGGACTGCAGCAAAGCCTAACCGTGCCGGCGTTCGGATGTGTTCGGTGGCCCGGCCCCGATCCATCTGCCGGGCAGGAGTTCCATACGCCGCCAATTCCACGGCGCAGAGTCCGGGTAATTGCAGGTCGCGCGCACCGACCCGTCGATGGCGCCTTCGACCCCGCCGCGATCTGGCGGGACTACCATTCGATAATGGTTGTACTGATAATTGTTGCCTTCATCGCCGGGCTGGCCACGGCGGTGTCGCCGTGCGTGTTACCGATCCTGCCGATCGTTCTGGCGACGGGAGCCGACGGCGATCGACGGCGCCCCTATCTGGTGATCGTGGGGTTGATCGCCAGCTTCTCGTTCTTCACCCTGGCGAGCGTCCAGATCATCCAGGCGCTGCATCTGCCCAGTTCCAGCCTGCGCGACGCCGCGATCGTCATCATCGCGGTCTTCGGGCTGACTCTTCTCGTCCCGGCGCTCAACGTCAGGTTCGAGCGTATGACGGCCCGGTTGCCGGTCCTCGGCGAGCGGCTCGCAGGTGCCGGGCGGCGCCGCGAGGCCATTGCGACTGATCCGATCGACGGTTCGGCAACCGGCACCGACGCCACGGCCACGGGTCTCGCATCGTACCGGCGGCGAGCCGCCGGGGGTGTGACCGATCCCGTGGGTGTGGTCGCGGGACTCGCCACAGGCGTCGGACTGGGTCTGGTCTGGACCCCGTGCGCGGGCCCAATCCTGGGCGCCATCACGAGCCTGGCGGTGACCGCGCCGGGCTCGACGGCCACTCTTGCGATGGTCGTGGCCTATGCCGTCGGCGCGGGGCTGCCGCTGCTGGCGATCGCTCTCGGTGGGCGATCGGTGCTGGCGCGCTGGCGGCTCCGCTCGGCGTCGGCGTGGGCCGGCCGAGCCTTCGGGATTCTCGTGCTGGCTACCGCAGGCCTGATGGCGGTCGGGGCCGATACGGCCATCTCGGCCGATCTGACGAGCGCTCTGCCCGACTGGACCGGCACCCTCCAGACGCTCGAGCGGACGAACCAGGTTCAGTCGGCTCTGCATGACATCGGCGTGGGTTCGAACGCGAGCCCCGGTCCGAACACGATCGTGGAAGGCGCCTCGGGCTTGCCCGACGGTCCGGCCGCTCCTGAGTTCGCCGGCATCGACCACTGGCTAAACTCGGCCCCGCTCACGATGGCCGGCCTGAAAGGCAAGGTCGTGCTGGTCGACTTCTGGACCTACTCCTGCATCAACTGCATCCGGACGCTGCCCTACGTCGAAAGCTGGTATCAGAAGTACGCCTCGCAGGGTTTCGTCGTGGTGGGCGTTCACACGCCCGAGTTCGCATTCGAGCACGACACGGGCAACGTGGCCGCGGCGATCTCGCGCTTCGGCATCACCTATCCGGTGGCTCAGGACAACGAGTACGGCACGTGGAACGCCTACGGCAACCAATACTGGCCGGCGGACTATCTGATCGACGCCAACGGGCACATCCGATCCGAGCATTTCGGCGAGGGCGACTACGTCCAAACCGACTCCGACATTCGCGGTCTCCTGGCGGAGGCGGGTAAGTCGGCGCTGCCCACGCCCGCCGCCTCGGCTGCGGCTCCGCCGTTCGTGTCGAACGAGACCCCGGAGACGTACATCGGAACAGCCCGCGCCAACAGCTTCGCCTCGCCCGAGTCGCCCGCGGCCGGCTCCAGGCAATACACGTTCCCGAGCTCGCTGCCCGACGATCAGTTCGCGGTCTCGGGGGCATTCGACTTCCAGCAGGAGTACGCGACGGCGCTGGCGTCCGGAGACAAGCTCGAGTTGTCTTTCTTTGCCCGCGACGTGTACCTGGTGGCGGCCGCCGACGCGCCTGTCGCCACGACCGTGGCCGTGACGGGAACTACCGGTGCCGCCGCGACGGAGGACGTGAGCGCCGACGGCTCGATGACCATCGGCGCGGCCCGCCTCTACCACCTGGTACACCTGCCGGCCGCCGCTCGCGGCACGGTCACCATTACGTTCAACTCAGCCGGCGCCCGCAGCTACTCATTCACCTTCGGCGGCTGACGGTCGCCGCAGTCCACGCCGCTTCAGACCCGCGGTCGGCCGCGCTTCCGCGTTGTCGGCGACCGCCGAGTGCCGTCCTCGGACGGTTTCGAGTCGTCCGGCGGGGCGGCCTCGTCGGCTCTGGCCCGCTTCACCTGGGCGTCGAGCACCTGCTTGAACTGCTTGGCGAGGCCCGTCTTCATGCCGGCTCGTTTCGCCGCTTCGGCGTCGCGATCCCGGCGCTTCTCGCGCGCGGCCTCCGACGGTGGCACGTCGTCGTAACCGTCCATGGGGCGGAAGATTGCTCCTTTCCGCTGTCGACCTGCTACGATCCGGCCGCGATGGAACTGTATGGTGTCCGGATCCCCACTATCGTCAACGACAACATAGCCGGCCGCTGCTCTGGATGCGGAGAAGCCATCGAAGGCCGGCCCTGGCGGGTCAGCATCCTCGACGTCGTTGCTCCTGAGGCGCCGGTGTCGTGGACGGAATCGGCGACGATCAACCCCGGCCCGTTCGAGTTCCACAGTGACCCGAGTCACGTCCTGGAATGGATGGCCGGGCGCGGCATGCTCTTCTGCCGGCGATCCCAGGTCCGGGAAATCATGAGGCCGGTGTGGGTGCCGACCGAACCGCGCCGTCTCGGATTGTGCGACGGCATGCATCGCGACAACCACGAGTTCGTCGACCCGGCCGCCTTCGCGACCGGTCGAAGCTGAGGGCAGATGCGCGTTCGCAAAGCGGTGTTTCCGGCCGCCGGCTGGGGAACGAGGTTCCTGCCGGCCACCAAGGCACAACCCAAGGAAATGCTCCCGCTCGTCGACAAGCCGGTCATCCAATACGCCGTAGAAGAGGCGGTCGAGGCCGGCATCGAGCAGGTGATCATCATCACCAGCAGCCAGAAGCGGGCCATCGAGGACCACTTCGACATCAACCTGGAACTCGAGCAGCTGCTGGAATCGCGCGGCGACATCGACATGCTGCGCCAGATTCGGGCAATCTCGGACCTGGCCCAGGTGTTCTACGTGCGGCAGAAGGAGCAGCTGGGGCTTGGCCACGCGGTCCTCACCGCCAAGGAACTGATAGGCCACGAACCCTTCGCCGTCATCCTGTCCGACGACGTTGTCGTGGGCGAGCGACCCTGCATCGGCCAGTTGATGCGCGCCTACGAGGAGACGCACAGCTCGGTGGTGGCCGTCATGGAAGTCCCTCACGACGACACTAGCCGGTACGGCATCATCGACGGTACGGCCATGCCGGACGACTCGCGGTTGTACAAGGTCGCAGGGCTGGTCGAGAAGCCGGCGCCGGCCGATGCGCCGTCCAACCTGGCCATCATCGGCCGCTACGTCCTGACTCCCAAGATCTTCGAGAAGCTCGAGCAGACGCCGCGCGGTGCGGGCGGCGAGATCCAGCTGACGGACGCTATCGAGGCGCTCATGCAGGAGCAGGACGTATACGGCTACGCCTTCGATGGCGTGCGATACGATGCCGGCACCACTATGGGCTGGCTCGAAGCGTCTGTAGAACTGGCGCTCCAGCGAACGGACATTGGGGGCCAGTTCAGGCATTACCTGCAGACTCTCGACCTCAGCTGAACCCGGCAGCCCTCCGGGTCGCCGAAGTAGCGAGCAGCCGACGCAACAGGCGCGTTTCGCCAGCCCTAAAGGGGATCTTTCTTGGCCGAGATCGGACGAATAATCGGGGGCCGCTACAGGCTCGTAGAGCTTCTTGGCGAAGGTGGTTTCGCCACGGTCTACCGGGCCAACGACCTCCAACTCAACCGTGACGTCGCGCTCAAGCTCATCCGACCCGAGTTCGCCGGGAACCCGGACTTCATGTCCGACTTCCGCTGGCAGTCGCGGGTGGCGGCCAGCCTCCAGCACGACAACGTCGCCGCGGTCTACGACTTCGGAACGGATCCTTCCGGAACCTACTTGATCACCGAGTACGTCGACGGCGCGGACCTGGCCACGCTGCTCGACCGCAACGGCCCCGTTCCGCCTCGCCGGGCCGCCCGGGCCGCGGCAGAAGTGGCCCGCGCCCTGCAAGCTGCCCACGACCGAGGGCTCGTTCACGGCGATCTGCGGCCGAGCAACGTCATGGTTACCCGCGACGGGCACATCAAGGTCACGGACTTCGGCGTGGCTCGCGCGGCGCTGGCCGTCTCGGACACCACCACGACGAACAAGAAGCAATACGACGACGAGGAGCCGGTCGAGGCGCCCGCGCCGCCCCCGTACTCGGCACAGGCCGCGGCGCTGCGGGCCACCACGCCCGAGTCTCGCCTGGCGGCTCCCCCGTCCGAGGGATCGGACGTGGAGGCTCTGGGCTTCCTTCTGTACGAGATGCTGACCGGACGGGCTCCGTGGCCCGGGGACTCGCCGGTCGCGGTTGCCGCCGCTCGGCGTGCCGGCCCGTCGCCGCGACCGTCGGCACTCAATCCCGCCGTGCCCGCGGACCTTGATGAGATTTCCATGCGGGCGCTTTCCAGCCAGGCAGGATGGCGATATGCGTCGGCGTCGGAAGTGGGCGACGCACTAGAGTCGTTCGTGGACGGTGGCACCGGAGCAGGGGCCGCCCCCACGGCCGCGACCGCGGGCGCCGCGAGAGCCGCAACCGGCGCAGCCGCGGGAGCCGCAACCGGCGCAGCCGCGGGAGCCGCAACCGGCGCAGCCGCGGGCTCGTCCAGCGGGCTCGTGGCGGGTTCCGGCAGCGCTCTCAGACGCGGTGGCGCCGGCGCAGCGGGCGAATCGATGGGCGGTCCCGCCGCCGCTGGTGCGAGCGGCGCGGCCGGATACGGGGTCGCCGCCGGCGCGGCCGCTGCGGGAGCCACGGCCGCGGCTGGCGCGGATTCGGGCCGTCTGGCTCGTTCGGGACGACCCGCATATTCGCCGGACGCCTACGCGCTCGGCCCATCCACCGAAGACGAATTCGATTCGGGCCTGGCCCCGGATAGCGGCTACTCGCGCCAGCTCGAACGGCCGCGCCGGACAGTCCGCCGTCCCCAGGACGAGGAGGACGAAACCGAGCCGACCGGAACCAGTCCCTGGGCGTGGGTGGCCGGCATTCTCGGCATCCTGGTCATCGTCGTCATCGGCGTCATCGTGATCCTGCTCGGCAGCAAGTCGCCGGCGGCGACCATCGTCGCGCCCAACCTCGTGAGCCTCTCGTTCGCGCAGGCGCAACAGACCGCATTGCTGGATGGCTTCACCCTCATCGAGCAGACCAAGCCGAACGACACCAACCAGCCCGACAACACCGTCGTCGACCAGAACCCGGCCGCCGGCACGCCGCTCCATCAGGGCGACACGATCACCGTCACGGTCCTGAGCGGACAGGCGACGGTGACGGTTCCGAACGTCGTCGGCCTTACGGAAAGCGACGCCATCAGCCGGCTGCAGTCGGCGGGACTCCAGGCCGGCAACCGCAGCGACCAATACGACCCCAGCACGCCGGCCGGGCAGATCATCAGCTCCAACCCGCGCTCCGGCCTGTCGGTCCAGAGCGGCTCCACGGTGGACTACGTGGTTTCGAAGGGCCCGGCCCCCACGCCGACGCCCACTCCCACTCCCACGCCCACTCCGACCCCGACGCCCACTCCCACGCCCACTCCGACCCCAACCCCGACACCGGAACCGACGCCGGCTCCTACTCCCAAGCACACTCCTACCCCAACCGCGGCGCCGGTCGACCTGCCCAGCCCTACTCCCTGACAGTGCGAGGCTGTGATCGCGCGCCGGCCGCGGCGGCTACCCCGGTCTGACCCTTATCCCGCGGCGCCAGGCGTTGGTGTCGTGAAGGCCCGGAACCTCGCCCCACGGCCGAGCCCGAACAGAACTTCCGTGCTGGTTCGAGGTTCTCTTCGCGGCCGCCGTCGAGTCCGGATCGGACCACATGCCGTGGCTTCGGGCGTCCCTGTCGGGCGGCGCCTCCGCCGTAATCGGAGCTGCCCACAGTCCCCGAGCAGACGCCGCGTCCGGATCGCTTCCTGACCCGGGGCCGGTGGCGGAGGGGACTTCTACCGGAGATCGCTCCCAGCACTGGCGCTCTTCCGAGCCCGTGAGAGGCATCCGCCGCTTGTCCAGGGCGCAGTAGCCGATCTGGACCGCGACGGCCTTTCGGAAGTGGCGGCAGGTGGCACACGAGGTCGTTGAACGACGGCAAACCCAGCACCGCTCCGTCTCGGGCTGCGGTGCTCCACAGTGCGGGCAGCGCCAGCTGGCCATGGCCCGATTGTAGCTGCGAACGGCTGCCCGCAACAGTGCCGCGCGGCTGGCGCATCAGGCCTCCCAACGGCCTGGTCCTGGCCGTCCTTTGGCTGGTAACCGGCAAGCCGAGAGCGCTCGCCGCCGGGTCCTCGCCGCTAAGTCGTGGTCAGCGGTGTTGTGGCGCTGACCTGGTCGCCGGCCGGCGAGACGACCAGGGCGCTGGCCTCGCCCGTGCCTGCGGCGGCGCCGGATACGTCCACCTGCCAGACCGCGGTGCCGGTCGCGTCCGTGGTCAGCTCCGGCGAGACGATCGGCCCGAGGCCCTGGATCGTCACCGTGAAGGTCACCTTGGCATCGGCCAGCGGGCCGCCGTTGAACGAGGTCGCGCGGAGTGTCAGCTTCAACGTCGTTTGAGCCGAGGACGCGAACTTGCTCGGGGATGCGGCCACGTGAGCCGCCAGCTGGCCGTAGTCGCGGTTGACGTTGAGTTGCGTCGAGGAGCTGTTGCCGGCCTGATCCGTTGAAGTGAGATCGATCGTGTCCGAGCCGGCTACCACAGGGATGGGAATCGAGAACTTGCCGTCCTCGCCCACGGTCTGGTTGTTCAGCCCGCCACCGGGAGCCTGCTCGTTGCGAACCGTGATGGTCGCGCCGGCGTCGGTGATGCCCGTGACGTTGATTGTCGAGGACGTCACCTTGGTTCCTTGCGCCGGCGATCCGATAGAGATCTTCGGCGCGGTCGTATCCAGGATGTAGGTCACTACCGGCGACGGCTGGCCCTCGCCGGTAGGAGTAGAAATCCGGGCCTGGAAGACGTTGCTGCCCTCGATCAGGGTGATCGACGGCGTGCTGAATCTCGTCGTCGCCCCGATCGGGACGCTGGCAACCTGCCGCTGGACGCCGTCGGCCATGACGTAGACGTGAACCGTATACCCGCTCTTGCCGACCGACGCGCCCGGCACGCTGCCCTGGATTACCAGCGCCGTCGTGTTCGTGTAGCCTCCGTTGGCGGGCGGGTCCAGGACTGGCGTATCCAGCGTGACCCCCGAGGGCGGTGCAGTGGGCGGCGCCTGCGAGGTGAGCTGGCTGATCGAGTTGTTGAACGCCGCCGCCACTCCACCGATGAGGTCGGTGACCAATCCCGCCCCGACGGTCAGGGTCAGCAAGGCGAGCATGACGCAGCCGGCCACGATGACCATCGTCATCGGCGGCGCAACTTTGGGGCCGGTTCGAAGAGGCCGGTAGCGGCGCATCGCGTCATCGGGCGGCGCGGGGGCCCGAACGAAGCAATTCGGCAGCCTGTCGCTGGACGGCGGCTTGGGCCGAACATGCGCGGCTCGTCGTTCTCGCTTCGGCATTTCGCTATTGTCTCATCCCTGCAACTCGACTCTTCATGGCGTCGCTCGTGTCCATCTCCGCAGGGCCGACTACTCACAGGTAGGACGATCTGCCGTGACGCGCAAGGGACGTGCGCGCCGCGGGCGGATGGATGTACTCTGCTGCAGAGAGCGGGCCTCCAGGTGCGTCCGCTCAGGTCCGAGGCGACAGTGCAGGCACGCGAACCCAAGCCAGATCGACCCCGAAACCCCAACCACGGTTCAACGCAGCCGGTCTCCGGTCTTCGCGACCGCGTGGGGCCGATCCCGGGCGTCCGACCGGCCTTGAGACCCGGCGGCATGGGTCCCAACGCTCGCATCGCCACTCGCCCGGCGCCTCGACTGCCCGTGATCACGCACTCCGAGACTGGCCAGGCGCAGCGCTATCCCTCGCTGCCGGCGATCCGCGGCGGCTTCGGCCTGCCGAACCTGCGCCGCAACGTCTGCCCCCATTTCTACATGACGGGCAGCCGCGGAGCCATCCCGATCCAGGCGCCCCACCTGCTCAAGGCGTTGATCCGCCAGGAGCAGAACGTCTCGCGCTGTCAGCTTCGGGGCGGGGTCCATCTCGAACAGGGCTACGTAAACGACGTGTGCCTCACCCCGCGCTTCAACCAGTGCGTCTTCTACGAAGACGACCTGACGAAGGATTGACCTCGGCCCGTTTCCGCGGCGCCCCCCGGCGGGAGATCCGCGACGCACGGCACGACGCCGATCACAGCGCCGGCAGCGCGGGTAGCGCCGCGGGTCCGGATCTCACGTATGTCGCCGCGCTCGCGGCGCTCGAGTCGAGGGGCCGATTCGGCATCAGCCTGGGCCTCTCCAGGACCCTCGCCCTGCTGGCCCGACTCGATCATCCGGAGCGGACGTTCCGCGGCGCATTGATCGCCGGCACGAATGGCAAGGGCAGTGTCCTGTCTCTGGTGGGGTCGGCTCTGACGGCGGCCGGGTACAAGGTCGGCGAGACGCCCAAACCGCATCTGGTCACGTACCGCGAACGGCTCCAGATCGGCGGCCGGCCGGTCGACGCGGACACTTTTGCGAGGCTCACGGCTCGGGTGCTGGTCGAAGCCGACCGCGTCGCCCGGCGCCACGGCGACCCGACCGAGTTCGAGCTGCTCACCGCGGTCACGTTCCTGTGGTTCGCGGAGGTCGGCATCGATCTCGCGGTGGTCGAAGTCGGGCTGGGCGGTCGACTCGACGCGACTCACGCCTGGGACGGCGGCGTGGCGGTGGTCACGAACGTCACGCTCGACCACACCGACCGGCTCGGTTCCACGGTCGAGGCGATCGCCAAAGAGAAGGCCGCGATCATCATGCGGGGCGATCTCGCGGTGACGGGCGCATGGGGATCGGCGCTCGACGTCGTCGAGCGCCGAAGTCGGAGAGTGGCGGCTCCGCTGGTCGTGACGCCGCCCGCACCGCTTCGCGGCGTCTACCGCGACGGGATCGAAGTCGAGTTGGGGCGGCTGGGCACGGTCCGCGTGGCACTTCGGGGGCGCCACCAGGCGGCCAACGTGGCCGTCGCCGACGCCACGCTGGACGCTCTCGAATCGGCGGGGATTGCCCGCGTCGACGGGGAGCGGCGCCGGGCCGGCTACGCGACGGTCCGCTGGCCTGGGCGCCTCGAGCTCGTCGAGGTCGCCGCCGCCGAGGGCGGTCGGGAAGTGCTGCTGGACGGAGCCCACAATCCGGCCGGGGCGGCGACCCTCGCGGAAGCTCTCGACGACATGGCCCCGTTCCTGGCGCCCGGCCGGGCCACTCTCGTGCTGGCGATCATGGCCGACAAGGACGTCGACGGGGTCATCGCTGCGCTGGCCGGGGCCACTCTCTTGCGGGGAGCGCGGGTCATCTGCACCACTCCGCGTGGTGGCCGGGCGCTGCCGGCGGAGCAGCTTGCGGCCCGCTGGACGGCCGCGGCCACTCAACAGGGAGCGGGCGATCGGCGGGGAGCGGCCGCTCGAGCGGAGGCCATCTCCGATCCCTCGGCTGCGCTGGCCGCGGCCCTGTCGAGGGGGAGCGGCTCGGGACCCGTGATCGTCGCCGGCTCGCTATATCTCGTGGGGGCGGCAAGGGCGATACTCGTCTCGGATCCAGTGCTCGTGCCCGATCCGCCGTTACCGTTGCCTCGTGAAACGCCGCCCGGCGCCACACCACCCGGCTCGGCGCCCGCTCCGCCAGACCCGAGGGTTGCACCGTGACTTCCGTCCCCGCACCGCCGCCACCCGCCCGGCCGCTCGAGCCCACGCAAATCGGGCCGCGCCTGTTCGAGTGGGGCAGCCGCACCTTCGTCATGGGCATCGTCAACGTGACCCCGGACTCATTCTCCGGCGACGGCCTGCTGGCGAGCGTCGCCGGACGCGAGGGAGCGGCAGTAGAAGCGGCCGTGATCCAGGCCAGGCGTATGGTCGAGGACGGCGCCCACATCCTGGACGTCGGCGGCGAGTCGACTCGACCCGGCCACGACAAGGTTTCGGCGGACGAGGAACTGGCGCGTGTGATCCCGGTCATCGCCGCGATCCATGCCGCCCTGCCCGACACGCCGATCAGTGTCGACACGACTAAGCCGGGCGTGGCGGCGGCTGCCCTCGACGCGGGAGCGGCTCTCCTCAACGACGTGTGGGGCGTCTCGCCGGACGACTCGATGGCTCGCCTGGCCGCCGCTCGCGCGATGCCGCTCGTGCTGATGCACAACCGCTCACGTCCCGACTATGCGGATTTCATGGGTGAGTTGCTTGCGGACCTGCGAGCGGCACTTGACCGAGCCGTGGCCGTCGGAGTCCGGAGCCGCGATCTGATCGTCGATCCGGGTTTCGGGTTTGGCAAGACACCCGAACACAACCTCATCGTCATGCGCGAACTCGGCCGGCTTCGGGAGCTGGGGCATGCAGTCTTGCTCGGCACGTCGCGAAAGTCGACTATCGGTCGAGTCCTGGGCGACGCGCCGACGGAGGAACGACTGGAAGGCACCCTCGCGACGACTGCCCTGGCCGTCGCCGCGGGCGTGGACGTCGTCCGCGTCCACGACGTTCGGGCAAACGTCCGCGCCGCACTGATGGCCGACGCGGTCTGCCGGGGAGGACGCCGGTGACGGATCGAATCACGCTCGCCAACATGAGGTTCCGGGGCCGGCACGGCGTGCTCGACGAAGAGAGAGTGACCGCCCAGCCGTTCGAGGTCGACGTGGAGTTGTATCTGGATCTGGCCCCCGCCGGCCGGTCCGACGACCTCGCGCGCACCGTCGACTACCGCGTCGTTTTCGAAATCGCACGCCAGGCCGTCGAGGGCCCCAGCTGCCAGCTGATCGAGACCCTGGCCGAACGAATTGCCGGCCGCATCCTCGCCTTGCCGGCCGCGGCCGCCGTATCGGAAGTCGTGGTCCGCCTTCGCAAGCCCGAGGTCGCTCTGGGCGGCGAACTGGACGCGGCCGCCGTCGAGATCCGGCGCGCTCGGGGTGCCGGCGGTTCTCCTATCGGGTTCCGCTAACCCGTAGGCCGCGCCACGCGCCGCCCAGGGGAACGACCGGCGTTTAGCTGGTCGAATTCGGGCGAGTTCCGAGCGTCACCATGAGGGTCAGATATTTGCCGTCGCGGTAGACCTGCAGGCTGACGGTCCGACCCGGGGCGTACTGAACCAGATCGTCTTCCAGCGGGTGCGCCAGGTCGACCGTCTGACCCTCGACCATGGTGATGATGTCGCCCGTCTTGATGCCTGCCTTGTCGCCGGGGCTGCCGGCAACCACGGCCGGGACCGGTTTGCCGGAGGCATCCTCCTGGTAGACCCAGGCGCCCTGATCCAGGGGGAGGTTGTACTGCTGCTTGAGGCCCTGATCGATCGCCTGGTAAGAGACGCCGATGAACGGTCGCGACAGCTGCTCGCCGGCCAGCGCCTGCTGCATGATCGGCTTGGCGATGTTGATCGGGATGGCGAAGCCGATGCCCTCCGCCGTCGAGGCCTGCGCCGTGGTGACGCCGACCACGCGCCCGGAACCGTCCACGAGCGGGCCGCCGCTGTTGCCCGGGTTGATCGCCGCATCCGTCTGGATCAGGCCGTGGAGACTGGCAGCGCCCGTGGAGGCCGGGTCGTTGACGGAGATGTCGCGTCCGAGGGCGGAGATGATTCCGGTGGTGACGCTGTCGGGATAGTCGAGCCCGAGGGGACTGCCGATGGCGATGGCCAGCTCGCCCACCTGGAGCGACGACGAGTCACCCATTGGGGCGACTGCGAGGTTCGCGACGGCGTCGATCTTCACGATCGCCAGGTCGGTCAGGGTGTCCATGCCGTAGAGCGTGGCGGTCAGCTGCCGGCCATCCTTGAGGCGGGCGCTGATGGACTCGGCCCCGGCCACGACGTGCTTGTTGGTCAGGATCCAGCCGGCGGCGTCATAGACGATCCCGGAGCCGACGGACGTCCCGCCCGTTCCGTTGTTGGTCACGATCTGGACGGTCGCGGGACTGACCTGGGCGACTGCGGCGATCACCGTCGAAGCATCAGAGGTGATCGACACCCTGGTTCCGGCAGTCGCCACCGGTGACGCTGCCGAGTCCAGGGTCCCCGACATCCGGAGCGCCGCATAGGTCGCTCCCGCACCGAAGAACGCCCCCACCAGCGAAGTCGCGACGAGAATTGCGACCACACCGCGGCCGACGCCTGGACTCGGCAGGGGCGGCGGCCCGCTCTCGGGTCCCCAGCCGGGCGCCAGGTTCGGATCGAACCAGCGCTCCGGGGTGATCTGGTCCCCCGCCGGCGAGAATCCGCCGACGAAGGTCGACCTGCGGAGGTGGCGCTCGTCGGGCAGAGGCTCGAACCGCTGTATCTCGATCGAGTTAGGGTCTGGCATGAGAGGTGGCGATACCACGTTTACTGTTCGGAACCCAATGCTAGGCACAGAGGCCGATTCGCGCCCATTTCAGAGGGCGGGCGCGAACTCACCAACTTGCGGAAGCTTGCGTTCAGCCGAGTTGACGTACCAGATGGCGGACGGTGAAGATTCCGTCACGTGGCGGGCGGCGTTTTGGTCGAGGTCTTCGAGGAATCGCTGCCCTTGTCGCCGCTCGCGGCCGAAGAGGCGGCCGATGCGTGCGAAGCGGGGGTCGAGGCAGGCGACACGGGCGAAGCGGGCGAGACGGCGCCCGTTGCCACGGCGTCCGCCGATGCCCGCGGATCCGCGGGCAGGGTGACCGTGAATGTGGACCCGGCTCCGACGCGGCTCTCCACCGCGACCCGCCCGCCATGCATCTCCACCACCGAGCGGACAATCGCCAGGCCGAGGCCACTGCCACTGCCCCGAGCCTCGTTGGCGCGCGAGCCGCGGTAGAACCTGTCGAAGATTTTGGGCAGCTCGTTGGCCTCGATGCCGACGCCCGTATCGATCACCTGGATGCGGGCCCCGCGCTGGTGCGGGCTCAGAACCACTCGCACCGATCCGCCGCGCGGCGTGAACTTCATCGAGTTCCCGATCAGGTTGGTCAGAACCTGGCCGAGCCGCTGGGGATCGTGCCGGGTCACGAGCGGCTCGTCCGGCAGCTCAGTCTGGAGGTCCAGTCCGCGTCGCTGAGCCGTCACCTGCGCTTGCTCAACCGCGGACTGGATCGTCGCCCGCAGGTCGTCGGGCCGGAGGTCCAGCCGTATCAGTCCCGAATCCAGCTTGGACAGTTCGAGCAGGTTCTGCGCCAGCCAGTCCAGCCGCTCGATCTGCTGGGCGCTCGCCTCCAGGAATTCGGTCCGGGCCGCTACGTCGCTGCCCGCCTTCTCGCGGAGCAGCTCGTTGAACGTCCGGAGGGCCGCCAGCGGCGTTCGCAGCTCGTGGGAGACGTCGGCGAGGAACTCCCGGCCGGTGTCGCGATCGCGCCGAATCACCTCCATCGTTTCCTCGACCTGGTCGGCCATGGCGTTGAACTGGCGCGAGAGCTCGGCTATCTCCGACCCGCCGGCCCGGGCCTGGTCGGCCGGAACCCGGCGGGCCAGGTCGCCGTCGGCCAGGGCGCGCGCCGTTTCGGTCAGGCGCCGGAGTGGCGTCGTGAAGCGCCGAGCCAGCACGGCCGATACGACGATCGCGAGCGCCAGTGCTCCGGCGGACGAAATCAGCAGGAATCCCACCACGCTCGCGACGGTGCTGCTGCGCGTCGTGTACGGCGCGGACAGGCTGACCTGCAGATACCACGTCGGTTTGACGCCCTCGGGATCGGCGTACCTGAACGTCTCGCTGTAGCTGACGGTGTCACGAGCCTGGCCCGGGCTCGCCACGGAGGTCAGCGTGGCGGTGAAGGTCGAGAGCGGCGACGACGGGATGAACTCGGTGCCGTTGGTCGTGTTCGAGCCAAGCCCGAAACGTAGCCGCAGGTCCGCCTGCGCCACGTTGTTGGCGTAGTCGGCGAGCGTGGCGGGATCGCCGATGCTGGCAATGACCGACTGGTTGAGCGCCCCGCTGGCCGACACCACGGTTTCGTTGCTGGGATCTTCCGCGGCGACTGCCTCGGCCTTGACGGCCACGACCGCAGCCACTGCGTTGGCCCGCGCCTGCAGGTTCGTCATCTCCTGCTGGCTGAGGTAGCTGTCCAGGACGAAGACGGTCAGCACGGACACCATGCCGACCGCCAGGGCGAAGACCATGACGAAGGCCAGCGACAGGCGGCCCTGGAAGGTGCGCGGCAGAGCCTTGAAGATGGGGACGTGCGGGAACCGTCCGGCTCTCGAGCCCAGAGCCGTCGATTCGCTTGGCGTCGAGCTGGCGATGACGTCCGCCGCGGCGTCCGCGCCGGCCCGTCCGTTCCGCCCGCCACGTGGGGCCTTGCGCGAGTTGTCCGATCTCTTGCGCTTGCGCCCCGGCGCCATCTCAGCGCTCCGCGAAAGCGTATCCCGCGCCCCGGACCGTCAGGACGAACCGAGGGCTCGAGGGGTCGTCTTCCAGCTTCTCGCGAAGGTGGCTGACGTGGACGTTGATCGTCTTCTCGTCCTGGTCCAGCGCCTCGTAGTCACGGATCAGCTCGAGCAACTCCCGACGCGAGTAAACGCGGCCCGGCTTGCTGGCGAGGTGGCGCAGGATCTCGAATTCGGTGGCGGTCAGGGGAATGCGGCGATCGCCGCGCTGAACCCGACGCCGCTCCAGATCGATCAGCAGGTCGCCGTGGCGGAGCAAACGGCCGCCTCCGGCGTCGGCCAGGTCGCCGTACGCGCGCCGCAGAAGGGCCTTGATGCGGCTCATCAGCTCGCGCAGGCCGAACGGCTTGGTCATGTAGTCGTCGGCGCCCAGCTCCAGGCCGATCACCTTGTCCATCTCTTCGTCGCGGGCGGTCAGGATCAGCACGGGCGCCTTGGAGCCGCTGGTCCGCAGGCGGCGCAGGACTTCGAAGCCGTCGATGCCGGGCAGTCGGACGTCCAGAACCACGAGGTCCGGCCCTTCTCGCAGGGCGAACTCGAGCCCTTCCTCGCCCGACCGCGAGACCGCAACCTGATAGCCCTCCTGCTGGAGGGCGTATTGGATTCCTCGGGCGACGGCGTATTCGTCCTCGACGATCAGAATCGTGGCAGCCACGCCGCGATCCTACACCCGGGCACGACCCCGAACCCGCCCGGCTGGAAGCGTCGGTTGCGTGGCGGTCGGGGCGCCGGCGGTCCACCCGTGGTAGGCTCCGTAGTCCGAAGCGCCTCCGCAACGGTCAGTGCGCTCGATCGACCCGCGCAATGAGGTTCCAACCCGTGGCAGCACCAGTCGTACTCGCAGCAACTCGCCGGACTGAAGTCGGCAAAGCCGTTTCGCGCCTGCGCAAGACCGGCCGCGTTCCCGCGGTCGTCTTCGGCCACGGCATCGACTCCATCTCCGTCTCGCTGGACGCCCACGAGTTCGACCACCTCCGCCGCACGGTCCACTCCAACACGATCATCCAGCTCAAGATCGACGGCACGGAAACGCATCGGGTCATGATCCACGGTTCCCAGGTGGACCCGCGAAACCGTCACTTGCTGCACGTGGACCTGTTCGAACTCAAGTCGGGCGAGGAAGTCACGGTCGATATCCCGCTTCACACCACCGGCGAGTCGTACGCGGTCGATCGGTTGGGCGGCACGCTTCTCCACAACATCGACCACATCCGGGTCCGCGCGCTGCCGGAGAAGCTGCCCGAAGCGCTCGAGTTCTCCATCGAATCGCTCGTGGACTTTGAAGTCGCGATCCATCTTCGCGACCTGCCGCTGCCGGCCGACGTAACGCTCCTGTCCGACCCGGACGAAGTCGTGGCCAAGGTCGCGGCGCCGCACGTGGTCGAGGAGCCGGTCGCAGCCGAAGCGGCCGAAGCCGAGGCGGAGGGCGCGGCCGAAGCCGAGGCCAAGCCCGAGGCCTGACCTTCGGGCGCCGAATTCGCGGCGTCTCCCAGGCAACCAGAGTCGACACGGTCCCGAGCTTCGGCATGCCCTAGCCTGCTTCCCGTCGCTCGTGGAGGCAGCCGGCGAGCCGAAACCACGCCGAGTCTCCGGCTGGCGCGACCCGTTCGCCCCCGCCGCGCCAGCGCCTAGGATTGTCTGGTGCCAAGCATGTCCGCCTCTCGGGACCGTTTGCGTCGCAGCGTGCCGATCCTGGCCGCCTTCGTAGTCGGCGCCGTGGCGTACGCGCCGCTGTATTGCTTCCCGCTGATGGCGCCCCAGTTCGAGAGCGCGTTCCACGCGTCGCGCGAGCTCAGCCAGATGCCCTGGACGATGTTCTTGCTGGTGTCGGCGCTGTGCTCGCCGCTTCTGGGACGCGCCTTCGACGTCATCGACGACCGCATCCTTCTCATGGTCGGTGCCGGTTTCCTGGCCGCCGGCTGGCTCGTCGCCTCGGCCGCCACAGACGTGGCCTTCCTGATGGCCGCATACGGCGCGTTCCTGGCCATCGGTATCCAGCTGGTCTTCGTCGGCACCACGACGGCGATGGCTCGCCGGTACGCGGGCGTGACGGGATTGGCCCTGGGCATCGCCTACGCCGGGCCGGGCATCGGCGTGGCGCTGGCCCTGCCGCTCGCGGCCGGCGTGATCCCGGATATCGGCTGGCGGGCGACGGCGGGAGTGTTCGCCGCACTGTCTCTCGTGGTCGTGCCGTTCGTGTGGGTGATGACGTCCGGCTCCGCGGTCCTGGTGCCGGCCAAGCCCCAGGCCACGGGCACCGCCGCCGGCACTGCGGCGACCCCGCGACCAGCCTCGGCCTCTCGCATCACTCCGCCGCCCGGCAAGGGCCTCCACGAAACCTCGGCGCCGGGCGCGATCGCCGCATCTCAGGAGCCGCTTCCGCCCGGCAGCCGATCCCGGCCGGACGCCCTGCGCCGCACCATCCGGACGCGCCGATTCCTGGTCCTGCTCCTCGGAGCAGTGGGTATCGGCTGTATCGACGAAGGCATCTTCCAGATGTCGTCGAGGCACGCCGTCGCCCAGGGCATCGACCCGGGGTTCGCGGCCACGATGCTGGCGCTGCAGTCCTACGCCTACGTCGTGGGCCAGGTGGTCGGCGGCGGCTTGTCAGATCGATTCGGGCGACGCTACGTGGGGCTGTTGTGCGCGGGCTTGATCGCGGTCGGGGCGACGGGCATCTTCGCGGCTACGGGTTCGCTGCTGGCCCTCGCCGTCGCCGGCAACGCGCTCTATGGCTTCGGCATCGGGGCGACCATCGCGATCCGATCCGCCGCCTTCTCCGACGTCTTCGGCGGGCACAACTTTGGGGCGATCTTCGGCATCACGGCGGTGGCGTACCCGGTCGGCGGGATCATCGTCATGAACGCGGGTGGGATCCTCTACGACCGGCTCGGCTCGTACTGGCCGGTCTACGGCATTGCGATGGTCGCGTTGCTGGCCTGGTCGTCGGCGCTTGTGGTGGCCGGGCCGCGCCGCCACGGCCTCCGCAAACGTTTGCGGAGCGTCAGGGCGCGGCTGGCGGCCTAGCTGTTGCGGCCCGACTCACCCCGCTATGCCACTTCCCGCCGGATTGTGGCCGCGGCGAGAGCCACGAAGATCGCAGCGATGCCGGTAAGGACGCCCAGGTCGAGCAGCACCTTGGGCGAAGTCAGGTCGGCGCCCGCGATCATGACCTGGCGCAGGCCGTCGATCGCGTAGGTGACCGGCAGGATGCGGGCGACCGGCTGGAGCAGGCTCGGTAGCTGCTCGATCGGCCAGAAGAAGCCGCCCAGCAACCCCTGAGGTACGATCACGATCGGGATGAACTGCAGGATCTGAAGTTCGGTCCGCGCGAAGGTCGACAGGAAGATCCCCAGCGACACTGCGCCCAGGCCCAACAACAGAACGAGCAGGTAGGCGATCAGCGGATTGCCGGCGGTCTTGACGCCGAGGCCGATCGCGAATGCGGGGATCGGGCCCAGCGCGGGAATGTCCAATCGCCCCAGGACGAAGGCGAGGACGAGCGCCACCTGGACGGTCGCGAAGAAGCCGAAGCCCAGGCTGTAGCCGACCACGATTTCGGCCCGACTGACCGGCGTCGCCAGAAGTCGTTCAAGCGTGCCGCCGATGCGTTCGCGCAGGAAGCTGATGCCGGTCAGGATGAAGACGAAGAAGTAGGCGAAGAAGCCGACCACGACCGGCGCGAGGGAGTCCAGCGTGGTCGCGTCCGGCGAGCCGTAGACAGTGGCGCGCTCGATGGTGGGCAGGGCGGCGCCGGCAGTTTCCACAACGGCGCCGAGCAGCGCCTTTTGCACCGTCGGTATTACCGAAGCCTCGCCCGTGGTGTTGAGACCCAGCGTCAGGAGTTCGATCTTGCGGTTCTGGATGCTGAAATCGGATGGCAGAATCACGACGAGGTCGAGCTTCTTGTCCTCGAGCATCTGCCGGGCGGTCGAATTGTCGGCGACCAATGGGTCGAGCACGATGCCGGGCTGTCCCTCGAGCGCCGATTCGAGCCGGGTTGCGACGGCTGCTCCGGCCGGCTGGCCGGACTCGTCGAGGACGGCGACGTGAGCCGTGGTCGTCGACGAGCTGCTGAGTACCCAGCCGAGCAGGGCGATGATCGCAAGCGGCGCCAGGTAGAGGAGAGCCAGAGACCGCGGATCGCGACGGAATTGGGCGACTATGCGGCGGAAGACGGCGACCACTCGAAGCAGGCTCATCGATCGGTCTCCTTCGGCTGGGTCGCGGTCGTGGAGCCGGAGCCGGCCATCTGGGTCGCGAAGCTCAGGAACGCGGTTTCGAGATTGTCGGTGCCGGCTCGCTTCCTGAGTTCGACCGGCGTCCCCTGGGCGAGCACGTGCCCGTCTCGAATGAAGAGCAATTCGTCGCAGCGATCGGCCTCATCCATCACGTGGCTCGAGACCAGCAGCGTGGCTCCGTCGGCGGCCATTCGGTGGAAGTGGTCCCAGAACTGGACGCGCAGGGCCGGGTCGACGCCGACGGTCGGTTCGTCGAGGAAGAGGATCGCCGGGTGGTGGGCCAGGGCGCAGGCCATCGACAGGCGGCGCCGCATCCCGCCGGAAAGGTCCTGGGCCGGCGTGCTCGCACGCGTGTCCAGCTCGACGAGCTCGAGGGTGCGGTGGAGCTGCGCCTTGTCGGTCTGACCGTAGAGCGCGGCGAAGAATGACAGGTTCTCCCAGACCGAGAGCTCGGGATAGATGCCGTCGGCCTGGGTCATGTAGCCGATGCGGGCCAGGTTCGACCGCGACGGCATCGCCACGCCCAGGACACGGGCTGTCCCGCTGGTCGCGGACGCGAGGCCGGTCAGGAGGCGGATGAGCGTCGTCTTGCCGGACCCGTTCGGGCCTAGGAGACCGGTAGATTCGACCGGGCGGCAGGCTCATGTCCACGCCGTCGACCGCGTGCAGCGAACCGAAGTCCTTGCGCAGCGCCACGGCCTCGAGCGCGGGAGTGTTCGGGGCGGCAGGCGCCGGCGCGGTGCCGGCCCCGCGGGGAGTTGGGGCGAGGGCCATCTAGAGACCTCCTGAGGTGGTGTCGGGCTGCGCGATGCCGTGGAGAAGCAGGTCGACGTACGCGTCGACGTTGTCGATTGCCGGGTGGATGCCGATGTGGGCCAGTTCTTCGAAGACGGCGGGCCCGAGGACGATGAGCAGGAAGACAGGGCCGAACAGGGCCTGGATCAGCAGCGCGGGGTCGATGGGGCGCAGGTTTCCCTTCTGGATCTGGAGAGCGAACCAGGCGACCATCATCGGCGCGCCCTGGCCGATGATCTCCGACATGACGATCCGGGCCAGCTCCGGATCCCGCGACGAGTTGGCGGCGAGGTTACGGACCAGGTCGGCCCGCTGGCGCATGGCCGCGTAGTAGGCGCGGGCGATGGCAATCAGCCCATCGCGGGCCGGCAGATCGGCCACGGGCTCGACCTGGGACCGGATCTCGTCCACCGGACTGACCAGCCGAGCCACTGCCTTGAGCAGCTCCGCTCGATCCGTGAAGTGGTGGTAGACGGCGCCCTTGGTCATGCCGGCTTCAGCGGCGATGGCCTCGATGGAGATCATGCCGCCGCCCGGGCGTGACAGCAGCCGCATCGCGGCGTCTGTCAGGCGATCGCGGGTCGGCTCGTCGCTGGCACTGGAGGTATCCAGACCCTCGGCGGCGAGTGCTGCACGGAGGCCCCGGAGCCCGCCGAAGTGGTGGTGGACCGTCTGGCGCGAAACTCCGGCTTCGGCGGCGACGCCCTGGATGGAGAGACTTGCGGGGTCGGACGCGAACTGGCGTCGGGCGGCGGTCAGGATCGCCCGCTTTGCCGTGCCGGCACGGGTCTGTTCGGTTTTGGCCACTCCGTTGCCTCCGGCCGATCCGGTGCCTCCGGCCGATCCGTTCGTTTCCTGGTCAGACATGCGTACCAGTATGTATGTCGTGTCAAGAGGCGGTGGCGTGCGGTCGAGCGGGGCGGCGTGCGGTCGAGCGGGGCGGCGTGCGGTCGAGCGGGGCGGCGTGCGGTCGAGCGGGGCGGCGTGCGGTCGAGCGGGGCGGCGTGCGGTCGAGCGGGGCGGCGTGCGGTCGAGCGGGGCGGCGTGCGGTCGAGCGGGGCGGCGTGCGGTCGCGGTTTCCCCTCAACTTCGGCCTGAGCACTGCTATCGCGCCGATTTACCCAATTCCTCACTCAACTTCGGCGTGGGCAGTGTTAAGCGATGAACGGAGCGTTGATTGGCCATCCAGCCAGGCCGATTCGATGTCTCGCTCGGCCCGCTACGCTCGCGGTTGGGGCTCCGGCGACGGCAGCGAAGCCGGTCCGCCTCGTTCCGTTCGTTTAGTACTGGCCCGGTCGATATTGAGCAGGAATGCGCCGCGTTCGTGGCCTCGGGCGTCGCATCGGGCGTCGCCTCGGGCGCTGCCGCGGGCCCGGTCGCGGCTACATCGTGTCGGGTGCCGCGTTCGTGGCCTAGGGCGTCGCATCGAGCGTCGTGTCGGGCGTCGCGCCGGGCCGGTAGCGCCACATCGTGTCGGGTGCCGCGATCGTGGCCTCGGGCGTCGCGTCGGGTGCCGCGTCGGGCGTCGCGCCGGGCCCGGTAGCTGTTAGGGCGCGCCAACCGCCGCGATGATCGGTCGCCGGACGAGTCGAAGCGCGACCGATTGGACCGCTGCAGTGGCGAGCAGTCCCGCGCCGAACGCGGCGGCCATGCCGAACCGATCGATCGTGCTCGTGACGACGAGGAAGAACACGATCGTGCCGAACAGGCCGTACTGGAGCCCGCGCGCCACGCCCATCGCCCGCTCGGGACCCTCCAGCCTGTGGGCAAAGACCGCCAGTACCGTCACGTAGATGGGGAACGCGGCCAGGATGCCGCTCAGTTGCGGACCCAGGACGGCGGCCGCTTCGGTGATCGCCAGCACGATCGAGGTCCCGACCACGATGCGTGCGGGGATGTCCCAGCGTGGCAACGACGGCGGCTCTCCGACCGTCCGTGCCGGCGGCGCGAGGCGCAGGCAAATGACCATGGCCGCGGCCACGATCAGGAACAGCGCGATCGCCGGACCGCTCGTGAGCGGCTGCACGGCCACTGCCGTCAACGCGAACGCCGCGAACCCGCCGACGACCGAGATCTCCCAGCCGAATTGGCACGCCAGCCACCCGTACGCCAGCGCGAAGGTGGCGTCGCCCAGCAGCCCGCCGATCGAACCTTCGGCCGTGCCCGCCGCAAACGCGGTCCCGCGATCCAGCGCCACGTACAGCGCGATCGGGCCCGAAGTGAGCGGCAGCGCCACCAGCCAACCTCCGATCGCGGGCCCCCAGCGCCGCGCGGCCAGGCTCGCCCCGCCGACGAGGAGCGGGGTGAGCGTCAGTTTCAGAATAAGAAGGGCCACATGTGCAGGGTATCGGACGTACGACGCCGACGCGCTGGCGGCAGGTGTCGACTGACTTCGTCGCGGACCGGGCTAGATAGCCGCGAGCCGGTCGATCTCGCCGCCGAGGGCGGCGGCGAAGGCCGAGAGTCCGGCCTCGACCTTCGGCGACAGGCCCTCCGCATGTCCGAATTCGGCACCCCCGATCCCGATGAATGTGCCGTCCAGAGGCGATCCGCGCAGCTCTTCGGCGAGGGCCACGACTTGATCCGGCGGCAGCGAGTGCGAGGACGCCGGCGCCGCTCCGCCTCCGCCCCGACCCGCGACTTCGGACAGTGGCATCCTTACCACCTCGCCGGGCGCCACCCCCACCGCGGCGTCGACGACGATCGGAGCCACTCCCTCCGGGACGTCGAGCAGGGCTTCGACGGTGAGTTGGCCCACCTCGACGATGTCCGCGAGCGCCCGGACGCGAGCCGGAACTCGTGACACCCCCAGAAGCGCCGCGGCGTCATCGCCGCGGAGCCGCTCGCCGCAGACCAGGACCCGGACGGCGGCCCGAAGCGCGAAGCGCCAATCTCGCCGCCAGCCTTCCGCGTCCCGCGCCAGCAAGTCGACCGATCGCGCGGTCAGCGTCGTCGGCAGTAAGCGCCAGGCCGGATCGTTCGCGAATTCCGGCAGGCTCGCGGCGGCGCCCTCGGCGACCGTGACGTGCGGCATGAAGTCGAACTCGCCTTCGTAGATGGGAAACTCCGGAAATGCGGCCGCTAGGTCGGCCTGGATCGACCGGAAAGGCCCGCTCGGTTCGACCGACGCGTACAGCACCTGCGGCCAGGTGGATGGGCCCGTCAGTCGAAATGAGAATTGGGCATGGGTCGCCACTATGGCCGCGATCGTCGTCCTATGCCGGCGCTCGAGTCTCTCCGTCGCCACGAACGGATAGAGAAGCGTGACGTGAGCCGGCAGCCCCCGGCCGGCTTGCTGCATGCCCTTCTGGCGCAACTCTTCCAGTCGGCGCGGCAGCCTGACCCGAAGGATGACTCCTGTTTCGGGCGCGGCAGGTTGAGCCACGGTTACTCGGCGGCCTCCGGCAGGGCAAGGTCGGCGCCGACATCGCCGATCGAGCGCCGCACGCCCAGAGCCGACCGAAGCTCGACGAACTGGACCGCGACCACGGCGCAGCCCGCCAGGGCGAACGACCGAACGACGCCGAGCGGCTCGAGGGTCGCCGCGATGACCGTCAAGAACGCCGCGAAGCCAAGCAAGCCGTGCGTCATCCCGCGCATGACTCCGACGGTTCGGTCGGCACCTTCCTGGGCGTGCGTGAAGAGAGCCATCACCGCGGCAACGGTGGGAATCGTGGCCAGCATGCCGCTGATCGTAGCCCCGAAATACGGTCCGGCCGTGGTGACGAAGACGACCATCGCGGCCCCCGCGACCATGCGCGCCGGAAGGTCGGATGCAGATGTCGCGCGGCGCGGCATCCGCGGGGCCTCCGGCAGCAGCCGGCGCGAAGCGAGCAGGATCAGCAACGTGGCCGCGAACGCCGGCGCCAACCCCCAGCCGGAAATCGGTAGCAGCACGGCCCACGTCACCACGAAGGCGCCGTAGGCGGCCGCGCCCGCCACTGGCCACTCGAAGCGGTGGCAAAGCCGAGCATAAACGAGGCAGAAGACGCCACATCCGCCCGCGCCGCCCAGCGACGCTGCGGCCGAAGTGGCGGCGAAGGACGTGTTCTGTTCGAGCGCGAGGAAGAGCAGGATGGGTCCGCCCTTCGCCGGAACCGCGCCCAGAATGCCCCCGACCGCCGGGCCGTATCTATGGCTGACCAGCGTGACCACGCCGATCATCATGACCGGCAGCCCGATCTTGAAAAACAGGTCCAACATCTCGACGCCAGGCTGCCGGTTTTCGGGCGACCGTTGCCGAGCGTGCGTGGTCAGTCCCTCTCGACCTCGAGATTGAGGAAGTGAGTGGCGCAGCTGATGCACGGGTCGTAGGCACGGATGAGCTGCTCGAGCCGGACGGTGGCCTCGGCGTGGGGAAGCGACAGGACCTGTGGCGCGAACTCCGCGAGATCCTGCTCGATCATCCCCTGGTTCTGCCCCGTTGGCGCAATGATCTGGGCGCCGGTCACCTTGCCGTTGTCGTCCAGGTCGTAGTGGTGCCAGCAGATGCCGCGTGGCGCCTCAGAACCCCAGGCCGCCTCACCGCCCCGCGGCGTCCAGGGCGTGAACGGCCGGGCAGGCTCCTCGTAGGAGTTGGCGATGTCCAACGCGGATGCCGAGGCGTGGATCAACTCGACGGCCCGCGCGGCGATCGACCAGTATGGATTGCGGGCGATCTGCTTTGCCAGCCCGCTCTCCTTGAGGGCGGCCTGCGCCAGCGGATGGAGCTGGTCGGCGTTCAGGGTGACCCGCGCCGACGGCCCCAGCTGGTAGATGCGTCCGTCGAGAGTTCGAGCGTGGAGGGCATTCGTGCCTTCGTGCTGCTCCTCGCGAAAGGCCTCGCGCCAGCCCCACAGCGGCACGTCGACGCCGTCGTTCGAGACGATCCGGCCTTCGTTCAATCCGTACTCGATCGGGTGCTTGATCGCCACGTACAGCGGATCGCGCTCGAACTTCGGCGCCTTGAACGCCCCGACGAGCTTCAGAGTCGCCTGCGACAGGGCCAGAGCTTCCTTGAGCGGTTCGCGGAAAGCGGCGATCTGCTCGCGGCTGGGCGTCTTCGAGAACCCACCGACGCGCATCGACACCGGGTGGATGGCCCGGCCGCCGATGAGCTTCATGATCTCGTTGCCGGTGCGCTTGAGCCGCAGCGCCTGCTCGACGACGGGCTTGTGATCGCGCGCCATCGAGATCGCGCTGTCGTAACCCAGGAAATCCGGGGCGTGGAGCATGTAGACGTGGAGCGCGTGGCTCTCGATCCATTCGGCCCAGTAGAGGAGCTTGCGCAGCGCTCGCACCTGCGGGTCGATTTCGATCTCGAACAGGTGCTCGAAGGCCATCGACGAAGACATCTGGTAGGCGACCGGGCAGATGCCGCAGATGCGGGCGGTAATGTCGACGACCTCGTTGGGCGTCCGGCCGACCACGAGCTTCTCGAAATAGCGCGGCGCCTCGAAAATAGAGAGGCGAGCTTCGAGGACTTCGCCGTCCGTGATGTGCAGCTTGAGAGTGCCTTCGCCCTCAACCCGCGCGATCCCGACGACTTCGAATGTGTGCTCGCCGGTCGGCGTCTCTGCCTTTGGCATGTGTCGTACCACCTGGCTGCGGGCGCGCTACCCGGGGCCGCGCCTTTTCGGAGGTTGCTCCATCGGCAGTCCGGCTCGATAGGGCCGTTTGTCGTCCCGCACCGGGTCTGAGGTTCAACGCCCGCCGGCGGCGAGCTCTACCTACGGTTGCTTCACGGTGTACGAACCTTGCGCCAGAACCTTGCCGGCCACGTCTTCGACTTTCAGGACGTGTCGTCCGACGGAGGTCTCCCCGGTCGGCTCACAACTCCAGTCGCCCTGGGTCTCCGAGTACGTGTACAGCCACGAGCCGTCCGACTGCCTGTCGAATTCGTCCGACACGTTGACCGTGCCAAGGCTCTGGTCGTCGATGAGCAGCGAGACCTTGTCGGTGGCAAGGATCGTGGACGGCAGCTGCATGGTCAGTCGGTATGCGGCGCCGCAGTAGTAGCTGGCCGGCGAGACAGTGATGCCGCTGCTGCCGGCTCGGGAAGTCCCGATGATCACCACGGCCATCGCGATGACCGCCATGGCGACCACGGCGCCGATCAGCAGGAGTCCCGGGTGGACACGCAGTCTCGACGGTGTCGGGTAGGCGGCCGCGGATGGGTAGTCGGGCCGCATGGATGACCAGGCCGGTGGCTCCGCAGGTGGTGGCGTCACCGCTGGTTGCGCTGCCGCCACGGCTGGAATCCTCGACCCACAGGCGCCGCAGAATTCCTGATCGGCCGATATCCTCGTTGCCCCGCATGTGGGGCAAAGCCCGAACTCCGTCGCCATCTCGAGACTCCCTCTCGGTGCCACTGCCCACGACTTGCGGAAGGCCGGCCGGGTCCGATGGCCGCAGACAACTCCGGCCGCAAACATGTCCGTCCTGAGCCCCGGCTATCGTAGGCCGTGCCCACGGTGGCGAAACGGTACTTTCGAGACAACAGGCCCGGAGCCGGCCGCTGGGGTGAGGCTCGGAGCGGCGGCCGGTATAGTCGCGCTGTGCAGTTGCCGTTTCAGCCGCCGATCGAACCGATGCTCGCCAAGCTGACCGAGGCGATCCCGGTCGGCGATGGGTGGCAGTACGAGCCCAAATGGGACGGCTTCCGCGCCGTCGTGTTCCGCGATGGCGACGAGATCATGATCCAGAGCCGCGATCTCAAGCCGCTCGACCGCTACTTCCCGGAGTTGCCGCCGGCGCTGATGGCCGCTCTGCCATCCCGCTGCGTCCTCGACGGGGAAGTCGTGATCGCGGGGCCGCGCGGCCTGGACTTCGACTCGCTGCTGCTGCGCATCCACCCGGCCGCTTCACGAGTGAAGCTGCTCGCGGCCCAGACGCCGGCCAGCTTCGTGGCCTGGGATCTCCTCGCGCTCGACGATCGCGACCTCCGCGCCACTCCCCTGGGAGAGCGCCGCGCGCTGCTGGAAGAGGTCCTGGCGCGGGCCGCGGCGCCCGTGTATCTCACGCCGTCGACTACGGACGCGTCGATTGCCACGGACTGGTTCCACCGCTTCGAAGGCGCGGGCCTGGACGGCGTCGTGGCCAAACGCGCCTCCGACCCATACCTGCCCGGAAAGCGCGGCTGGGCCAAGATCAAGCACGCCCGCACGGCGGACTGCGTGGTCGCGGGCTTTCGGTGGCACAAGAACGGACCGGGAACGCTGGTCGGCTCCCTCCTGCTGGGGCTGTATGACGATACGGGTCGATTGAACCACGTGGGGATCACCGCCAGCTTCACTGCGGACAAACGGCGGGCGCTCGTCGAGGAGCTGGCGCCGCTTCGGGAGAACGCGCTCGCGGGCCACCCATGGGCGGAATGGGCCGAATGGGAGGAGGCCGCCCGGGCGTCTGGCCAGCGCCTGCCCGGTGCCACGAGCCGCTGGAACCGCGACCGCGACCTCACCTGGGAGCCACTTCGGGCCGAGCGCGTCTGCGAGGTCGCCTACGATCACCTCCAGGGTGATCGCTTTCGCCACGGCACGACCTTTGTGCGCTGGCGCCCCGACAAGGCGCCGGCCGATTGCCGCTACGACCAGCTGGAGACGACCACCCCATTCGAGCTCATGGAGATCTTCGGCCGGTAGACGAGGCGGGCAGGCCCGAACCGTGCAGAGGTCTTCGGTCGGTAGACGCTGCGGGCGGGCCCGAATCGTGCGGAGCTGCCGCGGTCAATTCGTGCCCAATTCACACCAGGTCGACATTGGGCAAGCTCAGGCGCCCGAGAACGACCTGCCGCGCGGCCCAAAGACGCCTTTGGGACACGAATTGCCGCAGCGGGGGGCGCTTTCGACGCCGAGAGGGGGCTCCACGGACAATCCGACGCTTCGAGCGGCCGTCCCGCGGATGATCGGACGCTGGCTGCCGGAGATCCTCGCCCAATGTCGTTGTAGTGTGAATTGGGAAGCCCGGTCCATTCGCCCCCGGTCAACTCGCCCGGTCAATTCGCCCCGGTCCATTCGCCCCCGGTCCATTCGCCCCCGGTCGATCCGCCTCCCGTCGATCCGGCTCAGGGCCCGACTCACGCCGTGTCGGCCCGATCCGGCCCGGAGCCCGATCCGGCTGCATCCTGCCGACGCTGTCGCGGAACTGCGCCCAGGGGTCGTAGTCGACTTCGAGTGGCTCCTGAGGCGGACGCTCCGCCTCGGGCACGTGCTCGAGATTTACGCGGATTCTGTACCAGAGCGTAGAGCGCCCGCGCATCCCATCGACGAGGACGTCGAGCGGGTCCAGGCGGCCGGCGATATCGGCGTGGCGCTCCTTCCAGCGCTCGAAGCCGGCCAGCGCCTCCTCCTTCGTGGCCGCGCGAGCAATCTCCAGGAGCGGCTTCTTGGACGCGCGCCGGCCCGTCGGGGACGGTGCCCGTACTCCCGCGGGCGTAGCGCCGCCACCGCTACCGCCGCCGTCGGCGCCGCTACCGCCGCCGTCGGCGTCGGGTTTGCGCGCCCGCGAGGGCATGACTCGGGGCGGCTCGTTCGGGGCTTTGGCGTAATGGGGTGGCCACGGCGCGTCGCCCAAACCATCGCGCTCCTGCCGCGCCGATAGATCGAGCAGCGCGTCGAGAGACCCCACCGCATCGTCGATGCCCGTGCCCGGGTCGCCGACCCTGGCAAAGCGCGCCGGCACCGTCGCGATCGTGAAATCGCCCAACTCGCAGGAGGGCAACTCGTCCCAGGTCACCGGCGCCGAAACCCTCGCGTCCGGTACAGGTCGAACCGAGTAGGCCGATGCCACGGTCCGGTCCTTCGCATTCTGGTTGTAGTCGATGAAGACGCCGTGGCGCTCTTCCTTCCACCATTTGCTCGAGGCGATGGCCGGCGCCCGCCGCTCTATCTCGCGGGCGAGAGCGAGGGCGGCCCGGCGGACCTGGTCAAAGGTCCAGCGCCGCTCGATGCGGACGTTGATGTGGATGCCGCGCGATCCGGACGTCTTAGGCCAGCCGGCCAGCGAGTGGTCGGTCAGAACATCGCGCGCGACCAGGGCTACGCGGCGGATGTCGTCCCAGGGCACGCCCGGCATCGGGTCCAGGTCCACGCGCAGCTCGTCCGGATGGTCGAGGTCGTCGGCTCTGATGGGATGCGGGTTCAGGTCGATACAACCGAGGTTTACGATCCACGCCAGACCGGCGGCATCTTCGACGACGATCTCGTCAGCCGTTCGACCGGACGGGAACGACAGCTCGACGGTATGCAGCCACTCGGGTCGGGACTCGGGCGCACGCTTCTGGAAGAAGTACTCGCCGTCGGCACCGTTTACGTAGCGCTTGAGTGCCATCGGCCGGCCGCCTGCGCCGCGCAAGGCCCCGTCGGCCACGGCCATGTAGTAGGCGACCAGGTCGCGCTTGGTGTAGCCCGGCCCGGCGAAGAACACCTTGTCGGGGTTCGTGATCGCGACCTTTCGGTCGGCAACCTCGACAACCTCCGTCTGCGTCGGCATGCCCGACAAGATAGCGCGTGCAGGTAGCGCGGCCCACCGAACGAAACGCTCGACCCCGACCTCAGGACTGCCCAGCCGGCCGGCCACACTTGGCGGCCTGGCAATGCGCGCTCAATCGAGCGGGAAGTTGCGATCCAGCAAGGTCGCCAGCGTCTCCAGCTCGGGTTCGGTGAACGCGGCCAGGAAATGGCGTCGCACCGCGGCGAAATGGCCCGGTCTTGCCTCGTCGAGCCGGGAATGCCCGCGCTCCGTCAGGACGGCGTATGCGCCGCGCGCATCCGAGTCGCATTTGAGGCGAGCCACAAGACCGTCGGCCACCAGTCTGTCCACGAGCCTGGTTATGCCTGCCCGACTCAGCACTACTCGGCTGGCCAGCTCGTTCATGCGCAGGCGGTGCCCTTCGACCAGGTCGAGCTGGAATAGCACGTCGAATTCGGCCAGTGGCAGGTCGCTCTTGGCCAGGAGGTCTGCCTCCAGGCGGCGCGCGATGCGAGCGTGCGCCACGAGGAACGAACGCCAGGCCCGATGCTCGAGCGCGTCGAGTTCCCGGTCGGGATCGACGGCGGACAGGACCGGGCCCGGGACACCGGCGACGACGACCTGGCTTGGAGTGGAACCGGCGACCGGGAGGGCGGTCGTCGACGCGTCGTGGTTGGCCACTTGCATTTCCTTGCTCATGCAACTATTCTACTACATAGTTGCTTAGTAAACGATCCAGTCTGGGTCGAAACCACAGCACCGCCACTCGAGGAAAACAAAGTGAGTACCTGGACTCTGGACCCGGCCCATTCTCAGATCGAATTCGCCGTCAAGCACATGATGGTGACGACCGTTCGAGGGCAGTTCCGCAAGTTTGCCGTTGACGTCGACTTCGATGAGGAACATCCGGAACTGTCGTCGGTTGTCGCGCATATTGAGGCATCGAGCATCGAAACGGGCATAGAGGCTCGCGATGCGCACCTGCGGAGTGCCGATTTCCTTGATGCAGACAACCATTCGGAACTGGTGTTCCGCAGCACGAGCACCAAGGCACGTGGCGACGGCTACAAGATCGACGGCGACTTGACGATCCGGGGCGTGACTCATCCCGTGACTCTCGACGCCGAGATTGGCGGAGTGGTGGCGAACCTGCAAGGCGGCCGTCGGGCCGGCTTCAGCGCCACCACCAAGATCAGCCGCAAAGCCTGGGGTCTGACCTGGAACCAGGTTCTCGAGGCCGGCGGCTGGGCCGTCGGCGACGAGATCAAGATCTCGATCGAGGTGGCCGCGCTTCAGGCCACGGTCGCTCCGGAAGTCGCGGGCGCAGCCGCCTGACCGCTCGGACGAGCTCGCTAACAACAACGGCCGCCGAAACGCTCCGGCGGCCGTTTGATTCCACGTGGACGTCGGCGGGCCGCTAGTCCTCCGTCGGCATGTGGACGTACATGCTCTGGATGCCGATCCGGCCCGGGCCACTGAAGCGATTGAAAACCAGGTTGCCGGATCCGCCGAGGATGCCCATTCGCAGTCCGACGACCTTGATCTCCATGCCCACCTGCGGGTCCTTGTAGACCCAGCCGCCCGGCTCGACGTCGAACACCTCGCCGGGTCCCAGGACTTTCTCGAAGACGTTGCCGTAGCCATGCAGCCAGATGACGCCGCCGCCCTGGCCGCCCGCGAACGTATCGATGAAGAAGCCCGTGCCACCGAACAACATATTGGCGACGCCACGCAGGCGGCGGAAGCTGTAGTCGACGTTAGCCGTGGCAGCAAGGAATTGGTGCTCTCGAACCTCGATCGTCTGGCCCGGGGCCAATGCAACATGGAACACGTGGCCGACGCCGTCACGGCTGAAGGCGATCTGGCCGGCGCCCCTGGCCTCGGTCATGAAGATCGGCATGCCGGCCACCGCGCGCTTGAACGCGCCCTTCATCGGATGCATCCCGATTTCGAGCGAAGGCGTCTTCCAGAGCAGGATGTGATGCTCGAAGTAGACCGGCATCGAGCCGTCGAGCTCCATCGTCAGCGCCGGGACGAGTTCCCCGTCGGTCCGGAACTGAACTCCAGGTCCCTGCCCTTCCTCGATGGTCGTCGGCAGCAACTTGGGGAGATACTCGGTGTGCATCGGTGCCTCCATGACCCGCTCCGTCGGTGGTGCGACGCCCACACTTTAGAGCAGCGAAGCGGTCATGGATACGGCTCCGGCGCGCGGCTCCCAACCGCTCGGCTGCCCACCGCCTGGGCTACCGGAGCAGGGTCATGACGTTCTGCGAAGCGGAGTTGGCCTGGGCGAGGATCGCCGTGCCGGCCTGCTGCAGGATCTGGGTCTTGGTGAAGTTGACCATCTCAGCCGCCACGTTGAGGTCGCGGATACGAGACTCAGAGGCGTTGAGGTTCTGTGACGTGACCGAGAGGGTCGAGACAGCGGCGTTGAGGCGGTTCTCGACGGCACCGAAGTTGGAGTTCTGGGCGCTGACTGTGCTGATGGCGCTGTCGGCGGCCGTGATGAGCGCGCTAGCGGTGCCGGTGATGGAACCTGTGCCGGTAGATGCCGAACTGAAGGCGGCGATGGCCGCATCGAGGCCGCCGAGGGCCGCAGTGCGAGCGTCGCCGAACGTGACGCCGAGGTTGTCGCCGGCGTTGGCGCCGATCTGGAACGTCGCTCCGGAGCCGGCGCCGGTGGTGATGGTGTTGGCCGTGCCAGAGGTGCCGCCGGTGCCGGTGACGACGATCGAGTTGTTGGATGACTGAAGCAGGTTGGAGACGATGGCCGCCGCCGACATGCCGTTGGCGTCGGATGTGAGGGTGAAGCCGATATTGCCGAAGGTCAGGGTCTGGGTGGCATTGGCCCCCATGTTGGCCACGGTCGCTGTCTGGCCGTTTAGCGTCAGGGATCCCGGGCCGCTCGAAGTGAACGTGTACGTGCCCGGCGTTGCGCCGGGAGCCGCGGTCATCGCACTTGCGGTGGCGGTGCCGGTCCCGGCGACGAAGGTGAAGGACGCGCCCCAGAAGTCGTTGACCTGCGCGGACCAGTTCGCACCGGTGCCTTGTTTGTAGTCCAGCTGGATCGTGTCACCGCGCGTGCCGGTCAGTACGATCGAAGAGTTGGCGCCGTCTGACGGCGCGGCAAGAGTGCCAGTGAAGGTCTCCCCGCCGATCGAACCCGAGATCGCCCCGGTTAACGCGACGCCATGGTCCAGGTTCATGGTGCCCTGCGGGACCCCGGATGACGCCGTTGCCGTGGCTGGGGAGGACCCATCCAAACCACCGATCCAAGGGGTATACGTGACGCCGCCGCCCGCGGTCACGGGAGCAGCCGACGTCTGGGCCAGCGCGGTCCCGTTGACGAGGTTCGTGCCGGATGTCCCGCCGATCGCGATGGTCGGAGCGCTGGCCCCACTCGCGGCCAGACCAGCCGCCACGTTGGCCGCTGTCTCGCCGGCCACCGAAGCAACCGTGATCGAGACGCCCATGTTGGCGAAGTTGATGGTCTCGGAGCTATTGGGGTTGAGGGCACCGACGGTGAGTTGCTGGCTATTGCCGGTGCCATCGGTGAGGGTGAGCTTGCCGCCCGCGGCGCTTGTCAGGGTGTAGGTCGTGGAAGCCTTGGCGCCTGAGACAGAGACGTTGGTGACAGACGTGTTGGAGCCCGACTGGACCACGTAGCCGGCACTGACCGTGCCGCCGTTCTGCGAGACCGAGAGGGCTCCGGTGAGCAGGCTCTGGCCGTTGAACGTGGTGGCGGTCGCGGTCCTGTTGATCTCGGCGCTCAGGGCCGTGATCTCGGCGTTGACGCTCTGAGCATCGGTCTTGCTCAGGGTGCTGTTGGCAGCTTCGACAGACAGCTCGCGGATGCGCTGGAGCATCGTCTGAACCTGGTTGAGGGCACCTTCAGCGGTCTGAACCATGGAGACGCCGTCCTGGCCATTTCGCTGGGCCTGGTTGAGACCGCTGACCTGGGAGGACAGCTTGGTGGCGATCGCAAGACCGGCCGCGTCGTCCGCGGCGGTGTTGATGCGCAGACCACTCGAGAGCTTCTGGACGCTGTTCGAGAACGCGAGCCCTGTGGTGCCCAGGTTGCGCAACGCATTGAGCGCATCGATGTTGGTGTTGATGGTCATGGACATTGGAGCTGGCCTCCTGGCCCGTGTTCAGTGCGGCGTCCATGCCTCACCGGTCGATCGCTCGACTGGCGGGGTGTCGGTCGGCCAGAGGCCAACTGAAGGCTCGACACCTTGACGAGAGGGTCTGATGTAGGTCCGGCCCCGGGTTGGAGCCGCCGGGGCGGACCATCGAAGGAGCCGCTGCGTCGACCTCAGGCGGCGGGTTCCAGGCCGCGGCTTGCCGACAGGCCTTGGGTTTCCGCCGCGACCTGGGCGCTCCGGCCGGGGAGGAAGGCGAAGGCGACCACAGCCCCGGCGATCGCCACGACGGCACCCACCAGCACCGCCTCGGCCATGCCACTGACGAATGCCGTTCGGGCCATTGCGAGGAGCGCGTCGCCCTGCGGGCCGGGCAGCTGGCCGGCCACCACGCCGGCACCCGCCAGCGAGTCGTGAACCGGCCCCGCGGCAGCGGCCGGAAGAGCGGCCGTGGCCGGGCGGACGCCCGCCGCATACACCGGAGCGGAGATGCTGCCCAGGATCGCCACGCCGAACGCTCCGCCGAGTTCGCGAGCAGTGCTGTTGATCGCGGATGCAACGCCCTGCTTGGACTTCGGCAGCGCTCGGATCATTACCACCGTCAGCGGGCTCATCGCAAAACCCATGCCGCCGCCGACCAGGAAGAGCGTGACCGCGACCAGCGGGTAGCCGTCGGAGGTGCCGACCTGGTGCAGCGCCAGGAGACCTGCCGCCACGGCTGCCATGCCGCTCGCCACGGTCATCCGCGTACCGATGCGGGGAGCGGCAGCCATCCCGCCGGGGCTGAAGATCGCAATGCCGATCGCGACCGGCAGGATAGAGAAGCCCGTCTCCATGGTCCCGAAACCGAGCACGCCCTGGAGGTACTGGCTGAGGAAGAACATCGAGCCGAAGAGCCCGAAGCTCGTCAGCAGGACCGCGAGCACCGCCGAGCCGAACACCGGCTGGACCAGCATTCGAACGTCGAGGAGCGGCTCCGGAGTCGTCAGCTCACGGATCACGAAGCCCGTTATGAGCACAGCTGCCAGCGCGAAGATGCCGATCTCGGAGGGTGACGTCCAGCCGCTCGCCGGAGCTTCGATGACACCGTAGACGAGGGCCACGAGTCCACCGACGCTTAGAACGGAACCGGCCAGATCAAGCCGGGAGGGGTTTGCGGACCGCGCTTCCGGGACCAGCGCCAGAGTGCCGATGATCGACACGACCACGACCGGGACGTTGATCAGGAAGATGGAGCCCCAGGCGAAGTGCTCGAGCAGCCAGCCGGCGAGCACTGGTCCGGCCACGATACCGAGGCCGCTCACGCCGGTCCAGATGCCGATCGCCTTCGGCCGCTCTTCCATAGTGAAGACCGAAGCCGTGACCGAGAGAGTGGACGGCACGATCAGCGCTCCGCCGACGCCCATTCCGGCACGGAGCAGGATCAGGACGGCGGCCGAAGGTGCGAACGCGCTGGCCAGCGAGCCGACGCCGAAGACTACGAGGCCGACGAGCATCACGCGGCGGCGCCCGAAGCGATCGCCGAGGGCGCCGGCGGCGAGCAGAAGGCCGGCGAACAACAGCACATAGCCGTCGACCATCCACTGGAGTTGGCTCATGTCGGCATGCAGGTCGCGCGCCAGCGTCGGCAACGCGACGTTGAGGATGGTGTTGTCCAGGTTGACCGTGAAGAGGCTGATGATCAGGACGGCGAGGATCCACCAGCGGCGGCTGTGGATGGTCGGGTCCGGCATGATTGCGGCGCTCCTTGGGCTGGCTCGTACGATGGACGAGGTGGTCTGGTATCTCGTACGCTCAGTTGTAGTACGACATACGATTGACGTCGCACAAGTTACTAGTACAATGCACGAGTGTCAAGCCCATTGCGTGGAAAATGCAGGAAATAGCCGAATGAGCGACCCGAACAACGTCCCGACTCCGCCCTGGTGGAGCAGCAGCGAATCCCGTCACGCCGCGCGCGACGAGGCGCGGAGAGAGCGCCGCCTCGAGCGCTCGGCCCGACGCGATGGGCGCGGCAAGGCAGCGCCGCCGCACGATCCGATAACTCCGGAGCGCATTGCGGATGCAGCCCTGCGCGTGATCGACACCGACGGGCTCGAGGGCCTGACCGTCCGAGCGCTGGGCCAGGAGCTCGGAGTGGGGACCATGACGCTCTACTGGTACGTTCGGAACAAGGACGAAGTCCTGGAGCTCGTAGCCGATCGCCTCCTGGCCGACGTCTCGTTCCCGTCGTCCGAGCCGGATTGGCGCGTCTCGGTCCGCGAAGGCTGCGCTTCGGTCAGGGCCGCCCTGCATCGTCATGCGCGCGCCGTGCCCATCATCGTGGGCCGCGGTTCGTTCGGGCCCAACGGGTTGCGGATGACCGAGGCGTCGATCGCCGTGTTTCGAGCCGCCGGATTCGACCCTGACGTCGCGGCCGACGCCTACTTCACTATCTCCAACTTCGTGACGGGCTTCTGCATCTTCGAGACTTCGTCGCTGGGCTACCGCAACCGACCCGATCTGGACATGCGGGAGTATGGCCAGATGCTCCGGCAATACGTCGACTCCCTGCCACCGGGCCTCTATCCGAACCTTCAGGCGTCAGCGGCTCGGATCTTCGGCCACGACCTGGACGAGCGTTTCGCCTTTGGGGTGGAATGCCTCATCTCCGGGTTCGAGGCCCGTCTCAAGGCCAGCGGACCCGGGCCCCAGGACTAGCGGGAACGGCCACGTGGACTGAGGTCGCCGTCGCGAAGGCCATCGACCGCTTGACGCGTAACGCCATCCGGCACATTCGGGCGATCGATTCGGAATCCGGCGGCAATGGTCGGAAAATCGTCGAAGGCGCCGTGTCGGGATCCGCGCTGTATGCGAGGCCTCCATCGGCAGACGCGAAGCGGGCCGCGAAGCCACGACCCCGTGCCGCACCAGGACCCGCCGGAACGAGGAGTCGTTCGATGCCATACATCACGGTGGGACAGGAGAACTCGGGCGCGATCGATCTCTACTACGAGGACCACGGAGCCGGCAGGCCGGTTGTCCTGATCCACGGCTGGCCGCAAAGCTCCGCTTCATGGGAGAAGCAGCTTCAGCCGCTGATCACCTCCGGACATCGAGTCATCGCCTACGACCGGCGCGGCTTCGGACAGTCCAGCCAGCCGGCGACGGGCTACGAGTACGACACTCTGGCCCGGGATCTGGACACGATTCTGACCAGGCTGGATTTGAGCGACGTCTCGCTGGTGGGTTTCTCGATGGGCGGCGGTGAGGTCGCCCGCTACATCGGCAAGCACGGAACCGCCCGCATCTGCGCAGCGGTGCTCATCTCCGCCATCCCGCCCTTCCTCCTCAAACGAGCCGACAACCCGGACGGCGTCGACGGCGGCGTCTTCGACGGCATCGTCGCGGGAATGGAGGGCGATCGGCCGGGGTTCCTGGACGGCTTCCTGCGGAACTTCTACAACGCCGACGTGCTGATGGGCAAAGGCATCAGCGAGGAAGCGATCCGCTCGGCCTGGAACACGGGCGTTCGCGCCTCGGCCATCGGGTCGGTCGAATGTGTGCGGGCCTGGCGCACCGACTTCCGCCATGACCTGGCCCATTTCGACGTGCCGACGCTCATCGTCCACGGCGACAGCGATCGCATCGTGCCGTTGGACATAAGCGCCAAACGGGCCCACGAGATGATCCGAGACAGCCAGCTAGAGGTCATCACCGGCGCGCCGCACGGCCTGACCTGGACCCACGCCGACCAGGTCAACACGACCTTGCTGGAGTTCCTTGAGGCGCACGCCCGAGTCCCGGCCTGAAACCGGCCGGCCCAGTGGGGGCCGGCCGGCAATCGCCGTATTGGGAGAACCAGCGCCTGGCGCGAGTTGGGCGGGCTACTTGCCGGTCTTGAGGGCTGCCAGCCGTGCGTCGACTTCGGCCGCATCCTCGTCGCCCTGCAGCGACGCAAACTGCTCGTCGATCGAGTTGGCGTTGACCTCGGCCATGCCGCGGGCCATCGCTTCCTGGCGGCGGATCTTGTCCTCGTACTGGCTCAGCTCGCTCGTGGGATCCATGACGGAGACGTTCTTGAGCGTGGTCTGGACCTGCGTCTGGGCCTTGGCCATCTTGGCCCTGGCGACCAGCTCGTCGCGCTTCTGGACCAGCTCGTCGCGGCGGACCCGCATCTTGGTCAGCCCGTCTTTGAGCTGATCGACCAGAGCGCTCTGCTGCTCGATCTGTGTGTCGAACGTCTTGACCTGGTTCTCGAAACTGATCTGGCGGCCGAGTGCCAGCTTGGCCAGGCTGTCGAACTTGTCGGCGTCCGACGTGTTGCCCGCGGCGCGCAGCTCGTCGGCCTTCTTGGAGGCGGCGGCGGCCTTGGCACCCCAATCGTCTGCGGCGGCCTTGGCTTCCTTCTCGTCGTCTTCGACCATGCGCAGGTTGCCGATCGTCTGGGCGACGGCGTCTTCGGCCTCGCTCATGTTGTTGGTGAAGTCCCGGACGAGCTGGTCGAGCATCTTCTCCGGATCCTCGGCCCCATCGAGCAGAGAGTTGATGTTCGCGCGCAGCAACTGGCCGACGCGGCCGAGGATCGTCGTCTGAGCCATTGAGTCGATCTCCCTTCTGTATGCCCGTGGGTTTGACTACCGAAAGCCCTCGAAAGTTCGAACCGGCCAACCTACGGCCCGGCTACCAGCCGCCGCCACCTCCATGACCGCCGCCACCTCCGCCGCCGAAGCTGCCTCCTCCGCCGTGGCCTCCGCCGAAACCGCCGAAGCCGCCGCCACCGCCGCCACCGCCGCCGGTCCAGCCGCCACCGGAGCCCCAGGGCGTGCCGCCGAAACCGCCGAAGCCGCCGCCCCGCCTGCCGCCGCCGCCGCCGCTCAGCATGCCGCCGATAATCCCGCCGATTATGGCCCCGCCGATGCTCGCTCCCACCGAGCCACCGCCGTATCCGCCGGGCCTGTTGTAGGTGCCCGGACCGCCGAAGCCGCCCGGGCTGCTGAATACGCCTCGTCGGTCATACGAGGTGAAGTCCGTTTGTGCCAGGCCCGAGGCCTCGTCGGCCATGACGTGGGCGGTGCTGGCCTCGCGCGCGGCGCTCTCGATGTCAGTCCCGGCCAGCGACTCGGCCTGCGCCAGGTGTCGCTGGGCCTCCGCCAGTCGGGTCCGCGCCTGGGTGCCGACGCCGGTGCCACGGGACGACACGAACGCGGCGGCTTGAGTGATGCTCGTCTGGGCCATCTGGTGGGCACCCGTGTATGCCGCGGCCGAGCGGGCCTGCTGAGCGGCCGCGTCGCGTATTCCACTCAGGATCTGATCCGCGCTGGCGTGGGCGGCCTGGGCGGTCTTCAACGCCGCGATCGGGTCCGGTGCCGGTCCCGCCGCTGCCTGGCGGGCGGTCTTGAGGAGCGCATCGGCCTTCGCCAGGTCCGCTCCGGAAGTGGCCTTGGCCGGGGTGGCGATCGAGGATTGAGCCGCGGCCTTTGCGGCGGCGATGTCCGCATCCGCGGCGGCGATCTCGTCCTGGACCTGGCCGCTCGCCTGATCCAGGGCCGCGGCGAGATGCTCCACTGCATCGAGGAGCTGGTTGGCCTGAGCCACGGCCTCTTGAGCGGCCCGGGCGGAGCGCGCGGCGGCGGCCGTGTCCGGCGGAGTCGCGGCCAGAGCCGCCTTGCCCGCCGCGATCTGAGTCTCGGCGAAGTGGCCCCGTTTGTCGGCCTCTTCGGGATTGCCCTTGATCGCGGCCCAGCTCGACGGCGCATAGCCCGAAAGCGTCCTGGACGCCGCCTGGATTGCGGGCAGCCGGCCTTGCAGCGCCTCGATCGCCTTGGGCAGCGCGGCCAGCGCGTCGGGCGCGGTCTTCTCGAGGTCGCGCAGCGTGTCGAGGCGCTTCGACTGCTCGCCCACGCCGGCCATCGCGGCCTGGCAGTGGCTGATGATCGCCCCGTACATCTTCTCCTTGGTCGGCTGGTCCTCGGGGATCGAATCGTCAAGTTGCTGGCGGATGGCGAAGGCCTGCTTCAGCTCGTCCTGGGCCGAGGTCACGGCGTCGCGGTACGGCTTGACGTCGCTCTCGGCGAACTCGGCTTCGGCGAAGCCGATCTCCTGGACGGCGTTCCGCAGTGAGTCGTCCGTGTCCACGAGCATCTTGTTGGCCTGGCGCGCCAGGTCGCCCGTCTGCTTGTCGCGTTCCTCGGCGTTAAGGCGCGACCGGCGCCAGGAGCGGAACCACAATCCCGCGACCCCGAGCCCCAGCCCGACCAGGATCAGGGCGATCACGATCCACAGGAGCGTTGTCAGCCCGGACGTGTCGACCGTCGAAGCCGCCGGAGTGGTTGAGGTGGGGGAGTTCGCCGTAGGTTTGGCCGGCGCGGCTTTTGCGGCGCCGACGGCCTGGCTCAGTGAGTTGGCGAAGTCGACCAGACCGCCCGCGTAGTCGCCGGCACGGAACGGCGGCTCCATCACCGAACTGAGCAAGCCGTCGATCTGGGATCCCGGCAGGCCCGTCGCGCTGGTCTCCCACCAGCCGTCGCGCTGGTCGTCCACGGCGATCAGCAGGACCATGTCGTTGCCGCCGAAGCCGTTCGCCTGGAACGTTTCCTGCGCGAACTGCTGCGCAGTCGTGCTGCCGGTGGTCGGCACAAGGACGACCCACAGCTGAACCGCTTGAGCGTCCAGCAGATCGGTCAGAGCACTCAGCAACTTGCTCTGGCCCTGGGCGCCGAGGACGCCCGTTTCGTCGGTGATCTGGCTCTCCAGCCGAGGGGTCGACTGGGCGGCCACCCGGGGCGCCATTACCAGTGGCGTCTGGACCAGCAACAGGCCGGCGGCGAGCAGAAGGGGACTGACTGATCGACGAAAGCGACTGGCGATCCTCATGCCGCACATCCTACCGGTGCGGCGACCGAGTTACGCGGCGATCGTCATGCCAGGATGCCGTTGACGACCAGCTGGGCGCCCCAGGCGGCCATCGCACCGGGGGTCTCGGCTTCCGCTTCGTCCCAGCCGTGGCCGTACGGCGAGTTGACGGCGAGGTACCTGTAGCCGTTGTCGCTGAGAATCTTCTCGAAGCTCGTGGCCTGGGGGCCGTAGAAGTCCTGACCGTCGTTCGCCACGACGATGAAGTACATCCCGGATCGGGTAGCTACCGGGATCTGCGCGACAAGCAGAGCGGGCGAGCTGGCGTCCAGCGCCGCCTGGCTGCCGAACGGCTTGGCCGCGGCCGAACTCGCGGCTCCCGCCCAGTAGTAGCCGGAGAACGAGATCGAGGTGCCGAAGACGTCGGGGTGGCGGGTGGCCAGTTCGGCGGCGCAGAAGCCGCCTTCGGACATGCCCATGATCGCCCGGGCTCGCGGGTCCTGGATCGTCTTGTAGCTCACGTCGACCCAGTTGACCACCGTGTTCGAGATGAAGGTGTCGAACCACTGCTGGCCGTCATACGAGTCGGTGCATTCCGAAGGGCTGTACGGCGGGCTCGACTCGTCGATGAAGACGACGATGGCGGCCGGCATTGCGCCCGAATTGATGAGTGAATTCAGCTGATTGATGACGTCGGTGCCACTGTCCCAGAGCGTCAGACCGGTCGGGGCTTCGTAGACCACCGGATACAGCCGGGTCCCGTTGGGGTCGTAGCCGGGCGGCGTGTAGACGCTGACGTCGGTCGTCTTGCCGCCCACCCAGGGCGCGCCGAGATTGAACCTCGTGACCTGGCCGGCGCCGCTCGGCTTCCAGGCCAGCCACGTCTTGGTTCCGGGGGCGGCGGTCGGTGGAGCCGCGGTCTGCGGCGCCGGGGTTGGTGTGGCGGGTGTTGTTGTCGGGGTTGGTGTGGCGGGCGCTGCCGTCGCGGCGGCGGGACTGGACCCGATGCTGGCGACGGCCGCCGCGATCGAGCCGACCTGGGTCGCTCCTGCCACGGCCAGTCCCGTGTTGCCCGACGCCCGAGGCGTGGATGCGCGCGACGGGAAGCCCGTGGCCAGGACGGTCGCGAAGGCGACGAATAGCGAGACAAACACCCCGAGACCGACGATTCCAAGCCGACCACGCCGGTGCGCCATCTGTCGGGACCTCCGCTGTCGCTTCTCCATCGCAGCGGGTATGACCCCGAAAACTGAGTTCAGCCTGAAAGTTTCGCGGCGATAACGCCTGGCGTCACAAAGCGTCGACGGGCATCAACGGGCCGGCGAGCCCGACGCGGCGCCGCTCGCCGCTCCGTGCTCGTGTTACGATCCCGCTCGCGCCGACATAGCTCAGCGGTAGAGCAGCTGTTTCGTAAGTCTCCCGCTCCGCGCGCAGTGTCACCGCGCTCAGCTGAGCCGACGAAATCCGCTCAGTTATCAGCTGAACCGGGCTCGATGAAGGTGCGCATTAGTGCGCTCGAGAAGGGCTTGCCGGCAGGCGCTGTCGGGTCGTGGTGTGTCGCTCGAGTCGGATCCCCGGACTAATCACCGATCACAGCGACGCCTTGAAGTGGATGCTGCCCTTGCCTCAGGACCGTCGGAAGGCGCGCTGGTCGTCGGTCTCTTCGTTGACCCTCTTCATGATCGCCTGCGCTCCACCCATGGCGTCCGTCCGATCTGGCGTCCAGCAGGCCCTAGCTGGCCCGACGCTACCAACGGCGTTGGGGCCTTGCTCATCTAACGGCATGCTGAGTGCCCTGGATCAGCGACTACCTGACTGAGCCGCAGTTGTTCGATCGCGAATAGATCTGGGCGGGAGCCACCCCTGGAGCGAATTGGTCGCTTCGCAATCAATGTTGCGTTCCGTCACCAGTTGACCATCAGTGCCGAAAAGCCCACCCTCAATTTGAATATAGTTGACCTGCGACACCGATAGGCGATCCGGATCGAGGAGGATCAAGCGGTCGCCGGGGGTACGGCCGGCTCTATCCCGGGGGGCGAGCCGTGGAGGAGGCAGCGGTGCGGCCTTGCCGCGCCACAGAGTGGGGAAGCCCCAGGGGATACCGTGACCTACGGTCTTGGCAGACGCAGGGCGTCGCGCGTTACCCATCGTGCGGCAACGATCGCGATCTCGCTCATGCTCGTCATCACTTCGCTCGGTGTGCCCTATGTCGCCGCGACGTCGGGTTCTGGCTCCGGACAAGGGACGAATTTACCCGCCGATGCTCTGAACGGCCTCAATCCGGTGACTCGCGCCGGTACGCTGCCGCTCAAGTTCGTCGACACCGGCAGTGGATCTGCAGCGAGCATCCGGCCAGAGATCGTCGGGCCTTCCTTTCCGAAGGTTGCGACCGAGCTGCCTGGCAAGCGGACGCAGTACAGCCGAACGATCGCAAACCCTGATGGCAGCTATGTGCTCCAACTGAGTGCCGGCCGCATCAATTTCAAGGACAAGAGCGGCACCTGGCAGCCGATCGACGTGACCCTTGTGGCGCCGTCAGATCAAGGCGGAGCGTCCCCGTCGCCGTCCCCGTCCCAGTCCGCATCTCCGTCGCCTACTTCAGCCGCGACTCCGTCCCCGTCCGCATCTCCGTCGCCGTTGCCACCCGCGTCAGCGGCGCCAACCTCCGGGGCGTCCTCCACGGCCACGGCTCCGGCAAGCCCATCGGGCTCAACAGGATCGACCCCACCTGTATCCCCCGGAACTTCGGGCAGTCCGATCCCGACTCCGACTCCGACTCCGACTCCGACTCCGACTCCGACTCCGACTCCGACTCCGACTCCGACCCCGACTCCTACCCCGACTCCGACCCCGACTCCGACCCCGACTCCAACCCAAACGCCCAGGCCGACTCCGACGCCTGGCGGGAGTTCGGCTTCCACAGGATCCCCCGCGCCATCACCGTCGATATCGCCAACGCCCAGCCCAACCGCGTCTCCGTCGCCCTCGCCAAGTGACCAGCCCATCACCGCCGCGACCTGGGATCTCACCGAGAAGGCCAACGACAAGCAGACGAAGATCTCCAAGCAGGACGCCTCAAACGCTCTGGCGGAGCTCTCAGTCGGCCCTTACACCGTGACGATCCGCATCCCCGGTTCCAAGCAGAAGGCCAAGGGTTCCAGTTCGTCTCGGGTCGACTTCCCTGGCTCTGGAGCGAGCGATTCGCTCAGCGTCATCCCGACGCCTGAGGGCTTCGAGTTTGCGGCCACCTTGACCGACGCGACTGCTCCAGCGACATACCAGATCGCTCTCGACACCCACGGCCTGGTGGCGACTATCGACGCCGATGGCTACACCATCGATCTGAGCGATCCCGCAGCGGCTGATCCCAAAGCAATCGTCGGCACCATCAGCGCGCCTTCGGTCAGGGACGGGTCTGGGGCCGCTGCTCCCGCGTCGGTCGTCTCGGTTGCTCTTGATTCCAAGGCCAAGGCACTCCGCAAGGGAGAGACCCTGGTCGCCTACACGATCGATCCGAGCTACCTTGACGACCATTCCCGGCTGTTCCCGGTCGTTCTCGATCCGAGCGTCTGCATCCACTACGGCGACTCCGGGTGCCAGAGCACTTCTGTGTCAGACGCCTCAATAGTCTCTCCGGCCGCGCGCTGGAACAACGACCGCGCGGGCGACTTTGTTGGCACAGATCAGGGTACCGGCCACGCTGAGCGCACGCTGCTCTGGTTCAGCCTCCCTGATCTTCTCCTCGCGGCCAACGCCGGAGAAGGGGCCGCGGTGACCTCTGCCAGCCTGACCCTGCGCCAAATGGCTAATGTCGGGACTGCGGGTTCGTCGTTCCGCGCTGAAATGAACGGGTCCGGCTTCGACCCGAACTCGGTGATCTGGTCCGGGCCAGGCACGACTACGCCTGTCAGCCCTTGGGTGTTGCCTTGCGGATCCTACGACTGCGCTCTCAGTTTCGACCTCACTGCCATGGCTCAGGCCTGGTATGTCCGCAGTGGCGCTGCTCGGACCAACTTCGGTCTCGCTGTCGTTAGCAACAGCGCAGCATCTGAAGAACTCCAATTCGAGAAAGTCGGCAGCGGCGCTGTCAGTCCTGTGCTGACCGTCAACTACGTGCCCGGCGGCTACAAGATGACCTTCGACCCGCTATTGGGCCCCGACTTCGCTCCTTCCTCCATGGTCGCTGGGCGTTCGGTCACGCTGCCAATAGACGTCACCAACGTGGGAAGCGCGAACGCGGTCATCTGGAACAACTGCGGCTCGCAACCATCTGATTGTTGGTCGGTGGGATACCGCTGGTTCGACTCCAAGGGAACTCCAGCAGGTTCAGGCAAGACGACCATTGGCACGCAGACCAGCCCAGGCTCCCAGACGGGCTGGGTAAACCTTGCGGTGACTCCGCCGTCGAACCCGGGCCAGTACACGATCCGGCTCGACATGGTCCACACCGTCAACGGCGCCGATCTCTGGATGAGCGACTGGGCCCAACCGTCTTTGTACTACGCCCGCGCCAAAGTCTCGTCTTCGCCGTCAAACGTTCATTGGGGCGGTCTCTCGATCGTGGAGCGAGAGGAGTATCCGATTGCCGTGGTTGCCTCGGCCGTGTCTGGCGGCGCCGTCAAATCAACGACTCTGCCCGATGGCAGTACCGCATCAATCGATCTCTGGACCCACAACCTGATTTACAGCGGCTCGACAGGGCTTGGCTTTGCCGACCTCGGAACCAACATTGGCCTCGGCTATTACTACTCGGCGGGCGATCGGAACTCTCTTCCGGGTACTACCAAGGCGGCCGGCTGGTACACCAACTACGACGAGCGGATCGAGCCAGGCACCGGCGGCGCGACCTACATGTATCGCGACCCGTCGGGCAACGTGTATCCAGTAAACACGACCGGCGACGGGGCTCTCGCGAGCGGGGCGCCGGTTCGGGTAGATCGCCAGGCCGTCACCGTCATGGACGAGAACTTGCTGCCCGGGGCCTGGTCGGGCGGGACTCCGAATTTGTCGACAAGCTACGCCTCGAATGGGACCCACTCCTACTCGATTCCAGCCAGCGCCGCTGGGGCAGGCGCCTACATCGACGTGTATGCGTCCCCGGCCGCGGTGCCTACAACCGGCGCACCCAAGATCTCGCTCAACGCCTATCCAACGATCACCTTCAATGCCAAGACAGACTCAGATCCGGGCGCCGGATTCGGCATCAACATCACCGACACAACCACCAACGTTCCGCACTGGTTCGTGTACACGGTGGGTGCGGACTGGAGTCTGCCCGCTGGCTACTACAAGCTGAATGTAGCCCAGAGCCCTGCTGCCGCCACCGGGGTTACGGTGACCGACAACTTGCTCCAGTCGGCGAGTTCGGCCTTCGGTTCGAGCATCGCGGACAATTACGTGGTCAACTCCGTCGCGCTGATCGGACGCGGCGGCGCGGGCAACGACTACTTCGATGCGATTCAATTCGCCGGCCGGGCTTGGTCGCTTCTTGGAGTCAGCGCCTGGACCAGAGGCAGTTCATCAAGAGAGTCGAGTGATGTCAACCCAACCAACCCAATGGCCTCGCCATTTCAAGTGGCTGCGACGGATTTTGCCGGCAGTCCCCAATGCGATGGCTGCGTGGTCAACGGGTCAACTCTGTCGACGGCCGTGGGCTCATACCCATACGTCGGCTGGAGCTGGAAACAAGTAGGTGGCAGCACCATAGGGGTGGCCTTCAAAGTCAAGGACTCCCGGACGGGCGTCGAGAACTGGATGACCTACTACTCGGGCGTTACGCCGCCACAGGGAGCGCCGAACCCAGTCCAAGTGAGTCCCGGGAGTCCTACCAACTGGACACCGGTGGTGCGCAACCTCTTGGAAGATTTCAAGGCAGCTCTTCGGCTACTTCGACGACCACAATCAGGGCGGGACCAGCCAGTCAGGCAACTTGCCACCGACGCCCGACCCGGTAACGCTGACCGGTTTTGCCTATCTGGGCGGAGATTCCGGCTATGGCCTCTTTGACCTCACCGCGCTTCGTTCGGTGCCCAAGATCGGTCTTGGCATGTTCGGGTATTTCGTCGGAGACGATTTCGTGGTCGCCTACCCGAACGGGGAGACCCACTACTTCAACCCGGATGGTCAGCTTGCAAGGATTGCGGATCGAAACGCCAACAACACGGTGGTGCTATGGTCGTATGACTTCATCACGTCTCCCTCCACCTGGCGTTGGACCGGCAGTCCGTACACGCTGAACTACGTTGCCGCCCCGTCATACGCTGCGTCGTTCGGAACTGCTTCGTCCATGCGCGGCTTAGCCGTGAGCTATCAACCCGCAGGGGGCTGCGGCTTGTCGGGTGCCGCTGGCTGTGTTCGCTTCACCGAACAGCTCGGCACAACCCTGAATAGCGAGACCGGCCGGTTCGCCGAATTCGACCGCAACGCCAATGCCGACATGGCGGCCATGGTTCCGGCCCGTCGCAGCGCCGCCTGTGCGGTAACGGCGCCTTCAGGATGTCCGGAGTTCGACTACACGGACTCGACCAATCATTTCCTGCAGCGCATTTATGACCCTCGCGGAATTGGCAGTCCGAGTCCCGATTTCACCAGATCCATGTCGATAGGCTACGCAGGCCCTGATCCGGTCACCGTCAGCGACGGCTCAACTGGCGTCGCTCAACTGCGGGTCATCTCGTTTGCGACGACAGGCGGCGGCGCCTACCTGCGCGCCGAGTGGCAGGATGCCAGCGCCGTGGCGGGGAACACAGCCCAGTACATCGACCTGTCGCCAAACGGCTCACCTTTGCGCGTCTACGCGCCCGTGGCCTCGTATGGCGTTACCCCGGTCGACCTGCTCGCGGCCTACCAGACCGACGGGCTCAACCACGCAACCAGCGAGATTCGCTATCGCAGCAGCCAGGGGACCGGTTGTCCCGCCGATCCCACCCCACCCCCGGGCTCTTGCGGCAACCCGAGCGTGACGCGCCGGGGAACTCAGGCTGCCTTCGGCGTCGACAACTACGGCGATCCAATCATCGGGGGCCTCACCGCCTGGGATCAGTCCGCGGACCAGTACGACGCTTCGGTCAAGGCTGGTTCGCCTGACCGCTATCGGACGTTCTATTCCTACGACGCCTACGGCCGGACGACGGATACGATCAAGCCGAGCCCGATCGATAGCGCGACCTACGCAACGCAGATCCTTGCGACGCCGACCCTGGCGCACTACTACAGACTCGGCGATGGCGGCACGAGCGTCGCGGATTCAGTAAGCGGTCAGCCCTCGGGCACCGCGACGGGAGTCACTGTCGGCGCATTAGGCGCGATCCGGAGCGACTCCAACACCGCGATGTCCTTCAGCAGCGCAGCCAATTCGACCGTGACCGTACAAGGGCCCGCGATCAACTCCTCCGCATACACCATCGAAGCCTGGGTCAACCCGAGCGTCGCGGGTCAGACCAACAGAGGCCTCGCTGGCCAGTGGGACGGCACCGGCGGTGGGGAGCTTCTCCTCCTCGACGGGCTTGGCAACTACATGCTTGCTCACGGTTCCACTGTCGCCAACTACCTCTCGTCCAGCGTCAAGCCCAGTCCGGGGCGTTGGGATTACGTGGTCGGGACTTATGACGGCACAGTCGCCCGCCTCTTTGTCAACGGCCTTCAGGTGGCGGTTTCGACTCCGGGCGTGGGACCGGGAGCTTCGACGTGTCGCGTTGAACTAGGCGCCTACGGATGCACCGCGGCTGGTACACACTTCGACGGCACCATCGACGAAGTAGCCCTGTACACGTCGGCTCTGAACCCCCGCACCATTGCCGCCCACTACGCGGCAGGCGGCGCAGTCGCGCTCGACGACACCCAGACCATCTACGACGTCAAGGGTAATCCCGTCCAGACGTTCGACAACTTCATCGCCAACCCTGGCTTCGAGCAAGGCTCGAGCTCTTGGACTCTTGGCGGTAGTGCCGGGCCGGTGTCTGGGGGAGCGAACTCGGGTCAGTATTGGGCGAGCCTGCCATCCGGAGGCTCCGTCTCGCAGATCGTCCAGTTGTTGCCCGGACAGAAGATCCGCGTGCAGCTGGCGCTCAGCCAGTCGGGCGGCGCGCTGAGCCAGGTCGTCGTGGCGACCGGCTCGAGCGACGGTAGCTTCGTTTCCCTCCCGACCCTGGGCGATCCCTCTCCTTCATCGAGCTGGCACCCGGCCGCCTGGGACGTGGCGCTGCCCGTGACCACGACAGGCCTCGTGAAGATCACCATCTCCAATGGCGGATCGGGGACTCTCGGGGTCGACGACGTTGGGCTGTTCACGACGTTTCATTCGAGCACCTACCTCGGTAACGGCCTCCTCGACACGGTCACCGACCTATCGGGTGCAACCGGTTCGAGCACGACCGCGACCACCAAGTACGAATACGGCTCGCCCGAGGGCTACTCACAGGGCACGAATTTGCTCACCAACGGTGGCTTCGCCTCCGGACCAACTGGCTGGGCACTGGAGTCCGGGGCGACGACGGCATCATTTGGGATCTGGTCCAACGACCCCAACTGGACCCTGCGCGACGGCGACACCACCGGCTATTCACTGAGCGGGGCAAACTACGGTTCCACAGGGGTCGTGTACATCTCCGCCGGCACTGGTTCGATGGATATCTACCAGACCGTCGCGGCGACGCCAGGCCACACGTACTCCCTGAGCGGTCTGGTGGCCGACCATCGGCTGACCTGTGCGCACCTGCGGCTCTACTTCCTCGATGGCTCCGGCAATGCGCTCGGGACGATCGATGCGTCGTGTGCCAGTCTGACTGGCGGGTATGACCGTGCCGGCTGGGCTTACCAAACCCTGACAGCGACCGCGCCGGCGTCGGCGACTTCGGTCGTGGTCAAGGTTCAGGGCGAGACGCCCATCCTGGGTGCCGATGCGTACCTGTGGGCCGACGAGCTGCGCCTCATCGACGGGCCGACGCCCGAACCCTACGCGGCACAGGCTGGCTCCATCCCTGCCATCTTCCCGACCCGCGTGACCCGCAATGTCGTTCCTGGCGGCGCGGCCCCCGACCAGAATGTGACGACCATCACGTCGTACGACCGCTGGGGCCGTCCGATCAGCTCGATCGATCCGGACGGCGTCGGCTCGATGACGCAATACGCGCCCAACGAGACAGACATCGCCAACACCTCCGACGCAGCCGGCGACGTAAGCCGCACGTTGTCGTGGGATGCCGTGGGCCACGTGCTCTCGAGCGCGGATCCCGCGGGCAACACCACGAACTCCACGTACGCCTTCTCGGGCAAGCCGTCGACGGTCACGGCGGCCGACGGCAGCACGACAACCACGACGTACGACGCCGCCTGGCGACCGACAGTGGCCAGCAAGAACCCTACGGCCGGCACCGCGGGCGGTGCTTCAGGCGTGTTCGTCTCGGCGGGAGGCACGACAGACGTGCTTCTGGACGTCAGCGGGCAATTCGAACCCGGAACGCCCTCGGGCGCCGAGACCTATGTGCCCATAACGCCAGTTCGAGTCATGGACTCGCTGTCATTCTCCGCGCTCATGCCGCGTTCATTCCAGGTGGCAGGAATGTCCGGAATCCCATCGAATGCCGTCGCGGTAACCGGCAACCTGACCATCGTCATCCCGACCGCAGGGGGTTGGTTCTACGTCGGGCCGAGCGGCGATACTTCGGGCAGCACATCGACGATCAACTTCACGGCTGGAGACATTCGGGCGGCGAGTGCGACCGTCGGGCTGGATGCGAACGGGTGCCTGTGGGGTACCTACGGCGGCGTTTCGTCCGGCACTACCACCGCGATCTTAGATGTCACAGGCTACTTCCTGGCCGGCGGGTCGAACCAGCGATACGCCTCGCTGCCCACCCCGGTCAGGCTCGTCGACACCATCTCCGGCATCGGCTTGAGCGGTAAGTTCCAGGCCGGCGTAGCCAGGACGGTCCAGATCTCCGGCCAGGGCGGAGGCAACGGCGTTCCCCTGAATGCCACGGCTGTCACGGGCAACTTCGTGGTTATCAACGCCACTGCGGGCGGATGGATTGAAATGGGGCCGGACGCTCTGAATTCTCCGCCCACGTCGAACCTCAACTTCCCAGCCGGCGATACCCGGTCCAACGGGATCACGGTCAAGCTGGGCGCGGGAGGAGTGCTCGGCATCACGTACGGAGGAGCGGTCATAGGTAACACCGCGGACGTGATCTTCGATGTCACCGGCTACTTCGCCGCCGATGCCAGCCTGGCTTCCTGGGTCCCGAATACCCCAGTTCGTGTGCTCGACACACGAACTGGAATAGGGCTGAGCGGCCCGTTCTCCGCCAACGTGCCTCGAACGCTGCCCCTCACCGGGACTTTTGGGATCGCCAGCAGCGCGGTGGCAGTCACGGGCACTCTCGTCGAAGTCGGCGCCACGGCCGGCTGGTACCTGTACTTCGCGCCTATCCCCACATCGACTCCGGCGACCTCGACCCTCAACTTCCCAAGCGGCGACGTTCGTGCGCAAGGTCTGACATTGGGGTTGTCCGCCTCGCAACTTGGATCCTCGGGCTTGACCACGACGTACGCCTACGATTCCGTGGGCCGGCTGACGACAACCGTCAACGACGCGGGCTATGTCGCCGCGACCACCATCACGGGTTACGACCTCGCGAGCAATGTTCTGACCACAACCGTCTACCCCGGGCCAGGGACCGCAGGTACGACTCGCACCACAACGAGCCACTTCAACACGGCCGGCCGGGCGACAGGAACTCAAGCGCCGATCGCGCCGACTGCCGCGCCCGCGCCTCCGTGCCCCGACAGCTCCAGCCAGCGCTGCAACTCGGTCACGAGCCTGGACTTCAACGGGCGGACCGTCGAGTCGACCGATGCGTATGGAGTCAAGACCCACACCTGGTATGACTTCGCCGGCGACCCGATTCGGACCATCTCTAACTACGTACAGAACGGCGCCTACAGCGCGAGCCAGAACATCGTGGCCGACACCGTTTACGACACTGGCGGGCGAGTCTTGGCGGCAACCTCATACCTTGTGCCGTGCGTCCCCGGCCAATGCAACTGGCTTGGCGGTGCCGCTACGGCGCTCGTTACCTCTACCCGCTACGACGCCCTCGGTCGCAGCACTGCAATCGTGAGGCCCGACCTTTCGTGGGTCCATACCGTGTATACCCCGGCGGGCAGGACCGATCGCGTCAGCCGGCCGGGAGCGCCGGGTCAGGGGGACTCAGACGTGGCCTGGACCAAGACCGTTTATGACAGGGCAGGTCGCGCCTACAAGACAATCGCGAACTACGGCGTGACTGCGGCCGCTGGCAACGCGGGCGTCAGCCTGGCCACATTCGAGGGTGGGCTCGGGGGTTGGTCGGGCGGCAGCACCGGCTCGTACACCGGCGGTGGCGGCGGTGGTGGTTCAGGCACCATCACCCGAGGTAGTTCCAGCAAGGCCGAACAGGCCTCCGGCTCCACTCTGACCGTCACCGTGCCCTCGGGCGTGGTCGCCGGCGATCTGCTGTGGGCCAACATCACCTCCGAGGGCTCCACGGACTCGCCCAACCAGACCGGTTGGACCAAGGCAACCGAGTTGACCATCCCATACGCAGGGGAGATCATTTCGGCCTACTTCCGCTTCGTCGCCAGCGGGGACCCGAGCTCCTACTCGTGGGCCGTCACATCCAGCGCTTCGACAGGCATCATCGTCGGGTACCGGGGTGTCGACCCAAGCCACCCCATCGACGTGGCCGCCAGCGCGTACACCCAAAACAGTGGCTCCACATTGACGATCCCTGGCGTCACCACGGTCACCGCAAACGCGATCCTGCTCTCGGGCATCGTCGGCGACTGGGAAGCGTATGACATGACTGTGCCAACAGGCATGTCCAACATCAATCACAATGCCGGCACGGGTGTGGTCTCAGGCCTCGCGGACGAGACCCGCGCCAGCGTCGGAGCGACCGGCTCGCGGACTTGGAGCACCCCTACCGGCTGGGCCACAGGCGGCTACGTAGTGGCACTGCGGCCAACGACCGGAGGCGGCGGCGGCGGAGGCTCCATCACCGAGGGTAATTCCAGCGAGGTCGAGGCCACCGGCACCACACTCACTGTCGGCGTGCCCTACGGGGTCGCCGTCGGCGATCTGCTGTGGGCCAACATCGCATCGAGCGGTTCGTCGGACACCCCCAGCCAGAGCGGCTGGACCAAGGCCACGGGCCTTACCATCCCCTATGCCGGAGAGACCATCTCGGCCTACTACCGCTTCGTCGCGTCCGGGGACCCGAGCTCGTATTCCTGGACCGTCGCCTCCGGCGGTGCGACTGGCATCATCGTCGGTTACCGTGGCGTGGACTCTGGCCACCCCATTGACGTAGCGGCGAGCACGTATACCCACAACAGTGGCTCGAGCCTGACTATCCCGGGCGTTACCACGGTCACCGCCAACGCGGTCCTGGTCTCGGGTATCGTCGGCGACTGGAGCGACTATGACCTGACGGCTCCCACCGGAATGTCCAGCGTCAACCACAGCACGGGCACCGGCGTGGTCTCAGCACTCGCCGACGAGACCCGCGCCACTGCCGGGGCGAGCGGTTCCCGCACCTGGATCACCCCAACTGGATGGGCCACCGGAGGCTACTTGCTTGGCTTGCGGCCCGCGGCCGGAGGCGGCGGTGGCGGCGGAGGCTCAGGTGGGGGCGGCGGGGTCGGTGGCGGTTCGACCATTGCACTCGACCCAACAGGCGCAAAGTCCGGACAGTACGGACTGAAGGTCTCGACGTCGGGGAGCGCTCAGTCCGGTGCCTTCTGGGATATCTCCGGCGCTACGTACACCGTCGGCCACACCTACCGCGTCCATGCTGATCTGCTCAACAACACTGGCTCGACGCTCTCCGCCTTTTTGGGTGCGGACTACTCGGGCTCTGCCGACATAAGCTCGGTGTCGAACATCGCGTCATCTTCCAGCTGGCAGCCGATCGATCTGACCTGGACGCCCGCCACGACGCGGACCACCTCGGTTCACTTCGGCATCCGCAAAGACACCACCGGAGCCGCCACCTTCTACCTCGACAACGTGATTGTGTGGGATGCGACAAGCGCAGCAACCGCTCAGATCAGCATCCCCACCTCGGAGTCCGTCTACGACGCCGATAGCCGTATCGTCGCCAACGTCACTCCGCCGACCGTGGCCGGAGTCGACACCCCGATGGTGACCACGAGCGCATACGACACGATGGGCCGCACCACCGACGTTACGGTCGACGCGATCGCCGGTGCCGGCACGAGCTTGCCCGACGTCAACCTCACCACCCACACTGTCTACGACACTGTGGGCAGGCCGACTGACGTCACCGATCCGGGCGGCCACGTGACCCACTACGTGTACGACCGTCTCGGTCGGGTCATCGAGAGCGACACCGCCTGGAACGGCAGCGTCTCGGCGCTCGGGATCAAAGCCCTCGCCGGCTATGACGCACTCGGCGAGGTCATCGCCACTTGCTCGCCTGTCCAGGTAGCGGCGGGCTGTACGGCAAGCGGCACCGACACTCGTTCCTGGCGCTATGGCTACGACGCCATGGGCCACGAGACCAGCGCCACGCCGCCGGCCAATGCCTTCACCGCTCTTGCTGCCTCGAGCGCGACCTACGAGCTCGGCGGCGCAGGTCGCCCCAGCACAACAACCCAGGGCAACCGGACCAGCACCCTCGGCTACGACGCGGCCGGCCGCCAGAGCTCGAGCGCGGTAACCCAGAGTGGCATCGGCACCCTCACCACGACGCTCACCCTCGACAGCCTGGGCCGAACCACTCAGGTCGCCGCCAGCGGCACCGCCAGCGACACCCTGACCGAAACATACGACGCGGTTGGACGGCTGCTCTCCATGTCCAGGAGCGGCACGAATGTCACGTCGTACACCTACAACGCCGACGGCACCGCGGCCAGCCGCACCGACGGCACCACGGCAAGCACCTTCACCTACACCATTCTCGGCCAGCTCGCCTCGGCCTCGATGGGCAGCCTCGGATACGCCGACTACGCCTGGGGCCTCGATGGCAACATGGTCAACCGGACCTGGGGTAGCTCCACGGCCACGACCCCAACTACGGGTGCCATGGTCGGCACCTACTCCTACGACCGTGCCAAACGGCCGGCCAGCCTGAGCCTCGTGCGCAACGGCTCGAGCGCGGACACGATCTCGCGCACCTACGACCGCGCCAGCAACGTCGCCTCCGAGACTCAGACGCTCGGCACCGCCGGCGGCACGGGATCGGTCCTCGCCTCATCGGGCACCGAGAACTACACCTACGACGCCGCCAACAGGGTGACCGCAAGCTCCCTGACGGTAGGCTCGACCAGCGAGACGCGCACCTACACCTACGACGCCGACTCCAACCGCCGCAGCGTGATCGAGAACAACGTCGCCACGGCCTACTACTTCTACGACGCCACCGATGCGGTAATCACCAAGAACACCACCAACACCGCTCCGACGGTCGGCACGGCGTGCGGCTCGCTCGGCTTCTGCTACGACGCCCAGGGCGATCTCACTGCTAGCTCGCCCTCGACCCCGGACTCGAGCGCCATCGTCGCGACGACTTATACATACGACCCGGCCGGCCACCTGACCGGTCTTGTCGCAGGCTCCCAGACGATCGGCTACGCCATCGATGCCCTGGGTCGCCATAGGAGCCAGACGATCTCGGGCTCGACTACGACCTACGGCTACGTCGGTACGAGCGACTCGATCGTCTCGATGAGCGCCACGGGCTCGACCACCTTTAGCACCATCGACGCCATCGGCGATCGGCTGGCCACCAAGGTCGGCTCGACGAGCGGCTATCTCGTGGCCGATCTCCACGGCAACGTCATCGCCGCCACCAGTGCGGCGGCGAGCCCGCTCTTTGTGCGGGCCTACCGCTACGACGCCTACGGCGAGACCTGCGCGTCGTGGTATTCGAGCACGGGTGCGATAGCCGTGCCCTGGCGCTTCGGGGGCAGAGTTCTGGAGTCAGGGTCGGGCACCGATCTGTATGACTTCGGGGCCCGCTCCTACGACCCATCCCTGGGCGCCTTCACAAGCTTCGACTCGGTAGCCGGCTCGGCCCAGAACCCGCTCACCCTCAACCGCTACCTCTATGCCCTGGGCAACCCGGCCACGTTGATCGATCCGGATGGACACTTTGCCGGAGACGCAGACGATGAGCGGGGGCTGGTCGACAAGAAGATCGCGATACCGAAGGCACTTGAGGATACTCTCTCACCCAGTGCGACAAATGACTCCGTCTGGAAACACATGCACGGCAACGACCTAACGGCGATTCAATTCAAGGTCGACGCGTTCAACGGCATCTCCTACACACTCCTCGATACGACGACCACCGTGGCGGGGATCACCACGCCGATGATCAAGACATCCACGACAGTCAAGACGACGGTAACAGTGACCTGTGATTCGGACGCGACTCTCGGTGTCACCATGAATGGCGACGGCACTTCGTGGGACGTCGGCGACGGTACGGTCGATTTCTCGAATGATGGCGGGGCCACCGTGGCGCTGGGCGGCGTCACAGTGGGTACGAAGTCGGTTGGGGCCGGTGTGGACGTCCCCATGGGGAGTGGAACCGTAACCGTGAAGACGAGCTGCGAGATGGACGGCAGCTGGCTCAAATGCGACCGATCAGTCTCGACGAAACGAGAGACCACGATTACGAAGGATGGGGCGGACTACAAAGTCGAGGCAACATACACGCAGGACTTCATAACTGAGATAAAGCCGCCGCGACCTGCAGACTCGAGTGGCAAGACGCCCGCCATCGATCCGGCTACGGGATCACTCTGGGTCGCGAATACTGGACTTGGCGTACCTACTTGGCAAATCGCCCGGTGGGATTTTGGCGACCAGGCAGGCTGGTCGATGAGCAACGGCTCGAGTTCACCTTGGGTCGCGGATCCTGGTTATCAGATCGCGCCTCCCGGGAGCAGCACACTCGTCCCGGCAGTTGGCACTGACCTAGCAGGGGTGGCCGCTCCGGGGACACTCCCCGAGATTACCATTCCCAGTTTCGGGAGCTTCAATATCTTCGGAGGTGACGACGTACCCGAATGGGAAATGCCGTGAGCGCACTGACAACCGATGCCCGGAGATACCCGGCCAATCGGCTATTTGCACCGGTTGCCAGGCGACTGGCCCGGGTTACGTTGTCGATTTTCGCGGTTGGCGTAGCCTGGGTTGCGTTGGCGCCGGCGGACGCCGTTCCAGCGTTCGTCATTCTGCCACCAGTCATTGCGCTGGCTTGCGTCCCCGCCGCCATTCGGCGATGGGCCCCCGGTTTGTACCTGGGCTCCTGGCTCCGTTGGTTACAGATCGAAGCCTGGAAACGAACGACCAGTCGACCACCTACTCGTGCTGGCGCTGAGGCATGGTTGTGCGAGCATCCTGAGAGAACGATGACGACAGTCTCGGCCCTTGGCATTTTGGGTCGCCTGAGCGAGGAGAGGGATTTGCTAGCGGATATTCGACCCGACTCGCCAATTGATAGATGGCGGTTAGCCTATGCTCGCGCGGCCCTCGCCATCGCATCTGGTGGCGAGCCAGATCTCGCCGCGGTTGAGTCCGCCGCGGCGCTGGTACCGGACGATGTTTCCGCAACTGCGCGTGCTGGATACCTCGCGTATCTGAACGCTTGGAATGACTCCAGACTTGGCGGCAATGGGGCCGACCTCATGACGTTGGCGGCCAAAGCAATCGATCTCACTCAAGTTCCGGCCGAAGTGCGAATGGGTGTTTGGCTCCGACGGTACCGCGGGCCTTCTGTCTGTGCTTTGATACTTATTGCCTTGTGGGCAGTTTTGCGATGATCCTCGTAAGCCCACGGATCCGGCGGCCGAATCTGGAGCAGCAATTGGCGCGAGCGGACAACGACGTGGCCAATTTGCAGGGTTGTGTGCTGCCGCACGGTCGACAAAGCAGCCGTTAAAATAGGCTCAGGCGGTCCTCGCCTCGTCAGGCATCGAGTCGTACACCTATGACGCTGCCAACAGAGTGACCGCAAGCTCCCTGACGGTGGGCTCGACCAGCGAGACGCGGACCTACACCTATGAGGCCGACTCGAACCGAAAGAGTGTGATCGAGAACAACGTCCCGACCGCCTACTACTTCTACGACGCCACCGATGCGGTAATCACCAAGAACACCACCAACACCGCTCCGACGGTCGGCACGGCGTGCGGCTCGCTCGGCTTCTGCTACGACGCCCAGGGCGATCTCACTGCTAGCTCGCCCTCGACCCCGGACTCGAGCGCCATCGTCGCGACGACTTATACATACGACCCGGCCGGCCACCTGACCGGTCTTGTCGCAGGCTCCCAGACGATCGGCTACGCCATCGATGCCCTGGGTCGCCATAGGAGCCAGACGATCTCGGGCTCGACTACGACCTACGGCTACGTCGGTACGAGCGACTCGATCGTCTCGATGAGCGCCACGGGCTCGACCACCTTTAGCACCATCGACGCCATCGGCGATCGGCTGGCCACCAAGGTCGGCTCGACGAGCGGCTATCTCGTGGCCGATCTCCACGGCAACGTCATCGCCGCCACCAGTGCGGCGGCGAGCCCGCTCTTTGTGCGGGCCTACCGCTACGACGCCTACGGCGAGACCTGCGCGTCGTGGTATTCGAGCACGGGTGCGATAGCCGTCCCCTGGCGCTTCCAAGGACGTGTTCTCGAGTCAGGCTCAGGCACCGATCTGTATGAATTCGGGGCCCGCTCCTACGACCCATCCCTGGGCGCCTTCACAAGCTTCGACTCGGTAGCTGGCTCGGCTCAGAACCCGCTCACCCTCAACCGCTACCTCTACGCCGCCGCCAATCCGGCCACGCTGGTGGATCCGGATGGCCACAAATCGTGCAGCTATGTGGGCGGCGGCTCGGAGCTGTACTGCACCGATACGAGCTACTCAGGCAGCGAGCTGACGACCACTACCACCACCACCTGGGGCATGACCAGCTCCACGACTACGCAAGTGGGCAACTCGACGACCTGGACGAACACGACGGGGACCACCACCGAGGCGACCGTCAGCCCGGCTCCGGGCGACCTCGTGGTATCCGGCGTCGCTGACGTTGCCGCGACTGTAAGCACGATTCAACTCAACAATGCTCAGGGAAAGGCGGCCGAGCAGGAGATGCTCGACCGGCTGAAGGCCGAGTTCCCCGCAGATGATTACACGATCATTCAGCAGAGGACGCTCAAGAACGAAGGGAAGTCGATCCTCGTGAATGGCAACTCGCGCGGCAAGATGTGGGATTTCCTCGTCGTCAATAGGCATACGGGCCGTGTCGTGCTTGCAGAGGAAATGAAATCAGGCAGCGCCGAGGAGTACAAGTTCGACATTCGGACATCCGCCCAAGTGATCGATCAGATAGACACGGTTAACGCCCATGAGGACGCTCCCGTATATCGACTCGCCTACAAGAACGTCGAAACCGAAGCCATTGACCTCTACGGTGTCGACTGGGTCAACGAGAAGCTTGGCGTATCAAAGGCAGGCACTGCTGCCGACGCGGACTTGCAGGCGAAGATCGACGGCTTGTCCAGGCCGGCTGAAGCCGAAGGGGCAGGCGGCCTAGGGGCGCTCGAGGCACTCTCAGGGGTGGGCGGTATCCTGGTGGGGGTTGACATGATTCTGGAGGGGGATCGGGCTCACAAGGCCGAGCTTCGGCGTGAGCGACTCATTGAGGACTTGACCGCAATCGGACAGTACGACCCGGACTTCGCGAACACATGGATGTGCTCGCTTGACCTGTGCATGTAGGTGGAGTCCAGTATGCGTTTGAACGAGATCGTCCGTCATCTTGAGGACAACGAAGATCCTGCTGTACTCGAGGAATTCCGCGCCATGTCCGACGAAGAAGCCCTCGAGATGCTTGCCGCACTGGCCGGTGAAGGTCCAGAGATACGCTTGGCGATCCCGCTCCTGGCGAAGGCACGTCTTGGGACAGGGGCCCTGCCCATCCTGGAGAAGATCGCGCTCCACGACCGCAATGTAGACGTGCGGGACGCAGCTACGGACGCGTTCCTGGAGATTGCTCCCTCGGAAGCTCAGAGGTTCTGGAGGCCACTGCGCCGTCGGCTGGGAACCGGCCAACTCTATGACGCCGAGCTCGCAGGCTGGAGGCTGTTTGAGCTCGGGGATCCCGACCTTCGTCGTGAACTGGACGCCGCTCTGAATAGGTGGCCAGAGTCCGACTACATCCACAAATCCTTCCGCGTCCTCAAGCTATGTCTCGCACACGACCCGGGTGAGATCGAGACGCGCATTCGCGGCCACGATCACGAGTCGATGAAATGGCTTGCCAGGGCTGCGCGGGAACTGGATACGCAGGCCTTGCGCTCGACCTTGGTGTGGGCCTCGCTCAACGCCCCCGACGAACAATGCCGGCGATACTGCGCATCCCGTCGTTGACCTACATAGGGGAGGCGCGAAGCCGTCTGGGTTTGCCGGGACGGTCTACCGTCAGGGAGCTTGCGTTCACTCTCTTAGCGGCGTCATATAGGTGTAGTCCTCGGTGCTCGACGAGGCGAGGACCTGCCGGAAACAATTCAGGAACGGCTGCTTTGTCGCCCATGCCGCCAACTACGGAGTGGACTTCCCTGACTACATCAGCGTAGACGCTTCGACGTCAGTGCCGCTCGCACCTGCCCTGCAGGTGGGCGTGAACCTAACCTACACTCGAGGCGGCCACCTCTTCGTTGGGGGGGAGGGGGGCCCGGGTGTGCCGGGTACAGGCGCGTCCGCTCGGGCCGGATGGATCAACGGGTGGGGCCAGTCTTCGAGCGGCGACATACAGACCGACATCCTCAACTTCTACGCCGCCAGCCAGATGGATCGAAACGCCTACATTGACGACTTCATTGGCGGAGGAAGCGTGACGGCCTCGGGATACCTTCCCGTCATCGGAATGCCCGGGAAGGCAGGTGTAGGTCCGAGTGTCGGCGAGCAGTGGGGTAACGTCGGGCAGTATCAGTGGAAAGACACCTCCACCGAAGTCGGCACTGCTGTCGGCGCCGGCCGGAGTTTTCAGGTGACGGGCAGCTGGTCCATTGGACCGGTGTCCTTTGGACCGTTTACCTTCCAGGGTCCAGGTTGGTGATGCAATGAACTCAATCGTAGGTAGCTTGGCCTTTACGGCTGCGGCCGCCGCGGTGACTACCCTGTTTGTGTATGCACGGCGCAGTGACTGGTACCTGAACAGGACTGCCGCGGCCGTCCTAAAGTCGCGTCGCGAACAGGTAACGCCAGAAGGCATAGCAGAGCTGGTTCCTTGGATGAAGGTCTCCCTGACAATTGGCATCGTGATAGGCGTCGCGATGACCATTTTAAGCGCGGTAGGGCTCGTAATCGGGTTGGCGACGGGCTGGTCGCAATCCTGCAACGGATGCACTGAGTGCGCGAAGCCAGGTGCCTCAACTATGTGACAATCGATCATGGCCCAGGGCTGAAGGAAATGGTTGACGCCATCAAGCTGCTGGCCGAGGACCCCCGCGTGGACGCAAAAGCACCCGGAGTTCAAAGGGGCTGAGCAATGAATGCGCTCCGCCGCATAGCGGCGGCCGGCGGCTGGCTGGCCTACATCCTTAACCAGGACTCGGACTTCAACCCTGACGTGTCGCGCAGAAGGTACCCGGGGCTGATACTGGTCCCCGTTATCGCTGGCGTTGCTTTCAGCGCCCTGGCCGGGTCGCAATTGCTGGTTGGTCTCGTGGGCGGGACACCGGGACCCGGTGGGTTTCTCGGCTGGGCCGTCATTGGGCTGACTGGTAGCGCTCTAGCGGTCCTCCTCGTCGTGGGCTGGCTGACCCGCTTCCTGCCGTTCGCGGCGACCGGGGATCCTGTCCCGCCACTGGTCGAGGGCATCAAGACAGGCGAGGAAGTTGTCGTCCATGCGACCGGGGTGCTCCAGGACAAGTGAACCGTACTGGGTTTGATGGAGGCTCCATCTCTTGGAGGATGATGGAGCAATGTCAGAGAACCAAGGCAGTCACGACCACCGTCACCGCTACCCACCGGAGCTTCGAGAGCGCGCCGTCCGGATGGTCTTCGAGACGATCGAGCAATCCGGCGAACGCAACGGAGCCGTCACTCGAGTAGCCCGCAACCTCGGCATCGGAACCGAGTCGCTCAGACAGTGGGTCCGCCAGGCCGAGGTCGACAAGGGCGCCCGCGCCGGCCTCACGACCGAGGAGCGTCGGCGCATCGTCGAGCTTGAGAAGGAGAACCGGGAGCTGCGCCGCTCCAACGAGATCCTCAAGAGCGCTGCGGCTTTCTTCGGGGCGGAGCTCGACCGCCGCTCACAGAAGTGACCCGCTATATCGATCGCAACCGTGGCTCCTACGGGGTCGAGCCGATCTGCACTGAGCTGCAGATTGCCCCCAGCTCCTACTACGCCGCTCGCAGTCGGCCCCCATCGGCCCGCGACGTTTCGGACTCGATGCTCAAGGACGTGATCATTCGCGTCCACCGGGCCAACTTCGGGGTATACGGGGCCCGCAAGGTCTGGAAGGCCCTCCACCGCCTGGGCCTCGACGCCGGCCGCGACCAGGTCGCCCGCCTGATGAAGGCTGTCAACCTGCAGGGCGTCACGCGGGAGAAGACGATCCGGACAACGCGACCCGACGATCAGGCCGCTCGACCGGCTGACCTCGTCGAGCGCAGCTTCACCGCATCGTCCCCCAATCGGCTCTGGCTCGCCGATCTCACCTACGTCTGGACCGACGCCGGCTTCGCCTACACCGCCTTCATCACCGACGCCTTCTCCCGACGGATCGTCGGCTGGCGGACGTCGGCGAACCTCCGGACCGATCTCGCCCTCGATGCCCTTGAGATGGCGCTCGCCTTTCGGGGCAAGGAGCTGCCCGGGCTCATCCATCACAGTGACCGCGGCGTTCAATATCTCGCCATCCGCTACACCGAGCGCCTCGACGAGGCCAAGGCCGTCAACAGCGTCGGGAGCAAGGGCGACAGCTACGACAACGCCCTGGCCGAGTCCGTCAACGGGCTATACAAGGCCGAGCTCA
>CAWIGT010000010.1:0-112437 GCA_963835845.1 uncultured Chloroflexia bacterium | reverse complement strand
ATCCTGTCCAGGTCGAAGCCAAGCTCGCGATAGAAGAGAATGCGCGCCAGCCGCTCCAGGTCCGACTCGACGTACTGCCGGTAGCCGGCGCTCGTCCGAGCGCTCGGCCGAAGCAGCCCGATCTGGTCGTAGTGATGGAGCGTCCGCACGGTCACGCCCGACAACCGGGCAACCGCACCCACTTCGTAGCTCACGGCTCCGTTCATGGCGCCCATCTTGCAGCCTGACGTTACGTCAGAGTCAAGAGGGCCCTGCGGGCGGGAGCCCTTCGGCCGGCCAGGCGATCCACGGGCAGCGCTGTCACAATCCGGGCGGATGAAGATCGAACTGCCGGAGCCGTCGCTCGTGGTCCTGATCGGGACTACCGGATCGGGCAAATCGACGTTCGCGCGGACCCACTTCCGAGCCACGGAGATCCTCAGCTCGGACTTTTTCCGGGGCATGGTCGCCGACGACGAAACCGACCAATCCGCCAGCGACGCGGCCTTCGAGTTGCTCCACCTCGCGGCCGACCGACGGCTGGCGATCGGGCGCCTGACCGTCATCGACGCCACGAACGTCACCGCCCGCGCTCGATCGCCGCTTCTTGACGCTGCCCGGCGTCACGGCGTCCCGGCCGTGGCCATCGTCCTCGACGTACCCCGCCGGATCAGCCTGGAACGGAACCGCAATCGACCGGATCGCCAGGGCCTCGAGCAGATTCTGGCCCGCCACCACGATGCCCTGCGCGGATCGATTAGCGGCCTGGCCGCGGAAGGTTTCGAGCGAATCTGGGTCGTGGCAGCCGGGGACATCGACTCGGTCGAGATCGTCCGTGGACGAGATCCGCGCTAGTTTGTCGCGCGGCGGACTTCGACCGGCCCGGCCGTGCCGGTTGCCGGCCTGCCGCGCCGGTTGCCGGCCGCGAGCCGCTCGAGCGCGTCGTGCGCACCGGGATTTCGTTGCGCCCGGGCGAATCTCACCACAACGCCGGACTCTCATGCGTCGCCGGAAGTCTAAGATGTGGTCCGCTCTGCGCCGACCACCCACCAGCGACCAGGCCACGGAGGAACCGCGGATTGCCCTACCTTGAAGAGACGTCGCGTGGTCGGATGCTCGGCAGGGTCGGGGCTGCTGAGGCGGCGCTCTACAAGGACGAGCAGCCGGAGGACGACGGCGGCGGCTCCTACGAACGAGCCAAGAGGCTGATCAAGCGGGCCATCCCATCGGGCGCAGTCATTCTCGGCGTGCTGGCTGTGGTCAACGCCGGTTCGGGCTTCCTGGCCAAGAAGGTGGTGGGGCATTTCTTCGGTGCGGGCCCGGACACCGACGCATTCTGGAACGCCGCTTCGCTGACCCAATTCCCCGTGGACCTGCTCATCACCGGCGGGATCATCGGGCCGTTCCTGCCGCTCTTCCTGGGCTTGAAGGGCGAAGCCGAGGAATCGGCGCGGGAGTTCGCACGCACCATTCTCACGGCGGCCCTGATCGTCATGTCGGTGGCGCTGGCCATCTTCATCGTCTTCGCGCCGCAGATCGCGTCGCTCGCCGCCCCGGGCTTCGTGGGCGATCAGCGCGATCTGTACATCGGCCTCATTCGGGTCGTCTGCGTCGGCCAGCTGGCCATCACCGCCTCGCTGGTCCTGGGCGAGATCCTCGTCGCCGAGCGCAAGTTCCTCTCCTACGGCCTGGCCGAGTTCGCGCTGAACAGCGGCATGGCCGCCGGCGCCCTGGTGCTGGGCGGGGTGTTCGGCTTTGGGATTTACGGCGCGGCCGTCGGCTTCCTGCTCGGTGCCCTCGGCCACCTGGGCGTCCGGTTGTGGGGCATATCCCGCACCACGTTCCGACCCAGGCTCTCGCTGGCCCTGCAGACCAAGGGTGTCAGCGAGTTCGCCGTACTCATGCTGCCCAAGATGGCCAGCCAGGGCCTGCTGGCGCTGCTGCTGCTCTACTTCAACCAGATCGCATCGACTCTCGCTCCCGGATCCACCTCCTCGATCGTTTACGCCAGGGACTTCCAGAGCACGGCCGAAAGCATGGTCGGGCTGTCGTTCGCGCTGGCGGCCTTCCCGGCCCTGTCGGCCGCCGCGGCGGCGGGCGACAAACGCAAATTCAAGTCGATCTTCCGCCTGAACGCGCTGACGATCGGCCTCTTCTCCACGCTTGCGGCCCTCACGCTGATCGTGTTCGCCGGCTTCATCTCGGGCCTGTTCAGGGGCGGCGCCTTTGACGACACGGACGCCTCGCGCATGACCCTGGTACTGATGATCTTCGCGATCTCGGTGCCGTTCGAGTGCCTGGTCGAGATCCTCGCTCGGGCCATCTACGCAACTCACAACACCCTGGAGCCGCTGGCATCGGTCGCGGCCGGGTTCGTGGCCGGCCTTGGCATCACCATGTCGCTCTCGGGTCCGATCGGGCTGGCGGCGCTGCCGCTCGGTTACGTTGCCTTCCAGGCCACGCGAGTAGCGGTCCTGGCGTTCTTCCTTAGGCCGCGAATGGCGCGCATCGGCGGCAGTTCGCGCTGGTCCAGGGCCATCGTCCGTGACCGCTGGGGTGGAGTGCAGACCGGCAGCCGCCGGACCATGCCGGCCGGCCAGCTCGCCCTGCTCGTGGTCATGGCTCTGGCCCTGACCGGCGGAACGGCCTTTTACGGAGCTCAGGCGCTCAGCCGCGTTTCGATTGCCGGCGATCCCGCCGTAACGCCGTGGGCTCGTGCCGGCGGAACACGCGCTCCGGTAATCACCCCCTCGCCGACGCCCATTGCGAGCGCCACGGCCGCCCAGCCGTCCGCCAGCGCCGTAGTCGCGCCGTCGGTCACGCCGGCAGGCTCGCCCGGTCCGTTCTCGATGGACCTCTACCAGCAGGGCGACTTTGTCAGCGAGTCAAAGGACACCTGGTGCGTGCCGGCGGCCATGCAGACCTCCATGAACATCATGAGCCTCCAGCCCGACACCACCCGCGACACCCAGGCCAAGCTGTTCGACCTCGCGGTATCCATCGCGGGCAGCCTCGACGGCGGCGCCGATCCGGACGGTTGGGCCGAAGGCCTGTCCTCGCTGGGTTACGGCAAGTACCAGACGGGCGCCAAGATCAAGATGGAGGACGCCGTCCACCTCGTCGTCAAGCAGATCCGCCTGACCCAGCGGCCCGCCGGTCTGCTGGTCTGGTACGGCTGGCATTCCTGGGTCGTGTCGGGGTTCACGGCCTCGTCGGATCCGGCTCTGTCGGACAATTTCACCGTTCTGTCGCTGCGCATCGAGGACGTCTGGTATCCCCGCGTGTCGAACATCTGGGGTGCCTCGAGGCCGCCCGATGCCGACGTACCGATCAGCGTCCTGGGCAAGGACTACAAGATCTGGCACCAGGCCAAGTACTACTCGGGCCGCGAAGGCGACTTCGTCTATGTGATCCCGACCTAGGCGTCCGGCGACGTCGAGGCGAACCTTCGGACGGCCCCGTCCCGCGCCTTCGGGCGGCCTCAGTGGCGGAACGAAACCGCCGGTTCCTTGTCCATCGGCTCCGGCTGGTGCTCCAGCTCGGGCAGAATGCGCTCCAGGTCGGCCAGGAACATCACCGCCAGATCGTGCGAGAAACCATTCCGGACCACGATTCGGAGCACGGCGAGGTCCTCGCGGTTCTTTGGGAACGTGTATGCGGGCACCTGCCAGCCCCGTTCGCGGAGTCGGCGCGACACGTCGAACACGGTGAAGTTGTCGATGCCCGCCTTCACGCGAAACGCCACCACCGGCAGCTGGCTGCCGTCCGTGATCAGCTCGAACGGCCCGAGCCCGGCCAGCTTCGCGGCCATGTCGCGGGCCACGTCACGGCAAACCCCGTGGACGGCCCGGTATCCCTCCCGGCCGAGACGCAGGAACATGTAGTACTGAGCCACGATCTGGGCTCCGGGCCGGGAGAAGTTGAGGGCGAAGGTCGGCATGTCGCCGCCGAGATAGTTGACGTGGTAGATCAACTCCTCCGGCAGGGCGGCCTGGTCGCGCCAGAGCACCCAGCCGACCCCGGGGAAAACGAGCCCGTACTTGTGACCCGAGGTGTTGATGCTGGCCACGCGCGGTATACGGAAGTCCCACTCGAGGTCCGGATCCAGGAACGGGGCGATCATCCCGCCCGAGGCCCCGTCGACGTGGACCGGAACGTCCAGACCGGTCCGCGCCTGCAGGTCGTCCAGAGCGGCGGCGATCTCCGCGATCGGTTCGTAGCTGCCGTCGAAGGTGGAGCCCAGGACCGCCACGACGCCGATCGTGTTCTCGTCGACGAGCTTGACCGCCTCCTCGCCGGTCAGATGGAAGCGGTCGCCTGACATCGGCACCAGCCGCGGTTCGACTTCGAAGTAGTTGGCGAACTTGTCCCAGCAGACCTGGACGTTGATGCCCATGACGATGTTCGGCCGGTCGGCGGGTTTGCCGGCCGCACGGCGGCGCTGCTGCCAGCGACGCTTCATGGCCAGGCCGCCCAGCATGCAGGCTTCGCTCGAACCGACGGTCGAGCAGCCGGGCGCCTTGCCCGGATCCGGCGCATGCCACAGACCCGCCAGCATCGACACGCAGCGGTGCTCGATCTCGGCCGTCTGCGGATACTCGTCCTTGTCGATCATGTTCTTGGGCAGGCATTCGGACATCAGGAGGCCGACTTCGGGCTCCATCCACGTGGTCACGAACGTGGCCAGGTTCTGGCGGGCATTGCCGTCGAGCATCAACTCGTCGTGGATGATCTGGTAGGCTGCGGCCGAAGACATCTCGCCGCCGGGCAGCCGCCTGGCGGGAATCGGCTCCAGCACGGAACCCTGGGCGAACAGCGGGTTGACCGAAAGATGTTCCGGCGACTGCCTGCGGCGGTGGCTCGAACCCAACATCGGAAGACCTCCCGTTATGCCTGAATTCCCGATGGCGCGGACGACCTGACGACCTGCTCACGAAAATGTAAACCTCGGCCGTTTCGTTGGACGGCGCTGTTCACGGCGCGGGATCCAGGGTAAACGGCCCGGAACGGCGCTCGGTACCATGTCGCAATGCTCGAATCCCCCGAGACGGCGCCCGACGCCGAGCTGACTGCGGAGCTTGCCGCCGAGGCGGGACTTGCCGCGGAAGCGGCCGGGCACGGGCGCGCCGACGGATCCGGCCGGCGCCCGTCGTTGTGGCGCCACGGCGACTACGTCAAAGTCTGGACGGCGTCGACGATCAGCCTGGCCGGGTCGCAGGTCAGCCAGTTCGCCATTCCCTTCATCGCGGCGGTCTTCCTCCACTCCACGGTCTTCGAAGTGGCGCTCCTGGGCACGTTCGAGATGCTGCCCTTCATCCTCTTCACGCTCCCGGCGGGCGCGTGGCTGGACAGGATCAGGCGCCGGCCCGTGCTCATCGCGGGCGATTTCGGCCGAGCGGCAGCCCTCGTCTCGATCCCTATCGCCTACGCGCTCGGCGTGCTCACGATCTGGCAGCTGTACGTCGTCGGCTTCACGACCGGCTTCCTGACAGTCCTCTTCGACGTCGCGGACCAGTCGTATCTGCCCGTTCTGCTCGACCCGGAGGATCTCGTCGAAGGCAACGCCAAGCTCCAGATCCCCGCCTCGGCGGCCCAGATCGTGGGGCCCGGGTTCAGCGGCGGCCTGATCGGCCTCGTCGCGGCTCCCTTTGCGATCCTCGTCGACGCCGCCAGCTTCGTGGTCTCCGGCAGCCTCATCTCGCTGATACGCAAGCAGGAAGAGCGGCCCGAGCGAAAGCTTCGGGCCGACGGCTCGCGCACCAGCCTGCGTCAGGAGATCGCGGAAGGCTTGCGCTACGTGATGGGCAACCCCTACCTGCGCATGATCGCCGGCGCGACGGGCACGTCCAACTTCGGCTCGAGCATGGCCTTCGCGGTATTCCCGGTGTTCGTCTACGTGCAACTCGGCCTCTCGGCGGCCCTGGTTGGAGTCGCCTTCAGCCTGGGCAGCTTCGGGTTCCTGATCGGCGCCCTGGCGGCCGCGCCCCTGGCGAAACGCCTGGGCGTCGGGCCGACCATCATCCTGTCGATGCTCATCAGCCCGGGCGTGATCATCATCGCCCTGCTGCCGAGCACGGAAATCGTCGCCGGGGCGATGCTCGTCGCGGCAATGGGACTGATGGGGCTTTCCCAGGTCATCTACAACGTGAACCAGGTGAGCTTCCGGCAGGCGATCACGCCGCTCGACATGCAGGGGCGGATGAACGCCACGATGCGGTTCATCGTCTGGGGGACGATGCCGATCGGATCGGTGACCGGCGGCATCCTGGCCACGTTCCTGCCGCTCAGGACGACGATCCTGATTGCCGGAGTCATTTGCTCGCTGGCATTCCTGTGGGTGCTCGCCTCGCCAGTCAGATCTCTGCGCGAGATCCCAAAGGCCAACCGAGCCTAGACGAAGGTCCGCCCCTCGCCGGCGGCCACAGGCGCACAGAGCGGGACCATCTCCGAGCCCGAGAACCGCGGGCGTGCCCCACTCGTACCCACTACGCACCTCCTCCGATCGGGAGGCTGCCACTCATCGGGATGACAACTATCCAGGAGACCAACCATGCGTCCCAGCTCTCGTTTGACATCGCTGGCCGCCCTCGTCGCAGGTATTGCCATCGTCGCAGGCGCCTGCTCATCGGCGGCTACCACGCCCGGGGCCACCGTCCTCGGCGCGACCGGCTCGCCGGGGGTCGCGGCCGGTGCCATGAGCATCACCATCGGTTCCACCAACGACCAGGTCCTGGGCACATACCTCACCGGCCAGAACGGCATGACGCTCTACATCCTCTCCAACGACAAGCCGGACTCGAGCACGTGCAGCGGCTCCTGCGCCACCAACTGGCCGCCTCTCACCGTTGCCAGCGGCGCCACGATCACCGGCCCCAGCGGCGCCACGGCGCCCTTCGGCACCATTACCCGCTCCGACGGCTCCGTTCAGGTCACGTACAACCACTGGCCGCTCTACTACTACGCCGCGGACACCGTTGCCGGCGACACTCTGGGCCAGGGCAAGCTCGGCGTCTGGTTCGTCGCGCCGTTGACCGGCGTCCTCAGTCAGTCGGCGCCGGCGTCCAGCGCGGCCGCGCCCGTATCCACGCCCGCCGCGTCGGCATCCTACGGCTACTGATAGGAGGCGGCTCCGGCCGCCGGACACCAGCATGAGAACCCGCCGGCGCCCGACCGGCGGGTTCTCTATTTCCACATGAACGCCATCGGCGTGAGCTTCAGTCCCGGAGCTCCTGATCGAAGGCTTCGGCGATGATCCGATAGCCAGACGCGTTGGCGTGGAGGTCCGGCCCGAGTGGAGGCGGCGCCGCTCCCCAGGTCCACTGGCAGGCGCGGGCGACGTTGAGCGGCATGCGGCCCAGCCCGGCCAGCTCCACCTCCGTGTCGAAGTCCGTGGTGCCGAACGCGCCTTCGACGTCCGCGGTGCGCAAACCCACTGAACGGTAGATATCGCGGAAATGGGCGTTGATCGGTACGACGGCATCCCAGACCGAAAGTCGGGCCGCTTCCCTGCCGGCCGGCCCGGTGAGCCACATCGGCAGGAACGCGTCGTAAATCGTCATGCCGACGATCGGGGTTTCCGGCCCGGCGGCATCGCGGAGCGTGGCCAGGACGTGCGGCAGGTTCTCGTCGATGCTGGCGATTCCGGCCGGCACGGCTTCCAGGACATAGCCGGGCAGATCGTTGAAGCCGATGTCGATGGTGACGAACTCGACTTCGCCACGGTGGACTCCGAGGAAGTGAACCGCCTCGTCGAGCTGGCTGCCGTGCGGATAGCTCGTCAATCCGCCTGCGATCATGGTCGTGGTCGACTCGCCCGGGAAACCGAGCTTGACCGTGCGCAAATCCGGTAACCGCCGGCGGGCGATCGAGGCGAGCTGGTCGGCGTAGCCCGCGCAGGTGCGGAACTGGTTCTCGGGGACGCCGATCGGCTGTACGCCCGTGGCCAGCGAATCGCCCAATGAGAGGTAGTACGTAGTCACCGTCGCTCCGCGGTCTTGGGCCGAGCAGGTGCCCAGCTGCCGGTCGATCCCGGACGTCAGCCTATCAGCCGTGCACGCGATGAGGTGTCGGCCCGCGGACAAACCTCGGAGCGGCGATACTGGCACCGACAAGGTGGCAATCCGGCCAAGCCTGGCCCGAGCGACAGTGAAGCGGGGGCTGCGCGGTTCGGGTGGATCGGAGGCGCTGGCCGGTGCGCGACGGCGTACAGGGAGTCCAAGCGATAGTCGACGAAGTGCCGATCGAGGCAATCGAGCCGGCGACTCACGACGCCGACGGCCGCCCGATCCAACTGCTGCCCATGAGCCACCTGATCCGGATCTCGATGTACTGGCTGGGCATTTCGACGGTCTGGAGCGGGATCCTGGACATCGTCAACGGCCGGCTGCAGTTCACCCACATCGTGCCCAGGGGCGGCGAGGGGCTCGGCGCGTTCCAGATCGCGCTGGTCGGCACCGCCATCGCCATCCTCGTGCAACCGACCGTGGGCACGATCAGCGATTACACCATGACGCGCTGGGGCCGACGCAAGCCGTACATCTTCATCGGCTCGGTTCTGGACGTGGTCTTCCTGTGGGGCATCGCCACGTCCAACGGCCTGCCCGCGATCGCAGCCTTCGTGGGCCTGCTCCAATTCAGTTCCAACTTCGCCCAGGGCCCATTCCAGGGCTACGTCCCGGATCTGGTTCCGGGCAAACAGGTGGGCATCGCGTCGGGGCTCATCGGGCTGTTTGCGGCCTTCGGCAACATCGTCGGCTACGTCGTAGCGGCCGGTGCGGTCTGGTTGAGCAGCACCGATTCGAACGCGTTCCTCTACGGAACGATGGGCATCGGCCTGGTCGAGTTGCTGACGATGCTGAGTGTCGTCCTCAACGTGGATGAGGGCGATCGGGTCAAGTCGCGCAACGGCCGCTCCTGGCTGTCGATCGCGGGCGAGGCCTGGAACGGCGAGGTCTTCCACGAGCGCAGCTTCTTGTGGCTCGTGGGCTCCCGTTTCTTCATCCTGACGGGCGCGGCGCTGTATCCGGCCATGAGCACGTTCTACCTGGCGCAGGTCTTCGGCATGGATGCGGCCCAGACGGGCGAGACCAAGCTCATGCTCCTGGCCGTCGTCGGTGTCTGCGTCACCGTCGCCGTGGTCCCGTCGAGCCGCCTTTCGGACCGTATCGGCCGCAAGAAGGTCATCTACGCCTCATGCCTGATCGGAGCGATCGGGCTCGGCATGGGCGCCGCGGCGCCGATCCTGGCCGTGGCGTTCGTGGGAGCCGCCATGTTCGCCGTCGCCGCCGGAGCGTTCCTGGCGGTGGACTGGGCTCTCATGAGCGACATCGTTCCCAAGTCTTCTACGGGCCGATACATGGGTATCTCAAACGTGGCCACGGCGTCGGCCGGAACGGTAGCGCTGATGCTCGGTGGTGCCGCGGTGATGGACACCGTCAACCACGTGCTCGGCTATGGAACGGGCCCGCGGGCGGCGCTCGTGCTCGGCGTGGTCTGTTACGTCCTTGGGGCGGCCATGCTCAAGCCGGTCGTGGAAAGGCGCCGTGAGGACGCGCCGCTCGCGGCGGCGGGACCCGCGTCGTAGCTCCGCGATGAGCCGCTCCGACGAGGCGCCGTGCGGGGCGACCGAGTATCGAACGCACGGCAGCCGCGCCCCCGAAGACCGCGGAAAATGGATGGCCGGTCATCCCCCAATCGGCGCGGCAAGGTTTCGGGCGGGTCGCCGATACCTCGATAGGTGGCCCAGGCGAGCGCTTTGATCTCGGGCCGGCGGGGGCAGTTCGTTTGCCGCGGCGAACGCGGGCAAGACGGGGGCGTCATCAACTGGACGTTCAGGGAGCATCGGCGTTCCTGCGTGGTAGCCCCCGGTGGCCGAACCATGGCTGATACCGGGCGCCTGCGCCGTGTCCGCGACCCACGCGGCGCGGCGGTCCTGAGAGACGGGCGCTGCGGCGTCGTGAGCGCCGGATGAGCCGCGAACTGTCCTTGCGGCACCACGGCTTCTTCCCGGGTGCGGTGTCGCGAGCGCTGCCGGCCCAACGTCGCCGCGCGACCGACCGCCCCGGTCTCATTCTCACGATCGGTGGCGCCGTCACGGCCATCCTGGCCATCCTGGAAGTGGCCGATGCGGGGGGCCGCGCTGCTGTGTTCGAGGACCTCCACGTGGTCGTTGCGGCCGCCGCGGCCACCCTGGCGATGGTCTTCATGGCCCGCCGTCGAGGCGCCGCCGCGCTCCGCTATCCGCCTCTGGCCCTGGCCATTGCCGCGACGGGCGGCGCAATGGGGATCCTCGACCTCGCCCAGGTCGTGGGCCGGACCGCTTCCGTAGTCGCGGCCGACGTGCTGTTCCTCTTCGGCGGCAGCGTCGCCCTCTGGATCATCGTGCCGTCCCTCTATCACCGGCTCGACCGGCCGGCCGTGACAACCGCCGTGGTCGACGGCGGCATCATGCTGTGCGCCGGCGTGACGCTGATGTTGACGATCTGGCGGACCGGTCAGGGCGACAGTATCCAGACGCTGGCCATGCCCCTGATGGCCGCGGTCCTGCTCGCCAGCGCCGGCGTCGCCGCCATCCTGGCCCTGACGCTGCGCGCCGCGCCGGCTTTCCGGGGCGTATGGTGCGGCATAGCGGGCGTCTCGGTCGTCGGCTCGTCGTGGATCCTGTGGCTGAATCTCGTCCTCCAGGGCCGGGACCGTGACACCGCCACGAGCCTGTTGTATTCGGGCGGCATCCTGCTCATCGGCTACGCCTGGATGACCTGGAACGACGACGTCGGCGGAGGCGCTCGATACGAGAGAATCGCCCGCGCTCTTGTGGACTGGCTGCCGATGGGCGCAATCGTGCTGTGCGTTCTGGTGGCGACGGTCCCTCACAACCGGGTCGACGGCATCGACCCGGCGCCGATCGGCACGGCCGCGGTCGTGCTCCTGTCCATATCCCGCCAGCGCCTGCTCATCGTGCGCGAACGCTGGGCCTCTCACCGTCTCGCCGGTGAAGTCGAGGAGCGAGCTCAGACGATGCTCTCGCTGGCCCGCCTCGATCGCGGCGAGACGCTCGAGCAGACCGCCGCCCTCATCTGCGCGGAGGCATTGCGGCTGGACGGTATCGGGGCTGCCGGCGTCTACGTCTTCGGTCCCGTCGGCGTGGTTCCTCTGGCCATGGCCGGCGCATGCCGGCCCGACGAGGCGGTCGACGAGGCGGTGGCGCCGAAACGAGCCCTGCACATGCGAGCGTGCTCGACCGCCGGAGCCTGGATCGAATTCGATCGAGTCGGCCGATCGAGTGGCCGGGAATCCGCTGCTGGCCGAAGCGTTCGCGCCGATGCGCTGGGACGACCGCATCGTCGGGGTCGTCTCGATGGGCACGACATCCAAAGAAGACGCTCACCAGCTGGCTTTTCGGCTCTCGACCCTGAGCGAGTTCGGCGTAGTGTCGGCGGCCCTTCTCGGCCCCAAGCTGGCCGACCACTGGCGCCTGGCCGACGTCCGGTCACAGCTGGACGCGATCATCGCGGATCGGGCGTTCGTGCCCGTCTTCCAACCGGTCGTGGAATTGCAGACCGGCTCTGTCGTCGGCTATGAGGCGCTTACGCGCTTCCGCGACGGAACCCCTGCCGGACCAGCGTTTCATGGAAGCGGACGCGGCCGGCATGAGCATCCGCCTGGAGACTGCCTGCCTTCGCGAGCAGATCGAGGCGGCATCGTGGCTGCCCAGAGGAACCTGGCTCAGCCTCAACGTTTCGCCGACGCTCGCCGCGGCCGTGGTGCCGCTCATCTCGACCCTAGAGCGCGCCGACCGCGACGTGGTCCTGGAGATCACCGAGCACGTCGAGATCGCCGACTATCGCAAGCTCGTGGCCGCGCTCGACATGGTCCGGGGCAACGCTCGCCTGGCCGTTGACGACGCCGGCGCGGGCTACGCGGGCCTGCGCCACATCCTGGAGTTGCGGCCGCAGTTTGTGAAGCTCGACCTGTCGCTGGTTCGCAACGTCGACGTCGACGAAGCTCGCCAGGCCATGGTGGCCGGGATGGCCCACTTCGCCGGCAAGTCTGGCTGCGAGCTGATCGCCGAGGGCATCGAAACCCCGGAGGAACTGGCCGAGTTGATCCGCCTCGGCGTCTCGCTCGGTCAGGGCTACTTGTTCGGCAGGCCTGGGCCGGCTCCGACCGAATAAGCCGCCCGGCCGGCCGCACGCCTGCGGCAGGCGCCGGCCACGCCGAGCCAGGCCCCTGCTCGGCTCAGACCCACGATCGTTGCGGCCGCCGATCTGATCGCTGCCAACGTCTCTGCCGGTGGACGCCAACCGCCCGGGCGCCGTGTACTCTCTTGCGGGAGGTAAGCAGACGGCCTTGGCAAATCTCGATCAACACCTGCTGGCGCTGGAACCTCAGTTGCGCGAACGCGTTTGGGGCGGCCAGGCACTTCGTGCGGGCAGTCCGCCTGTAGGCGAAGCCTGGATCGGCTACGGCCCCAGCCGCGTCACCAACGGACGGCTGGCCGGCTCGACGCTGGACGAGCTGGCGGCCGCGCACGGAGCGGCTCTGCTCGGGACGACCGTGGCCGCCCGGTTCGGGACGCATTTCCCGCTCCTCATCAAGCTCCTCGACTGCGCCGACTGGTTGTCGGTTCAGGTTCATCCGAACGACGAGCAGGCCCTGAGGATGGTCGGGCCGGGCGAATTCGGCAAGACCGAGGCGTGGTACTTCCTCGATGCCCAACCCGGGGCTCGCATCATGGCCGGCGTCAAGCCGGGCGTGGACGGCGAGCGTTCTCGCCGCGGCAATCCGGGAGAACCGCATTCTGGAGATCACCGACTACGTCGACGTTCAAGCCGGAGACGCGTTCCTCGTTCCCGCCGGGCTTGCTTCACGCCGTCGGACCCGGGCTCTTCCTGTACGAGATCCAGGAGGCCAGCGATACGACGTTCCGCGTCTACGACTGGGATCGACCGCAGTCGGCCGGCCGCAAGCTCCACATCGAGGAATCGGTCGAGGTGACTCTGCCGCTGGGTCCGGGCCCGCTGCGGCGGCCGCGGGTCGAGGGCGAGACCGGCATGGCGAAGGCGCTGGATTGCGCTTACTTCGATCTCGATCTCGTCCGGGTCTCATCCACAGCACAATCGCTGCCGGTCGACACCGCCGGCCTGAGCTTCCATTTCCTGACCGTCATCGAGGGCGCGGCGGAGGTCCGCCGTGGCGATCGAACGACTGACGCTGAACCGGCTCGAGACGGCCCTGGTAGCGGGCTCAGCCGGACGCTACGAGGTTCGAGGGAGCCGGGCGCCCGCCAGCCTGTTGCTGGCGACCGTGCCAGACTAGGGGCGCTGCAGCCGAGTCGCAGCCGATGCGGAATGGAGGACGTAATGAAGGTCGGCGTGATGATTCCGCAGGGCTGGAAGTACGAGTACAACGGCTGGGATCCGGCCGTGGCGTGGGCTCGTACCATCGAGCTCGCCCGAGACGCCGAAGCTCTCGGGTTCGAGTCGGAGTGGGTCTTCGACCACTTCCACACCGTCCCGGACGTAACCGACGAGATCACGTTCGAGTCGTTCACGACGCTGACCGCGATCTCGGGTGTGACCAGCCGCGTCCGTATCGGCCACATGGTGATCTGCACCGGCTTCCGGAATCCGGCCCTGGTCGCCAAGCTCGCCGCCACACTCGACGTCGCCAGCGGCGGCAGGTTCGAGCTCGGCATCGGAGGCGGGCTGGAAGGAAGACGAGTGGCTCGCCTACGGCTACGGCTTTCCGCCGACCAGCGAGCGGCTGGAGGCACTGCGCGACGCTCTGGAAGTGATCACGCGGATGTTCGCGCCCGGCCGCGCCACTTATCGACGGCCGCTTCGCCAGAGTGGCGGAGGCGGTTAACGTTCCCGAAGGCCCTCCAGCAGCCGCGGCCACCGATCATCGTCGGAGGTAACGGCCAGGACGTCACCTGGCGCCTCGCCGCCCGTATCGCGGACGAGCTGAACCTGGTCTTCCTCTCTCCCGACGAGATCGCCGAGGAGATGCCGATCGTCCGGGCGCGATGCGAGGAGTTCGGCCGCGACCCGGCCACGCTCGCGGCTCTCCCTCTACGCCCGTGACGAAGCCATGCGCGAGCCGGGACAGAAGCGGATCGACTTCGTCGCGCCGCTGCGCCGAGGTCGGCCTGACCGGCTGGTCGCCTTCCCCACGCGCTGGGACCCCGACGGCCGAGGCGCAGGCTCGCTTTGCGGAAGATTGCCGGGCCGCGGGAGTCGAAATGGCGCCGCCGGCGAACGTCCCGGCTTAGCCGGCGAACATCCCGGCGTAGCCGGCCAGGGCCCGGCGAGTCCGACGGCCCCCGGCTGCTGCTCCAACCGGCGCCTCATCGACGCCCAACCGGCGCCCCGAAGTACTCAGGCGGGCCGGACCGGACCGGCTCCGGCGCCGGTCCGCTCGATCGCGGCGACGATCTCGTCGCGATCGGGCTGGGTCAGCGTGAGTGAAGCCGCGGGCAGCCAGCCGTCCACCTGATCGGATTTACGCGCGCCGACGATCGCGCCGCTGACGCCCGGCCAGGCCAGCGCCCAGGCCACGGCGACGGCCGAGACGGTCGTGGCATGCCGGGCCGCGATCGGGCGCAGCGCGTCGCGCAGGGCGAGGTTTCGGGTGAGCCCGGGCTCGGTGTGGATGCCGGAACGCGCGCCGCCAGTCTTCGTCGGACATGGCCGCGATCCGTTCCCGCGAAAACGAGTCCGTAAGGAGGCCCGACGCCATCGGGCTGTAGACGATCACGCCCGCGCCGTGCGCCGCCGCCCACGGAATCTCCGCACCACCCGAGGCTCGCTCGATCAACGAGAAACCAGGCTGGACCGAGTCCACGTGCCTGACCACCTCGCAGCGATCGAGCAACTCGATTGGATGGTTGCTGAGGCCGATGGCTCGGACCTTCCCCTCCTCGACCAGCCGGCTCATCTCCCCCCACGAATCCTCGACGGGCGTACCGGTCTCGTCGGGCCGGTGGATCTGGAACAGGTCGATGGTCTCCACCCCCAGCCGGCTCAGCGAGCGCTCCGCCTCGGCACGGATGAAGGCCGGCTTCGAGTTCCGGGTGGCCGGCTTGTAGCTATCCGCCGGATCGAACTCGAGGCCGCATTTCGTGAAGATGAGCGGCCGCTCAGAAGAGGGAATGCCGGCGACGGCCCGCCGGACGACCTTCTCCGAGTGGCCGATACCGTAGGCGGCGGCCGTGTCGATCCAGTTGACGCCCATCGAGACCGCGTGCCGGATGGCTTTGACCGACTCGTCGTCGTCCGAAGGACCCCAGCCAAAAGCCCATCCGCCGCCGCCCACCGCCCAGGCGCCGAACCCGACGGTCGTGATCTCGAGCCCGCTGGTTCCCAGAGCGCGCGTATGGAGTGTCAAATCGATTCCTCCTGCTCCGCCGACCCGTTTGCGGTGGCATGCTCAATGGCCGCGGCCGATGATTCTGTCGGTCCAGGGACCGCCCGCCGGCGGCAGGCGCGGCAGGCGCAGCGGCCCGCAAGACCGTACGCTTTGTCCGATGACACGAACTAGTGCCGGCATTCTCCTCTATCGGCGTCGCGAGGGCGTCCTGGAGGTTCTGCTCGTTCATCCGGGCGGACCGTTCTTCGGCCGCAAAGACCTCGGCAACTGGTCGATTCCCAAAGGCGAAGTCAGCCAGTCAGATCCCGACTACGAGCAGACGGCTCGGCGCGAGTTCAACGAAGAAGTCGGCCATCCGGTGCCGCAGGGCGTGCTGATCGACCTCGGATCGATCAAGCAGAAGGGCGGCAAGATCGTCTTCGCCTGGGCCGTCGAGGGCGACATCGATCCGGCAACGATGAACAGCAACTTCATCGAGTTCGAATGGCCGCCATTCTCGCGCAAGGTGAAGCGCTTTCCCGAGGTCGACCGATGGGTCTACTTCGACCCGGAGCAAGCGCGCCTCCACATCAAGCCGACGCAGGTTCCGTTGCTCGATCGGCTGGACGCGGCCCTGGCCTCGCCGATGGCGACCGGGGCGATCGAGTCCAACCCGGGCGTCGACGAGAAGCCGGTCGAGCGGCCGGCCGGATGACGCCTGCGGACGAGCGGGACGGCGAGATCGTCGGCATCCACGGCGTCTCGGTCATCCGATCCGGCAACCTGCTGCTCGACGGGATCGACTGGCGGGTGGGCGATCGCGAGCGGTGGGTGCTGCTCGGGCCCAACGGCAGCGGCAAGACGACACTGGTCTCCGTGGTCGCCACGTACCTGTGGCCGTCGCGCGGCAGCGTGTCGATTCTCGGCCGGGCCGTGGGCTCGGTCGACGTACGCGAGCTCCGGCGGCGCATCGGGATCGTCAGCGCGTCACTGGAGATCCGAATTCCGCCGCAGCTCACGGCGCTTGAAGTAGTCGTAGCCGGGGCAACCGGGGCTGTTGCCCCATGGTGGGATCGCCCGGACAGGGCGACTCGGGATCGCGCCGCCGAGCTTCTGGAGGTTGTGGGCTGCGCCGCGCTGAACGACCGCCGTTTCGAACTGCTTTCCTCCGGCGAGCGCCAGCGTGTCCAGATCGCACGCTCCCTGATGGTCGACCCGGCCCTGCTGCTCCTTGACGAGCCGGCGGCGGGTCTGGATCTCGGAGCGCGCGAGCAACTGGCGGTATTGCTCGCCCGCCTCAACGCCGAGCCGGCTCTGGCCGCGACGGTCGTGGTCACGCACCACGTCGAGGAGATCGCTCCCGGCACTACCCACGCCATCGTCCTGCGATCCGGACGCGTCGTGGCCGCGGGCCCGGTGGCCGACACGGTCACGGGACCGGTGCTGAGTGAGGCGTTCGGGCTGTGGCTGCGCGTCGAACGGGTCGGCAAACGGTTTACCGCTCACGCTGCTGGCGACTGAGCCGGCGAGGACCGGGCAGGGCAAAGCGTTCGTGCCGGACGGTCCGGATCCGCCGGCCGCCCCTCCGCCGGGACCCGGCACCGGGAAACGCTCTGCGGGGCTGCGAATTGGGCGCGCCGCCGGCAAGGAACGCGAGTAGCCGTGGCTACGGGCGCAGCCAGGCGATGCTCGGCCAACCATCCTCGCGCTTGGCCGGGTCGACTGAACCACGATGAGCCGGCACCGCGGCGGGCTCCAGGGCCGCTTCGGCCAGGCGCGACAGAAGTGCCGACGGCGGACGGCCGGTTCCCGCGGGCCGCCGACGAATGCCAGCTGGCTCCGGCCCGCTCGAGGGATTCGCGACGGCGGCCGGAGCGGCGGGCACGGTCGCGACAATTTCGGGACCCACCACGGAAACGACATCGGCGGCTGGCCCCGAGGACTTCAGGATGGCGCGATTACCTCCCCTCGCCTCCGACGAGACCGGCCGAGGCTCGAACACCGTCGGCGACTCCGGATCGCCGGCGACGGTGATCCCGGCGGACGTGTCGACGCGTCGCTTGCCGGTGGACCTGCGGGACCGCCGGGTCTTCGCCGGCTTCGCCGGACGTGTCGCGACGGCCGGGATCCCGCCGGGGAGATAGCCGCTCGCGGGCACCGTCATGACCCGCAGCGCATCCAGACGCTTGACCAGCACCAGCGCCGATTCCACCTCGCTGCGCTTCACCTCACCGGCCGCGACGGCGATGTCAAGGCGAAGGCGACGCCGGCTCGGATCCAACTCGAGCAGCTCGTCGAGGACTTCCTGCCGTCGGGCCTCGCGGTCCGAGCGCGTCCAGAACACGTCACCACTCCTGCCCCGTTGAAGCGGGGCCGCCCAAGTTCCAGCCCGCTCCGGGTCAGATTCGATCGCGGAATTCCGGTGCGGAAACTCGGCTCGAACGGATCTTGCGGTGTCTACCTCGATCAGGCTGCCACACGTTCGGGCTGGTTGCAAGTCTGAGACGGGTAGGTCTTGTGCGGTACGGCGGATTCAGGTGGTGTCTCCCGGCCGCCCGCGGCCTGGCTCGACTCCACGCCGACCCGGCGCAGTCACGCCGCCAGGTTCCGATCGGCCTCGAACTCAGGCGTAGAGACCGGCCATTGCCCGGGAAATCGTGGCCAGTCGATCGCGCAGGTCGGTCGGCTCCAGGACCTCGGCATCGGCCCCGAGCTGCAGCAACTGGCTTTCCGCGTGCCACAGGTCCTCGAGCCTGAGCGACAAGGTTTGCCAGCCGGCCTCGTCGGAACCGCTCGCGAGGGCCAGCGCCTCGCCTACCGGCTTCTGACCGAGTACGCCGGCCAGCCGCTCAAGACCCTCGCCGCGCACTCGGATGGTGGCCACGAACGAAGGCAGGCTGGCCGCGTATCGAGCCACCGCGCGGTCCCAGTAGTCCGCCAGATCGAAGTCCTCCGGGCGATCGAAGACGTCGGGAAGGAGCGTCAAGGCCAGGATTCGCGACACCCGGTAGGTCCGCAGGGAGCCGTCCGCCCGTCCCACCAGGTACCAGGTGCCCGCCTTGAGGACGAGCCCAAGCGGATCGACCACCCGGTCCACGACGGCACCGTCTTCGCTGCCGCGCCTGTATTCCAGGTGCAGCCTGCGGTCGGCCCAGACCGCCTCCGCGATGTTCTGGAGGTGGGGCGCAACGTCCGGTTCGACGAACCAGCCCGGCGCGTCGAGATGGAAGCGCTGGCGCAGTCGAGCCGCTCGGCCCCTCAACTCCGGTGGCAGAGCAGCCAGGACCTTCAACTGGGCCGCGGCCAGGACAGTGCCGAGGCCGAGCTGGGCGGCCGGTCCGGGATACCCGGAGAGGAACAGGGCCTCCGCTTCCTCTGGAGTCAATCCGGTCAATCTCGTGCGGTAGCCCTCCACGAGGCGGAAACCGCCGTGCGTGCCACGGTCGGCGAAGACCGGGATGCCGGAGGCGCTGAGCTCGTCCACGTCCCTGTAGACCGTCCGAACCGACACCTCCAGCTCCTCGGCTAGCTGCTGCGCGGTCATCAGGCCGCGCGTCTGCAGCAGGAGCAGGACCGAGATGAGTCGACTGGCGCGCATTGCGTCAGCGTACCCGTTTCTAGCACCTCCTTCCTGACAGTAACCGTCAGGTACGCCGGAGCTAGCCTCATGACGCGAATTGCACCTCGGGGGTAGATCCAGCCTGCGAGCCGAGCGCTAAATCGGCCAAATGCCGGTCTTTCCTGACAAGAACAGTCAGGTATAGGCGATAGGCTTTGGGCGATCAGGAAAGCGACGCTTCGGCGAGCAAATCGGAGGCAACCTCACATCATGCGTCCCAACGGCATCGACGACTACCACGACTACAACCTGGCGATGGCGCGAGCCCGAGCCGAGGAGCTTCGGGAGGCATATCGCGCCGCCAACCACACTCGAAATCACGTTGAGCGCGGCGTAGTCCGAAACGTTCGGCAGGCAGCCGGACGGAGCTTGATCGGTCTCGGCCAGAAGGTCTTTCCGGGCGAGGCCGTGCCCTGCCGATGATCGCCCGGCACGGGGCACCGGCGGCACCGGCCGCCACCCGACAGCGCTTGCCTGGATCCCGACCGGATCGCGGGGCGACGCACACTGGCGCCGCGGCCGCAGATGCGGCAACCTAGCAAAATGCCGCCTCAGCCTATCGACGATGCCACCCGGCTCAACCCGCACGACCCGGGCGCGGACGTGGCCGGCGAACGTGTCGTCGCGGTCGAGCGGGCGGCGGCAGAACCGCTCGTAACCCGCCACGGGACCACCATCCGGCTGGGGACCGCGTCCTGGACGGACCCGACCATGACCGCTCCGGGCGTCTTCTATCCACGTGGCGCCGACAGCGCCGAGGAGCGGTTGGCGTACTACGCATCCACCTTCCCGATCGTGGAGATCGACGCGACCTACTATGCCCTGCCGTCCGCGAAGGTCGCCGCCGCGTGGGTCGACCGGACGCCACCCGACTTCACCTTCGACGCCAAGGCGCACGCGCTCATGACCGGCCAGCCGACCGAGACCAGGCGTCTGCCGAAAGACGTCCGCGCGGCCCTGCCGGAAGAGCTCGCGGCCAAGCCACGGCTGTACGCTCGAGACCTCCCGGCGGAGTTGCGGGACGAGGTATGGCGACTGTATCTGGAGGGCCTGGAGCCGCTCCGGGAAAGCGGCCAGCTGGGCTCCGTGCTGCTGCAATTCCCCAAATGGTTCTTCCCGACCGGCGAGAGCCGAGACCTGATCCTGGAGGCTCGCCAGCGCCTCGGAGACGTCAAGTCCGCGGTCGAATTCAGAAGCGAGACCTGGTTCAACGCCAAGAACCGCGATCGTACGCTCGGCTTCCTCACCGACAACGCGATTCCGCTGGTCATGGTCGACGGACCGCAAGGGCTGCGCAGCAGCATCCCGCCGCTCGTCGCCGTGACGTCGCCGGAATTGGCAATCGTCCGATTCCACGGCCGTCGCGCGGAAACATGGGAGGCGAGCGGCATCCCTGTCGTCGAGCGCTTCCGATACCTGTACAGCCGAGACGAGCTACGAGAGTGGCTGCCTCGCATCCAGGAGGCGGCCGAAGACGCGCGCGAGATGCACGTCCTGATGAACAACTGCTACGCCAATTACGGTTCCACAAACGCCCGCGAACTCGCCGCGATGCTCGCCGCAGAACTGGCCGACGCGCCCAATTCCACTGCCAGCGAGGCGGGCTGAGCCTGAGCCGTGGGCTGCGGCACGACTCGGGAGATGCGGCACGGGGCGTTGGACTCGACAAATGGCAAACGGCCCGGGGAGGGGGGCCCGAGCCGTTTGCGAAGGAGCGCGCCGTCACTCGCGCCCGTGGAATATTGGGTTGATCGTAGCCTTCGCCGATAGGGGCGTCGGTGCGGCGGAAGCCCGTTCCATCACGCGATCCGAGCCGCCGTGGACTCGTCTCAGACAAGTAACGGACGGCGGGACGACCGATTCGAGTGGGCTTAACCGGGTACGTCGCGCGGTAGGATGCGACCCTATCAGGCGCGTCCCCAGGAGCCTGGATGTCCGACATGCATGACCGCGACCCCGCGCCCACCGGCCGGTCGCGACGAGATTCCGATTCGCCAGCCGCCTCGCCCACTCCGGCGGGCTCGAGCAAGTCCAGACCGGCGGCGGCACCCGAACCGGCGACCGAACTCAGCGACGAGCGCGTCCGCGCCGTCGTCGAGAGCCATCCCAGCGCCGTCGTCGTTGTAGACCAGGGCGGCCGCATCTCGTATTCCAACCGGCGCACGGCGGAGCTGCTCGGCTACGAAGCCGGCGAGCTTGTGGGGATGCCGGTGGATCAGCTGGTCCCGGAATCGCTCCGATCCGGACACGCCCTCAACCGCGGATCGTACATGGCGGACCCGCGGACCCGCCGGATGGGGCTCGGCCGGGACCTGACCGCCCGACGCAAGGACGGCCGGCTCGTGCCCGTGGAGATCGGACTTTCATCGTTCGTGGACCAGGGCGAGCGCTACGTGGTCGCGGTCGTGGCCGACATAACCACCAGGAAGGCGGCGGAGGCAGCCCTCGAAAGCAGCTCCGGCAATCTGAAGGCATTGGTAGAGGCGTCGCCGCTGGCCACTATGACACTGGACCTGAGTGGCCAGGTAATGCTGTGGAACCCGGCGGCGGAGAAGATGTTCGGCTGGCCCGCCGACGAGGTCGTCGGCCACGTCCTGCCGCACGTTCCACCCACCGAGCTAACCGAGGTCAGGGAGATCCTGCGCCGGGTAGCCGACGGCGAGGTAATCACGGGTATGGAGCTGCGCCGCCGGCGCAAGGACGGCGCCGAGATCGAGGCGGAGTTGTACGCGGCGCCACAGCGCGACGCGGACGGTACGGTCGTGGCGGTCGTCGAGCAGCTGGCCGACATCACCGGGCGCCGCAAATTCGACGAGGCTCTCCTTCAGACGCAGAAGATGGAGAGCATCGGCCGGCTGGCCGGCGGCGTCGCCCACGACTTCAACAACATGCTGCACGGCGATCTCCGGCTACGCCGAGCTGCTGATTCAGGACCTGCCGCCGAGGAAGCTCGCAGCTCGACGACGCCGCAGACCATCAAGCGCGCCGCCGGCGCAGGCCGCCGCGCTCACGCGCCAGCTGCTCGCCTTCAGCCGCCGGCAGGTGCTCGCAGCCGCGGTGCTCGACCCGGACGCCGCTGATCGAGCGGCATCGAGCCCATGCTCCGGCGGCTCCTGCGGCGAGCACGTCGATCTGCGACTGAGTCGCTGCGAGCCACGCCCGGCCGGCATCCGCGCCGACCCGGCCCAGCTCGAGCAGATCGTCATGAACCTCGCCGTCAACGCGCGCGACGCCATGCCTGAGGGCGGACGGCTGTCGATCGAGACCGACCGACGCCGGTTCGACGAGGCCTACGCGCGCGAGCACTTCGACGTCGCGCCGGGCCGCTACGTCATGCTCGCGGTGACGCGACACCGGCGATCGGGCATGGACGCGGCGACCCGGGCCCGCATCTTCGAGCCGTTCTTCACGACGAAGGAGCCGCGGCAAGGGCACGGGCCTGGGCCTGGCCACGGTCTACGGCATCGTCAAGCAGTCGCGGCGGCCACATCTGGCTCTACTCGCGAGCCCGGCCAGGGCACGACGTTCAAGATCTACTTCCCGCTGGCGGCGGAGGCCGTGCTCCGCGCCGGACGCCGAGCCGCCCGCGGCAGTCGCCGCGAGGGACGCGAGACGATCCTCCTGGTGGAGGACGAGCAGAGCGTCCGGGAGCTGGCAAGGCAATCCTGGAGCGAAGGGTTATCGCCTGCTGGTGGCCGTCCGACCCGCGCGAGGCCCTGGCCATCGTGGCGTCCCACCCGGAGCCCATCGACCTGCTGGTCACGGACGTGGTGATGCCGGGGCTCAGCGGACCGGAGCTGGCACGCCGGATCCGCGAGGTCCGACCGGGGATCCGAACTCTGCTTCTGTCCGGATATACGGATGACATCGCCGGAATGGAAGGCAGGCTGGAGGGAACGGACGGATTCCTCTCCAAGCCCTTCACGGCCGACGGCCTGGCTCGAAAGGTCGGCCAGATTGTGGCTGCCTCCCGAGCCGCCAAAGCCTGAACCAGCCAATTCTGGAGCGCCGCCCCCATGCACCATGACGCCAAACGGAATCGCCGGGACGACTGGCCGGCCGCCGGCGAACAAACCATCCGCGTGGTGGATCTCGAGGCTCTCAACGCCGAGCCCGTGAGATCCCGAGAAACGGAGCAGCCGGCGGCCGAGCCGGGTCGCGAGGCCCGATGGCCACGTCTCGCGCGTCGAGGACGAGGAGCCGATCGAACGCGTCGGAGGGCGGCGCAGATTCCGGCCGAGCTGGCGCTTCTCGCGATCGGCGTCGCGTTCCTGGTAGGTGCGCTGCTCAAGCCATGGTCCGGCGTGGCGCCGGCCGTTTCCCCGACGCCGAACGCCCCGGCCGTGGTGGATCTGGCTACGGCGGCGCCGGCCGCCACGAGCGCACCGTCGCTCGACCCGCTGTCCCTATTCCCGGTCGCCCCTGCGCGCGGCCTGGTGACCGTGGACTGGCAAACCCTCACCGTCGCCGATCCCCACTCCGACTGGGGCATTGCCGCCGCCACGCTGTCCACGGCCGGCCTGAGCACCGGCTCCACTCCTGCAGCCCGAGCATAAGCTGGCAACCCGCGGCCGCCGATTCGTCCACCGCGACCGTGACCATCGACCCCAGTCGCGAGGTCTTCGGCATCGCCGTCACGTGGCCGGCCGGCTTCGATGCCCAGGACGTGATCTTCACTTACGAGGGTCCGGGGCCGACGAGTTCTGTCTACTACGAGAACCCGATGGTCCGCCAGGCAGCGACGCAGGTGAATCCGCTGCCGGCGGCGGCGGTCGCGACCGATTTCGACCGTTCCGACGCCCGGCCCGCTGACGATCCGATCGGGCCAGTTCTGGGTCGCTCCGCTAGTAGGACCGGCGGTGCCCAGCCTGGTGTCGGCGGCCGAGGCCTGGAAGACCGTGCACTGGGCCTGGCCCACGGGCGACTACCTGGTCCTCGTGGCGGTCCCGGCCGGATACGAAACGCTCAGCCTGCGGATCGGGCCATACGGCTGATCTCCGCCCTCGACGATCGACCCCCGGAGTCGGGGGAGCCTTAGGGCGCCTTCGCCGTAGCCCTGCCGGGATTGTCAGTAGCCCGGTCCCCCATTCGGCCACGGGACGCGCCACGCCGACTGCTGGGCGGAATCCTCAGGCGCTACGATTGCCCGGCTCTCAGGGCGTCCTTGACTCTCAGGCCACCTGAGGGTGGAGCCTTCGCTCGTCAAGTCACCCAATCGAGAGAGGCGATGCGCAACCTGCTGCCGATCGGCCGTTTCTCCGAGGTCTGCCGGCTCTCCATTCCTGCGCTGCGTCATTACGACGAACTGGGCCTGCTGCCTCCTGCAGCCGTCGACCCCGACACCGGCTACCGCTACTACTCGACGGCCCAGGCGGAGGACGCGGACCGGATCAGGACCCTGCGGTTCCTCGACATGCCGCTGCCGGATATCAGAGCGATCCTCGCCAGCGACCCGGCCGGAACGAAGATCCTGCTCGTGGCTCACCGGGCGAGACTCCAGGCCGAGGCCGACCGGCGCCGGTACGCCATCTCCCTGCTCAATTCGATGTTGCGCGAGGAGCCGCCGATGACGTACGAGATCCATCTGCGAGAGACGGAGCCGCAACCGGCGGCGTCGGTCCGGGGGCGCTCGCCGTGGGCAGATCTCGGCGCCTTCATCTCCGGCTCGCTCATGGAGGTGTTCGGAGTCGCCGGCCGGCAGTGCGTCAGGTTCGCAGGCCCCGCCTATGGCATCTACTACAGCGCCGAAGGCACCGAGGCGGAGGTCGACCTCGAGGTGGGGATGCCCGTAGCCGAGCCGATCGAGCCCGCCGGCCGCGTCATCGCCGCGGTCATCCCGGGTGGGCTCGTCGCGACGACCGTCCATTGCGGCCGGTACGAGGACATTGCCCCGGCCTACCGCGCGCTCGGCGAATGGGTGCAGGAGCACGGCCACGAAACTGCGGGACCCCCGCGCGAGGTCTACCTCGTCGGGCCCGAGCAGGTGGCCGACCCCGGCGCCCTGCGCACCGAACTTCTCTGGCCGATCCGGTGAGCCACGCCGCCGCCGACGCGGCCCTTCCCCGCCCCTGCCGCCCGACTCCCCGACGCGAATCAGAACGCCCGGCGGGGACCGCCGGGCGTTCTCTCTTTGGCGAGTAGCGAGTTACTTGTCGCGCTCCGCGGCGCCGAGGAGGGCGGCCTGGGCCGCGGCCAGCCGCGCCACAGGAACCCGGAACGGCGAGCAGGACACGTAGTTGAGCCCGATCTGGTGGCAGAACCCGATCGACATCGGGTCGCCGCCGTGCTCGCCGCAGATGCCGACCTTGAGGTCAGGCCGGGTCTTGCGGCCCAGCTCGACGGCCAGCTTCATCTCCTTGACGATGACCGGGTCCAGCGACTGGAATGGGTTGTACGGGAGGATCTTGTCCTCGACGTACTTGAGGAGGAACCCGCCCTCGGCGTCGTCGCGGCTGTAGCCGAACGTCATCTGGGTCAGGTCGTTGGTGCCGAAGCTGAAGAACTGGGCGTATCTCGGCGATCTCGTCCGCGACCCAGCAGGCTCGCGGGATCTCGATCATGGTGCCGAACTTGTAATCGATCTTGACGCCGGCCGCCTTGACCACGGCTGCGGCCTCGGCCTCGAGGAGCGCCTGGGTGGCCTTGAGCTCGTTCACGTGGCCGACGAGCGGGATCATGATCTCCGGTCGCGGATCCTTCCTGGCCTTCTTCACGGCGATCGGCCGCGTTGAGGATGGCGCGGGTCTGGATCTTGACGAAGTCCGGGATCATCAGGCCGAGGCGGCAGCCGCGCAGGCCCAGCATGGGGTTCTGCTCGTGCATGGACTTGATGGTCGCAAGCAGCTCCGATGTCCTTGGCAGTGGCCTTGTCGCCGGCCTTGGTGACCTTGACGAGCTGGTCCTCGAGGTTCGGGAGGAACTCGTGGAGCGGCGGATCGATGAGGCGGATGACGACCGGCAGGCCGGACATCGCGGCAGGATGCCTTCGAAGTCGCCCTGCTGGAGCACTTCTCGAGCTTGGCCATAGAGGCGTCGAACTGCTTGACGGCGGCCTTCTCGTCGACGGTCAGAGCCTGACCGGCGGCGAGCTTCGCCTTGGCACGGGTCGCGACGTTGGCGACCAGGATCGCGGCGCGCACGATTTCGAGCCGCGGGCCCTCGCGGAACATGTGCTCGGTGCGGCAGAGGCCGATGCCCTGGGCGCCGTAGGAGCGGGCCTGAGCGGCCTCTTCGGGCTTGTCGGCGTTGGTCCAGATCATGCAGCTTGCGGACCTTGTCGGCCCAGCCGAGGACGGTCTGCAGGTCCTTCTGATCTTCGTAACGCGCGCTCACCGTCGGCAGAGCGCCGGCAAAGACTTCACCCGACGAACCGTCGAGGCTGACCCAGTCGCCTTCCTTGACCGTGACGCCCCCGGCGGTAGCGGTCTTGGTGGCGTAGTTGACTTCCAGCTCGGCACAACCGGCGACGCACGGCTTGCCGATCTGGCGAGCGACGACCGCTGCGTGAGAGGTCGCGCCGCCCTTGGCCGTCAGGATGCCCTGAGCGACGGCCATGCCGTGGAAGTCGTCCGGAGACGTCTCCTCGCGGATGAGGACGACCTTCTCACCCTTCGCGGCCCAGGCGGCGGCGACGTCGGCGTGGAAGACGGCCTTGCCGACGGCCGCACCCGGAGAGGCGTTCAGGCCCTTCGCCATCCGCTTGGCGGCGGCACGAGCCTTCGGGTCGAACTGGTCGCGCATGAGCTGGTCGACCTGGGCCGGCTCGATGCGAGCCAGCGCCTCGTCTGTGGTGATCAGCTTTTCCTTGACCATGTCGATGGCGATCTTCACCGCGGCGGCCGCGGTGCGCTTGGCCGACCTGGTCTGGAGCATGTAGAGGCGGCCGCGCTCGATCGTGAACTCGAGGTCCTGGACGTCCTTGTAGTGCTTCTCGAGCTTGTCCGCGATCTTCTTGAACTCGGCGTACACCTTGGGCATGTCCGTCGCCAGCTGGGCGATCTTCGGTGCCGTTCGGACGCCGGCGACCACATCTTCGCCCTGGGCGTTGGTCAGATACTCGCCGTAGAGGACCTTCTCGCCGGTATTCGGGTCACGAGTGAACGCGACGCCGGTCCCGGAGTCGTCGCCCATGTTGCCGAAGACCATCGTCACGACGTTCACGGCGGTGCCCAGGTCGTGGGCGATCTTCTGGCTGTTGCGGTAATCGTTGGCGCGCTTGCCGAACCACGAGGCGAAGACCGCCTTGATGGCCAGGTCCAGCTGCTCGTTCGGATCGTCCGGGAAGTCACGGCCGATCGTGTCCTTGACGATCTTCTTGTAGGCGATCACGAGCTTCTTGAGGTCGTCGACGTTGAGGTCCGTATCCTTGGCGCCCTTGCCGTGCTTCTCCTTGGCCGCGTCGAGCGCCTCGTCGAATTGGTTGTAGGCGACTTCCGAACCATCCTTGCCCTTGGCCACGCGCGACGGGACATCGAGCACGATCCGGCCGAACATCGAGATGAAGCGGCGGTATGCGTCCCAGCCGAAACGCTCGTTGCCGGTGATGCCGATCAAGCCCTGAAGGGTGGTCTCGTTGAGGCCGAGGTTCAGGACCGTGTCCATCATGCCCGGCATCGAGAACTTCGCGCCCGAACGAACGGACACGAGGAGCGGGTTCTTCGGATCGCCGAGGCCTTTGCCCGTCTGCTGCTCGACGACCTTGACGGCCGCGAGGACGTCGTCCCAGAGTCCGGCCGGGAGGGTCTTACCGGCGGCGAAGTAGTCGTTGCAGGCTTCTGTGGTGATGGTGAAGCCAGGGGGAGTCGGCAGACCCGCGTTGGTCATCTCCGCCAGGCCGGCCCCTTTGCCGCCCAGCAGATCCTTCATGTTCCCGTTGCCCTCGGCCTTGCCGCCGCCCCAGGCGTAGATGTAGCGCTTGGCGGCCTTGTACGTCTTCGTGCCAGAGTCGGCCATGGGGGTGTCACTCTCCTTGGATGCGGGGCTGTCGCGCCACGGGCCGGGGGGAAGCGCCCGGGCGCCGGTTAGGCACTATGTCTCCAGGATTGTACAGGCGCGGGCCAAGCCGCCTCGCTGCCGACCGGCACCGCGAACCGGTCATCCGGTCCCGCAGAGTGCGGCCATTCGGCCCGAAAGCGCGGTGACCCTCGGCTCCGACCCGGCCGTCCGCGCCGAGACGCCGTCAGGCCGGCGCCACTCCCCGATCCAGCCAGGCCAGCCAGGCGTCGAAGCCCTGGCCGGTGGTGGCTGAGAGGTCGAGGATCGGGACCGTCGGATTGAGCAGGCGCACGTCCGCCTCGAACGACGATCGATCGAAGGTCAGATACGGCAACAGGTCGATCTTGTTGAGGATGAGGAGGTCCGCCTCCATTACCAGGTAGGGATGTTTGGCCGGCTTGTCGTCGCCCTCGGTGGTGCTGAAGATGCCGATCTTGGCGGTCTGGCCCAGATCGAAGCCGACCGGGCAGATGAGGTTGCCGACGTTCTCAATGAAGAGCAGGTCGATCGACTCCAGGTCGATCTGGCGCATGGCGTCCCGGATCTCACCTGCTTCGAGGTGGCAGCCCTGGCCGGTCGATATCTGAACGACCTGGTCGCACCACTGGGCCATGCGGTCGCCGTCGCGCCGGGTCGTCAAATCGCCGACCAGGACCGCCGGCCGGCGCCTGCCCTTCAGCGCGCGGAGCGTGGCTTCCAGGATCGCGGTTTTGCCGCTGCCCGGCGCACCGATGATGTCGACGGTGAAGATCCCCCGCCGCGCCAGCTCGGCCCGATTGGCACCGGCGAGCTCATCGTTCGCCTCGAGGACGCGCTCGACCATCGGCAGGCGAACGGTCCTGGTCATCTCACTCATGGCGCACTGGATTCGCCTTCTCCGCCCTCGTCTTCGTCGCCGTCGTCCTGATCGACGGTCATCGCCATGAGGTCCAATTCGTCGGTTCCAACCGGGTTCGGCCTGGCGTTGCCGCACTCGCAGGATACGAAGGGTAGCGGGCTGGTCCACTCCCGGCCGCAGTCGGAGCACTTGACGGTCCACGGAACCAGGTCGATCGCGAGCGTTGCGCCCTCTATCGCAGTGCCGAATGTCACAGAGTCCCAAGCCATCTGCAGAGCGTCCGGTTCCAGGCCTCGCAGGCCCCCAACGCGGATCTCCACACCCCTGACTCGTGCTCCCGCGGGAGCGTGGGCGAGGACCTGGGTGGCGAGAGCTTCGGCAATAGAGAATTCGTGCACTGGGTCCACTCTAGCTCACTTCCAAAGGCATAGCCCCGATATCACAAACGAAAGTGCGCCTGGCCCGAACCTGCAAGGCCAAAATGCCCGGTCGGAAGAGGCCGGACCGCGGGACCGCTGGAGCCCCCTTGTCCGTAAGCTGGCTGAGTAACGAAACCGCGCAGACAGGCGCTCAGGTCTCCAAACCCGGGTCCACCTCTCCTCCCGTGGCGGGCCCGGGCAGAAACGCAGAAGAGTGAGGGCATGGCACACATACTCGTTGTCGACGACGACCCCGCATCGGTCGCCGCCACGACAGAGGCCATCGTGACTGACGGCCACTCGGTATCGACTTCCGCCACTACGGCCGAAGCCACTCGCATGGTCCGCCAGTCCGTGCCGGACCTCGTCGTCCTCGAAGCGGTTCTGGGCGGCAAACTTGCCGGTCTCGACCTGGCCCGCTCCCTGGCCCAGGATCACCCGAATCTGCCGCTGATCATGCTCACTCGCGCCGACGACCTGCTCTCCACCGAACAGCTAGACAGTCAGGACACCGACGGTTGGATCCCCGTCCGCCGGTACCTCGAAAAGCCGGTCCTGACCGACGTCCTGATGGACGAGATCGATCACCTGCTGCCAAAGGCGTCGTGAGCTCTCCCTCCCTTGCCGCCGCTCTGATCGCTCTGCCGGCGGTGATCGGTGCAATCCTCATCCTGGTCACCCGGGCCGCGCTGAGGAACGCCATCATCGTGATCGGCGCCGTATTCGTAGCGGTTGCCGCGATCGCGACGGTCCTGGCCTTCGGCAACGGCAACGGCATCTTCTTCGGGCTGCCGGACGGCCTGGGCCTGGGACAGGGGCCGGCTCTGGGCCAGCTTCTCCTGGGAGCGGAGATCGCGATGACCGCCGTCGTGGTGGTTATCAGCATCCTCCACCGCCGCGTGCTCGCCCCCATCATGGCCCTGGCTCAGCTCGGGATCTCGCTGTACCTGGAGTTGTCCGGTCGGATGCCGGAGGTGGACCCGCAGCGGCTCTTCTGGTTCGATCGCCTGTCGCTGGTCATGGTGCTCGTGATCGGCGTCATCGGCCCGCTCATCTGCATCAACGCCATCGGCTACATGCGGGCATATCACCGGGCGAGCCCCATGATCCAGGGCCGCCGGACGGTGTTCTTCTCGCTGCTGTTCATCTTCCTGGCCGGCATGTTCGGCCTGGTGATCTCGAACTACCTGCCGATGATGCTGGTCTTCTGGGAAATCACGACACTCTGCTCGTTCCTGCTGATCGGCTACACCCGGACGGACGAGACGGTCGGCTACGCATTCCGGGCTCTCAACATGAACCTGCTGGGCGGGCTGGGCTTTGGACTGGCGATCGTGATCCTGTCGGGCCAGACCGACGGGCTGGACCTGGCGAGATTGACGCAGGGACCCGCGGCCGGCGCACTGCTGCCGGCTATCGCGCTGCTCGCGTTCGCGGGCATTACCAAGAGCGCTCAGATGCCGTTCTCGTCGTGGCTGCTCGGCGCGATGTATGCCCCGTCGCCTACCTCCGCCCTGCTCCATTCGAGCACCATGGTGAAGGCCGGCGTGTTCCTGCTGCTGCGGCTGTCGCCGGCGATGTCCGGCTCGACGCTCGGCTACATGGTCGCCTTCGTCGGCCTGCTGACCTTCCTGTTCGCGTCGCTGGTGGCCGTCACCGAACAGAACACCAAGAAGGTCCTGGCCTACTCGACCATCGGCTCACTCGGCCTGATCGTCGGCTGTGCGGGCATCGGCACGCCCGAGCTGGCCTGGGTCGGGGTCATGATCATCATCTTCCACGCACTGGCCAAGGGCCTGCTCTTCCTGACCATCGGCACCATCGAGAACAGGCTCTACACCAAGAACATGGAGAACTTCGACGCGCTCCTGAGCCTCATGCCGCGCGTCAGCATCCTGTTCATGATCGGCATCTCGGGCATGTTCATCGCGCCGTTCGGCATCGCGATCTCCAAGTGGACTGCGATCCGGGCCTTCCTCGAGGTCCCGGGGCCCGCAGGCGCGGCGATGATCCTGATCATGGCCTTCGGCAGTTCGCTGACGATCTTCTACTGGGGCAAGCTGCTCATCAAGATCCTGTCGGCGCGCCGCCAGACCGACTACGAACGCTCGATCGAGAAGCGGGTCTCGCGCTACGAATGGCTCACCGAGGCGCCGATGGCCTTTGGCGTCCTGGCCGCGACCGCCTGCATCGGGCTGATATCAGATCAGGTCGTCGGGCCCTACGCGCTCCATGCCTTCTCGGCGGCGCCGCGGGTCTTCCTGGCGATCGACCCGGCAACGCTGATCGTGATGCTCTCGTCCGTGGTGCTCCTGCCGTTCGTGGCCCTGCTGTCGTGGCTCAGCCCCACCTACGACCACGCCGACTTCTACGCGAGCGGCAGGTCCGCGAATGTCGGCCACGTCATGGGCGCAGCGCTCGGCGGTATCAAGCGCGTGACGCTCCGCAACTACTACCTTGACGGCGTACTCGACGGCGGGCTCGTCTTCCGGGCCGGCACCGTCGCCTGCGGTGGAGTGGTCGTGGCCATGGTGGCCGTTGGAATGGTGGTCCGCTGATGGCCCCCGCGATCTACGGGCTCCTCTTCATCGTCCTCGCGCCGGTCTTCGGCGGACTCCTCACCGGTGCAGACCGGATCGTCTCGGCGCGCATGCAGGGCCGAGTCGGACCGCCGCTCCTTCAGCCTTTCTACGACGTCGGCAAGCTGCTGCAGAAGCGGACCCGCCAGATCAATCCGATCGCCGAGCCGCTGCTGATGGCCCACGTCGGCTATATGGCCGCCTGCGGGGCGCTCCTGCTGAGTGGCACCGACCTGATCTTCACCACGTTCGTGTTCGCGCTGGCGGCTCTGCTGCTGGTCCTGGCCGCCGGCTCGGCCAACTCGCCCTTCAGCTTCGCCGGCGCCGAGCGCGAGCTGGTGGTTCTGCTCGCCTCCGAGCCCTTCTTCATCCTGATGATGGTCGGCGTCTGCAAGGTCACCGGCGCGAGCACATTCGCCGCCGTGCTCGCCTCGCCGCAGCTTGTCGCGGTCCAATTGCCGGGCGTGGTGCTGGCTTTCCTGATGGTCGCCACCATCAAGCTGCGGAAGTCGCCGTTCGACATCTCCATGTCGCACCACCCGCATCAAGAGCTGGTGAGCGGCCTCACTTCCGACATGTCCGGCCGGCTGCTGGCCTACGTCGAAGTGGCCCACTGGTACGAGTCGGCTTTGCTCTGCGCCTTCGTGGTCCTCCTCTTCAACTGGAGCATCCCACTCGGCCTGGCCGCGTTCGGGGTCGCCTACTTCCTCGAGATCCTGGTCGACAACTCCACGTCCCGCATCAAGTGGCAGCTGGTGCTGCGCTCCACGTGGATCGCGACTCTGCTCCTTTGCGGCGGCAATCTGGTCGCCCTTTTCATGGTCGCGAGGTAAGCCGTGTCGTTCTTCAGCCGCTCCCCATGGATCCTCCACTACGACGGATCGAGCTGCAACGGCTGCGACATCGAGGTCCTGGCCTGCCTGACGCCGCTCTACGACGTCGAGCGGTTCGGGGTGATCAACACCGGCAACCCCAAGCACGCCGACATCTTGCTCGTCACCGGCAGCGTCAACGAACGCAACGTCGAAATCGTGCAGAACCTCTATCACCAGATGCCCGACCCGAAGGTGGTCGTGGCGGTCGGCGTCTGCGCCTGCTCCGGCGGCATCTTCGCCCGGGTGCTACAACATCCAGGGCGGCATCGACAAGGTGATCCCGGTGGACGTGTACGTCCCCGGTTGCGCGGCCCGACCCGAAAGCATCATCGACGGCGTGGTCGCAGGTATCGCCGCGCTCGAAGCAAAGCGAAAGAAGTCAGCCTGATGGACAGCACGGCCTTCCTCGCACGAGTCGAGGAGCTACACCGAGCCGGCTGGCGGCTGGCCCTGATCAACGTCACTACCGTTATGGCCCCGGCCGGCGGCGCTGCACACGGCGCGCATGCCGCCACGGCCGCGCCCGCCGGCCCCAGCGCTGTCACGGCCACACCCGCCGTCCCCGCCACGGCCGCGGCTGCCTCCGCGGAAGAAGTCGAGGCGCCCGAGCTGTTCGAGATCGCCTGGGCGTTCGCCCGTGGCACCGAGTTAGAGACCTGGCGCGAGACCATAGACCGGACCGAGGCGGTGCCCAGCGTCTCCGACTTCTTCGGGGCGGCGTTCCTCTACGAAAACGAGATCCGCGAGCTCTTCGGCATCAAAGTGGCCGGCATCGGCCTGGACCTGAAGGGCCAGCTCTACAAGACCGCGACTCGAGTGCCGTTCTCCCACGCCGCGGTGAAGGCCCGGCTCGCCGCCAATGCGGCTGCCGGCACCGCCGCCGGCGCGGCCCCTGGCGTCGCCGCAAGCCCGGTGAAGAAAGCATGAAGCGCACGATCATCCCGTTCGGCCCGCAGCATCCGGTCCTGCCCGAGCCGCTCGTCCTGGACCTCGATCCTCGAGGACGAGAAGGTCGTCGACGCGATCCCGACCATCGGCTACATCCACCGCGGCCTGGAGATGATGGTCGAGCGAGGTCGAGTACACCGAGATGGGCTTCGTCGCGGAGCGCATCTGCGGCATCTGCAGCTTCATGCACGGCATGGGCTACTGCCGTCTCGCTGGAAGAGCATCATGAACGTCGAAGTGCCGCGAACGAGCCCGCTGGCTGCGCCTCATCTGGGCCGAGCTCTCGCGCATCCAGAGCCACCTGCTCTGGCTGGGCCTGGGCGCGGACGCCTTCGGCTTCGAGAACCTGTTCATGCACTGCTGGCGCGATGCGCGAGCAGCATCCTCGACATCTTCGAGGCGCACCACCGGCGGCCGGATCATCCATCTCGGTCAACCGCATCGGCGGCGTCAAGCGCGACATGTCGGACACCGAGCTGGCTGCCGATCCTCGCCGAACTCCAGGAACTCGGCGCGGCCGTCAACGAGACGGCGCGAGTCTTCGGAACGGACCCGTCGATCGCCCATCGCCTGGGCGGCGTCGGCGTGCTGTCGAAAGCAGACGCGCTGGCGGTCGACGCGGTCGGGCCGATGGCCCGGGCTTCCGGCATCGCCACCGACACCCGGCTCCTGGGCGACACACTTCTACGATCGGCTCGAGTTCGAGCCCGTCATCGAGACGGCCGGCGACTGCCTGGCCCGAGTGCGTCGTGCGCCTGCGCGAGGTCGACCAGTCGATCGACCTCATCCGCCAGGCCATCGAGAAGATGCCCAAGGGCGAGGGCCAGGCGATCGAGAACCGGCCTCGCGGACTCCCGAACGGCGAGACGTTCACCCGCCTCGAGCAGCCGCGCGGCGAGGTCCTCTACTACGTCAAGGCCAACGGCACCAAGAACCTGGAGCGCTTCCGCGCCCGGACGCCGACCTTCGCCAACATCCCGGCCATGATCCAGCTGGTCAAGGGCTGCGACCTCGCCGACGTGCCGAACATAATCCTGACCATCGACCCCTGCATCAGCTGCACGGAGCGCTGAGATGCCAAATCCGTTGAAGCTGCCCATGGTCCCGCGAGCGCTGCGCAACCTGGCTTCCCGCCCGGCAACGCGACGCTATCCGACCGAACTGCGAGTCCGGCCGGCCGGCGCCCGCGGCACGATCGAGTTCGACGTCGAAACCTGCAACTACTGCATGCTGTGCGCCCGGCGGTGCCCGGCAGCCGCGATCACGGTCGATCGCGAAGCGCGCACGTGGGCCATCGAGCAGCTGACCTGCATCGCCTGCGGGGTCTGCGTCGACGTCTGCGCCAAGAAGAGCCTCTCGATGTCGACCGAGTCGCGCCACGTCCACGTTCGCGCCGAAGCCGAGCTCGACGGCCGCCGGCCGGGTCACGAACAGTGGCACAAGCCGCTGCCGCCGGCCGTCGAGGCACCCGCCGCGGACTGACGCTCCGGCCGCCGCCTGAGGCGGGTCCGTCTGGGCGCGGAGACCAGGAGTTAGGCTTCAAGGATGCTCCGCTCTCGCCGTCGCTCGACGCTCGCCGCGATCCTCTCCGTCCTTTCGGTTGCCGCCATCGCGCTCACGGCGACGGCGATGTCGGCGACCTTGACTCGGGCCGCCCCGACCGCCGCCGAGGCCCCGCCCGCAGCCGAGGCCCCGACCGCAGCCCCGTCCCAGGCCGGCGGGCCGGCAATATCCGGGTCACCATCGCCGGTCGCCGCAAGTCGCCGCCGAAACCCCCGTCTCGACCGCCTCCCCCGCCGGCTCCGGGGGCTCGACAGCCGGCCACGTCCCCGATCCCACTGGTTCCGATCGTCAGCTTCTGGTCGGAGCGGCGATCGATTTCTCTCACGCAGCTCGCGGGCCTGGTGGGCCCCGCGCGCCCCGGGCCGGAACGCGACCCGATCCCGGTTGCGGTGAGCGCCGCCGACCTGGCTGCTCTGGGGACCGCGCTTGGCGTCAGCCCGGCCGGCGTCCGGGCCATGGCCCCGGGCGAAGTGATCGCCTTCGTCAAAGCCACTCCCAATGCCCTGGGCATCATCCGGGCAGATGACGTGGCCGTCGGCGTGCGCGCCCTCGGCGTCGACGGCGTGGATCTCTTCGGCGCCGCCCGAATCCACGACATCGCCGACTGGCCGCTGCTCGCCCGCGAGCCGGGCATCGCCTCGTCGTTCGGCACCGACCTCGTCTGGACGATGGCCGCGGGCGGCGACGTGATGCTCGACAAGGCCGTGTACGCACAGTCGATCCTCGACGACTGGGGCGTCGACTACGCCTGGAACGGCGGGACGGCCGTCATCGACGGGCGCTACTGCTGCGGCTGGGGCGGCGGGGAACTCGCGAGTGGTCACAGAACCGGGCCTCAAGGCGCGGTCGGCCAGCTGTTCCGAGAGGCCGACCTCGGACTGGTCAACCTGGAATCGCCCGAACCTCACGACTTCACCTACCACGCCGGAGGGTTCACCTTCACGGGCGACCCGGAACTGCTCGCGGGCCTCCGCGACGCGGGCATCGACTTCACCTCGCTGGCCAATAACCACCTCGGGGACGGCGGCCTTCACGCGGTGGCCGACGAGATCGGCTCTCTCGACGCCCTGGGCATCGCTCATGCCGGCGCCGGTGCGAATCTCGCCGACGCCCGCGAGCCCGCCTGGCTTTCGGCAGCCGGCCTGCGCATCGCCGTGTTGGCCTACTGCTGGATCGAGCCGATCGGCTACTGGGCCACCGGCTCCTCGCCGGGTTCATCGGGCTATTCGATCGGCGAGATAACCTCCGACATCGCCGCGGCAAAGGCCGCCGGCGCCGACTACGTCGTGGTCATGCCACACTGGGGCATCGAATACACCGATGCCGTCCTGCCCGAAGAATTGGTCGATGCCCAAAGCATGATCGACGCCGGCGCGGACCTCATCCTCGGCAGCCATTCCCACTGGTTCGGGCCGATGCAGCAGGTCGGAGTCGACCACATGGTCTTCTACTCGCTCGGCGACCTGGTGTTCGATTGGACGCACGACGAGCGAACGCAGGAGAGTGCGGTCGTCGACCTCACTTTCTCCGGACGGAGGCTCGTTCAAGTAGACCTCCATCCCACCCTCATCATCGAGGGCCAGCCGAATTTGCTGTCGGGCGACGACGGCGCCCGGATGTTCGACCAGGTCCACAGCACGTCCGCGGCGCTGCTGGGTTGGTAGTAGCGGCGCCCGCCGCGCCGGGCCACCCGTTAGGATGGGCGCCACGTTGTGACCTTCGGCCCCGTCGGCAGGTACAGACCGCGGGTGCGGCCGAGTGCTCCAGCAGGCACCATTAGCACTAAACACATACTGGCTCACCACACATTTGCTGCCGACCAGCATTACCGGAGTGAGATGCACCCCATAGTTGCCAAAGCCCAGCTTCGCCCGAACGTCACCCGGCTGGACGTCGTGGCCCCGCGCATCGCCCAGATCCGGCAGCCCGGGCAGTTCGTCATCGTCCGCCGCGGCGACGGCGCGGAGCGCATCCCGCTGACCATCGCCGACGGCGACGCGGCCGCCGGCACCATCGCGCTGGTCATCCAGGCGGTCGGCAAGAGCACCACGGAGCTGGTCGCGCTGGAGCCGGGCGAGGCCATCCCCGACATCGCCGGGCCGCTCGGCCAGCCCACGGAACTGATCGCCGCGGGCCGCGCGCTGTGCATCGGCGGCGGCGTCGGCACGGCCGTGGTGCTATCCCATCGCCCAGGGCCTGCAGAGCGCGGCGTGGAGGTGCTCAGCATCATCGGCGGGCGCTCAAAGGAGTGGGTCATCTTCGAGGAGGAGCTGCGGCCGCTGGGCGAGGTGGTCGTCTGCACCGACGACGGCAGCTACGGGCGGCACGGCTTTGTGACCGACGCGCCAAAGGACCTCTGGCGGCGGGCGGCATCGATATCGTCTATGCCGTCGGCCCGGTGCCGATGATGCGCGCGGTGGTCAAGCTGACCAAGCCGCTTGGCGGCAAGACGATCGTCTCGCTCAACCCGGTCATGGTCGACGGCACGGGCATGTGCGGCGGCTGCCGCGTCTGCGGTCGGCGGCCAGACGCCAGTTCGCCTGCGTGGACGGCCCGGAGTTCGACGGCCACCAGGTGGACTTCGGCAGCTGGCTGACCGCCTTACCACCTACCGCGATTTCGAGCAGGCGCCCTTGCGCGCTGCGCGGACGAGCCGCACGACGGCGGAGGCACACTGATGGACGACCTGACGACGCTTGCCGCCCGCGCCGCAGCAAACCGCGACGCCGCTCCCCAAGAAAGAACGGCTGCAAATCACGCCAGGCGCCATGCCGGAGCAGGACGCCGCTGGTCCGCAGCCCGCAACTTCGACGAAGTCAACCTCGGCCTGCCCGAGCAGCTGGCCCTGCTCGAAGCCGAGCGCTGCCTCCAGTGCCCGAAGCCGAACTGCATCGACGGCTGCCCGGTGGGCGTCAACATCCCGCACTTCATCGAGCTGCTCTCGCGAGGCAACCTGCCGGGCGCGGCCGACTCGCCTGCTCGACGACAACGCGCTGCCCTGCGTCACCGGCCGCGTCTGCCCGCAGGAAACCCAATGCGAGCGAGTTGCATCCGCGGCAAGAAAGGCCTGCCGGTCGCCATCGGCTACCTGGAGCGCTACGTCGCCGACTGGGCGCGCGACACACACCGACAGCCTTCGAGCGCGTCAATCCGGCGCCACCGGGCAAGAAGGTCGCGGTCGTCGGCTCCGGCCCGGCCGGCCTCACCGCCGCGGGCGAACTGGCCAAGCGCGGCCACGAGGTCACGGTCTTCGAGGCCTTCCACGCCGCCGGCGGCGTGCTGGTCTACGGCATCCCGGAGTTCCGCCTGCCCAAGAAGATCGTCGAGCAGGAAGTCGACCGGCTGGACGCCGACGGCGTGAAGATCGAGCTGCAACTCGTCATCGGCCGGACCTACACCCTGCCGGAGCTGCGCGAGCAGTTCGACGCCATCTTCATTGCCAACGGCGCCGGCCTGCCGGTGTTCATGAATGTGCCGGGCGAGAACCTCAAGGGCGTCTATTCCGCCAACGAATACCTGACCCGCGTCAACCTGATGGCCGCCTACCAATTCCCCGAGCCGACACGCCGGTCCTCCACGGCCAGCGCGTCGCCATCGTCGGCGGCGGCAACGTCGCCATGGACTCCGCCCGCACCGCCAAACGCCTGGGCGCGGACGAATCGTCTGCATCGTCTATCGCCGCACGCGCAACGAGATGCCCGCCCGGGCCGAGGAAGTCCACCACGCCGAGCAGGAGGGCGTCCAGTTCGAGTTCCTGATCGCGCCGGTCGAAGTGCTCGGCAACGAGAAGAGGCTGGGTCACCGGCCTGAAGTGCGTCCGCATGGAACTCGGCGAGCCCGACGCCTCCGGCCGGCGCCGGCCCGTCGTCATCCCCGGCTCGGAGTTCGTCTTCCCGTGCGACGTGGTCGTCGTGGCCGATCGGCACGCGAGCCAATCCCCTGCTGACCGCCACCTGCCCCGGATCTCAAGCTCAACAAATGGGGCAACATCGTAGATCGACGACAACATGCCAGACCTGATGGCCGGCGTGTTCGCCGGCGGCGACATCGTCCGCGGCGCCGCCACCGTCATCCTCGCCATGGGCGACGGCAAGAAGGCGGCCTCGAACATCGACGCGTACCTCCGAGGCGAGCTCGTCGCTCCCGTCCCAGCGGAAGCCGGGGCGCCTGCCGCTCACTGAGCGGTCCGGGTCGAGGTTCCGTCGGGCGCTTCCTCCAGGTCTAGAGCCCTGCCAGCCGAACTGCCACTCCTCGGCTCGCCGAACGCGCCCACAGCCCGAAGCCTTTCGGCCACCTTCGCGAACTGCGTCGCATATGCCGCCAGACCGTCGGAAGACCCGCGACGGAACGGCGAGCCGGTAAGCGCCCGGCGATGGACCCCGGCGAAGGCTCGGGCGAGTTGCCTCGACTCCAGTTACTGGCTGGGCCCTACCAGCAACGTCGCACGAGCTGCCAGGGAGGTCGTGGCCCGAACTCGGCCGGCCCGACGTCAGCACCCGGGCCGCAGGCCCCGACCAGAGTCCATCTGGCGGCTTCAGCACCCGCGGCTCCAGACCGACTTCCAACACAGCGCGCCCAGTCTGTATGTGCCGCCATTGAGGAATGGAAATGCTCAGGTTGACCCCGACGGGCAAGATCGCCCTGCTCGTGCTCGCAATCCCCTCGTCTGCGATGATCCTGACGATCCTTGCCTTCGCCGGCGGCGACGCCTGGCTGGTTCCTGCCGCGCTCGCCTTCAGCGCGACGGGCATCGCCTTCGGTCTGTACACAGAGCGAAGCATCGTCAAGCCGTTCGTCATCCTTGCGGGCGCCCTGCAAAACTTCTCCCGTGGCAGCCTGAACCGCGACATCCCGATCGAGGTCAAGCTCTGGGTCATGAATCAGCCGGGCGAGGCCGGCCTGGCCGGGCACGGCCTCAAGGCTGTCGAGGAGTACCTGATGACGATGGCCGAGTCCCTCCAGCGGGTCGCCGACGGGGATCTGACCGTCGAGATCGCCCCGCGCTCCGAGCAGGATGAACTCGGCATCGCCGCCCAGCAGATGCTGCTCAACCTGCGGGCCATGGTTTCGGGTGTCAGCGCTTCGGCCCATGACCTGGCCGAGGCCGGCTCCCAGCTCGACGCCGCGGCGTCTCAGACCGGCCAGGCATCATCCCAGATCGCCCAGACGATCAATCAGGTCGCGAGTGGGGCCAGCGATCAGGCGCGCGCCAGCTCGAACACTTCTTCAGCCATTTCCGAGCTGTCCGCCACGATTTCGATGGTCGGCCAGGGAGCGTTTCGGACACTTGAAGCCGCCAACAATGCGGCGGCTGCGGCCGCCAGAACGACGGCCGCAATCTCGCGCTCCGACGAGGCGACGGAGAAGATGAAGCCGCTGAGCGGTCAGGTAGCTGCCGCGATAGGTCGAGGCGGAAAGGCGATCGACGCAACCGGGACGGGCATGGAACGCATCAAGGGCGCGGTCGATGCGGCGGCCGCGAAGGTGGCGGCCCTCGGTGGCAAGTCCGACCAGATCGGGGCCATCGTCGAGACGATCGACGACATCGCCGAGCAGACGAATCTTCTGGCATTGAACGCGGCCATCGAGGCGGCACGCGCCGGCGAACAGGGCAAGGGCTTTGCCGTCGTCGCCGACGAGGTTCGCAAGCTGGCCGAACGCTCCTCCCGTGCCACCAAGGAGATCGGCTCCCTGATCGCGGAGGTCCAGGCCGATACGGAGGCCGCCGTCGAGGCGATGCGTTCCGGATCCGGCGAGGTCGAGGCTGGAGCTTCGCTCGCCTCGGAGTCGGCCGCGGCCCTGGCCGACATCAACTCCGCCGCGCAGGCCCGCAACGTCGCTCTCGACGATGTCTTCGACGCGATCGGTGCGATCCGCGGCGCAACGACCGAGGTCGTCTCGGCCGTGGACGCCATCGCCGGCATCGCCGCCGAGACCGACCAGGCGGCTGGTCGAATGACCACGTCGGCCCATACCGTGGCCGAGTCGATGGAGTCGATCGCCGCCGTCTCCGAGGAGAACAGCGCCGCCACCGAAGAGGTCAGTGCGGCGACCGAAGAGATGTCCGCGCAGGCAGAGGAAGTCGTCGCCTCGGCCGCCACGCTGGCGGCCATGGCCCGAACCCTCGATGAGCTCGTGGCGGCCTTCCGCTTGGAATCCGGCGGCAACTCCTCGACTCCCCGGGGACTATCTGAGATCCAGGCCGGCTCGGGTCGCCTTCAGGGCGCGGATCGACAGAGGCGCAAGGCCGCCTGACCACAGACCGAGCGACTGTCGTCGTCCGTTACTGAGCTCGTGATTCCGCGATAGGACACCGTGGGCGTCCATGTACGCCTCCGAAGCGGCGAGGGCCTGGTCGGGAGTGAGTTCGCCGGCCATGGTCATGGTCTGAGGAATATTGATGCCCATCGCCCGGCGGGTCGCGGCGCCTACGAGGGAATCGGCCCCAGCGAGCCGGCACCCCGAATACCGGACGTCCGTCGGCCTAAGCCTTCAGCCTTCAGCCTTCAGTGTCCCCTGACTTCCGACCGGCCCCGGATTCCTCGGCGGCTCGAGGCCTGGCTCAGGCACCCGCGAAGTCCTCCGGGCCGCCCGGTTCGTCCATCGGGCCGGAGCGGGCGAACTCCTCGATGATCTTCTTCAATGCCTTCATGAGGCAGGCGCGCTCATCCTCGGTCAGTGACGCGGTCGCGCGGCGTTCCAGTTGATCGCGCGAATCTTCGACAGCTTTCCTGACTGAAAGAGCCTGGTCCGTGAGGTAGATCCGGACCAGTCGGGCATCACCCGCGTCGCGCCGGCGCGTGATCAAACCGGACCGGGCCATTCGCGTGGCCGATTTGACGACTGTCGGAGTCGCGACGTGGAGCCGTTCGGCCAGCTCTCCCGGAGTCAGACCGTTGGTCTCCCAGAGGACCTCGAGCGCGACGTTCTGGCCTACCCGTACGCCGTGGCGGCTCATCGCGTCGTCCGTCGCGGCTCGCATGAGCTTGGATGCGCGTGTGAACAGCGTCAGAAACTCGTTCATGGCCCACATGGTAAGACACTGACTTGCCGGCTAGCGACGTAGTCTAGGCTTGTCGGTAGCCGGCTAGTGATACTCGTCTGCCGGCCGCGAAGGAGCCACTTCGATCGCAAGGGTCAGAACCGGAATGAACGGCCGCAGCCGACTGAGCTTCGGGATCAAGACCAGCCAGGTCAACACCACCTATCGGGACCTGCTCCGCCTGTGGCGCGAAGCGGACGAGGTGCCGGCGTTCGAGCATGCCTGGTTGTGGGACCACTTCGTGCCGCTCCGCGGCGACGTAACCGACCCGGCGCTGGAAGCCTGGACGCTCCTGGCGGCACTGGCCGCCCAGACCAGACGACTGCGGCTCGGCGTGGTGGTCACCAGCAACCGCATCCGACCTCCCGCGGTCCTCGCCAAGATGGCGGCGACGGTGGACCAGATTTCCGATGGCCGGCTCGTCTTCGGGATAGGCGCGGGCGGCTTCGCGGTGTCCGATCCGGCCGGCCTCGCCCTGGTGCATCGAGAACTCGACGCCTATGGCATCGACGTCGTCTCGGCCGGCGAAGCGATCGGCGCTCTCGCTGAAGCCTGCACGATAGTCCGTCGAATGTGGGCGGAGGACGCGCCATTCGATTTCGAGGGTCGCTACTACCACTTGAAAGGGGCGATCTGCGAGCCGAAGCCGGTGCAGCGGCCGCGCCCGCCCATCCTGATCGGGGCGGGTGGCGAGCGCCTGTCCTTGCGAGTGGTGGCCGAACATGCCGACATCTGGACCAGCCCCACGCGCAGCCCCGAGGACTTCCGCCACAAGAGCCGGGTGCTCGACGAGCACTGCGCGGCCATCGGCCGGAATCCGGCAGAGATCGTCCGATCGGCGCAGATCCTGGTCTCCCCGGCCGATCAGGCCGACCCCGCGCGGGCCCGTGACTCCATCCTGGGACTCGTCGAGGCGGGCGCCACCCACATCATCCTCGGGTTCATCCCGCCTTCTCCCAGCCTTCGGCTGCTCGCCGATGAGATAGTCGAACCGCTTCTGGCTGGGGCGTCTCCCAGCTGATCAGTCTCATGCCGGTCGGCCGGGTGGCTGTCGGCGCCTCGCCTCACGCTGATTGGCCGAGGGTCTCGGCCACGAGTCATCGCGAGACGCCGACCTCGTGTGGTTCAGACGGGCTGGACGTCGATCAACTCGGCGATCGGTCGCGCGACAACGATCGGATCCGGGCCGCGCGGCCGCCAGCGCCACAACCACATAGCCATTGCCGCGTTGGCCACGACGGCTACCCCGCTGACAACCGTGAGGGGCGACACGACCCACAAGATGCCCATGGCCAGGGCCAGGAAGACCAGTCGCGTGCGCCACGGTTCGCCCATGCCGCCGGTTGCGGCCCAGGCCAGTATCGGCAGCATCAGGCCCACTTCATAACTCCAGACCCGCGGCCCGGCCACGACCGTCACCAGGCAAACGGCGCTCGCGGCCTCCACGATCGGGGCACGAATCAGGCCACGCAGGGCCAGCAGCACGATCGCAGCGCCGGCCGCGTAGCCGAGCCACCAGGGCAGCACGGAGATGCGGCCGATCAGACCAGGCAGGCTGATCGTCTTGTCGGCGTTGTACGCGAGGTCCGCGGCGAACAGCGGCTGGATGCCGTTCCACCAAGCGACGGGCCACAACCAGTCGCCGGCCGCAGCCACGACGCTCACCACGTAGCCCACCGCGACCACTGCGCAGGCCACCGACGCCGCCCGCCAGCGGCTGCGCAGGAACAGGAAGCCAAGCAGCGGCAATCCGAGCGTGGGCTTGTACATCAACAGCCCTGCCGCCAGGCCTGCTTCGATCTGGCTGTCGCGCTTCAACGCGTCGATCGCCCACAGCGCTAGCACGACGGCGAGCGGCGCATTCTGGCCCATGATCGCCGGCGCCAGCATCGGGGTCCAGGCAAAGGCGAGCCGAACCGCGGTGTCCCGAGACAGGTCGAAGATGCGGGCGGTCAGCAGCCCGGCCAGGGCCACGAGAGCGAGCATGAATGCCGTATTGACCGCGAAACCCACGCCGATCGGCAGAAGCGACGCCGGCCAGTATGCGTAGGCGAACGCCGGCGGATAGCGCCAGAAATCGCCGGGTATGTCGTGCGCGGCCTGGAACGCTCGATGGAGTTGCGAATCCATGAGACTCGGGCCGCCCACCGTGCCGCCGGCGGCCCAGAACGTGGACCAGTCGTTCCAGCTCTTGAGAGCCGTCCCGATCGGCAGCAGGGCTACGACCGCGAGCCCGAACCACCACAGCCGGACGTTCTTGGCCGAGAGTGGAACCGGCCCGAGCTTCGTTCGGAACGGCCAGTCGAGAGCCCCGGCCGCTTTGGCCGGGGCGGCATCTCCCACCGCCGTGAGCGCGCTCACCTTCGCCGGAGCCCGGCTACGCCCGAGCCTTCGCCAGCCGTTCCATTACGATCGGCTTAACCTGGCTGAGGTCGACTCGGATCTGCTCCATCGAGTCGCGATCGCGGACGGTGACCTTGCCGTCCTCGAGCGAGTCGACGTCGACCGTCACGCACCACGGCGTCCCGATCTCGTCCTGGCGCCGGTAGAGCTTGCCGATCGACGGCCGTGTCGTCGTAGACGGCCATCATGTCGCGCTTGCCAGGTCGGCGCGGATGCGCGTGGCACAGCTCGACGATCTCGGGCCGCTTCTTGAGCAGCGGCAGGACCGCCACCTTGTACGGGGCCAGACTCCGGGTGGAGGGCCGAGGACGACGCGCTTCTCGCCGCGCACCTCCTCCTCGCGATAGGCGTCGATCAGGAACGTGAACGCCGCGCGGTCCGCCGCCGGCGGACGTCTCGACGATCCACGGCATGAAGTGCTCCTCGGTCGCCGGGTCGAAGTACTCGAGGTTCTCGCCGCTCGCCTCCTGGTGGCGGCCCAGGTCCAAGTCGCCGCGGTTGTGGATGCCCTCGAGCTCCTTCCAGCCGAACGGGAAGCGGTACTCGACGTCCACGGCCTTCTTGGCGTAGTGCGCCAGCTCGTCCGGCGCGTGCTCGCGGAACCGCGAGCCGGGCCGGGTTCGACGCCGTAGCGCTCGTACCAGGCCATGCCGCCGCGGCATCCACTCCTCGAACGTGGCCGCCGCCGTCGTCCGGCCTGACGAAGTACTGCATCTCCATCTGCTCGAACTCGCGCATCCGGAAGACGAAGTTGCCGGGGCTGATCTCGTTGCGGAACGCCTTGCCGATCTGGGCGATGCCGAACGGCAGCTTCTTGCGGGTCGTCTCGCGGACGTTCTTGAAGTTCACGTAGATGCCCTGCGCCGTCTCCGGGCGCAGGTAGACCTCGCGCGGCGTCCTCCTCGACCGGGCCCATGTACGTCTTGAACATGAGGTTGAATCGGCGCGGCGCGCTCAGCGGGCCGCCGTCGACCGGGCACGTCAGGCCCAGGCGCTCGACGATCCCGGGATCGCGCAGCTCCGTCTGCGTCAGGTTCTCCGCGCCGGGCAGCTCGTCGAGCCGGAAGCGGCGGTGGCACGTCTGGCACTCGACGAGCGGGTCGCTGAACGTAGGCGACGTGGCCCGACGTGACCCACACCTGCGGAGCCATGAGGATGCCCGCGTCGAGGCCGACGATGTCGTCGCGCTCCTGGACCATCGCCCGCCACCACGCCCGCTTGACGTTGTTCTTCAGCTCGACCCCGAGCGGCCCGTAGTCCCAGACGGCGTTGATGCCGCCGTAGATCTCCGAGCTCGGGAAGACGAAGCCGCGCCGCTTCGACAGCGAGACGATCGTGTCGAGGTTGGCGACGGAGGGTCCGGGATCGTCGGCCGGCAGTGTCGGGTTTGCGGCGCTCACGATGGTCTCCTCGGGCACGGGCGGTCGAGTCTGTCGGGCAGGTTTCGGTCGAGCGGGCGGTCGAGCGGTCGAAACGCGCCGAGCGCGAGACCCTCGAAAGCCCGAGTCGGAATTGTCGCACGAGCGGACCGGCCTGCGGGGGCGACCAGGCGAAACCATGGACCGCTTTCAGGAACGCCGGGCCGGCGCGTGCGTATTCTCGGCGACGAAGAATATGGACGATCAATCCCTGGATCGTGAACCTCTCGAAATCAGCCGCCTGAAGCCACGCTCGGTTTCGCGCGGCCTGCCCGTTCCGCCGGTGATCCCGCTGGTGGCGATCCTGTGCATCGTCTTCGGGCTGTCCGTCGGCTATGGGCTGCCGAGGCCCACGCCGATGCCCTCGATTACGCCTCCAGAGACACCGGTCGCGGCAACGCCCAGCCTGACGTCGGCCGTCACGCCCGCCCTCGCGGCGGTCCCTTCAGAGGTGGCGATCGGTCCTGAGGCGAGTGGTGCGGCGGAATTGCCGCCGAGTGGCGGATACACGCTGGCTCAGGCGCTGCAGGCGCTGAAGGCGACGACGGACTTCCCCACCGACGTCATTTCGGCGCGTGTCGGCCGTTTTCCGCCGGTCTCGACCGGCTGGGTGTGGCTGATAGTCGTCCCCTACTCCGTCGTGGAGTGCGGCGGGACCCTGCTGCTCGGGCCTTCGCCGGCCCCGACGCCGGAACCGACGCCGGCGGCGTGCCGATCGATAGACACAACCGAGATGATCGTCATGGACTACCGCACCGGCGCGTTCCTCGAGGATCGCATCCCCGCAAGCTGAAGTTCCGCCGGCCGGGGCTCAGCTGAGCCGGCGAAGCGTCCGGCGGCGGCAATGAAGTCTGGCCTGGCTGCCCCCGGAGCGCCGTTTCCAACGGCACTACTGGCTCGATCGTGGCGTCGCTATGCTGCACGCGTGCAGCGCTGAGCCGGCGGGGCCTTCGCGGCCGAAGGCGAGGCCGGCGGAGGCGCCCGGCGTCAGGGAGCGTGGACCCGGGTCGCGTGACGCACGGAACCGCTTGATCGATCGGGACATCGAACAGCCGGCCAGGGCCGAGCGGGAGTGAGCCACATGGACGAACGAGACGGGGATTGGATGGTCCAGCCTGCGACTCGAGTCAGGCCGAAGTCGATCGGTCGCGGCCTGCCCGTGCCGCCGGTCATCCCCTTGGTCGCGATCCTCAGCGTCCTTTTCGGCCTGACCATGGGATATCGACTGGCTCCCGGGGCGGCCCCGTCGCCGACACCTCGCCACACTCCGCCGGTGATCACGCCGGCGCCGACGACCGCGCCGCTGGCCAGCGGCGACGCCAATTGGTCGTTCCTCTCGATCATCGGGCCGATCGAGATCCTTGACCCGCCCGAAGGTGGGATGAAACTGGACCAGTTGCTGACCCAGCTGGCCGGACCCGGCCTGCGGATCCCCGCGTCGTCGGTCCTGTCTGCCCGTGTCGCTCGCTACAACCAGGTTTCCTCCATCAACACAACCTCCGACCAGTGGGTATGGGTCCTCGTGATCTCGGGGACCTCGGAAGCGACGGTCCCGGTGATCGACTGCGGCGTTGGCTCGGTCTCGGCCCAGCCGTCTTCTGTGCAGGCATGCTTCGTCGGGCACACGACGGAGATTCTCATCCTGGACTACATGGACGGCGGCTTCCTCGAGGCGCAATCCTGGGCGATTCCCTAGGCCCCGCGGAGATCGGCTCCTAGATCTCGGAGGGAGCGGCCGGTCGAGAGGCCAGCGCCGTCTTCCGGCTGCGGCGAACCTCGTCGAGAAACCCGAGCGATCGGGCGTCGCGATCCAGGGCGACGTGCAGGAAATCGCGCATCGCCTGCTCCACCTCCCGTTCCACGGCGGGCGGAAGCCGCAGCGCCGCCAGCGCTTCGACGTCCATGCGCTGGTAGGCCTTGAGCAGCTTGACCGCCTCGACGGACACACCGGCCCGTTCCGCCGGCGGGCCCGGACAGCGCCAGCACAGGACGCCGCCCAGAGGAGGAACCCAGCGGAATTCCTCGTCGGCTTCGAGCATGCGGTCACACTCGACGCAGCGGTCGACCTCGGGCCTGACGCCAAGCTCGTCGGCCGAGATTCATTTCGTACCAGCGCGCCACGCGACCCGCATCCATGCCGGCGTCGAGCAACTCGTAGGCGTGGCGTAGCAGGCCGTAGAGACCCTCGGTCTGATGGCGCTCTTCGATGGAGCGGTCGGCCAGCTCCGCGAGGTACCACGCCGTCGCCGCGGATTCGAGCGAGTCGCGGAGTTTGAGCCAGGCATGGTTGACTTCGACCTGCGTAACCACGTCGAAGGTGCGGCCGCGAGCCAGGGCCACGGTCAGTTCGGCCAGCGGTTCGAGCGCTCCGCCGAGGCGGCTTGTCGGCCGGCGTACGCCCTTGGCGATCGCCTTGAGCTTGCCGTGGCCGGGCGTGAACAAGGTCATGATCCGGTCCGCCTCGCCATAGTCGAAGCGAGACAGGACGATGGCTTCGGTTACGTACTGGCGCGGAATGGGCACGCCATCACGCTACCACGACGAGTCCGGCGCGGCCGGCCCGGGCACGGCGTGGCGACGCGGCAGCTCAGACGCGGCGGGCGTAGGTGGCAGCCAGCGGCGAATGCTCGGGCCGGCCCAGCAGCAGCGTCTGAACCCACTCGGTCAGGCGCCGACCCAGCCGGCGGCAGGCCTCGCGGTCGGCGTCGTCGCGCGGCCGCCCGGCACACACGGCGCCGTAGTGGAGCGTCCGTCCGGGTGCGACATAGTCCGGTACGCCGAACGTGAGCAGGCCGAAGTTCATGAGCACGATCAGCAGGTCGAGGCAGGTGACCTCGCCGCCACCCGCCAGGCCGCCGGACGACGAGAACGCACACCCGATCTTGCCTTCGATCCTGGGCCACAGCGGCTCCGCCGTCACGTCCCAGAACCGCTTCATCTCCCATGAGATCGTGCCCATGCAGGTCGGCGAGCCCACCGCGATGCCGTCGCACCAGACCAGGTCGTCGGCGGTGGCCTCGTCCACGCTGCGGAGGCGGACCTCTGTGTCGGGCAGGCTGCCTGCCCCCTCGGCCACGAGGTCGGCCATCAGCCTGGTGTTGCCGGTGGTGGTTTGGTACAGGACGAGGATTTGCGCCTGACGGGATTCAGCGGTCTGCATGACGGACGATGATACGAGGCCGGGGCGGCGACCCGTGGGGCCGTGGCGCCGCATCGCCGGGCCTCGGCGCCCGATCGAAGGAGGCCGAAGGGATCTAGGTTCTGCCGTCGCGGGGGCCGTGGTAGACCCGGTCTGGTCCGAGCGTCCAGCCCGCCGGCGGCTCGGCCGTGAATTCGGCGCTGGCCGCCATCCCGTAGGCATCGCCGATGGGACGGCCCGAAATCCGCGCCGCGGCCGCCGCCGCCGAGAGCAGCGCCGACTCCGCCACTCCCCGACCGGCGGACAGCCCGGCCAGGAAGCCGGCGGCGGCCGAGTCGCCGGCGCCCGTGGTCGCAATGACGCGCGTCGCAAGCGGTGGCACCCACAACTCGCGATCGGCCCAATCGGCGGTCGAGGTCCGCAGCGCGGCCGAGGCATCCTCGATCCGCCGGTGCGATCCGGTCCGAACGTAGAGCCCCCCGGCTCCCACGGTCACGACCGCCACTGCGACGCCGAATTCGACGAGCCCGTCCGCCCAGGCGATCGGCCGGCTCCCGGCTCGCCCCGGCATCATGGCGGTCAGGTCGTCGACGCTCGATTTCATTACGTCGACCTTCGGCAGGGTGAGCGCCAGGATGCTCTCCCAATCGACGGCGCCCGCATCCGAAGCCCGGTCGATCTCGGCCGTATCTATTGAGATCGTTGCGTCGGCGGACCGGGCGGCGGCCACCAGACGAACCAGGGCCGCCCCGCCGCCGGCGTAGAGCCCGGGCAGATGGGTGGGGTATCCGATGTGGAGAATCGCCTCCCAGACGCCCGCAGGTGCGGTGCCGACCGGGTGGTCAGCCGCGGCTGCGATCAGGTCCAGCACACCGGCGCCGTCGAAGGCCGCGTTGGCGCCGATGTGGTGCCAGAAGGTGCGGTCGCGGCCCGGGATGTCCAGGACGATCGAATAGGACGTCCCCATGCCGGCGACGCTCGCAATGTCGCCGGTATCCACCGAGGTCGCGCCCAGGAGTGCGACCAGTACGCTCCCCAGCGCGTCAGTGCCGACGTTGGTTACGAGTCGCGTCGGTACGCCCAGGGCCGCGAGGGCCGGCCCGGTGTTGCCGACACAGCCACCCGGCGCCAGGCCGATGGGACCGACGCCGATCAGGCGGCCCGGCTCGATGCTCGGCGCCGCATCGAAGCCCGGTACCAGATCGAGGCAGATGTGGCCCGCGACGACGACTGACTTCACGCGACTCCCCGGGTTTGCGACGGGATTTGCATCTCGTTCTCGATTCTAGGCGATGCACGCGATCCGACGGAGCCGCGGCGTGTGGTCCTCGGCCGGCAAGCGACCGGCTGAAGCGCGAAGGGCAGGCGTCGAGGCGGCGCCGTGGCCGCCGCCTGGGCCGTCTGGCGCCGTCACCACCGGGCTGCGGACTGCGGAACCGCGGGAAGTCGGCGATGCGTTCCGGCCGGACCCCGTAAGCTGACGCCATGGACGACACGACCGCCCGCCCCGCCTATACCGTCCCCGGCCCGCGGACCGACAGGACGCGCGTTCGGCGCCACGCCGATCGCGCCGTGCCGGATCGGGTCGAGGAGTTCCTTCGGACCGGGCAAATCGCCCACGTCGCCTGCGTCGAGAACGGCGAGCCGCGAGTGATCCCGTTCCTCTACCACTACGAGGCCGGGCACCTTTACGTTCACGGCTCGCCGGGCAATGCCACGCTTCGCTTGCTGCGAGACGGCCGCACGGTGGCAGTGGCCGTGACCCGACTCGTGGACCTGATCGCCTCCAAGACCGCGCCCGACCACTCCGCCAACTACCAGAGCGTGGTGGTGTACGGGCGCGGCACTCAGATCGACGATGTGGCGGAGAAGCGCCGCATCCTCGACGCGATGACTGAACGCTACTTCGCCGGCCGGGCGACGCCCGCCGACTACGCTCCGGCCACGGACGAGGACCTGGCGAAGATGGTCTTGACGGACGTGGCGATCGATGAAGCGTCGGCCAAGACGCGCGCGGGCGGTCCGATGGGCCCACACGACGCCGACCCGGACTTCCCCGGCTCGGCCTTCGTCCTGCCGGTTTAGGTCGCGGCCCGCGCCATTCCGTCGGGCCGCCGGTCCGCCTGCCACTCGACCATCCTCACGCCCCGAGTTCGGCCGGTGCCCCATCCGGTCCGCGGTCGAGGATTCTGAAAGCGGGTTGGTATCATCCACCCGTGCGAATGTCTGTGACCCTACCCGAGCTCGTTGCCGACACCGAGCAGGAGATTCTGAGGCTGGTCTCGGACCGGGACGTTCCCACGGCGGGGCTGTACGCGATGTGCCGCTACCACCTCGGCCTCGACGGCAGCGGTTCGGCCGGCAAGCGAATGCGGCCGCTCCTAGGATTGCTCGCCTACGCTTCGATCGCCGGCGACCACCGCAAGGCGTTGCCCGGCGCGGCGGCCGTGGAGCTCGGCCACAACTTCAGCCTGGTCCACGACGACATCGAGGATGGCGACACGGAGCGGCGACACCGCCCCACGCTCTGGGCGCTGCACGGCATTCCGCAGGCCATCAATGCAGGCGACCTGCTATTCACTCTGAGCCGCATAGCCCTGCACCGGTTGACCGACCTGGGCTTCTCGGACACCAAGGTTCTGCGTCTGATGCGCCTCCACGACGAAACCTGCCTGGCGCTGTGCGAGGGTCAATACCTCGACATCTGGGCCAGCGAGCGGGCGGAGCCGATGTCGGTGGAATTGTATTTCGACATGATCGGCCGCAAGACGGCTGCACTCATCGCCGCCTCGGTTGAGGCAGGCGCCGTGCTGGCCACGGACGACGAGTCGATCGTCACCCGCTACCGGGCCTTCGGCTGGGCCCTCGGCATCGCCTTCCAGCTCAACGACGATCTGCTGGGCATCTGGGGCGAACAGGCGACGACGGGCAAAGAGCCGACCGACGTCGCGCGGCACAAGATGACACTGCCGGTCATCTATGCCTTCGAGCACGCCGGCCGGGCCGAATGCCGCGGCCTCGAAGCCATCTGGCGGACCGAGCGGCCGGACGACGGCCAGGTCGCCCGAGCAGTTGAGCTGATCGAGAAGCTCGGCGGCCGCGATTACACTCGCGACCAGGCCCGCGCCTACCGAGACAAGGCCCTGGCCGAACTCGACGCAGCGGGCGTAGTGGATGCGGGCGCCCTCGAATCGCTCCGCGAGATCATCGTCGGGGTGATCAAGGCCTGATCGGGCGCGGACCGTGTCTCGGGCACGGAGCCGCGGCTATGGCAGGTTCTCCGCGTGTGTGGACATGAGCTTGCCCGTGATCGCATCCACGAGGACGATCGCGCGCGGCTGGGAGCCCGCCGACGGGGCGGGGCCGACAGCCGATTCGGGCCAGGCCATCGCCACTACCCAGGCCAGTGTCGGGTCGCCGCCGGTGCAGGTGTCGTGGAGCGAGACCAGCAGGGCTTCACGCACGTAGCCGTTCGGATACGTCTTGCGGGCGAGCTGTATGGCGGTGTCTGCCGTCGCCGAGGGAGTGCCGTTGGCCGCCTCGAGTCGAACGCAGACCGCGTCGAGGTCGTAGGCGCTCCAGCCCTCGAGCTGGACGGTGCCGACGCCTCGCAGGAACTGGCTGACCGGGCTGCGATAGTCGTAAGCCAGCCATAGCGCCCCCCAAGTAACGACCACGAGCGACACGAGGAGCACCGCGGTCTGGTGCCGGCTGAGCCAGCGCACTCTACCTCCTTGTCTCTTGCGAACGCGGCCTGGTGACGGGACCTAGCGAGCCGCGCCTTTGGTCGATTCCCGACCCGATCCGTTCTCTTCGTTGCCGTGGTTCGGGCCGCGGCGCACGGCCAGAACCTTGCCGACGCGACGGCCATCGGTCGCCTCGACCGTGAGCGTCAGGCCGTGTTCGGAGATCTCGACCTTGTCGCCCGGCCGCGGCACGCCGCCGATGCGGTGATAGATGAGTCCGCCGACCGTGTCGTATTCGTCGGCATCTTCCAGGCCGCTCAAATCGACGTCGAACATTTCGCCCAGATCGTCCACCGACGCCCGGCCGTCGACTCGGGCCTCGTCGTCGGAGAGTCTCACGGTCATCGGCTCTTCGGTGTCGTATTCGTCCTGGATGTCGCCGACTATCTCCTCGAGCAAGTCTTCGATGGTGACGAGGCCCGCGGTTCCGCCGTACTCGTCCAGGACGATCGCCAGGTGGACCTTGCGACCCTGGAGCTTGTGCAGCAAGTCGTCGATAGTCATGGACTCGGGCGCGAAGAGCGGCGCTCTCAGCAGCTTGCGCAGGTCGGGCTTCTGGTTGCCCTTGAGGAACGGCAGGAGGTCCTTGGCGTAGAGGACGCCCACGATCTCGTCGATGGTGCCCTCGTACACGGGGACGCGGCTGTGGCCTTCCTGGATGAAAGTGTCGATTGCCTCGTCCATCGTGGCGGTAGCCGGCAGGGCCGTCATGTCGGTCCGCGGGATCATGACCTCGTGGAGGCGGCGCTCGCCGAGCTCAATCACGGCGCTGATCATCTGCTCCTCCTCGGCCTCGAGGATGCCGGTCTCCCCTCCACGTTCGACGATGAGCTTGAGCTCTTCGGTGTTGATCTGGCTCTGGCGATCGGCCCCGGCTCCAAAGCTACCGGCGATCAGCCGCGTCAGCCACGTCAGCAGATCTACCAGCGGCCCGAAGATGCGGCCGATCACGTCCAGCGGTCCGGCCAGGGCCAGGGCCACCCTATCCGTGTGGGCGAGCGTCACCGTCTTGGGCACGAGCTCCCCGAAGACGATGAAGAAGAACGAGAGGAGAATCGTGACGATCAGAAGGGAGATGCCGCCGGCATCGTCCTTCAGCACGGGCACGTCCTGGAAGACCACCGCCAGTCGATCGGCGAGGTTGACGGCCGCGTACGCCGAGGCCAGGAAGCCCACGAACGTGACGCCGAGCTGGGCCACGGCCAGGAACCGCGCCGGGTTGTTCAGCAGCCGCCTCACCCGATTGGCTCCGCGCCGACCCTCTTCGACCATCTGGTCCGCATGACTGTGCCGCAGCGTGACGAGAGCTATCTCGGCCGCGACGAAGAGGGCCTCGATCAGCGCGAGGACGAGGACGACGAACAGCTGCAGCAGGACGTCACTCATCGACCAGTGCGCTCCGTCGCCTCCGCGGCGGGAGGTTCTGGTTTGGGAACGCTTGCCGGCTCGGTCGCGGGCGCCGCCGCGGACACGCGGGGCTTCCGCAGTCGGGCGGGGACCCCCACGGCCAGCATGCCGGCGGGCACGTCCCTGGTCACGACCGAACCGGCTCCGGTGCGAGCTCCATCGCCCAGTTCTACCGGAGCGACGAGCATCGTGTCCGAACCGAGGAATACGCCTTTGCCGATCTTCGTCTTGTGCTTTTTCACGCCGTCGTAATTGCAGGTGATCGTGCCCGCGCCGACGTTCGTGCGCTCTCCCAGCTCCGCGTCGCCGATGTAGCTGAAGTGATGCTGCTGGACGCCGGCCTGGAGGCGGCTGGCCTTGACCTCGGCGAAATTGCCCAGCTTCGCCTTGCGCCCGATCGACGACCCGGGGCGGAGGTGCGAAAACGGCCCGATCTGGACCTCGTCCTCGACTTCGGAGCACTCGAGCACGCTGGCCCAGATGTAGCAATCGGTCCCGATGACCGTGTCTATGATCTGGCTCCCGGCACCGATCCGCGTCCCGGCACCGATCTTCGTCGATCCGCGGAGGATGACGTCCGGCTCGATGACGACGTCCGGCGCAAGCTCGACGGTGAAGTCGATATAGGTACGGAACGGATCGACCATGGTCACGCCGTCCAGCATGTGGCGGTCGTTGATGGTCATCCGCAGCTCGAGCTCGGCGGCTGCCAGCTGTGACCGATCGTTGATGCCGGTGAGCGTGCCGTCGTCCTCGACTTCTAGCGAGACGACCGGCCGGTGGTCTTCGCGGGCGAGCGTTACCAGCTCCGGAAGGTAGAACTCGCCCGAAACCGGCGAGGGCACCACGTCGCCGATGCGCCGGCGCAGCCAGGCGGCGTCGAAGGCGTAGACGCCGGCATTGGTGTCTTCGATCTCCAGTTCCTCGGGCGTGGCATCCTTGTCCTCGACGATCCGGAGGACCTGGCCGCCGTCTTCGCTGCGGACGACGCGGCCCAGGCCGGATGGGTCGAGCGAATGCACCGCGATGAGCGCAACCGCCGCGTTTCGAGCGCGGCGCGTATCCACGAGCTCGGCCAGCAGATCGGCCTGGACCAGGGGCACGTCGCCGGACAGGACCAGGATTTCGTCGAGGTCCGTGGGCGCGGCGGCCATAGCCGCCCGGACCGCGTCGGCGGTCCCGAGAGTCTCGGCCTGGAGTGCGAAATCCGCCCGGTCGGCGAACTCCCTGGTTATCTGCTCGGTCGCGGGCGAGTAGACGACGAGGGGCCGGCGGCCACTCACGCCCAGCGCCGCATCCAGTACGAAGGCGAGCATCGGGCGGCCGCACAACTCGTGCAGAACCTTGGGTTTGCGCGACTTCATGCGCGTGCCGAGGCCGGCCGCCAGGATCACCGGCAGAATGCTCTCGGGATTCGGGCTCATCGCATCGGACGGTAGCACGCCGTGACCGTCACCACTAGCTGGACCGCCGTGCGATTGCCTCGATCTCGATCAGGGCGTTGGCAGGCAGCGCCGCGACCTGAACGGTGCTGCGGGCAGGCGCAGGCTCGACGATGTGCCGCGAGTAGGTAGCGTTCACCTGGCCGAAATGGGAGAGATCCGCCAGGAAAATGCTGGTCTTGACGACGTCGGCCATCGTCAGCCCGGCCGCGGCCAGGACCGCTTCGAGGTTGAGCAGGGCCTGTTCCGCCTGGTCCCCAATGCCTTCGGGCAGCTTGCCCGTCAGCGGATCGAACCCCAGCTGACCCGAGCAGAAGACGAAGCCGTCGATCTCGATGGCCTGGCTGTAGGGGCCGATTGCGGCCGGCGCATCCTTGGTCGCGACTTCTCGACGACTCATCTCGGATCTTCTCCCTTTGATTCGCTGGTCTCTTCGGACGTACGGCCGGCGGCCGATTCTTCAGTCTCGTACCAATTGTGGACCGTGCGAGGCCGGAGCGTACCCGTTCTCGCCAGGGGTTGGGTCTCGGGCAGTGTCGGGCGGCCGGCGATCGTCGTGGCGGCCACGAACGGCTCGCCGTCGCCGATGAGCTCCAGACTGCCGTTCGCGGCCGCAAGACGCACCAACCTGACCGCCTTTCGGGCTTCCGGCAGGTTGGGATAGAGCGACCACAGGGTCGGCCCCGAGCCGGACTGGCCTACCGGGCGATCGACCAGATGCGCCAGGGCGCTCAGGAAACCCTGCAGTCCCGGGACCAGGGCCGCGGCGGCCGGCAGCAGGTCGTTGGCGCAGGCGAGTTCATCGGCGATGTCGACGAGGCCGGCACCGGTCAGGCCCGTCTTCATGGCCGCGGAAAGTCGTTCCGAGATATCCCGAGCGGCAGTCGGATGGCGCTGCTGAGCCCCGCGCGAGTACGCCCTGAACACGGCCGCCGTAGCCATCGGCAGCTGCGGGGTCACCAGCAGAACCGCCGGTTGCTCGCCAAGGAGGTCCGGCAACGATTCGACGAATTCGCCGCGACCAGTGACCAGGGCCGCGCCGCCATCCAGAAAGAACGGCACGTCCGATCCCAGCGACTCCGCGATCGCCGCTATCTCCCGTGCTCCGATGTGCGCGGACCAGGCCGCCAGCGCTGCCGCGATCGCAGCCGCCGCGTCGCTGCTGCCGCCACCCATGCCCGCGGCGATGGGGATGCGCTTGGCCAATCGGGCGGTCAGCGGCGGCGGCTCGGACCCGGGGCCCTGCCATGTGGCTGCGACCGCTTCCCGAGTGGCGTCGATCGCTCTCAGTACCAGGTTGTCCGGGGCCGTCGGCAGCGGCAGCCCGGTGACCCGCAGCGAATCCTGTATCGCCCCGGGGGCCGCCTGGCTCACGGTCAGAGCATCGCCCAGGCACAGCGGAATCATCACTGAGTGGAGGGCGTGGTAGCCGTCGTCTCTTCTGCCGACTACGGCCAGGGTCAGGTTCAGCTTCGCGGGCGCGAAACGGACGACGTGGATACGTGCCCCGGGACCGGATTCCACTGCACTGGGTCCGTTGCCCCGGACGCCGTTCGAACCATCGTGCCCGGCAGTCACGCCCGATTCTCCGTCGGGAGCGGGCCGATCGCGATTCGCAGGGCCAGCCATTCGTCTACCGAAAGCGTCTGTGGTCGCCGATCGCCGTCGATCGCCGCGTTCGCAAGGGCTTGCCGGACCGCCAACCCGGTCAACTTCAGCTGGCGCGACAGGACGTTGTGCAGCTTCTTGCGTCGCTCGCGGAAGCCCGCCTGCACGACCCGCCAGAGATGGTCCTCGTCGGCCGGGGAGAGGCGCGGCCGATCACCGTTCGGATCTCGCGGCCTGAGTTCCACCACCGCGGAATCCACGTCCGGAGCCGGCTCGAAGGCCTGTCGCGGGACAACGAAGGCGATGCGGACGTCGGAGTGGTACTGGACGAACACCGACAGATAGCTCATGTCGCCGGGCGCCGCGGAGATCCGCTGGGCCACTTCCCGCTGCAGCATCAATACGAGCCGCTCCGGTCGGGGCGCCGCCCCGAGGAATCGGTGCAGGATTGGGCTGGTGATGTGGTAGGGCACGTTGGCCACGACCTCGTACGGCGACTCGATCAGATCGGCGATCTTCTGGTCGAGAATGTCGTCCCTGATGAGCTTGAGCGCGCCGCTCGCGATCGCATCCGCCTGAGTGCGCGCGAGCCGCTCGGCCAGCCTCCGGTCCAACTCCACGGCCGTGACGGCCGCTCCCCCGCCGAGCAGCCCGCCGGTCAGGATTCCGAGTCCCGGGCCGATCTCCAGGATCCGTCGGCCCGGTGCGGGATCCGCGAGGTCAAGTATGGACTGCAGCACGTCCGGATCGGCCAGGAAGTTCTGCGACATCGAGTGGCGGGCGTGAAGGCCCTCGTCGCGCAACTGCCTCCGAACGGCAAGCGGATCGAGCCGCGGTCGACGAGCCGGAGACGGCTGGGCGGCCGCGCCGGAGCGATCGGACCCGCTCACCGCCGAGCCGGCGGTGTCTGAGGCGCCACGTGATCGGCCGCGCGGCCCGCTCACCGACGAGCCAGGGGCAGAGACGGCCGGGCGTCCAGCTCGAGTCCGGCTCGGGTCCCGGCGGCCCAGCGGCGCGCCGCGGCGGCCCCGATCATCGCTCCGTTGTCCGTGCACAGCGCCGGACGCGGAACCACGAGGGGGATGCCCGCCGCGGCCGCCAGGGAGGCCAGCCGATCCCGAAGAACCCGGTTCGCGGCAACGCCGCCGCCCAGGACCACCGATTTCGCCCCAACCTGTCGAGCCGCTCGCAGTGTCTTGGTGACAAGGACGTCCACGACCGATTCCTGGAAGCCGTCCGCCAGTTCGGCCACTCTGCCCTTCGCAAGCGGCGTCTCCCCGATCGACGTACCCTCGCCCTCCGTCTCCGTCGCGATGGTCCGCCGGGCAGCCGTCTTGAGCCCGCTGAAGCTGAAGTCGAACGTGTCGCCCAGCCAGGCCCGCGGAAAGACCACGTCGTGTCTCGTGGCGGCGGCCGCCGCCTTCATGATCGCCGGACCGCCCGGATAACCCAGGCCGAGCAGCCGGCCGACCTTGTCGAACGCTTCGCCGGCGGCGTCGTCGACAGTCTCGCCGAGCAGCCGATAGCGCAGGTGATCGCGCATCTCGACCAGAAAAGTGTGCCCTCCCGAGACGATCAAGGCGACCAGGGGGAAGAGCGGCTCGGGCACGTCGCGGGCCTCGTCTGCCAGCCACGCGGCATACAAATGACCTTCGAGATGATTCACCGGCACGAGCGGCTTGGCGTGGACGTAGGCGAGTGTCTTGGCGAAGTTGATGCCCACCAGCAGCGAGCCGGCCAGCCCCGGCCCCTCTGTCACCGCCACCGCGGAGATGTCGTCCCAGGTCACCCCGGCAGCGTCCCAGGCCTCGTCGAGGACGGGCACGATCCAGCGCAGGTGGGCTCGCGCCGCCACCTCCGGCACTATTCCGCCGGACGCGGCGTGCATCGCCACCTGACTGGCCACGACGTTGGACAGTATCCGGCGGCCATCCTCGACCACCGCGATGCCGGTTTCGTCGCAGCTGGACTCGACCGCAAGGATCAGACTGCCGCTCACAGCCGCTTCCGCGTGACGCTGCTCGGCCGGAGCACGCCCGCCTGGGCGCCGGATTGCGAGCCTGATTGAGCATCGGACCGGACGCCTGGGTCCGGGCTCGACGCCGCGGCATCGACCGCCGCCGCGCCGCCTGGCCGCTCTTTGACAACCGGCAAACCATCGGGCCCAAGTTCGATATCCGGCCGGGCGGCGACCTCGGCCCGAAGAGCCGCGATCCGGTCCCTCATCGATCGCCCGTCGAGCGATTCAGTGGTCATGATCAGGGCGTCCTCGTTGTTGTCGCTGTAGTAGCGCGGCCGGGCGCCCACGACCTTGAAGCCGTACTTCTCGTAGAGCCGCCGCGCCGGCGTGTTCGACGGCCGGACTTCCAGAGTGGCTTCGTGAGCGCCGCGGGTGCGGGCCAGGTCCAGCAGCGCCAGCAGCAGCCGCTCTCCGATGCCCTGGCGCCGCCAGGTCTGCCGAGTGGCGAACGTCGTCACGTGCGCTTCGTCGACCAGGAGCCACATACCCGCGAAGCCAACGATTTCGTCGCCCCAGCGGGCCACGATGTACTGGGCCAGCCTGTTGGTCTCGAGTTCGTGGCGGTATGCGTGGGCCGGCCAGGGCGTGGTGAAGCTCTCGCGTTCGATGACGTGGATAGCGGGCAGATCGTCGACCGTCATGCGGTCGATGACGATCCTCACCGGTGGTCGTGCGACCATCGAACCTCCCCCTTCAACGCGGGTACGCCCCGCGGCAAAGACACGTATTCGGGTACGAGCAGCGCCACGTCGTCGCCGCCCGTTGCCAGCCGTTCGCTGCCCAGAAGCAGCAGCGCGGCCGCCAGCCCGGCCTCCGCTTGCACGCCCAGGGCCAACGCATCGTCGGGGGCGCGGCCGGGCAGATCGACGGCTACGACTTTGGCCTCGAGCTGGATCTCGGGCTCTTCGCCGCCGCGCACGAGCCGGGCCCGGCCTTCGGCGACCACGACTCGGTCGGAAGGTCCGGCCGGCAGCAGCAGAACCGCTTCTGACGCCTCGAACCCACCAGCCAGGCTTGCCGCACGGAGAAGCGCCTCTGACGTCGGCACGCCGGCAATGGGCAGGCCGAGCCCCCGGGCCAGTGCCTTTGCAGTAGCCAGGCCGACGCGCAAACCGGTGAAGGCCCCGGGTCCCGTCCCCACGACTACCCCGCCCAGCTCGGACAACGCCACGCCAGACGTCCTGAGCATGTCGTCGATCCTGGCCAGCAGTTCCTCGCCGTGTCGATAACCGGCCGTCCAGCTCCGCTCGGCGAGCAGCGCGCCATCGGCGTCTCCGAGAGCCACGACGGCGTTGGTGCCCGACGTGTCGATCGCGAGAATGCGTTGTCCCGTCATCGCGCCGCCTTCCGCCGCGTGGTGGCACCGTCGGCCGTCTCGGGCACCGCCTCGAGGTAGCGAGCGTAGCCGGCATGGCCCGGCCTGATGGTGATGCGCCGGGGATCGTCGCCGGCCCCGTCGATCAGGACGTCCAGACGCTCGGCTGGCAGCGCGTCCGCGAGCCGCTCGGCCCATTCGACCAGAGTGACCCCTTCGGCCTGCCGCTCGTCGACGAGCCCGCCGGCAAGAGCCTCGGCGGCGCCGGCCAGGCGGTACAGATCCACGTGGAAGAGAGGCAGCCGGCCGCGATACTCGGCCATGAGCACGAAACTCGGCGACACGATGGTGTCCGTGATTCCCAGCCCGGCCCCGAAACCTTTGGCGAACTGGGTCTTGCCGGCGCCCAGATCGCCGATAAGGCTGATCAGGTCGCCGGGCCGCGCCACGGCCGCCAGCGCGCCCGCCAGGGCTCGCGTTGCCGCCGCGTCCCGCGTGACCACGATCCGTTCCAGACTCTGCCCTGCAATCACCCCGGGAGGTTACCCGAAACCCGGTCATCGCCGCTCCGGACGTACCGCTCGCGAGCGTGCGGCGAGCCGCCCGCGCGGCTCCAGGACGGTCAGATCCTGGTGACGATCTGGGCCAGAACCCAGCCGGTGACCGGCAGCGCCAGAAAGGCCGCGACCAGGACGTTGCGCTTCAGACGTGGCGACCAGCTCGGCTTGGATCCCAGCCAGTGAATCAGCCGCATGAGCCCGAGGATCCAGACAAAACCCATGCCGTAGGCGACCGCCCCGGGCAGGATGGAGTCGAGGGGCGGGCCCTTCGTCAAGCCCGAGATGAACGGCATCGCGCAGACGACCCCGAACAGCGCCGCGCCGCGGTAGCCGTAGAGCGGTCCGCGGAACCCCAACTCGAAGTCGCTGATGACATCTGCCGGCATTGCCGAGGCGCCAGGCCCGCCCGCCCGGCCCGCCCGCCGATCTGCCGCTGCCGTCGGCGGGGCGGCCGCCGTCGGGCCCTCGACCGTCACGGCGTCGCGCAAACTCGTCGTTCCGTCCAGGCTATCGTCCACGCTCTCAGATTCCACTAGAAGACGAACCGCTCCAGGTCGGCGACCGGCACGATCGTCGTCGCTGTTTCGTCCGCGAAACGTACGACCGCGGCCTCGAGATGAATGCCGCTGCGGAAACGGTACAGGCCCGCGGAACTCAGCCAGCGACCCTCTCGGCCGGCGTGTGGCCCGCTGCGGGCGCGGATCCAATCGGGCGGCAGCTCCGGGAGCGGCACTTCGGCCGCGTCGAAAACCAGGAGCGCCGGATCGGTGACGATTGCCACTTCGCGGCCGGCAAGAGCTGCCAGCAGCGCCAGGATGGGCGTCGCGATGGGCCTGCGCCCGTGGCCGTCCAGGGCGAGGAGCCCGAAAGAGACGGACGGGGCCAGGCTTGCCCTCTGGCGCAACTCGGAGGCCTCGAGGTCGCGCAGCTCACCCTCCCCGACCGAACCCGCGATCAAGCCGCGAATGGACATCGCTCGTGCCCGGCTGATCGCCTGCGCCGAGAGGCGGCTGCCGGCGACCACGATGGCCCCGGCCCGCCCCACGTCCAGTGCGCTGGCCCACAGATCGCCGTCCGTCAACCGCGGAACGTCAAGATAGCCGCGCGACGGCTCCCCGGCGGCGATCGCGGCGGGCAGCGCGGCGCCGCTCACCTCGATCGTGACCTCGACGGCGTTGCGGGCTTCGCGCACTGTACCGGCCAGCACCGACTCCACGATCAGATGCCGCTCCCCCGCCGCGGCGCGCCAGCGGCCGTTCGTCTCGAACAGGAGAGTCCCGCCGATTCGGGACGGGGGCTTGCCCTTGTCGGGCTTGCCGCGCCGATCTCCGCCACCGACCCACCACTTGCCCGGAACCGGCGGGCGGCGGCGCTCCGGGTGTGGCACCTCGGGTGCGCGTTCGACCCGGGTGGCCATCGGCAGGCGGAACGGCAGTCTCGAATGTGCCGGCTCGCCGGCGCTGTCTTTCCACACCGAGTCCTGCGCATCGGAAGCGCCGGCGTCGCGGCTCGGCCGGGCCGACTTCTCCGGCTTGCCGGCTACTTCCGGTTCGATGCGGCCGGCATCGACGAATTCGGCGTCCGGCGTCAGCTCTGCGATCGGGGTGCCCGGCACGACCGAATCTCCCGGGGCGACGAGTGCGCGATCGCCCGGACCCAGCTTGTAGCGAATGACCGGCGCGAAGACGAGCACCCGGCGCGCCGAAACGCGGGCCAGATCCGGCGACACCTCGACGCCGGCCGGCGGCTGGGTCCTCATTCGTCGATCTCCGGCCACATGCCGCGCTGCCAGGCGTCCAGAGCGGCTCGCCGCGAGTCCGGCCTGTCGGAGATGCGCATGGGGATGTCGCGCAGGTCGACCAGGAGGCCGCCCAGGCCGCCTCCGACGTCGATCGAGAAGTGATGGGCGCGGCTGCCGAGTCGCACGGAATCGCGGAAGTCGATGTCGGCTCTGGCGGCCCGGCCGGGCGGCAGGTCGACGACCTGGACCGAGCCCGGGTGGAGGTCTATCTCCGACACCGGCCCCGAGCCCTTGAGTCGGAGGAAACCTGCGCTCCGGCCCTGTCGGATACCCGCCGGAACGATCAGGCCGCCCAGCGGCAGAAGGACGTCGTCGGCGAGATTGGCCAGGAGTTGGCGGCGCTCCGCCTCGTCACCGATCGCGCCAAGCGGTCCGAGGATCCGCGCCTGGTCGATAGCCAGCTGGCTCACTCCGGGCCTGCGGATCAGGTCCGCCAGAGCCAGCGCAACCACCGACGGCGGCAGCGAGGAGAACACCCCGCCGCCGGCCACCAGCAACTCCGGCATCGGACGGGAGCTCATCTCCGGAGTGCTCTCGACGAGGCGCGCGCATGCCGCCTTGGCCGCGGCCAGGCGGAAGATGGCGCCGTCGCCATCTGCCTCGCCCCACGGCACAAGCCTGAGATCGTTGAGCCGGTCCATGGCCCGATGGCGGTCCAGGACCGTGGTCGACCAGGCGATGACGCCGTCGATCACTTCTTCGGACGGGTTCGCCGGCGCGAAAGAAGCGTCGGCCAGGCATGCATGCGACGAAGTGACCGTGAAATGCCCTTGCCCGAACGGCTCGGACCAGGCCAGGAGCCCGCCCTGCAGGCCTACTTCGACGACCTCGATCGGCCTGTCGAGCACGTACGCCAGGGAGGCGATCGACCGCGCCACTCCGAGGCGGCTGTCGTTTGGCAGCGCCCGCAGCCCTTCGAGGACTTGCTGCAGTGATGCGCCGGCCGGTTGACCCGCTTCGGCGTCCGGAGCGAGCAACACATGGGTCGAGGCGGCCGGAACCGCCGGAGACTTGGAAGCCGGGGCGACGTCGCCGGCTTCGGATACCTCGGCTGCGTCGTCTGACTGGATCGGTCCCGCCCGGTCGGCCGGCTCGTCGGCTGCCGCAGGCTCGGTCGATTCGACGGATTCGGCCGGTTCGGCTGCCGCAGGCGCGGCCGGCTCGTCGGCCGCCGCAGGCTCGATCGCGATCGATTCGACCGATTGGACGGGTTCGCCAACGCCCTGGTCGCTCGACTCGGCCGGCTCTGTGGGCACCTCGATCGCAGTGGGTTCGGCGCCAACCGACGTCGGGACGGCTTCCGCCATGGCCACGAACCCTGCCTCCGACGGGGCTTCGACGAGCCGGGTCTCGCCGGCGAGGGCGGCCGACCGGGCGGCGGTCTCCGGCTCGATTGCCTCCGGCACCGGCCACCCGGTTGCGGGCATGTCCGCGAGCTTCTTCGTCTGATTCGCCTTGTCGTCGGTGCCGTCGACGTACACCTCCGACGAGTCCGCGCTCGGCTCCGCAACGGAATCCTCGTCGGCCGGCCCTATGGGCGGCGCCTCTGGAAATTGGCGATAGGCCTGGGTAACGAAGGCGGCTTCGAATGCCGCCGCGCCTCCGGCCAGGACCACCGTCAAGTCCGGCCGCGACACCGTGGCGGCGGCCACCAGCGCGGCCAGGTCCGGCAAGTGGCGCTTCTCGTCGCCGCCGGGGGAGTTGTCCGCGCCCAGCAGGACGGCCGTCGTCTCGGTGGACAGGATCAGGCGCGCGAGAGCGACTGGATCGTCCTCGTCCGCGCTGCCGCCCACGACGAGCCAGCCGGCTCGCAGCCCGGCCGTCTCAAGTCGACGCCGTTGCCGGCGCGAGCCCGCCAGAACGGCGAGCCGCCGTTGTGGAGTGGTTCTCGACACGAGTCGCGACCAGGTCCCGACCAGAGTTGGAATGTCGAGCCGATCGCCGCCGCCGAGTTCCGCCAGCATTTCCGGGTCCGTGGCAGCGATCTGGGCCAGCAGCCCCGCCAGCATCGAGTCGGCGTCCACGTTGGACGGGGCGGCGGTATGAGCTACGAGCCGCCAGCGCCCGCCGACGAGCCCGAGAACCGCCACGGACGTAGTCGCCGAGCCGAAGTCCAGGGCGAAGAACGCTCGAGGCTGGCTGGTCACCCGATTATGCTACCCGGCTCTATCATCGCCGTCCGACCCTGGGCGCCATCAAGGCGCAGCCCAGCCCCCGGCCCTCGTCAGGCGTCGTGAATCCTCGCGCATCGCGCCCCCGGTACGGTTCGAGCCGGCCGCAATCGTCGCGTGGCCGTCAAGCGTCCCAGGTGATCTCCTCATCCGGATCCTGCAGTCGCTCGATGAGCTGCTCGATGCCCAGGTCGTCGGCGAGAATCTCGGTAGCCACCGGCAGCTCGCCGCCGAAGACGCGGCGCAGCGTGGGATCGAAGAAGACCATGGCGCTGCTGCCCAGGGGACGGTAGGGACGGCTGGCCTGCAGGAACAAGACGGCGGGTGCGGTCAAGCCTCGAAGCTGGATCTCGCGGGCTACTTGCTCCACGAGGTCGTCGCGCTGCTCTTCCGAGCGGGCCTGCATCTCGATCAAGTCCGAATGCTCCGTTGTAATCACTGTCGAACCGCTCACTCGAAGCCCCGAGGATCCGGTTCACCCGTGGATACGTCGACCGGCCGGTCCGCGAGCCTCCCCGTGCCCCGACTCGCATCGCACGCTACTGCGCGCATGCCGACCGCCTCGGCTGCCGCATAGTACACCCGGGGTAGCCTCCCCGACATCGCCGCCATGACTTCATGCGAGATGGTGTTGCCCCACTGCGCCACCTCCAGCATGGTTATCCGTTTCCCGCCCTGTTCCCCTATCAGTGTGAACTCGTCGTCGACCGTAACCGGGGGGCCCGGAACGTCCGTAACGTCGACCATGAGCGCGTCCATCGCAACCGTTCCCACCTGGGGAACGCGCATTCCGCGGACCAGAACCTGGGCCTTGTTGGAGAGGCTGCGCGGGTAGCCGTCGGCGTAGCCGAGGGGCAATGTGGCGATGCAGCTCCGGCGAGGGGTAATGAAAGACGGGCCGTAGCTGACTCCCTCACCGGCGTCGAGCCAGGCCACGCGGACCGCCCGAGCACGTAGCGACATCGCCGGCCGCAGACCGGCCGCTACCTGCCTGTTCGGCTCGGCGACCGGCAGGTGGTCGGGCACGATGCCGTACTGGGCGATGCCCAGCCGCAGGACGTCGAACAACCCTGAAGTGGCGGCGAGAAGGCCCCCGCTCGCGGAGATGTGTCGCTCGGGCAGTGTCACGCCCGCCGCCTCCAGAAGCCCGGCGGCTGTCCCAAAACGATCGTTCTGGCGAGCCGTGATGGCGGCGTCGTCGGCGGCCTGAAGATGGGACCAAAGTCCCGCCAGCCGCGCGCTGGGGTGACCGGCGATCGCGGCTGCGGCCGCGGCAATTTCCTGGGGTGGCAGTCCTCCCCTGCCCAGCCCGGTTTCGACTTCGATATGGATGGCCAGCTTCCCACGCGGTTCCGCGGAGCTTTCCGGCAGCGGACGGCCCGGACCGGCCTCGAGCGCGGCCAGCGTGCGATTCAGGAGCAGCCCATCGCCGGCTGTGATGGAGATCCGGTGGCGCAGCGCGTCGGGCGCCAATTCGGCCGGGATCGGGAACAGGACGAAGATCGGAACCTCGACGCCGGCCTGGCGCAGCTCCAGCGCCTCGTCGAAGGTGGCCACGCTGAGACTCCGAGCCCCGTCGGCGACGAGTGCGCGGGAGACGGCGACGGCTCCGTGGCCGTAAGCGTCGGCCTTGACTACGGGCTCGACCCGAACCCCGGGTGGCAGCAGACCGGCGAGCAGGCGTACGTTCGAGACAATCGCGTCGAGGTCGATCTCCAGCCAGGCTGTCTTGGGCGGCGGCGGCAGCAGTCCATCGGGACCGGCCTCGATAAGAGGCAGGCGCGTGGCGGTGATGCGGCCTCGGGCCGGGGTGGTCGGGGTCATTCGGCGCTGGAGCCGGCAGGCCGGGCGCTCATCGATGCGTGGACGAGGAACCGGCCCCGGCCCCACCGCCGGTCCCGGACGCGGACGCCGAACCGGCGCCGGGCAGAGCGGCCAGCTTCTTGCGAGCCAGCGGCAGCTCCGGGGTCAAATCTGACGCAAGCAGGCCGGCGTCGCCGAGCCTGGCCCGGACCGCCTCGCCGGCCATGGCATGCAGATAGACGCCGAGTTGAGCCGCTTCGAACGTGCCCAGCCCCTGCGCCAGCAATGCCCCGATCGTCCCGGCAAGGACGTCGCCCGTTCCTCCGCTAGCCAGGGCCGGGTTCTCGAACGGCGACACGGCCGTCCGGCCCTCGCGATCGGCGATGACCGTGCGGGCGCCCTTCAGCACCACCACCTGGCCCCACTCGCGCGCGGCCTCGCGCGCGGCCGCGAGACGGCGACCGTCGTCGAAGACTAGGTCGCCGAGCCGTTGCGGGTCCACTCCGTCCGCCGCCCGGAGCCGCAGAAACTCGCCGACGTGAGGAGTCAGGACGCAGCGAGCGGCCACGTCCCCGGCCCAGCCGTCGACCGTGGCGAGCGACCGCAGCGCCTCCGCGTCCAGGACCGCGGGCATCGGCTCGCCATCTTCGTCGGGGCCCAGGAGGCCGCGGATCAACTCGGTCATGGACAGGCTCGGCCGCAGACCCGGGCCCGACGACCAGGGCATCGTGGTCGTGGTCGAGGATCACGGGCCAGGGCCTCCTCCGGATCGACTTCCTCGACGTCGTCCTCCGGCAGGGACAGGGTCGTCGCCTCGACGACCTTCGCGGCGAAGAGCGGCTGGAGCGACTCGGGCATCGCCAGAGTCACCAGCCCGGCGCCGGCCCGGCCGCCGCGGTGCACACGAGCAGCGCGGCGCCGGCGTAGTCGACCGACCCGGCCAGCACCAGCAGCTTCCCGAAGGTGCCCTTGTGGCCACGGGACGGCCTGGCCGGCAGCAGCGCGGCCGCCGCGGCGTGGTCGAGCATGATCGGTTCGGCGACCGTTCGGCTAGTCATCGCTTCGCTCCTTGGGCTCGACCGGTCCGCCACCGGCAATCGCGGCCTCCTCGGGCTCGGCGCCGGCCGCCGCGAGTCGGGCCTCGGTCACGGCGACGTCCCTGGCCAGCGCTCGTAGTCGTTCGAAACGACGCATCAGCGACGCTTCGCGCTCGCTCGAGCCGGCTCTCGATGTCCGGCGGGTAGACGAACCGTCCGCCAGCGGTCCGGACCCCGTAGGCGATTGCGACCGCGAATTCGGACTCGTGGCTGATGGACAAGGCGATGCGTCCCATGCCGAGCTGCTCCGCTCGACGGGCGGCACGGCCGTGCAGCCGCACGGCGGGCTGGCCCGTGGGCAGCCGCTCGATCTCGATGTCTCGCCAGCCGATCCCGCGAACCCCCAGGCCGAGGACCTTCGACACCGCTTCCTTGGCCGCCCACCGTCCGGCCATGGTCTCCGCTCGACCGCGAACGTAGGCCTGCTCGGCCGTGGTCAGGACGCGGTTGGTGAAGCGATCGCCGAACCGGGCCAGCGAATCCCTGATACGCGCGATGCGGATGATGTCAATCCCGAGTTCCGTCGTTTCGGGCGGCGGTGTCGGTAGCGCAGCAGCCCCCGGGCTCGCAGCCCGCTCGACGTCGATCGCGCCTTCGGCCGCCAAGCCCGGCTGGGAGGCCCGAACCCTGTCGGCGTCGGAAACGGGGCGTCTGCCGTTGCCCGACGCGCTGCGCTCGTCTCCGGAGATCGATCGCTGCCGGGGGCCGGGCATCTACTCCACCGTCACCGACTTGGCCAGGTTGCGCGGCTGGTCGACGTCGCGACCCCGCCGCACCGCGACGTAGTAGGCGAACAGCTGGAGCGGGATGACCGCCAGGATCGTAGCTCAGCGGCTCCAGCGTGTCCGGCACCCAGCACACGTCCGTGGCCAGCCGCTCGATCTGGGCATCGCCCTCCGTTGCAACGGCGATGACCCGGGCGTCGCGAGCCCTGCCCTCCATCAGTTGCTGATCAGCTTCTCGTATACCGCTGAGCGAGTGGCGACCGCGACGAGCGGCACATCGGGATCGAGCAGCGAGATCGGACCGTGCTTCAACTCGCCGGCGGCGTAGCCCTCGGCGTGGAGATAGCTGATTTCCTTGATCTTGAGCGCGCCCTCCAGCGCTGCCGGGTAGCCGAACGACCGGCCGATGTACATGAAGCCGGCGGCATCGGCGTACTTCGCGGCCATCGCCTCGGTCGAGGCCGCCAGCATCGATCGCCCGCTCCGCCTGTTCGGGCAGCGCGGCGCAGGGCGGCCACCAGTTCCCGTTCTTCGGCCAGCCGGCAAACGGCCCAGCTGATGGGCGACGTCGGCGGCAAGCATCACGACCGTGGCCACCTGCGTGACGAAGGTCTTCGTCGCCGCCACGGCGACTTCCGGCCCCGCCTGAAGGAAGACGGAGGCGTGAGACTCGCGGGTTATCGCAGAACCCGACGGTATTGGTGACCGCCACGACGGCCGCGCCGCGGTCTCCCGCCAGGCGAGCCGGCGGCGATGGTGTCCGCGGTCTCGCCGGACTGGGTCACGGCCACGACCAGCGTTCGCGCGTCGATCGGCGGCGGGCTGTAGCGGAATTCGGATGCGACCGTAGAGCGGGCGGGCACGCCCGAGCCACTCCTGGAAGAGCGCCGCGCCGACGAGTGAGGCGTAGTAGGCGGTGCCGCAGGCGATCATCTCGACGCGGTCTGATCGCCGGCAAGGCGTTCCCGGATGGGGTCGAGTTCCTCGAGGCAGACGGATCCGCCCCGCAGCCGGCCCGTCATGGCCGCAATCAGAGCGCCAGGCTGCTCGTGGATCTCCTTGAGCATGAAGTGAGCGTAGCCGCCCTTCTCGGCCGCCTCGGCGGACCAGGTGATGAGGTCGACCGGGCGATCGAGCACGGCGCCGGATCGGTCGGTGATCGTCGCGCCTCCGGGTCGTACGTCCGCGACGTCCCCGTCGGCGAGGAAGATCACGCGCTTGGTGTAAGCCACGATGGCCGCGGCGTCCGACGCGATGAAGGCTTCATCGTCGCCGAGACCGACGATCAGAGGCGCGTTGAGCCGAGCTCCGACGAGTCGGTCCGGCTCGTCTCGATGCATCACGACCAGCGCGTACGCACCTTCGAGCCGGCCGAGAGCCGCCCGGACCGCGTCGGCGATGTCACCTTCGTAGAAGTCCTCGATGAGATGCGCCACGACCTCCGTGTCCGTCTCGGACTGGAGGGTATGGCCTCGCGCGACCAGCTCGTCCCGAAGCTCGCGGAAGTTCTCCACGATGCCGTTGTGAATGACCGTGATCCCGCCCGTACAGTCGCTGTGGGGATGGGCGTTGAGATCGCTCGGCCGGCCGTGCGTGGCCCAGCGAGTGTGACCCAGACCGATGCCGGCCGTCGGCGGCTTGCCGCCCAGAGCGTCGGTCAGGACGGCCACCTTGCCGGCTCGCTTCTCGACAAAGAGATCGCCGCTCTCGGTGACCAGGGCGATGCCGGCCGAGTCGTAGCCACGGTATTCCAGGCGACGCAGTCCATCCAGCAGGACGGGCCCGGCGTCACGAGGCCCGGTGTAACCGACGATTCCGCACATAGGGTTCCGCTCCCGGTCTCGTAGACCACCTTGCGAAGGTGGCTAGTTTAGCCGCTCTCCGGCAAGGGCAGCCAGCTGGTCGGCCAGTTCGGCGACGAGGACTGCTTCGGGACCCTCCACCATCACCCGGATCGCGGGCTCCGTTCCGGACGGCCTGACCACCACCCGACCGCCCGGACCAAGTCGCGCTTCGGCCGTCGCGATGGCTTTGCGGATGGCCGGATCGCCTTCCCACTGGTCCTTGTGTCGAGCCGGGATCGCTCGCTGCTGCTGTGGCAGCATCGGCACCTGGGACGCCAGATCCGCCAGACTGCGCCCCGTCCGGGTCATCACACTCAGGATCTCCAGAGCCGTGACGATGCCGTCGCCGCTGCTGGCCCGCTCCAGGATGATGACGTGGCCGCTCTTCTCGCCGCCGAGTCCGGCCCCGTTCACGATCATGCCTTCGAGGATGTACTTGTCGCCGACGGGGGTCCGAATGACCTGGCCACCGGCCGCCTCGACGACCTTCTGAAGGCCGCCGTTGGACAGGATCGAGACTACGAGCGCGCCATTCGGGAGGCGCGTCACGCGCGCAAGGCGATCCAGCGCCAGGACGCCGAGAACCGCATCGCCGTCCACCACGCAGCCCGTACGCGTCTACGGCGATGAGCCGGTCCGCGTCACCGTCGAGGGCGAAACCGACGTCCGCTCCCGCGGGCCACGACCTCCCTTGCGAGTGCGCCCGGGGCGGTCGCCCCGCAGTCCGCGTTGATGTTCTTGCCGTCCGGGTCGTTGAACATGACGTCGACCGCGGCCCCCGTGGCGCTCGAGAATCGTCCGGCCGCCATGCCGCCCGAGCCGTTGGCGCAGTCGATCACAAGGTGGAGCCGCGTCGCGACGGATCGCGCCAGTCCGAGCCGGTGGCTCACATACAGATCGAACAGTTCGCGGTCCTGGATCGCCAGTCCCAGGGCTTCGGCCGGAGCGCTCGGGAGCTCCTCGGCCGCCAGATGAGCTGCTCGAGCTCGTCCTCGATGTCCTCGTCGAGCTTCAGGCCGTGCTCGTTCGAGAACCTTGAGGCCGTTGTCGTCGGCCGGGTTGTGCGAGGCCGAGACCATGATCCCGGCGGCGAACGGGCCGGCGCCGGCGATGTACGCCAGCGCGGGAGTGGGCACCACTCCGACCAGATGGACGTCGACGCCCATGCTCGTAGCGCCGGCAACGATCGCGGCAGCGAACATGTCGCCCGACCGGCGAGTGTCCTGGCCGACCACGATGCGGCCTGCCGGCGCCCGCGAGACGATGCGCCGTGGCCCGGCCAAGGGCGTAGGCGAGAGTTGGCTTCAGATCGACGTTGGCGACGCCACGGATTCCATCCGTGCCGAAGAGACGGGGCAATAGAGGCTCCTGCTAGGTTGGTGACGGGGCCGGGGCCGGCGCTGACGGTGGCGGCGACGGGACGATCGCAACTGTGACGTTGATTTGCGAAGGGCTGATGGCCACGACCCGGATGCCCGCCGGGACGGTGACGGTCAGGACGACCGTAGAGCTGCCCACGTCCAGGCTGCCAACCGATGCCGTCGCCAGCAGAGACGACGTATCGAGGGCGTTCAGCGCCGCGGTGGCTCCGCCCAGAGTAACGGTCACCGACGGCACGGACAGACTATAGATCCGATCGGGTCGAGCCCCCGAGGGCACTACGCCCACGGTCACGCTCCGGGTCGACGATTGCGGCTGGAGATGGACCACGACCGAAATCGATGCGGTTCCGTCCGAAGTCACTCCGCTGGGCAGGTCCAGGCTCACGGTCTGCGAGACGTCGCTCGTGGCGCCGGAAATCGAGACCGGTTTGGTGTTGGCCTGACCCTTCAACAGGGCCAGTGCATCGGCCTGGCCCAACACGGAGATCGCGGGCGGCGTCACGTCGATCGAGGTTATGTAGTACCCGGCCGCCGGATTGCCGGTCACGACCGCGTTGACGGGCACGGTCTCGGACCTGGTCTGGCTGCCGACCTGTATTTGTACGCGAATCGTCCGTGGGTTGAAGGTCACGCTGTTGACGACTGCGCCCGTGTCGTCACGCGCGACCAGATCCGCTTCCTCGTTGACGTCGAGACCTGACGCGTCGATCCGTACCTTGGCCTCGGCGTAGGCGACCTTGCGGACGTAGGAAGCGGGCCCCGAAACGTCGACGGACGACGCGCTCAGGACAGGTGTCCCGGGCTGGATACCCGACGGAACCGGTGCGTCGTTGACCTGGACGTTGACCTGCCTGTGGACGATCGGGTCCAACGTCACGTAGATCTGCTGCGGCTTGTAGTCGATGATCTGGATCCCGGGGACCACGGCTTCCAGGCGGACTCTCACCAGCGACTGCTCCGTCTCGCTGACCTTGGCACTGCTCAGATCGACGGTCGCGCGGAAGCTCGACTGAGAGATGGGCACGTCGGGTGCGGCCAGATATCGGATGTTGATGACCTGTGGCATCGGGTTCGGTTCGAGCAGATATGCCGTTGTCGGCTGGTTGAGTACGTCGATGGCGATGGCGCCAGGCCACTGCTGAGTGGTCTGAAGCACGATCATGGCGCCGTAGAGAGTGCATGCCAGAACGATCGCCCCGATCTTGAGCGGCCAGTTCCTGACGATGAAGCGGAGGACTCTCATGAGGCCTTCTCCCGCCCTTCAGTCTCGTCATGGGGTCCGACCGTGACTCTGGCCGGGTGCCTGTGGAACGTCCCGGCCGGCCGGTTCAGCCTCGCGAAGCGGGTCCTGCGGGCGAGTTCGCGAACCGATGGTCCGACCCTGTGCGGCGGCGTTCTGTCCTGCAGGAAGGTTCCGGCCGCCTGTGGCCGCAACGAAGCCGTCAGGTCCAGCACGAGCTTGGACTCGTCGAGATTTCGGCGGATCCGAGCACGCTCGACAAGGCTTATCTGGCCGCTCTCCTCGGACACCACCACGACGAGGGCGTCAGTCTGCTCGGTTATACCAAGCGCGGCCTTGTGGCGCGTCCCAAGCCTCTCGAGTGGAATGGTCGTTTCCGTCGACGGCAGGATCGCGCCGGCGGCGAGTATCCGATCGCCCCGGATGACCACGGCTCCGTCGTGAAGTGGCGTCTTGGGCGAGAAGAGCGTGACCAGAAGTTCGGCCGACAGGTCCGCGTGGAGCATCACGCCGTTCTCGGCGATCTCCTGCAGACCGGTTTCTCTTTCCATGACGATCAGCGCCCCGTGGCCCTCGCGAGACAACCGCTCTGCCGCGCTGGCGACCTGGGTCGCGACATGGACAGCGGTCGACTGCTCGGCCGGCGAGATGAGCCAGCCGAGTGAACCGAGCCGGCCGATCCTGTCGAGTGCGCGACGGAGCTCCGGCTGGAAGACCACGACCAGCGCGAACAGTCCGACGTAGGCGCCGGTCTGGAGGATCAGCGTCAGCAGCTTTAGATCGAACGTGACCGCCGCTCCGTAGACGACGAGCAGCAGGAATACGCCGATGACGAGCCGGACCGCGCGCGTGCCTCTGAATCAGACTGAACAGCCAGTAGATCAGGAGCGCAGTGATCGCGACATCGGCCACAGCATTGGGGCTGATCTTCTCAAAGGCCGACTGTATCAGTGACATCGAACCACAAGTGTATACCGATAGGCTTCAGCTTCCGACGCCGTCGCCATTGCCGGGATATTTCCGGAGCCACATAAGACGGCCGTGGGAAGCACCTGGGGTCCGATCTCCGAGGTGTCGCTCAGCAGACCGCCAGACGCAATTCCCAGGTCTCGGGTCACCTTCGCCGCGGCGCCACACCGGCCGGCCGACTCAGCCGTAGAGAGCAGCCAGACGCTGATCTCCGGGGAATGTGCGGTTTGCCACCGCGCACAGACGCTGCTTGGTCTCGGCGTCGTTGTTCAGGTCGGCGAGACGGCCCAGGAGCACGAGCTTCTCGGCCGCCAGGTTGTTCCAGTCGCGCGCCACGTACAGCTCGACCAGGACGAGGTGGGCATCGACGTCGCCGGGCGAGCGCTGGAGCAGCCGGTGCGTGGCGTCCAGCCCGGCCTCGAAGCGTCCCTCGCGGGCATAGGCGCGAGCCGTCCAGAGCAGTAGCGACCGCAGCGTGGTGCTGTCCCCGGCCATATCGGCGGCTTCGGCGGCCGCCTGCAGTTCGTCGCCGGTCGGCTGATGCTGACTCTCTGCCACCGCGCCGAGAAGCGCTCCTGTGTCGAAGGCCTGGTCCATCACGCCGATGCCTGCCAGAACGGGCTCGCCGGGTTCGGCCGGTTCGGTCTCGGGCACCTCCGATTCGGATGCTCGGGCCGCAGCTGGCTCGGCGACCATTTCGCCGGCAGCGTCCTCCTTGGACGCGGCCGCTGTTGCGGGGAGCTCGACGGCGTCTCCGGTATCCCGAACCGAGCCAGCGGCCACGAAGTCGGACCAGAGGGCGCTTTCGGCGGCGGCCGATGCGGCGATGGCCTGATCTGGGCCGGCTGCCGGCTCAAGCTCCGACTGATGTCGGCTGAGTTCGTCGGCCCCGGCGAGCGAGTCGACCTTGGGCCAGCCGGCCTCTTCGCCACCGCCCCGCCCACGACTCGACATTTCGACGCCCAGCGGTCCGGGGCGCGAAGCCGAGTAGTCGACGGGAGAGTCGGGGACTTCGTCCTCCAGCAAGTCGATCGACTCGTCCTCGCGCACGTCGGCGAACCTGCCGATGGGACCGATCGATGGCGCCAGACGCTCCTGAGTTGCCTTGACGTCCGCGACGTCCCGATCGGCCACTCGAGGTGCGGCAGGAAATCGCACGAGCCAAGTCGTTCGGGAACGTAGACGGTGCATCCCGCAGGCGAAGCGCCCGTGCCAGCATCTGCTCCGCGGCCTGATCGCCATCCGACAGCCGTATCTCGCGCAGCAGGCCACGCTGATGGCGAGCGCGCTCCGGGGCATCTTCGAGTTCCAGCGCGCGACGCAACGTGTCGGCGGCTTCGGGCAGGCGGCCGGAAGCCTCCTGGATCTCCGCCACGTGATCGAGCGTCGCGGCGGCGTCGTTGCGCTGCCCGGCGACCGTGAGGGCCTCGGCCTGTCCGAGCAGTGCTCCCTCATCGTGCGGAGCCCTGGCCACGGCGGCCGCATATTCCACCAGCGCCTCTTCGAGGTGGCCCAACCGCAAGAGAACGCCGCCGAGGCTGGTATGAGGAAGAGCTCGTGACGGCGCGATCGACGCGGCCGAGCGATAGGCCTGGAGAGCCTCGGCCAGTTCGCCGCGCAACACGGCGACATGGCCGACCCGGAGGGCCTCCTTATATCGCTCGTACAGATCGTCAGTCATGTGCACATCATGACTTCTGAGCTGGCGCGCGTCTCGGGTACCTGAGGCGGCCGGGACCGACGGTTTGTCCTACGCCATGTGCCCAATTCGACTGCTGTCACCGGCCGCAGAAGGTGTCGGTGAAGTCTCCCGCCTGGCTCGCCCGCCGAATGCCGAAACGACGACCGCCGGCGTTCTTTCGACACCGGCGGACAGTCAGTGTTGGTCCTGGTGAGGCGCCGCGCGGCCGTTCTGCTTCAGGCGGCATCGTGCATCGATGCGAGCGAACGCCCGTGAGCCAGCGGACCAGGTGCCAGAACGGCGAGACGGCTCGTGGGTGGGCTAGCGCTTCGTGTACTGCGGCGCCTTGCGGGCTCGCTTGAGGCCGTACTTCTTGCGCTCCTTCATGCGCGGGTCCCGGCTCAATAGGCCGGCCTGGCGAAGCGGGAGCCGGTGGCCTTCCGGGTCCATCTGCAGAAGCGCACGGGCGATCCCGTGGCGGATCGCGCCGGCCTGGCCGGTCACGCCGCCGCCCTCGACTTTGATCTGGGCGTTGTACGCGCCTTCCGTTCCGGTCACCCGGAAGGGCAGGCGAACGTCCGACTCGTCGATGGCGTTGCCGAAGTGAGCTTCAAGGGTGCGATCGTTGACCACGATCTCACCAGATCCCGGGATCAGCCGGACTCGAGCCACCGCGGTCTTGCGGCGACCGGTCCCGTAGTAGAAGGCAGGGGTGGTCATCACGCTCCTCGTCAGGCGAGCGGCTCGGGCCGCTGCGCCTGGTGCGGGTGCTCCGGGCCGGCATAGACCTTGAGCTTGGTTATCTGCTGAGCTCCGAGGCGGTTATGCGGGAGCATGCCCTTGACCGCCCGGCGGATCACTTCTTCAGGTCGGCGCTCCAGCAGGTGGCCCAGGGTCTCTTCCTTCAAGCCATGCGGATAGCCGCTATGACGGAAGTAGATCTTGCTCTCACGCTTGTCCGAAGTTACGTGGATCTTGCCCGCGTTGACCACGACAACGTGGTCACCGGAATCCATTGTCGGGCTGTAGGCCGGCTTGTTCTTGCCTTCGAGGACACGGGCAATTCGCGACGCCAGACGGCCGAGCGTCTCGTCCGTCGCGTCCACGACGTACCAGCGTCGCTCGATCTCGCTTTCACGGACCGTATATGTCTTCGCGGTCATCGTTCTCCGTTCGATCTGGCGGTCGTGTTGCCTGCGTCGCCCTGACTCTCATCGGTCCGAGGACGACTCGTCTGAGGCACAAGCCCTTCGCCGGGGCCGTGGCCCCATTGAATGCCGGTCGCTTCGACGCGAGCGCCTCCGCGACAGCCTCTTCGTTTGTTGTTCCGTGACCGACCTCCAGGAGGGCGGCCACGATCCTTCGCACCATCTGGCGCAGGAACGCGTCGGCCGCGACGTCGATCGTCACGAGCGATCCTGCTCGCCGGACCCGGACCGAATGAACGGTCCGCACCGGCTGCCGGTGCGATGCCCCGAAGGCACTGAAGTCGTGCCGGCCCATGAGGACCGACCCGGCCCGCTCCATCGAAGCGGTATCGAGCGGGTCCCGCACCCCGAGCGCGAAACGCTCGCGGAGCGGGCTTCGCGGCCCGTTCCAGACGGTGTAGCGATATTCCCGATATCGCGCCGCATAGCGCGGGTGGAACCCGGTCGAGACGCGCCGCACCTCTCGGATTGCCACGTCCTCCGGCAACAAGGCGTTCACCGCCCTGGCCAGTTCCTTCGCCGGCCTGCCCTTCGGGTCGGTGAATGCGATCACCTGCCCGGTAGCATGGACCCCGGCGTCGGTTCGACCTGCCGCCACGACCGCGACCCGGCTTCCGCCGGAGATCTTGGCCAGGGCGGCTTCGAGTTCTCCCTGGACCGTCCGCGCCCCAGGTTGAACCTGGAACCCGGCGAAGTCCGTGCCGTCATATTCAACCCGGGCGGCGAAGCGCACGGGCGTGCCCTTTCGGACACCTTTCTCGCCTATATGGCCGCTCCGCCGTGGGTCGGCTGAGCGGTCATCACACGAGCTCGATCTGGACGATATGGGCCGCGTCGCCGTATCGCTGGCCGAGGCTGACGATCCGGGTGAAGCCGGAAGTCCTATCGGCGTACTTCGGAGCGATTTCGTCGAAGAGCTTGGTCACGACGAGGGGCTCGTTCGGAAACTCGGCCACGACCATCCGGCGCGCGGCGAGATCGCCCCGCTTGGCCAGAGTGATCATGCGCTCGACCCGACCCCTGATCTCCTTGGCCTTGGCCTCGGTGGTCTGGATCCGCTCGTAGCGCAGGACCGACACGCACAGATTCTTGTAGAGGGCGAGGCGCGGACCCTGCTTGCGGCTCAGCTTCCGGCCGTCGATTCGGTGGGCCATGGCTCAGGCCTCCTCAGGGGGCAGATCGTCGAACTGCTCTTCGTCTTCGACATCTTCGAGATCGTCGCCAAGAGGCGACTCCTCGCTCTCGGGAAGGATGAACCCGCGCATGCGCAGTCGCTCTTTCATCTCGTCGAGCGACTTCTTGCCGAAGTTGCGCATTCGCAGCAGGTCGTCGTCGGAAAGCTGGAGCAGCTGACCGACCTTGACGATGTTGTTGCGCTTGAGCGAGTTGTAGGCCCGCATCGGCAGGTCCAACTCCTCGATCGGCATGTCGAGCATGTTCGGGGGCAGCTGCGGCACGTTCGTGGCGACACGATCCGTACCGGCGGCGACCAGGCCAATGTTGGCGAACAGGGAGAACTGCCGGACCAGGATGTCAGCGGCTCGGCCCAGGGCCTCTTCCGGCGAAATCGTGCCGTCGGTCTCGAGTTCGATCGTGAGCTTGTCGTAGTTGGTCATCTGCCCGACTCGAGTGTTCTCGATCGAGTAGTTGACCTTGCGAACGGGCGTAAAGATCGCGTCCACCGGGATGACACCGATCGGGTTCGACTCGGCTCGCTCGGCGGCCAGGTAGCCGACACCCTTCTCGACCGTGAGATCCATCTCGATGGTTACGTCGTCCGAGTCCAGGGTCATGATCGGCAACTCGGAGTTGATGACTTCGACGTCGGCGGATTCCTGGATGTCGGCAGCCGTCACCAGGCCGGCGCCGCTCTTGATGAGCTTGAGCTGGACCGGGTGCGTCGCGAAGCTCTTCAGACGCAGCTTCTTGACGTTGAGGACGATCTGAGTCACGTCCTCTTTCACGCCGGGGATGCTCGTGAATTCGTGGTAGACGTCACGTATCTGGATCGCCGTCACGGCCGCGCCCTCGAGGGAGGACAGCAGGACCCGTCTCAGCGCGTTGCCCAGTGTGACGCCGTAACCGGCCGGAAGCGGGCTGGCCTCGTACTTGGCGTACGAGCCCAGCTCTTCGACCGGCGCGATCTGCGGGCTCTCGAGTTCGATCATCTGGGGGCGTTACCTCGAGTAGTACTCGACCACGAGCTGCTCATTGAGGTCGAGCGGCATCTGGTCGCGGCGCGGGGCGGTAAGGACGGCGCCCGCGAGCTTCGCTCCGTCCACGCTGAGCCATTCGGGCACCTGGCGCGACTTGATGACCTCTACGGCCTCCTTGAAGGGTTCTCGGGTGCGGTGTGTCTCGCGAACCTCGATCCTGTCGCCGGGCCGAAGCTGCAGCGACGGAATATTGGTGACGCGGCCGTTCACGGCGAAGTGGGCGTGACCGACCATCTGGCGCGCTTCTGCCCGCGAAACCGCGAAGCCCATCCGGTACACGACGTTGTCGAAGCGAAGCTCCAGCATTCGCAGGAGGTTCTCGCCCGTGACTCCGGGCGTGGAACTCGCCTGTTCGAAGTAACCCTGGAACTGGCGCTCCAGCACCGAATAGACGCGACGGATCTTCTGCTTCTCGCGCAGCTGCAGCCCGTAGTCGCCGACCTTGCGGCGGCGGACGCCGTGCTGGCCAGGGGGCGCCTGGCGTCGCTCGAAAGAGCACTTCTTGGAGTAGCAGCGTGTGCCCTTGAGGAAGAGCTTGGCGCCCTCCCGGCGGCACAGCCGGCAAACAGGATCTGTGTAACGGGCCATCGGTCAGTGTCCTCCTAGACCCGGCGCCGTTTGGGCGGGCGGCAACCGTTGTGGGGGACGGGGGTCACGTCGGTGATCGCGCTCACCTCGAGGCCGGCGGCCTGCAGAGAGCGGATCGCCTGCTCACGGCCGGCTCCAGGTCCCTTGACGTAGACCTCGACCTGGCGCATGCCGTGTTCCATGGCTTTCTTGGCCGCCTGGTCGGCAGATTGCGCCGCGGCATACGGCGTGCTCTTCCGGGAGCCCTTGAAACCGGCGATGCCGGCAGAGCCCCAGCTGATCACGTTGCCGTTGGGGTCGGTGATCGTGATGATCGTGTTGTTGAAGCTCGCCAGGATGTGAACGTGCCCCTGAGGTACGTTCTTCTTCTCCCGGCGGCGCTGCTTAGTAGCCCGCTTTCGTTCGGCCATTCCTGCGTCCGGCTCCTCTTTACTTTGTCGCCTTGCGCCGGACGCCGACCGTCTTCTTGGGTCCGCGGCGCTGCCGTGCATTGGTCTTGGTTCGCTGGCCCCGGGCCGGCAGATTGCGGCGATGCCGCGTTCCGCGATAGGAGCCGATTTCGATAAGCCGCTTGATGTTCAGCGCAACCTCGCGGCGAAGGTCGCCTTCAACCTTATGACGCCGGTCGATGATCTCGCGCAGCCGGTTGACCTGCTCCTCCGTCAGATCGCGGACGCGTGTGTCCGGATTGACGTTCGCCTGCGCCAGGATCTTCTGACTCGTGGGAAGACCAATCCCGTAGATATAGGTGAGGGCAATCTCGACCCGCTTCTCGCGCGGGATGTCGATGCCTGCGATTCGTGCCATGCGATGCCCTACCCCTGCCGCTGCTTGTGCTTGGGATTGGCGCAGATGACCATCACGGTCCCGTGCCGGCGGATTACTTTGCAGTTGTCGCAACGGGCCTTGACGGATGCTCTGACTTTCAAGGGATCCTCGATATCCTGCGGCGTTACTTGAGCCGGTACGTAATTCGACCGCGAGTCAGGTCGTAAGGCGAAAGCTCCACTCTGACCCGGTCCCCAGGCAGGATGCGGATGAAGTTCATTCGCAACTTGCCCGAGATGTGCGCCAGAACGCGGTGACCGTTCTCGAGTTCGACGGCGAACATCGTGTTGGGCAATGGCTCCAACACAGTGCCTTCTACCTCGATCGCATCCTTCTTAGCCACGTTCTGTGTGTCTTCCCTTTCTCGCACGAATGCCGGCCTGCGCGGCCGACACACGAACGAACAGGTTACCAAAGAACAGGCGGCCCGGCAACCTGCCGTCTCCGCCTTCGGCGTGGAGTGTCCGCCCCGTCAGGCCGGCGGCCGGACGGCCGGCATCCACGTCGCTCATGCCGTAGTCAAAATGATTGGCCCGTCCTCCGTCACCGCGATCGTGTGCTCGAAGTGGGCCGCCAGGGAATGGTCTGTGGTGACGACGGTCCAGCCGTCGGCAAGCGTTTCCACGTCCGCGCTCCCGAGCGCAAGCATCGGCTCGATCGCGATGCACACGCCCGGTTCCAGCTCGACGCTCGAGCGCCCCGTTCTGTAGTTGGGCACCTGCAGATCTTCGTGCATCTTGGTGCCGATGCCGTGGCCTACGAACGGCCGAACGATGTCGCAACGGCCATCTATCGCGACGTCCTCCACGGCACCCGAAATATCCTCAATGTGCGCTCCGGGTACCGCCGCGGCAATGCCAGCCGCGAGCGCCAGACGCGTCGTGTCGATGAGACGGGCAACATCCGCCGGCGCCTTGCCGACGTAGAAGGTTCTTGCGCCGTCGCCGTGATAGCCCTGCCATATGGCGCCGGCGTCGACGGAGACGACCTGGCCCTCCTCGATCACGCGGCCGCCCGGGATGCCGTGGACGACCTGGTCATCTATGGAGACGCAGATACTTGCGGGGAAGCCCTGGTAACCCTTGAACGACGGACGTGCACCCGCCTTGCGGATGTAGTCCTCCGCGATCGAGTCGAGCGCAGCCGTGGTGACGCCGGGCCTTAGCTCCTCCTCCATCAGGGCGAGTACCTCGGCCACGATGCGCCCCGCCTGGCGCATCAGACCGATCTCGCGCGGCGTTCTGTGGGGAATGATCACGATGCGGCCCCCGACCCCTTGCTGCCGGTCGCCGGAGCGATGGCGGTAAGTAGGGCTTCGGTCACGCCGTCGATGGCCTGGCGGCCATCCACGACCTTCAGGACACCGTGGCCGCGGTAGTAGTCGACGACTTCGTCCAGCGCGCCGAGCTGCTGGCGCAGCCGGGCCTGGACCGTCGCCGGCTGGTCGTCGGTGCGCTGGTAGAGCTCGGACCCATCGACGTCGCAGACTCCGGGCTTCAGCGGTGGCTTAGTCTGCTCGTGATAGGGATGACCCTGGGCGCGGCAGATCCAGCGGCCGCCGAGGCGAGCCACGAGATCCGCCTCCGGAACCTCGATGTAGGGGGCTACGTCGACGCGACCGCCCTTGTCGCCGAGCGCTCCATCGAGGACCTCGGCCTGGGCGGTGTTGCGCGGGAAACCGTCGAGCAAGATCCCGGCAGCCGCGTCGGGCTTGGCCAGACGTTCGAGAAGCATCTCGATCGTGACCTTGTCCGGGACCAGCTCGCCGCGATCCATGTAGCCCTTGGCGATGACGCCCAGTGGGGTCTCATCGCGGACGGCGGCTCGGAACAGATCCCCGGTGGCGACGTGGGCGAGGCCCAGCCGCTCCGACAGAATCTGAGCCTGGGTGCCCTTGCCGGCACCCGGGGCCCCGAGCAGGACCACGACTCGGCCGATGGCGTCGCTCACCTGATGAAGCCTTCGTAGCTGCGCATCATCAGCTGGGCTTCAAGCTGCTTCATCGTCTCGACGACGACGCTTACTACGATCAGGACGCTGGTGCCACCGAGGCCCACTCCCACGCCCGCGTTGGACAGGTTCTTGAAGACGGGTAAGGCCGCGATGAGCATCGGCAGTACGGCCACGCAGGCGACGAATATCGCACCCGCGACCGTGATCCGGAGCGCCACGCGACGCAGGTATTCCTCCGTGGGCGCGCCGGGTCTGATCCCCGGTATGAAGCCGCCGGCTTTCCGGAGGTTGTTGGCCGTCTCATCCGGCTTGAACACGATGAACGTGTAGAAGAAGGCGAACGCGAACGTCAACAGGAAGTACAGGCTCAAGTAGAGCGGCCCTGTGGTGCTCAGCCAGGAGACCACGCCCGTCGCCACATCCTTGACCCAACCGACCGACGACGTCGTGAAGTACGAGGCGATCTGGTATGGGAACAGCAGGATGCTGATGGCGAAGATGATCGGGATGACGCCGGCCATATTGACCCGGAGTGGCAGGAACGTGGAACCGCCCTGGTATATCCGGTGTCCCCTGACCCTGTTTGCATATTGGATGGGGATACGGCGCTGACCTTCCTGGACGAAGATGATCACGAAGATGATCAACAGGCCCACGATGCCGAACAGGAACAGTTCCAGCCAGTCTGGGCTGGTCAGGAATTGGCCGACGGTAGCGGGCACCCGCGACACGATACCGGCGAAGATGATGAAGCTGATGCCGTTGCCGATGCCCTTCTCGGTGATCAACTCGCCGAGCCACATCAGGACGACCGAGCCGGTGGTGAGAGCCAGGATCATGGTCAGGCTCTCGTACTTCTCGAAGCTGAACGGCACGTTGTAGGCCTGAACGGAGCTCGTTGCCTGGACGTAGGCCAGGATGCCGTAGGCCTGGAGCGCCGCCAGCGGGACCGAGAGATAGCGCGAGTACTTGGTGATCTGATTGCGCCCGTACTCGCCTTCACGGCTCAGAGCCTGCAGGGACGGAATCGTCGACTGCAGGATCTGCATGATGATCGTCGCGTTGATGTACGGGTTCAGCCCGAGCCCCACGATCGACATCCGCCGGATGTCGCCGCCCGAGAAGAGCGACAACAAGCCAAAGAAGCCGCTGTCACCGGAATTGGAGTTGAGCAGCGCCGGGTTGATGCCGGGGACCAGGACGTGCGCAAGCGCACGGTAGATCACCAGCACGACCAGCACGAACAACAGCCGCTTCCGGATGTCCGGCGCGCGGAACGCGTTCAGCATCGACTCGAGCATTGCTAAGGCCTTCTATGCTTCCGAGCCGGCTTCGTCAGCCGAACTCGTCGGGGGGAGGGTCTCCGCAGTCGCGGCAGGCTTCGGGGCCTTCGACGCAGTCGCCCGAGCTGGCCTGGCGGCCGGCTTGGCCTCCTGGTCGGCAGTGGCAGCTTCGGCGACCGGCGCGGCCGCGTCATCACTCTCGTCGCCGCCGGCCGTCGGGAACTCGAGCACCTGGGCCGTGCCACCGGCCGCTTCGATCTTGGCCGTGGCGCTCTTGCTGAACGCGTCGGCCACGATGAACAGCGGCCGGGTCACGTCGCCGTGGCCGAGGACCTTGAGCGGCTTGTCGAGCGTGCGGACCAGCCCGACCGCCGCGAGGATGTCCGGCGTGATCGTGACCGGGGCCGGTTTGGCCGACTTGGGTGTCGCGGCCGCACCGTCGATTTCGGGCGCGTCGAGGATGCCGGTCTCGGCCAGAGCCGAGAGGCGGCCGACGTTCACGATCTCGTATTCGATCCGGAAACGGTTCTTGAAGCCGCGCAGCTTGGGGATCCGGACGTGGATCGGGGTTTGGCCGCCCTCGAACCACGGCTGGATCGAGCCGCCGGCCCGCGCCTTCTGGCCTTTCGTGCCGCGTCCGGCCGTCTTGCCCTTGCCGCCGGCGATGCCGCGGCCGACGCGGGTGCGCGGCCTGTGGCTGCCCGGCGCCGGGCGAAGATCATGCAACTTCATTGCTGCTTCTCCTCGGGAAGCTCCTCGACCGTCACGAGGAAACGGACCGCTCGGACCATTCCTCTCGTGGCGTCGTTATCGGGCACCTCCACGGTGTCGCCGATGCGATTCAGCCCAAGCGCCCGGATCGTGCCGCGATTGCGGGCGATGTGGCTGATTGTGCTCTTGGTCTGGGTTACGCGCAGCTTACCGGCCATTGCCAACCTCCACAGCCGCGGGCTGGCCGGGCACGAACGATCGGACGCGAACGCCGCGCATGGCGCTGATCTCTTCGGCCGAGCGAAGACTGCGGAGGGCCTCGAGGGTGGCCCGAGTGACGTTGACCGGATTGCTCGAGCCGAAGACCTTCGCCAGGATGTCGCGGATGCCCGCGGCCTCTACGACGGCACGGACTGCGCCGCCGGCGATGACTCCGGTTCCTTGTGAGGCCGGCTTGAGCATGATCCGCGAGGCCCCGAAATCCTTGCGGACTTCGTGGGGGATCGTGGTCCCGACCATGGGGATTCGGATGATGTTCTTCTTCGCGTCCTCGACGCCCTTGCGGATGGACTCGGGCACTTCGCCGGCCTTACCCAGACCGACGCCGACGTGTCCGTTGCCATCGCCGACGACGACGATCGCGCTGAAGCTGAAGCGTCGGCCGCCCTTGACGACCTTCGCGACTCTATTGATCTGGACGACGCGCTCTTCGAGCGTCAGCTTGTTCGGATCGATCCTGGCCAAGTGAACAGCTCCTTCGCGTCAGAACTCGAGGCCGGCTTCGCGGGCGGCATCCGCCAGCGACTTGATCCGTCCGTGATACCGGAACCCGGCCCGATCGAAGACGACGCGCTCGATGCCAGCGCTCTTGGCGCGCTCGGCGATCAAGCGGCCGACTGACTTCGCCTCATCCGTCTTCTTCTGCTTCGCGGCCTTGAGCTCCTTTTCGAGGCTCGAGGCGGCGACGAGCGTCTTTCCGGACGAGTCGTCGATAACCTGGGCATAGATGTAGTTGATGCTGCGGAACACGGCCAGGCGGGGACGCTCGGGCGAGCCCGAGAGCCGAAGCCGGATCCGGTTGTGCCGCTTCTGGCGCGCGGCCCCGCGGCTGGCGACCTGCGTCATCGTCCTGACCCCTTCGCTCGTCGCTGATGCGGCCGACCGCTAAAGTCGGCGGCGCCGACTCGTTGCCGGTTGTGCTCCTCGCTCACAGGCGTTTGAAGCCTGCTCGCTCCGGTGCGCACCGGCGCTTTGCGCTCGGCTCGCCTGAGCGGCGAGCCAAATACGTCCTGGCTCACTTCTTGCCGCCGATCTTGCCGGCCTTGCCGGCCTTGCGGCGGATCTGCTCGCCCAGGTAATGGACACCTTTGCCCTTGTAGGGCTCGGGCTTTCGGGTCGCACGAACCTGCGCGGCAACCTGGCCGACCAGCTCCTTGTCGATGCCCGAGACCGCGAGGTGGGTCGGGTTCTCGATTTCGAAGCTGATGCCGTCCGGTGGGACGATTTCCACCGGGTGGCTGTAGCCGAGGTTCAGCTGCAGCTTGTCGCCGACCTTAGCGGCGCGGTAGCCGACGCCGGTTATCTCCAGCGGCTTGCGGTAGCCGTCGGTAACGCCGATCACCATGTTGTTGACCAGCGTCCGGGTCAGGCCGTGCAATTGCTTGTGGTGCTTGGCTTCGGTGGGCCGCTCCACTGTGAGCGTCGACCCCTCCATCGAGACGCGCATGTCCGGATGGAGCGAGCGATGAAGCGATCCCTTGGGGCCCTTGACGGTGATGTCCCGGCCGACGATCGACACGTCGACGCTCGGCGGAACCTGGATGGGCAGACGGCCAATTCGTGACATCGCCGGCCTACCAGACGTACGCCAGGACTTCACCACCGAGCTGGGCCTTGTGGGCCTGAGCGCCGGTCATGATTCCCTGGCTGGTGCTGACGATTACGAGGCCGAGTCCACCGAGCACACGGGGGATCTCGGTCTTGCGCGCATAAACGCGCAGACCTGGCTTGCTGATGCGCTTCAGCCCGGAAACGACCGGAGCCTTGCCATCAACGTATTTGAGCGTGACACGCAGCACCTGCCGTGCGCCCTCGTGCTCCTCGTGAACCTCGGCGATGAAACCCTCCTCCAGAAGGATTCGGGCGATCTCTCGCTTGGTCCGCGAGGCCGGGACGACGACGTCCGCGTGCCGCGCCCGCGAAGCGTTGCGGATGCGGGTCAGCATGTCCGCAATCGGATCGGAGACGTTCATCGTTACCTACCAGCTCGACTTTGTGACGCCGGGCAGCTCGCCGAGCAGCGCCCGCTCGCGGAAGCAGATGCGGCACAGCCCAAAGCGCCGCATAAACGCGCGCGGGCGACCGCAAACGAAGCAGCGGTGATAGGCCTGAACCTTATGCCGCGCCGGTCGCTTCGCCTTGGCGATCATCGACTTCTTGGCCATGGTCTCTCCTCCCCGCGCCTAGACGGCGAAGGGCATGCCGAGGAGTTCGAGCAAGCGCTTCGATTCCTCGTCGGTCTTCGCCGTCGTCACGATGCTGATCTCCAGCCCGCGGAGACGGTCCACCTTGTCGTAGTCGATCTCCGGGAAAGCGAGCTGCTCCCGAAGCCCCAGTGAGTAGTTGCCGCGTCCATCGAACGACTTCGCCGGCACGCCGTGGAAGTCGCGGATGCGGGGCAGGGCGAGCCGCGTGAGGCGCTCGAGGAAGTCCCACATGCGATCGCCGCGGAGGGTGACCCTGGCGCCGATGGTGTTGCCGGTGCGCAGTCGGAACTGCGCGATCGAGCGCTTCGCCTTGGTGGTCACCGGCTTCTGACCGGTGATCGCGGCGAGATCGCCGACAGCGGCGTCGACGGCCTTCGGGTTCGTCAGGGCTTCGCCGAGACCGATGTTGACGACGATCTTGGAAACCCGCGGCACCTGCATCGGATTGCCGTAGTCGAACTGCTTCTGCAGCGCCGGCACGGCCTCGTCGGTGTACTGCTGATGGAGGCTACCGCTCATGCCCCCGGCTCCAGCTGCTCGCCGCAATGGCCGCAGACGCGAACGCGCTGGCCGCTGCCGAGACGCTCATGCTTGACGCGGGTCACTCGTCGCAGCGCGGGCAGACGAGCATGACGTTGCTGACGTCGATCGGCATCGGCTTATCGACGATGCCGCCCTGCGGCACCTGCGGCCTGAGTGTTCGTTGCTCATGGTCTGGCTTGGGCTTGGTGTGGCGCTTGGCGATGTTCACGCCGGCGATCACCACGGAAAGCGGCCGGCTCGACGCGCGGCGCCAGATCCCGCCGGCCTTCTGCTCGGTGACCGGATTGCGGATGACTCGGTCCACCTTGCCGCGCTTGCCGGCGTCCTTGCCGTGCAGCACGACGACGGTGTCGCCGTTGCGGATCTCCGGGACCTTGTTCGACAGCAGTCCCCTGTTGCTGGGCCATCACAGCACCTCCGGCGCGAGGGAGACGATCTTCATGTAGTTGCGATCGCGCAGTTCGCGGGCGACGGGGCCGAAGATGCGGGTGCCTCGCGGATTGCCCTGGTTGTTGATCAGGACGGCGGCGTTCTCGTCGAAACGGATGTAGCTGCCGTCCGGCCGGCCGTATTCCTTGGCGGTCCGAACGATGACGGCACGGACCACGTCGCCCTTCTTGACGGGGGCGTTCGGGATCGCCTGCTTGACGCTGGCGATGATCACGTCACCGACGCCGGCGATGGTCTTGCGCGAGCGGCCCATGACTCCGGATGCACTGGATCGTCCGAGCGCCGGTGTTGTCGGCGACCCGGAGTCGGGTGTACTGCTGGATCATTGGGCCGGTTCCTGCTCAGCCGCAGGCTCGCCATGCCCGTGCTTGCCCGGGTGGGCGGCGCCGTGGATGGCCTCGTCGGTCTCCTCGTCCTCGACGACCGGCGCCGTGACGGCGCCCTCGCCGGCTCGAGAGACGATGCTCACCAGCCGCCAGCGCTTCGTGGCCGACAGGGGTCGCGACTCTTCGATGAGGACGGTGTCGCCGACGTGGGCCTCGTTGGCCTCGTCGTGAGCCTTGAACTTGGTGGTCAGCCGGATGACCCGCTTGTAGAGCGGATGCCGCGTCAGGCGCTCGACGGACACGACGATCGTCTTGTCCATCTTGTCGCTTACGACGCGGCCGACCTTGGTCTTCCGCTTTCCCTGCACTGCTGCTCCTGTCATCGCGTGATCTCCTACGCCTTGCCGGCGGGCTCGGCCGCCGTACGGGAGCGCTCGTCGCGGCGCTCGCGCTGCACGGTGAGGATCCGCGCGATCGTTCGTCGGGTCTGGGGGATCGTGCTGTAGTCCTTGAGCTGGCGCGTCGTCAACGCGAAGCGCGCCTGCCAGAGATCCTGCTTGGCCTCGCGCAGCTGATCTTCGAGCTCCCCATCGGACAACGCCCGAACCTTATCGATGTCCATCTGCCAGGCCTTCCTTGACGATGACTCGGGTAGCGACTGGAAGCTTGTGGCTCGGCGAGGCGCATGGCCTCGATCGCCTCGACCTGATCCACGCCGGCCATCTCGAACAGGATCCGGCCGGGCTTGACGACCGCCACCCAGTGGTCTGGCGCGCCCTTGCCGGAACCCATTCGGGTCTCCGCCGGCTTCTTGGTGGCCGGCTTGTCCGGGAAGATCCGGATCCAGATCTTGCCGCCGCGCTTGACCGAGCGGGTCATGGCGCGTCGGGCCGCCTCGATCTGGCGGCTGGTGATCCAGGCCGGCTCGAGGGTGGCAAGTCCGAACTCGCCGAACGCGACGGTCGTGCCACCCTTGGCTGGACCGGACATTCGGCCGCGCTGGACCTTGCGGTGCTTGACTCGCTTGGGCATCAACATGGCTACGCCCCCTGCCGGGACTGAGGTCGTGACCGGGATGGCCTCGCGACGAGGCTTCTCGGCGGCGACTTCGCCGCGGTAGATCCAGACCTTCACGCCGATTCGACCGTAGGTCGTGAGGGCGTGGACCTGGGCGTAGCTGATGTCGGCGCGGAGCGTTCCGAGCGGGATCCGACCTTCCTTGTCCCACTCGCGACGGGCCATCTCGGAGCCGCCGAGGCGACCCGCGACGGCGATCTTCACGCCCTTCGCGCCGGCCTTCATCGTCCGCTGGATGGACTGCTTCATCGCCTTCTTGAAGGCGATGCGGCGGGCCAGCTGCTGGCTGATGTTGGCGGCGACCAGGTAGGCGTCCAGCTCCGGCTGGCGGATCTCCTTGACCTCGAGCTTGACCTTGCGCTTGGTCAGGGCGCCGACCTGCTGTCGAAGCAGCTCGACGTTGGCGCCGCCCTTGCCGATGACGATGCCCGGCTTGGCGGTGTGGATCGTGACCGTGACGTGGTTGATGCCACGCTCGATCTCGACCTCGCTGACGCTGGCGTTGGCCAGCCGCTTGAGGACGAGCAGCCGGATCGAGATGTCTTCCTTGAGAAGATCGGTGTAGTCCTTGTCGGCGTACCACTTCGCCGTCCAGGTGCGCGACACACCCAGCCGGAAGCCGTACGGGTGAACCTTGTGTCCCATCTAGGCCTCCTGGTCTTCGACGACGACGGTGATGTGCGTCATCGGCTTGTGGATCGGGAACGCCCGACCCTGCGCCCGCGGCTGCCAGCGCTTGTGGACGCCCGGGCCCATGTTCGGCCTGTGCGTCGGCCACGACCAGATCCTCGGCGGACAGGTTGTGGTTGTTCTCGGCGTTGGCCGTCGCGCTCTTGAGCACGCGGGCCACGTCACGAGCGGCCGCCTGCGGCATGAAACGCAGGAGCGCTGCAGCCTCCTCGACCGCTTCCGACCCTTGATCGCATTGGTCACGAGCCGGGCCTTGCGGGTGGAGCCCCTCAGGTACTTGGCTGTTGCGGAAACGCGCACGTCCTCTGCTCCTACTTGAGTGCGGACGAGCGCTCGGTGTGCTTTCCGTGCCCGCGGAAGTTGCGGGTCGGGGAGAACTCGCCGAGACGGTGGCCGACCATGTTCTCGGTCACGTAGACCGGGATGTGCTTCTTGCCGTTGTAGACGGCGACGGTATGCCCGATGAAGTCGGGGAAGATGACCGACGCGCGAGACCAGGTCTTGACGACCTTCTTCTCGTTGCGCTTGTTCATCGTCTGGACGCGGCCGAGGAGCCGCGACTCGACGAACGGCCCCTTCTTGACCGAACGCGACATGCCTCTCTCTCCTCTGCCTTACTGCTTGCCGTGCCGCGAGCGGACGATGAGTCTGCTCGACGCCTTCTTGCCCAACCGGGTGCGGTAGCCCATGGCCGGCTTGCCCCAAGGCGTCTTGGGCGGCATGCCCGTGGGCGACTTGCCTTCGCCACCGCCGTGCGGATGGTCCCGCGGGTTCATGACGACGCCGCGGACTTCGGGCCGAAGGCCCATGTGCCGCGCCCTGCCCGCCTTGCCGAGGCTCTGGTTCTCGTGATCGAGGTTGCTGACCTGGCCGATCGGTGGCCATGCAGCGCAGGCTGACCCGGCGGACCTCTCCCGAGGGCAGCCGGACGGCCGCGTAGTCGCCCTCTTTGGCGAGCAGCTGGGCCGCGACGCCGGCGGACCGGACGATCTGGCCGCCCTTGCCCGGCACGAGCTCGATGTTGTGGATCGTGGTGCCGAGCGGGATGTTGGCCAGCGGCAGCGCATTGCCGACCCGGGCCTCGACCTCGGCGCCGGCCACGATCACGTCGCCGACCTTGAGGCCGTGGGGCAGGAGCATGTAGCGCTTCTCGCCGTCGGCGTAGTGGAGCAGGCCGATTCGGGCCGACCGGTTGGGGTCGTACTCGATCGTGGCCAGCCGCGCCGGAACGCCGAACTTGTCGCGCTTGAAGTCGATGATGCGGTAGTGCTGCTTCTCGCCGCCGCCGCGATGGCGGACGGTGATCCGGCCCTGGTTGTTCCGGCCGGAACCGCGCTTCTGCGACTCGAGGAGCGGCCTGTAGGGTTCCTTGGTTGTGATCTCCTCGAACGTGGATCGGGTCATTCCCCGCAGGCCGGCCGAGGTGGGCTTGTAACTGCGCAGCGGCATCTCAGACTGCCTCGAAGAACTCGATCTTCTGGCCGGGGGCCAGCGTCACGATCGCTTTGCGCCAGGGGGTCGTTCGGCCGCCGATTCGGCTCCGACGCGTCCCACCGCGCTTCTCCTTTGACTTGGTCGTCAGCACGTTCACCGCCGCGACCTTCACCTTGAAGATCTCCTCGATGGCGGCTTCGATCTGGATCTTGCTGGCGTCTTCGTGGACGGCGAACGTGTACTTGCCACGCTGCGACTCGTCCATCGACTTCTCGCTGATCACGGGGCGGAGGATGATCTCGTGGGCAGTCAGGCTCACGCGTACACCTCTTCCATCCTGCTGAGGGCTGGCTGCTCGATCAGGACGGTGTCCGCGTTGAGCAGGGCGACGACGTTCAGCGAGTCGGCTCGGATGACCTCGACGCGCGGCAGGTTCCGGGCGGACAGGATCGAGCGTCTCGTCCGTGGCCGGAGCCACGATGAGGACGCGTCCGGCCGACCGCCCCAGGGCGTCGATGACGCCGACCAGGTCGCGAGTCTTCGGCCCTTCGAGGCCGAACGCGTCGACGACGCGGATGGCGTCGTCGTCGAGCTTGGCCGTCAGGGCGCCGCACAGGGCGAGGCGCTTCATCTGGCGCGGCAGGCGCTGAACGTAGGAGCGCGGGTGCGGTCCGAAGACCACGCCGCCGCCTTCGAACAGCGGCGATCGGCTCGAGCCCTGGCGGGCCCGGCCGGTCCCCTTCTGGCGGTACGGCTTCTTGCCGCCGCCGGAAACCTCGCCACGCGTCTTCGTGTCGTGGGTGCCGAGGTGGCGGCCCGCGAGTTGGGCGATCACCACCTGGTGGAGCACGGCCGCGTTGACCGGAGCCGCGAAGAGCTCCTCAGGGAGCTCCACCTGCCCGATGTCCTCGCCCGTCCTCGAGTACAGGGTCGTCTTCGGCATGACTAGGCCTTCTTCACGAGGATCAGCGCGTGCGGGGAACCGGGGACGGAACCCTTGACGAGCAGGATGTTGCGCTCGGCGTCCGCGCGGACGACTCGCAGCTGCTTGACGGTGGCACGGGCATCGCCCATGTGTCCGGCCATGCGCATGCCCTTGTAGACACGACCCGGCGTGGTGCCGGGGCCGATAGAGCCTGGGGCACGATGGTGGTCGGAACCGTGGGTCTTGGGTCCGCGCTTGAAGTGGTGGCGCTTGATGTGGCCGGAGAAGCCCTTGCCCTTGCTGATGCCTACGACGTCGACGACGTCGCCGGCGGCAAAGAGCGTGACGTCCAGCTTCTGGCCGACCGTGTAGGCGGTGTCTTCCTTGCCCTCGAGCCGGAACTCACGGATGACAGCCAGCTTGGGGAGGTCCTTGAGCTGTCCGATCTCGGGCTTGGTGAGCTTGCCCGACTCTTCGATGCCCAGCTGGACGGCCGTGTAGCCATCCCGCTCCGGCGTTCGGAGGCGAGTGACGGTGTTCGGCTCGACGGCGACGACGCTGACGGGGATCATCGTCCCATCGGCCTGGAAGAACTGGGTCATGCCGACCTTGCGGCCGATCAATCCTATCGACATCCGGGTCACATCTTGATTTCGATGTCGACGCCCGCGGCGAGCGAGAGTCGCATCAGGGCGTCAACCGTCTTGGACGAGGGCTCCAGGATGTCGACGAGCCGCTTGTGAGTGCGGATCTCGAACTGCTCCCGGCTGTCCTTGTCGATGAACGGTGAACGCAGGACCGTGAACTTCTCGATGCGCGTCGGCAGCGGAACGGGGCCGACGACATCCGCGCCGGTCCGCTGGGCCGTCTCCACGATCTGCGCCGCCGACTGATCAAGCAGCCGGTGGTCGTAAGCCTTGAGGCGGATTCTGATCCGCTGCCTTGCCATCACAGACTCCGCTTTACTCGATGATCGAGGTGATGGCCCCGGCGCCGACGGTGCGGCCACCCTCGCGGATGGCGAAGCGCTGGCCGACTTCGAGGGCGATCGGGGTGATAAGTTCGACGGTCATGTCGACGTTGTCGCCGGGCATGATCATCTCGGCACCTTCGGGCAGTCCGATGGCGCCGGTGACGTCCGTCGTGCGCAGGTAGAACTGGGGTCGGTAGCCGTTGTAGAAGGGGGTATGACGGCCACCCTCTTCACGGGACAGAACGTAGACCCGGGCGATGAACTTGGTGTGGGGCTTGACGCTCCCGGCCTTGGCCAGGACCTGGCCGCGCTCGATGTCGTCGCGCTCGATGCCGCGCAGAAGGCAACCCACGTTGTCGCCAGCACGGCCTTCGTCGAGCAGCTTCTTGAACATCTCGACGCCGGTGACCACGACCTTGCGGGTGGGCCGGATGCCCACGATCTCGACTTCGTCGGAGACCTTGACGATGCCGCGCTCGATGCGACCGGTGGCCACGGTGCCTCGGCCCTTGATGCCGAAGACGTCCTCGACCGGCATGATGAAGGGCTTGTCGATGGGCCGCTCCGGAGTCGGGATGTAGGAGTCGACCGCGTCCATGAGCTCCTGGATGCAGACGTAGGCCGGATCGTCGGCCTTGTCGGGGGCCTCGAGGGCCTTGAGAGCGGAGCCGCGCACGATCGGGATGTCGTCGCCGGGGAAGTGGTTCTTGGTCAGTAGCTCGCGGACTTCGAGCTCGACGAGATCGAGCAGCTCGGGGTCGTCGACCGCGTCGACCTTGTTGAGGAAGACGACGATGTAGGGGACTTCGACCTGACGGGCGAGCAGGATGTGCTCGCGGGTCTGGGGCATCGGTCCGTCGGTGGCGGCCACGACCAGGATCGCGCCGTCCATCTGGGCGGCCCCGGTGATCATGTTCTTGATGTAGTCGGCGTGACCGGGGCAGTCGACGTGGGCGTAGTGGCGATTGGCCGTCTCGTACTCGACGTGGGCGATGGCGATGGTGATGCCGCGCTCGCGCTCCTCGGGAGCGTTGTCGATCGAGTCGAAGGCGCGGTATTCGGCCCCGCCCTTTAGGGCGAGGTACTTGGTGATCGCCGCGGTGAGCGTCGTCTTGCCGTGGTCGATATGGCCGATCGTGCCGATGTTGACGTGCGGCTTAGTCCGCTCGAACTTCTTCTTCGCCATCGCGGCTACTCCCTCGCTCCTACTGCGGGCTGGGTGGACTGATCAGACACGGGACTTTTGAACGAGTTCGACCGCCAGATTGGCGGGGACCTCGGCGTAGTGCGACAACTCCATCGAGTAACTGGCGCGACCCTGGGTCATCGACCGCAGGTCCGTTGCGTAACCGAACATCTCGGCCAGAGGGACACGAGCCCGGACCACCTGCGTGGACGAGCGGGCTTCCATCGCCTCGATGTGGCCCCGGCGGGCGTTGATGTCGCCGATCACGTCGCCGAGGAAAGCCTCGGGCAGAGTGACTTCAACCCGCATGAGCGGCTCCAGGATCACCGGCGAGGCCTTGTGGGCCGCCTCCTTGAGAGCCATCGAAGCGGCGATGCGGAACGCCATTTCGCTCGAGTCGACCTCGTGGAACGACCCGTCGAAGAGCGTCACCTTGACGTCCACCATCGGATAGCCGGCGTACGGTCCGGTCTCCAGGGCGTCGCGGATGCCCATGTCGATGGGCCTGATGTACTCGCGGGGAATGGTTCCGCCCACGATCTTGTCGACGAACTCATAGCCCTTGCCCGGCTCGTTGGGCTCGACCTTGATGACGACGTGGCCGTACTGGCCCTTGCCGCCGGTCTGCTTGACGTGCCGGTAGTTGCCCTCCGCGGCGCGGCGGATGGTCTCTCGATATGACACCCGCGGCCGGCCGACGTTAGCGGCGACCTTGAACTCGCGGACCATGCGGTCCACGAGGACGTCAAGGTGCAACTCGCCCATGCCCGCGATACGGGTCTGACCGCTCTCCTCGTCCGTGTGGACTCGGAAGGTGGGGTCTTCCTCCGCCAGGCGCTGCAGGGCCAGGGCAAGCTTGTCCTGGTCGGCCTTGGTCTTGGGCTCGATGGCTACTTCGATGACCGGCTCCGGGAAGACTATGTTCTCCAGAACGATCGGATGATCCGCGTCGCTCAGGGTGTCGCCGGTGAAGGTTTCCTTGAGCCCGACGGCCGCGGCGATGTCGCCCGCGTATACGGTCTCGATCTCTTCGCGGTGGTTGGCGTGCATCTGAAGGATGCGGCCGATTCGCTCGCGCTTGCCCTTGGTCGCGTTGAAGACGTACGAACCGGAGTTGAGCGTGCCCGAGTAGACCCGGAAGTAGGCCAGCTTGCCGACGTACGGGTCCGCCGCGATCTTGAAGGCCAGGGCGCTGAACGGTTCGCTGTCGCTGGCGGTGCGGAGCACCTCGACGTGAGTGACCGGATGCTCGCCGATGACGGGCGGCACGATCGAGCGGCGAGGGCAGATAGTCCACGACGGCGTCGAGAACGGGCTGGACGCCCTTGTTCTTGAGCGCCGAACCCGCCAGTACGGGCACGATGCGGTACTCGAGAGTGCCGAGCCGCAGCCCGCGCTTGATGTCCTCGTTGCTGAGGGTGTGGCCTTCGAGATACTTGTGGGTCAGCTCGTCGTCCATCTCGGCGACGGCCTCGACCATCTTCTCGCGCTGGTCCGTGGCCGCCTCGACGAGATCGGCCGGGATGTCGATCGTCTCGGACTCGGCGCCCAGGTCCTCCGCCTTGTAGACGATGGCCTTCATCGTGATCAGATCCACGATGCCGACGAACTTGTCCTCGTTGCCGATCGGGCAGCTGGATGGGCACGGGCCGGGCGCCCAGGCGATCCTTGATCATGCCGACGCAGCGCCAGAAGTCGGCGCCCGTGCGGTCGAGCTTGTTGATGAAGCAGATGCGCGGCACGCGGTACTTGTCCGCCTGGCGCCAGACCGTCTCGGACTGGGGCTCGACACCGGCAACGCCATCGAAGACGACGACCGCTCCGTCGAGGACGCGCAGGCTCCGCTCGACTTCGACAGTGAAGTCCACGTGCCCGGGCGTATCGATGATGTTGATTCGATGGTCGTTCCACGCGCAGGTCGTAGCAGCCGCGGTAATCGTGATACCGCGCTCCTGCTCCTGGGGCATCCAGTCCATGGTGGCCGCGCCCTCATGGACCTCACCGATCTTGTAGATCTTCTTGGTATAGAAGAGCACGCGCTCGGTGACCGTGGTCTTCCCAGCGTCGATATGGGCGATGATTCCGATGTTCCGCGTTCTTGCGAGCGGAACCTCACGTCCGGCTATGGTGTTATCTCCTGCTGGGACCGACTACCACTTGAAGTGGCTGAACGCCTTGTTGGCGTCGGCCATCTTGTGGGTGTCTTCACGACGCTTGACCGCAGCCCCGAGGCCGTTCATGGCATCGACGAGCTCTGCGGCCAGCTTCTCCGACATGCTCTTGCCACTGCGCTTGCGGGCGGCCTGGACGAGCCAGCGGACACCCAGCGACATGCGGCGATCGCCCCGGATCTCGACCGGGACCTGGTACGTGGCGCCACCGACGCGGCGGGGCTTGACTTCGATGATCGGCGTCGCGTTGCGCATGGCCGACTCGAGAACCTCGACGCCGGGCCGGCGAGCCTGGGCCTCGGCACGAGCCAGAGCCTCTCGCAGGATGCGCTCCGACAGATGGCGCTTTCCGTCCGTCATCAGCTTGGTCGCGAAACGGCTGCTGAGGCGGGTGGACGGTGCGCCCTGATACTTGGTCTTGCGGGCGATGGTCGGTCGACGGGGCATGGTTACTTCTTGCCCTTCTGCTGTGCGGCCTTCGCGCCGTACTTGGAGCGGCCCTGCTTGCGATCCTTCACGCCGGCCGCGTCAAGCGTTCCACGGATGATGTGGTACTTGACCGACGGCAGGTCCTTCACCCGGCCGCCGCGGACCAGGACCACGGAGTGCTCCTGGAGGTTGTGGCCGATGCCCGGGATGTAGGCGGTCACTTCCATCTGATTGGTGAGGCGAACGCGGGCGATCTTGCGAAGAGCCGAGTTCGGCTTCTTCGGCGTCATCGTGCGCACCTGCAGGCAAACGCCGCGCTTCTGCGGTGCGCCGGGGATGGCCACCTGACGCTGGCGCAGGCTGTTCCAGTTCTTGCGCATAGCCGGCGCCTTGATCTTGGAGATCTTCGGCTGGCGGCCATGCCGCACGAGCTGGCTGATAGTCGGCACGGAGACGCTGCTCCTTTCGCTTTCTGCGCTGGTTGACGATAGATGTGTCGGCGATCGCTCGGCGTCCAAACGACTCGCAGCCGGGTTGGGCCCCGGTTGCACGTCCAATCGACGGGAACCTGCGCCGACGTGGTGGCCTTCGGCGTCCGATGGGCCGCAGCTGCGGCACCGGTCGCGACATGGAGGCGATCTGTCTGGCGCGAATCGCTTCTATGGTCTGGGCTGGTCGTTCCGAGTCCGGTCAGCATCCGGTCCCAGTGAACGGCCGCTGTCCTGGCTCTCCGGCTCGCGATCGGCGCATACCAACCGCAGCTTCCGGTGAAGCCACGAGGGCGGAGTTTACCAGTGACGCGGCGACGCCGTCAAACTTGCGAACGGACGGGAATTCGACCGGTGTCCGGCGCGCCCACAAGCGACTGAAGCCGGTCTGCGGTCCTCGAACTCGCCGCGGCCCGCGACGGTCATTCTACGGTCTGGGCACCATTCCGTCTCCTGGGTCGTCTGGGCCGGGGCCGGCGGCGATTGCTCCCCGCGGGTCTTCGGCCGACGCCCGGGACGCGCGCGGGCCGCAGCCGGGCGGCGCAGTCGGCGAGACAGCGGGACGGCCCGACTAAAGCGGACGGCATTGCTGCCGTCCGCTTGATCGGAACTCGTTTGCGCGGCCGCGCTCCGCGGCCCGGATCTACTTGTCGCTCGCGAGGTGCCCAGGAGCTTCTCCAGGTCGGGCTCGTCGGACTCGTCGTCCTGCCTTCCCCGCCGAGGGCCGCCAGGAACGGGTTGACGAAGTCGTCCTCGTCCTCGCGCGGCTCGCCGCCGTCGCTGGCGACAGCAGCGAGGCGAGGTCCGCCGTCTCCTCGGACGGCACGCCCGCCGGCTTCCTCGAGGAACGGGTTGTACTCGTACTCGGGACCGCGCAGCCTCTCGAGCGACTCGCCGGCGAGCGCCTCTTCGGCGGCCCGGCGGGCCCGCTCGCGGGCGGCCGCGATGTTCGCCGGCGCGCCCGTCCCTGCCGGGATCAGCTTGCCGATGATGACGTTCTCCTTGAGGCCGATCAGGTGGTCCTTGGCGCCGTTGATGGCCGCCTCGGTGAGCACCCGGGTCGTCTCCTGGAAGGAGGCCGCCGCGAGGAAGACTGGAGGTGTTGAGCGATGCCTTGGTGACGCCGAGCAGGACCGTCTGAGCCGTCGCCGGCTCGCCGCCCTCGGCCAGGACGCGGTTGTTGACCTCCTCGAAGTCGAGGCGATCGATCAGCTCGGTCGGCAGGAGATCCGTGTCGCCCGGCTGGTCGATGCGGACCTTGCGGAGCATCTGCCGGACGATGATCTCGATGTGCTTGTCGTTGATCGTCACGCCCTGGCTGCGGTAGACCTTCTGGACTTCCTTGACCAGGTAGCGCTGGACGGCGTCCTTGCCCCGGGTCTCGAGGTACTCCTGCGGGTTGATCGGGCCGTCCGTGATGGCGTCGCCGGCGCGGATCTCCTGGCCGTTCTCGACCATCGAGCTTGGCGTTGTGCGGGATGGCGTACTCGCGCTCGACCGATGTCCTCGGACGCGGACCACGAGCCCGTCGCCGTCGCGGACGAGGAAGCCCTTGGCCGGCGACGCGACGTCGGTCGGCCTTGTCGCCGTTCTCGGCCGCGGGCGAGGACCTGGCCGGCCTCGACGATGTCGCCGGCGCGCAGCGAGCAGCTCCGCGCCGGCGGCAGCGCGATGTGGGTGTCGTACTGCTCGCGGCTGGTGACCTTGACCTTGCGTGCCGCTGTCGCCGCGGATGATCTCGACGACGCCGTCGATGTGGCTGATCTCGGCCTTGCCCTTGGGGACGCGGGCCTCGAACAGCTCCTCGACGCGCGGCAGACCGGCGGTGATGTCCAGGCCGGCGACGCCGCCGGTGTGGAACGTTCGCATCGTCAGCTGCGTGCCCGGCTCGCCGATCGACTGGGCGGCGATGATGCCGACCGCCTCGCCGATGCCGACCAGCTTGCCGGTGGCCAGGTTGCGGCCGTAGCAGAGCCGGCAGACGCCGTGGCGCGCCTCGCAGGTGAGCGGCGAGCGGACCAGGACCTCGTCGATGCCCGGCCTCGTCGATCGCCGCGCGATCTCCTCGGTGATCTCCTCGTTGCGCTCGACGATGCAGCTCGCCCGTCGGTCGGGTCGGATCAGATCCGCGGCGCGACGAGGCGGCCGACGATGCGGTCGCTGGAACGCGCCCTTCTCGTTGCTGGTGATCTCGGCCGATTCGGACCGCGTGATCCAGCTGCCTTCCTGGGTGCCGCAGTCCTCCTCGCGGGTGATGACGTCCTGCGCCACGTCGACCAGACGGCGGGTCAGGTAGCCCGAGTCCGCCGTACGAAGGGCGGTGTCGGCGAGACCCTTGCGGGCGCCGTGGGTGGAGATGAAGTACTCGAGGACCGTCATGCCTTCGCGGAAGTTGCTCCGCACCGGCACGTCGATGATCCGGCCGGACGGGTCGGCCATCAGGCCGCGCATGCCGCCCAGCTGGCTGATCTGGCCCTTGTTACCGCGGGCGCCCGAGTCGGTCATCATCGTGACCGAGCCGAAGGGATCGAGGCCGTCCATCATCGCGGTCGGACAGATCGTTGGTGGTCTTCTGCCAGACGTCGACGACCTGCTCGTAGCGCTCGTCGTCGGTGATCAGGCCACGCTGGTACTGGTGGTCGATCTGGTCGACCGGCGTGTCGGCCTCGGCCAGCCGCTCGGCCTTGTCGGCCGGGATCGACGATGTCGCTCGACCGCGATGGTCATGCCGCCGCGGGTGGCGAACTCGAAGCCGACGCCCTTGATGCCGTCGACGACGTTGGCCGTCTCCTCGGGCCCGAGCATGCCGGTAGCACTCGTCGACGAGCTCGCTGAGCGCGGTGCGCTTCATGTTCATCGTTCGTTGAAGCGGAGCCGGTCGCGGCAGCGATCTGGTTGAAGATGATCCGGCCGACGGTCGTCTCGACGCGCGGCGTACGACGGCCTGCCGGCTCCTCGTCCCAGGTCTTGACCATCGGCCGATGACCGGCGCGTGGAGCGTGACCGTCGCGGAGCTGGTAGGCCAGGATCGCCTCGTCCTCGCTCGCGAAGAGGCGTCGCTTCTTGCCCTCGAGCGCGCGGCTCGTCCATCGTCAGGTAGAAGCAGCCGAGCACCATGTCCTGCGTCGGCGCGACGACCGGCTCGCCGTCGGCCGGCGAGAGCAGGTTGGCCGTCGACAGCATCATCGGCTGCGCTTCCTCCTGCGCGGCCGTGCGAGAGCGGCACGTGGACGGCCATCTGGTCGCCGTCGAAGTCCGCGTTGAACGCGGTGCAGACGAGCGGGTGGATCTGGATCGCCGAGCCCTCGACCAGGACCGGCATGAACGCCTGGATGCCCAGGCGGTGCAGCGTCGGGGCGCGGTTCAGCAGGACCGGGTGGTCCTTGATGACCTCTTCGAGGACGTCCCAGACCTCCGGCCGGACGCGCTCGACGATGCGCTTGGCGCTCTTGATGTTGTGCGCGAAGCCCTTCTCGACGAGCTGGCGCATGACGAACGGCTTGAACAGCTCGAGCGCCATCTTCTTGGGCAGGCCGCACTGGTGGAGCTTCAGCTCCGGGCCGACGACGATGACCGAGCGGCCGGAGTAGTCCACGCGCTTGCCGAGCAGGTTCTGGCGGAACCGGCCCTGCTTGCCCTTGAGCATGTCGGACAGGCTCTTCAGCCGGTGGTTGCCGGTGCCGGCGACCGCGCGGCCGCGGCGGCCGTTGTCGATCAGCGCGTCGCACGCCTCCTGGAGCATCCGCTTCTCGTTGCGGATGATGATCTCCGGCGCGCCGAGCTCGAGCAGCCGCTTCAGGCGGTTGTTGCGGTTGATCACGCGGCGGTAGAGGTCGTTCAGGTCGGAGGTCGCGAAGCGGCCGCCGTCGAGCTGCACCATCGGCCGCAGGTCCGGCGGGATCACCGGCAGCACCGAGAGGATCATCCACTCCGGGCGTGTGCCGGACCGGCGGAACGCCTCGACCAGGCGCAGCCGCTTGATCGCCTTCTTGCGGCGCTGGCCGGACTGGTGGTCCGGACCTCGACGTGCAGCGCTGCGGCCAGCTCGTCGAGGTCCATGCGGCCGATGATGTCGCGGACCGCCTCGGCGCCCATGCCGGCCTGGAAGATGCGGCCGCCGCGACTGCCTGAGCCGTACGTCTCGTCCAGGTCGCGGAACTCGGTCTCTCCGACAGCGTCATGAGCGGCTTGAGGTCGCTCGATCTCGTCGCGCTGCTTGCGGATCTCGTCCTTGGCGCCGTCGGCCTCGCGGCGGAGGCGCTCGCGCTCGGCCTCGAGCGTGTCCGCGTCGATGGCCGCTGCAGGTCCGCGATCTTCTGCGCGACGCTGCGCTCCTCGTCGGCCTCGCGCTGCTGGATCTCGGCGTTCACGCGCTCCGGTCTCGGCGGCGACGATCTTGCGGAGAGCGGCGGTGGCTTCCTTGCCGGCTCGAGTCGCCGGCCGCGACGACGACCTCACCCGTCGATCGGGAAGGCGATCGTGCCTCGGCGGCGCCCTTGCCGAGCGCCGTCGAGGCGGCTCTCGACGTGCCTGCGCGGCCGCGACGATCTCTTCGGTCGCGAGCCGTGCGCTGCGCTCGAGCTCGCTCGTGGTCGTCGCCGAGCGTCGCGTTCAGCTCGTCCTTCTGGCGATTGAAGCGCGGCGCGAGCTCGTCCTCCAGCTCGCCGAGGCGCTCGGCCGGCCTTGCCGCCGCGACCCTCGGCCTCGTCCTCGAGCTGCGGCGAGGGCGCGCTTGCGCGCGTCCTCGTCGACGCCGGTGACGATGTACAGGGCGAAATAGAGGACCCGCTCGAGGTTGCGCGGGCTGATGTCGAGCAGGATGCCGAGGCGGCTCGGCGTGCCCTTGAAGTACCAGATGTGGCTGACCGGGCTGGCCAGCTCGATGTGGCCCATGCGCTCGCGGCGCACCTTGGAGCGCGTGACCTCGACGCCGCACTTGTCGCAGATGATGCCCTTGTAGCGGATGCGCTTGTACTTGCCGCAGTAGCACTCCCAGTCCTTGGTGGGACCGAAGATGCGCTCGCAGAAGAGCCCGTCCTTCTCCGGCTTGAGCGTGCGGTAGTTGATCGTCTCCGGCTTGGTGACCTCGCCCGTACGACCAGTCCCGGATCTGCTCCGGGACTGGCGAGCGAGATCCGGATCGCGTTGAAATTGTTGACTTCGAGCATTGCTCTCCTCCGCGCCGCCGCCTGGCTCAGCGGCGCAGTTCGGACCGTGGGTGCGGGCGACGCCTGGCTGGCCGGGCACAGGCGCCGCTTCAGTAGCGTGCTGGCGGATCAGTCTTCGAACCCGGCGAGGTTGATCCCGCCGAGGTCCGGCATCGGGTAGCGTGCCGGACGTCTTCGGCGAACGCGGATCTCCTCGTCGTTCTCGTTGAGCACCTCGACGGTGAGACCGAGGCTCTGGAGCTCCTTGACGAGCACCTTGAACGACTCGGGAACGCCGGGCTGCTGGATCTCCTCGCCCTTGACGATCGCCTCGTAGGTCTTGACGCGACCGACGACGTCGTCCGACTTGACGGTGAGCAGCTCCTGCAGGATGTTCGCGGCGCCGTAGGCCTCGAGCGCCCAGACCTCCATCTCGCCGAAGCGCTGGCCGCCGAACTGCGCCTTGCCGCCCAGCGGCTGCTGGGTGATCAGGCTGTACGGGCCGGTCGACCGGGCGTGGATCTTGTCCTCGACCAGGTGGTGGAGCTTGAGCATGTAGATGTAGCCGACCGTGATCGGCCGGTCGAACGTCTCGCCGGTGCGGCCGTCGCGCAGCATCGATCTTGCCGTCCTCGGGCAGGCCGGCCTCGTCGCAGCTCGTCGCGGATCTGCTCCTCGGTCGCGCCGTCGAAGACCGGCGGTGGCGGCCTTCAGGCCGAGCTCGTGCGAGCGCCCAGCCGAGGTGGGTCTCGAGGATCTGGCCGATGTTCATGCGGCTCGGCACGCCGAGCGGGTTCAGGATGATGTCGACCGGGTGCCGTCCGGCAGGTAGGGCATGTCCTCGACCGGCAGGATCCGTGGCGATGACGCCCTTGTTGCCGTGGCGGCCGGCCATCTTGTCGCCGACGGTGATCTTGCGCTTCTGGGCGACGCTGACCCGGACCAGCTGGTTGACGCCCGGCAGGAGCTCGTCGCCGTCCTCGCGGCTGAAGACGCGGACGTCGACGACCTTGCCGCGCTCGCCGTGGGGCAGGCGCAGGCTGGTGTCCTTCACCTCGCGCGCCTTCTCGCCGAAGATCGCGCGCAGCAGCCGCTCCTCGGCGGTCAGCTCGGTCTCGCCCTTGGGCGTGATCTTGCCGACCAGGATGTCGCCCGGCCGGACCTCGGCGCCGACGTGGACGATGCCGTCCTCGTCGAGGTCCTTGAGCGACTCTTCGCCGACGTTCGGGATGTCGCGGGTGATCTCTTCGGGGCCGAGCTTGGTGTCGCGGGCCTCGAGCTCGTGCTTCTCGATGTGGATGCGAGGTGAAGAGGTCCTCCTTGACGAGGCGCTCGCTGATGACGATGGCGTCCTCGTAGTTGCCGCCCTCCCAGGTCATGAACGCGACCAGCACGTTCTGGCCGAGCGCCAGCTCGCCGTTCTCGGTCGAGCTGGAGTCGGCGAGCGGGTCGTCCTTCTCCACGCGCTCGCCCACGTCGACGATCGGACGCTGGTTGATGCACGTGCCCTGGTTCGAGCGGACGAACTTCTGAAGCAGGTACTCGTCGAGCTCGCCTGCGTCGGTCTCGATCTGAACTCGATCGGCGGTCACGCTGCGTGACGACGCCGTCGCTTCGGCGACCACGACCTGGCCGGAGTCGCGCGCCGAGCGCCACTCCATGCCGGTGCCGACGATCGGCGCCTCGGGCTCGAGCAGCGGCACGGCCTGGCGCTGCATGTTCGAGCCCATCAGGGCGCGGTTGGCGTCGTCGTGCTCGAGGAACGGAATCAGCGCCGTCGCCACGGAGACGATCTGCTTCGGCGAGACGTCCATGTACTCGATGGCGCTCGGCCGCGACCTCCGGGAACGATGTCGCCGGTAGCGGCACGGAACGCGGTCCTTGACGAAGTGCCCTTCCGCGTCGAGCGCGGCGTTGGCCTGCGCGACGTGGTGCTCTTCCTCTTCGTCGGCGGCCAGGTACTCGATCTCGGCCGTGACGAACGGGCGGATCGGGAAGGCCTGCGGCCTTCTGGCGCTTCAGCTCGGCGATGCGCCGGCGTCGGTCGAACTGCTCGCCGGCCTTGACGACGACCTTGCCGTCCTTGCCGAGCACGTCCACGCCGGCCTCGTGGCGGGTGATATCGGGGTCGTCCCAGGCGATCGTCCGCTTGACCTTGCGGTACGGCGTCTCGATGAAGCCGTAGCTGTTGATCCGGCCGTACGTCGCCAGCGAGCCGATCAGGCCGATGTTCGGGCCTTCAGGCGTCTCGATCGGGCAGATGCGGCCGTAGTGGCTGTGGTGCACGTCGCGCACGTCGAACCCGGCGCGCTCACGGGACAGGCCGCCCGGGCCCAGGGCCGACAGACGGCGCTTGTGCGTCAGCTCGGCCAGCGGGTTGGTCTGGTCCATGAACTGGCTGAGCTGGCTGCCGCCGAAGAACTCCTTCATCGCCGCCACGACCGGGCGGATGTTGATCAGCGCGTTCGGCGTGGCCTTGTCGATCTCCTGGATCGTCATGCGCTCGTGGACGACGCGCTCCATGCGGAGCAGGCCGACGCGGAACGCGTTCTGGATCAGCTCGCCGTCGGCGCGGACGCGGCGGTTGCCGAGGTGGTCGATGTCGTCCGGCAGGCCGAGGCCGCGGTTCAGCTCGATCAGGTGGCCGACGATCGCGGCGATGTCCTCGCGAGTGATGATCCGCTGCTCGCGGTCCAGCTCGATGCCCATGCGGTCGACGACCGGCCGAGCCTCTTGTTGAACTTGTAGCGGCCGACTCGACCGAGGTCGTAGCGGCGGAAGTTGAAGAACAGGCTCTCGACGAGCTGGCGGGCGTTGTCGCCGGTCGGCGGATCGCCCGGGCGCAGCTTCTTGTAGACCTCGATCAGGGCGTCCTGCTGGGTCTTGGTCAGGTCCTTGTCCAGCGTCGAGGCGATGTACTGGTGCTCAGGGTCGCTGTCGACGGTCGCGAACAGGCCGCTGATCTCGTCGTTCGACTCGTAGCCGACGGCGCGCAGCAGCGTGGTCGCCGCGATCTTGCGCTTGCGGTCGACCTTGACCGAGAGCATGTCCTTGTTGCTGGTCTCGAACTCGAGCCAGGCGCCGCGGTTCGGGATCACCTTGGCCGAGAAGAGCGTCCGGCCGCTGGTCGGATCCTCGAGGGCGCTGAAGTACACGCCCGGCGAGCGGACGAGCTGGCTGACGACGACGCGCTCGGCGCCGTTGATGATGAACGTGCCCTGGTCCGTCATGAACGGGAAGTCGCCCATGTAGACCCGCTGGCGCTGGATCTCGCCGGTCTCCTTGATCAGGAGCTCGACGTTGACGTAAAGCGGCCGGCTGAAGGTCAGGTCCTTGGTCCGGCACTCGAGCTCGGAGTACTTGGGCGCGCCGAACTCGTAGTCGAGGAACTGAAGCTCCATCACCTTGCCGGTGAAGTCCTTGATCGGGCTGATCTCGTCGAACAGCTCCCGCAGGCCCTTGTCCACGAACCAGTCGAACGAACTCAGCTGGAGCTCGATCAGGTTCGGGATTTCCAGGACTTCGGGGATCCGCGCGTAACGCATCGCGCGAGGTCGCGGAAACGCGAGAGGACTCAGCGACAGACAGCATGAACCGCTCCTTGACGGAGGAGAAAGGGGAAGGCCGCGCTCACAGAAGGAGTAGGATACCGCGGTTCCGGCCGATGTCAAATGAGGCGCGCCAGCACAACCCCATCAAACTCGGCCCAAACCGCCATTCCGGCAGCCCGGCAGGGCGGGTTGCCCCGCCCCACCCGGAGTCCGGTCCACCTGACGCAACTCCCCGGCCAGGGTCGGCGAGCGACCAGGTCGGCGGGCATTGCCGGTGGGCCCGGCTCCCAGTGCGACGAGTCTACTTGATCTCGACCTTCGCGCCCTGCTCTTCGAGGGCGGCCTTGATCTTGGCGGCCTCGTCCTTGTTGACGCCTTCCTTGACGGGCTTCGGGAAGCCGTCGACCAGGTCCTTGGCCTCCTTGAGGCCCAGGCCGGTCAGCTCGCGGACGACCTTGATGACCGGGATCTTGTTGGGGCCGATCTCGGTCAGGATCGCGGAGAACTCGGTCTGCTCCTCGACTTCGGCGGCCGCGGCCGGAGCTGCCGCAGCGGCGACGCCGGCGGCGGCAACCGGGGCGGCGGCGGTGACGCCGAACTTGTCCTCGAACGCCTTCTTGAAGTCGGACAGCTCGAGAACGGTCATCGACGCGAACGCCTCGAGGAGCTGGTCCTGGGTCAGCTTTGCCATTTGATGAATAACTCCTTCGATGTCGGACCTCTCGGGCCCGAGTGGTCTGTCTCAGATCGAGCGCCGGTCAGGCGCTGAGCTCAGCTGCCGCGCCGCAGTCGCCAGAGGCAACTGCCACAGTCAGGCCGCGCCGCAGTTGCCAGGGGCAACTGCCAAAGTCAGCCGCCGTCAGGCGGCTGACTCCTTGTCGGCCAGGGCCTGACCAGCCCGGCGATGTCCCGCAGCGGGGCATCGAACAGACCGGCCACGTTGGCCATGGGCGCGGCGATGGCGCCCGCGACCTGAGCCAGAAGAACGTCGCGCGCGGGTAGCTGCGAGAGCCGAGTCGACGCCTTCGGCATCCACCACCTGATCGCCGATGACCGCTCCGGTGACCTTGATGAGGCGGTACGGCCGGAAGGCGTCCAGGACTGCCTTGGCGGCAGCGCCCTCGTCGCCCTTGACGAACGCGACCGCGGTGGGACCTTCGAGCAGGATGCCCAGGGCCTCCGACCCGGCGTCCTTCGCCGCGATCTTCATCAGTCGGTTCTTGACGACGTGGTACGTGACGTTCTGCTTGCGCAGGTTCTTGCCGGATCTCGCCGATCTCGGAGACCTTGAGGCCGCGATATTCGGAGACGATCATCGCCGAGCTGGACCGAGCTTCCTCGGTCAGTTCCGCGACGGTCTCGCGCTTGGCCTCGGTAGGCATTTGTGCCTCCCCGGAGTCGTTGGCCTCACCCTGCCGACTCATCCCTTCGTTGCCGCCTCGGCCTCCTGGCTCACGCACTTCTGTGTGGGCTCGCCAGGATGCTCATCGGCGCCTCGGTCTGGCCTCGGCGGAGCTTCGACTGCCAACTCCATCGATAACGGCGTGCAGCCGGCACGCGCGGCGGACGTTGCGTCTTTGGGCGTCCCGGGCCGAACCCGGGTCCCGATAAGCGCAACGCCCCTGACGGCTTTCGCCTACAGGGGCGCGCCCACCACGCGGTGGAAGCTATGTCCCTGCCTCGGCGCCGAGCCAACGCCCTGGACGCTGGCCGGCGGCTGATGCCCCTGGTGCCGACGTCGCGCGTCGGACAATTGAGCCCCGAGGGCCGGTGCTGTCTGCGGCGGTCCGTCTTATTCGGTTGGGTGGCGCGGTCCCGTCGGTGGACGGCGACCTTGCCCGGCTCGGGCCGTCGCCTGTGGCGGCGGCTACCCGAACCTCATATGGTGGGCCGCCTATGACGCCGCGGCGATGGCGAGGACCGCCGGAATGTCGACCCGGATGCCCGGGCCCCATGGTGGGGGCGATGGTCAGAGTCCGCAGGTACTGGCCCTTGGCGCCGCTCGGGCGGGCGCGGTTGATCGCGTCCAGGAGGGTGGCCAGGTTCTCGACCAGCTGCTGGGTCTTCGAAGCTCGCCTTGCCGAACGGGACGTGGATGATGCCGCCCTTGTCGACCTTGAACTCGACGCGGCCGGCCTTGACCTCTTTGATCGCCCGCTCGAGATCGAAGGTGATCGTGCCCGACTTGGGGTTCGGCATCAGGCCTCGGCGGCCGAGGATGCGGCCGAGCTTGCCGACCATGCCCATGACGTCCGGGCGCGGCCAGGGCGACGTCGAACTCGAGTCCAGCCGGCCTCGATCTTCTTGACGAGGTCCTCGGCGCCGACCTCGTCGGCGCCGGCGCGCAGCGCCTCGTGGGCCTTCTCGCCCTGAGCGAAGACGACGACGCGGACGACCTTGCCGGTGCCGTGGGGCAGCACGACGGTGCCGCGGACCATCTGGTCGGCGTGGCGCGGATCGACGCCCAGGCGCAGGTGGGCTTCGACGCTGGCGTCGAACCCGACGTAGCTGGTCTTGCTGCGCGAGCTCGGCGGCCTCGGCGGGCGCATAGAGCTTGGTCGCGCTCGACGAGCTTGGCGGCGTCCTGGTATTTCTTGCCGTGCTCCGGCCATCTGCGATCTCCTTCTTCGGCCGGGCGGTCTCCCGTTCGGCCTCCCCCTCTCGCGGGGTCAGCGACCGCGGCTTCGGCGGTTGCCGTCCGGGCGGATTCGGCGGTCGCCGAATTCTCGGCGATGCTAGCTCGACGACCTCGATGCCCATGCTCCGGGCCGTGCCCTCGATCTGGGCCATGGCGGCCCTCGAGGTCGGTGGCGTTGAGGTCGGGCATCTTGATGGTCGCGATCTCGCGGACCTGGTCGCGGGTGACCTTGCCGACGGTCTCGCGGCCGGCGGTCGCGGTGCCCTTCGTCGATCCCGGCGGCCTTGCGGAGCAGGTCCGGCGGCCGGCGGCGTCTTGAGGACGAACGTGAACGAGCGGTCCTCGAAGATCGGTGATCTGGGCCGGGATCACCTGGCCGGCCTTGTCGGCCGTCTTCTCGTTGTAGCGACTTGGTGAACTCGACGATGTTGATGCCGTGCGGGCCCAGCGCGGTGCCGACCGGCGGCGCGGGCGTCGCCTTGCCGGCCGGCAGCTGCAGGGTCAGGACGATGCGGATCTTCTTGGCCACGGAGCTCGGCTGCCTGCTCGGTTACAGCTTCTCGACCTGGAGGAAGTCGAGCTCGACCGGCGTCTCGCGGCCGAAGATGCTGACCAGCACCTTGACCTTGTTGCGCTCCGGGTTGACCTCGTCCACCGTGCCGATGAACTCGGCGAACGGGCCGTCCGTGACGCGGACGCTCTGGCCCTTGGTGAAGGCCACGCGGTACTTGGGCGTCTCGACGCCCATCTGCCGGAGGATCTGCTTGACCTCGTGCTCGTCGAGCGGGATCGGCTCGCTGCGGATGCCGGGGATGTTGCCGCCGCCGACGAAGCTGGTCACGCCCGGCGTGTTGCGGACGACGAACCAGGACTCCGGGTCGAGGATCATCTCGACCAGCACGTAGCCCGGATAGACCTTCTTCTGGACGGTGTGGCGCTGGCCCTGGCGGATCTCGATCTCGTCCTCCATCGGAACGAGGACCTGGAAGATCTTGTCGTCCATGCCCATCGACTCGATGCGGTGCTCGAGGTTCGCCTTGACCTTGTTCTCGTAGCCCGAGTACGTGTGGATCACGTACCAGTGCTTCTCGGGCGGCCGGACGGCCTCGCCGGTGCTCGGTCTCATGCTCGAGTCACCCGGCTCAGATGGCTGTGGCCACCTGGGTGAACACGGAGTCGAAGACGGTGATGTACAGGCCCACGGCGGCGCTGACCGACCAGCACGAGCACGGTGAGGTTCCGGGCCTGCTCGCGGCGTGGGCCAGGTGACCTTCTTCAGTTCCGACCACGACTCGTCGAAGAAGCGCCGGATGCGGTCCACGGCTGCTCTCTCGCTATCGAACTTGGTGGAAGTGGCAGGCGCGGCCGGACTCGAACCGACAACCACTGGTTTTGGAGACCAGTGCTCTGCCAATTGAGCTACGCGCCTGCTGGCAGTCCCGCTACTTCGCCTCCCGGTGCGGCCGTGTGGCGGCGGTCAGCGCGGGCAGTACTTCCGGAGCTCGATGCCGGCTCGGATCGTTCTTCTTGTTCTTCTCGCGTCGTGTACGTCCGCTCCTTGCACTCGGTGCAGGCGAGCTGGATGATCGGACGGCTCTCGACCTTTGCCATGTCTCTACTCGATGATGCGTGGTGATCGCGCCGGCGCCGACGGTGCGGCCACCCTCGCGGATGGCGAAGCGCTGGCCGACCTCGAGGGCGATCGGGGTGATCAGCTCGACGGTCATGTCGACGTTGTCGCCGGGCATGACCATCTCGGCGCCCTCGGGCAGGCCGATGGCGCCGGTGACGTCGGTGGTGCGCAGGTAGAACTGGGGCCGGTAGCCGTTGTAGAAGGGGGTGTGGCGGCCGCCCTCCTCCTTGGTCAGGACGTAGACCCGGGCCACGAACTTGGTGTGGGGCTTGATCGAGCCCGGCTTGGCGATGACCTGGCCGCGCTCGATGTCGTCGCGCTCGATGCCCCGCAGGAGGCAGCCCACGTTGTCGCCGGCGCGGCCCTCGTCGAGCAGCTTCTTGAACATCTCGACGCCGGTGACGACGACCTTGCGGGTGGGCCGGATGCCCACGATCTCGACCTCGTCGCCGACCTTGACGACGCCGCGCTCGATGCGCCCGGTGGCCACGGTGCCGCGGCCCTTGATGCCGAAGACGTCCTCGACCGGCATGAGGAAGGGCTTGTCGACGGCCCGCTCGGGGGTCGGGATGTAGGAGTCGACCGCGTCCATGAGCTCCTGGATGCAGGCGTAGGCGGGATCGGTCGGGTCGTCGGGGGCCTCGAGGGCCTTGAGGGCGGAGCCGCGCACGATGGGGATGTCGTCGCCCGGGAAGTTGTACTTGGTCAGCAGCTCGCGCACCTCGAGCTCGACGAGGTCGAGCAGCTCGGGGTCGTCGACCGCGTCGACCTTGTTGAGGAAGACGACGATGTAGGGCACCTCGACCTGGCGGGCGAGGAGGATGTGCTCGCGGGTCTGGGGCATCGGGCCGTCGGTGGCGGCGACGACGAGGATCGCGCCGTCCATCTGGGCGGCGCCGGTGATCATGTTCTTGATGTAGTCGGCGTGGCCGGGGCAGTCGACGTGGGCGTAGTGGCGGTTGGCCGGTCTCGTACTCGACGTGGGCGATCGCGATGGTGATGCCGCGCTCGCGCTCCTCGGGGGCGTTGTCGATCGAGTCGAAGGCGCGGTACTCGGCCCCGCCCTTGAGGGCGAGGTACTTCGTGATCGCCGCGGTGAGGGTCGTCTTGCCGTGGTCGATGTGGCCGATCGTGCCGACGTTGACGTGCGGCTTGGTCCGCTCGAACTTCTTCTTGGCCACGTGCGCGCTTCTACTCCATCTGGTGGCGGCACTGTTCCGCCGCGGACGGGGGCTGGAGCCCACAATCGGACTCGAACCGATGACCTCTTCCTTACCAAGGAAGTGCTCTGCCAGCTGAGCTATGTGGGCCCGGAACCGGGGACGATTGGATCCAGTTGGTGGGCAGGAGAGGAATCGAACCTCTACAGCCGAAGGCGGCTGATTTACAGTCAGCTGAGCTCACCACCTGCTCAACCTACCCACGGAAGACTGCCGCCCGGGATCGCGGCTGGCGTCCTGCGGTGGTCCGAACGGCTGCTTGTTCGGTTGGAGCCGACGACGGGACTCGAACCCGGAACCGGCGGTTT
>CAWIGT010000009.1:0-421336 GCA_963835845.1 uncultured Chloroflexia bacterium | reverse complement strand
CACCTCTACAAGTCGGTCATCGAGGCCAACGCCTATCCGGGCCCGGCCGTGATCATCGCCTACGCGCCCTGCATGCCGGAACACGGCATCCCCGACGACGCGGCCAACCGCCAGGCCAAGCTGGCGATCGAGTCGCGCGCGTTCCCGCTCTTCACGTACGACCCCCGGCGCGGCAACTCGCTAGCCGAGCGGCTGTCGCTGCAGGGCAACCCCGCGGTCAAGGAAGACTGGTCGAAGAGCCCCGACGGGACCACTTTCGACTTCATCTCATTTGCCCGCACCGAAGGCCGTTTCGCCCAGCACTTCGACAAGGAGGGCAATCCCTCCGCCGAACTGCAGCTTGCCCAGGAGGATCGCCTGCACAACTGGCAAACCCTCCAGGAGATGGCCGGAATCCGCTAATCCCGAGGGGCCTCGCCCCTCAGTACCGTCACGACGAAACCGGGGTCTCGCAGGAGGCCCCGGTTTCGATTCTCAGCGCAGGTGGGCGTGAGCGGCAGTCGAGCGTCCCGGCGCCGCCAGCAGCGGGGCCGACTGGCCCGGCGCCGACTGCCGTCGCCTGGCACCGGCCCGGCGGTCGCCAGGCACGGGTCCGGCGGTCGCCGGTCACTCGGTATCGGCCTGGCTGTATGCGGAGCGGCGCCAGATCAGACGGTGGAGCGGTATCCAGCGGGGAATGTCCCGCAGGACCGGGATGAACGGCACCAGCGCCAGCAGAAGGAAGAACGCGCCGAACGTCAGGACCGCCAGAAGATCGGCGTTGGCCGCGGTGTTGTAGGGCGGGATCTGGTACAGCGTGCTGAAGAGCCAGAGCCAGGTCTGGCCGGGGTAGTTGCCGGTCTCGTTCATGACGCCCCACTGGCTGCCCAGGAGGTGCTGTTGTTCGGCCAGACTCGCGAAGTAGCTGCCGTCGCCCATGAACAGCAGCGGCGCGGTGTAGTTGGTCTGGTAGAAGTGGGGGCTGCGCAGGAGGATGCCCTCAAGGTTCCCGCTCTGGGCAAGCGCGAGTTCGCTGGACATAAGGGCGGGCACGGGCCCGTAGTCGCCGGATGCCACCGCGACCTGCCCGTTCTGCACGGTCGCGGTGGCGAGAGCGGTCGTGTACGCATCGGTCCACGCCGCCTGCTGGTCGCTCGACGCACTCTGGTACGTGGCGAGCGCCTTCGAGAGGGTCTGGTCAGTGCCGCTCACCGTCATCAGCGGGCCGATGACGAACTCCTGGGCGGTATCGAGATGGAGGGCGTCGCCCGCCCATGTCTGGGGTGAGATCGGGCCCAGGGCCTGCACCGCGTCCGACCCGTCCGTGTATGGCGGCCCGTATACGGCGCTGTCGCTCGTGGCCGCCAGCTCGGCCGTGGCGGTCGTGATGAAGTCGACCGGGTCCGCGGTCGACCAGTTCTGGATGGTGAGCGAAGGCTCGTCCGGCGACGAGAGCGCAAATGCCAGCCCCAGGGCGATGATGCCGATCACCACGACGGCTGCCACGAGCTCCTTGATGAGGTCGTAGTTGGCCATCGGGACGCCCTTGTAGTAGGTGTCCTGGTCGCCCCACTTGTTGAGCTTCATGACTGCGTCTCCTCGACGGGGCCGTCGTTCCGAACCTGCTGCGTCGACGTGGCCAGCGAGGCCGCCGGCGCGGGGCTCTTCGTGGCGGGTTTGGCCTCGGCCTCTCCCGCCGGCCAGTCGATCGGCTTCACGACGCCCCTCATTCGGATAAGAAGGACGTGGATGGCGACGAGCGAGATGACCGCAAAGGGCAGCAGCATCACGTGGATGCCGAACATCTGGCCGTAGTCGAGGATGTTGAAGAAGGCGCCGACGCCGGTCGAATTGATGGCGTCCTTGCCGTTCAGGGCGATCCACTGCGCGTCAAGGTTCTGCTGCGAGAGATAACCGGTGAACGCCGCGCCGATCGCGATGGCGAAGATGGCCACGCCAACCACCCACGTCAGCGCCCTGCCGTGCCGCCAGCTGGCCATGAAGTACTGGCCCCAGAGGTGCACCACCGCGCAGAAGAAGAACGCCTGAACGCTCCAGAAGTGAATGCTGTTGACGAGCCTGCCGGCGCTGCTGACGTGCCACCACGTGGGTCCGAAGAAGACCAGGATCAGACCGCTGGCGACGATCCAGACCAGTGCGGCGATCGCCGCCACGCCGAACACGTAGATCCAGGACCGCAGATATCGTGGCTGGGTGTCGGGCAGGAGCTGATGGTAAGGCCAGAGTCTCGAGAGGACGTTGCGAAGCCCCCTGGTCCAGTTGCCGGCTGCCGGTTCGACCGGCCGGCTCTCCGGCTCGCCGACCGCGCCCACCTCCGAGCGTCTGATCGGGACTCCGTGGCGGGGGAACGGCGCGAGCAGAGCCGCAACGAAGACCACGATCAGCCCGAGGATCAAAAGGAGATTGGGCACCGAGATGGAGATGAACCAGAAGTTCAGATAGGTCGCAGGAGAATCCATCGGCGCGTCCTCCCGGCCCAGGTCGAGCAAAGCGCCCTGGCGCCGAAACGAACACTAGCCAGGCGGCGCTCGCCAACCGACGCTGCGACGAACCTGGCCCGTAGCCCGAGACGATCCTGTGTCGCGGAGCGGATCAGGCCGCGACAGCCGCTCGACCGGCTTCGAATCCTGCGGCGAACACGCCGAGGTCCGCTTCGATGACCTCTGGTCGCTTCTTGGCCGCCACCTCTTGGAGTGCGGCCCGAACGGATTCCGGCGTCACCCAGCCCAGCCGCGAAACCAGTGCGCCCAGCGCGGCGATGCACACTCAGCTTGTCGTCGCCGCCGCGCGCGGCCAGCTCCGTGCACGGCAGGTGCAACTCGTGGAGGCCGGAGCGACCGCTCTTTTCGCCGCCCAGCAGGGATGCGTTGAGGATCAGCAACCCGCCGTGAGCGACACGCGGCGCGAACTTCCGCAACGACGGCAGGTTCATGACCACGGCCGCGTCGAATCTGATCGACGACCGGCGAGCCGATCGGCGCGTCTCCGACGATGACCGTACAGGAGGCCGTGCCGCCGCGCATTTCGGGCCCGTAGGATGGGATCCAGAAGACCTCGAGGCCGTCCTTGATCGCGGCGCGAGCCAGAACCTGGCCGGTGAACAGAAGGCCCTGCCCGCCGAAACCGGCGAAGACCACGGAATGCTCCACGTCAGGCCTCCGACTTCCCGAGCTCGGCCGACCCGGCGGCCCGACCGGACGATCGAGCGTCTGGTCCGCGGTCGACGATTACGCCGAGCGGATACGCCTCGACGACCGGACCCTTCAAGTGTTCGATCGATTCCTGGGGCGTCATGCCCCAGCCGACCGGGCAATTGGAGAGAGCTTCGACGATGGCAAAGCCGCCGCCGGCGATCTGGACCTGGCAGGCCCGCCGGATCATGGCCTTGAGTTTGCCGATCGAGGCCACGTCGGCGACGGTGCCGCGGGCCGCGTATGCGACACCCGGCAGCTGCGCCAGCATTTCGGTAATGCGAATCGGGAAGCCCATCAACGTGCTGTCGCGGCCCGCCGGCGAGGATGTCGTCCTCTGGCCGAGGAGCGTCGTCGGGGCCATCTGGCCGCCGGTCATGCCGTAGATGCCGTTGTTCACGAAGATCGCGGTGATCCTTTCGCCGCGCGCGGCGGCGTGGACTATCTCCGCGGTCCCGATTGCGGCCAGGTCGCCGTCGCCCTGATAAGTCAGGACGAACGCTTCGGGTCGGACGCGCCGGATGCCCGTAGCCACGGCCGGGGCCCGTCCGTGCGGCGCCTCGACGAAGTCGACGTTGAAGTAGTCGTAGGCGAAGACGGCGCAACCGACCGGCGCCACGGCGATCGTGTGGGGCGGCAGATCCAGCTCGGTCATGACCTCGGCGAGGAGACGGTGGATCACGCCGTGGCCGCAGCCGGGACAGTAGTGAGTCGAGCGGTCCACGAGCACGTCGGGCTTGCGGTAGACCAGGCGTGCCGAGGATGCGTCCGGCGCCGAAGGGTTGGGCGACTGGATCATTACTGTCGACCTCCGCGGCGGGCGCCGGCGTGGGTGCTGGCATGGACCTCGACTTCGGCGGGGGAGCCATGGCGGACCCCGGGGCCGGCGCCGGCATCTTGCGCGTGGCGATCGGCTTCGTGCGTCCGGGCGACCCTGCCGGTCAGAGCCTTCAGGGCGCCCAGAACTTCGTCGGGGGTCGGCACCATGCCGCCCATGCGGCCATGGAACGCCACTGGGCATCTGCCCTCGACGGCCAGCCGGACGTCTTCGACCATCTGGCCGGACGACAGCTCCACGGTCAGGATGCCGTGGAGATGGCGGCTCAATCGGGCCAGCTCCCGCTCCGAGAAGGGCCACAACGTGATCGGCCGGAACAGGCCGACTTTGATGCCCTTCTCGCGGGCCCTGTCGATGGCGCTCCGAGCGACTCGAGCCGCGGTGCCGTAGGCCACGATGGCGAAGTCGGCGTCTTCGAGCCGCCACGATTCCCAGCGGACCTCGTGGCGGGCGATCTCGCGGTACTTGTGCTGAAGGGCCAGGTTTCGTTGCTCGAGGATCTCCGGCTGGAGATCGATCGACTTGACGATCCGCGCCGGTCGACCCGATGCGCCGGTGAGGGCCCAATCGAAGGCCTGACGTTCTGGCGTCCGGAAGCGCAACTCGACCGGCTCCATGGCCTGGCCCAGAATCCCGTCGGCCACGAACATGACCGGCGTCCGATACCGCTCGGCCAGCTCGAACGAGGTTGCGATCAGCTCGATGGCTTCGCCGATCGAGTCGGGTGCCAGAACCGGCACCCGGTAGTCGCCGTGGCCGTGGCCCTTGGTGGCCTGGAAGTAGTCGCTCTGGGACGGGCCGATGCCGCCCAGTCCGGGGCCGGCCCGCATGATGTTGACCAGCACCATCGGCGTCCCGGAGCCCGCCATGTAGCTCATCGCCTCGGCCATCAGGCTGATGCCCGGGCTCGAGGACGAGACCATGACCCGCGCCCCGGTCGCCGCCGCGCCGAGGGCCATGTTGATCGCACCCAGCTCGCTCTCGGCCTGTACGAACACCCGGCCCAGCTCCAGCATGCGGCGGGCCATCCACTCGAGCAGCTCCGCCTGGGGGGTGATGGGGTAGCCGAAGTAGGCGTCGCAGCCGGCCTGTATCGCGGCCTCGGCGATGGCTTCGTTGCCCTTCATCAGGACGCGCGAACGGCGATCTCGCTCCGCCGCGGCCGTGGCGCCGGGCTGCGGCCCGGGCTCTATCTCTCGACTGCCGGTCATCGCGGTTCCTCTTCTCTCGGGCCGGGCGCCGCCGGGCCGGGCGCCACCGGGCGTGGCGCCACCGGGCGTGGCGCCGCCCAGACTGTGAAGACCGTGTCCGGGCAGACGCGGGCACAGAAAGCACAGCTCGTGCACGCCGCGGCGTCGGTCAGCCGGATCGGGTGGTAGCCGAGGACATTCACGCGGCCGTGATCGAGCGCGAGAACACCCTTGGGACAGGCCGCGACACAGAGTTCGCAGCCTTTGCAACGGTCCTCGGCGATGACGAGGGGTGCCCACGGCATTGGCGGCCGGGGCGACATGGCAACGGGACTGATCGCCATTCGCTATTCGCTTTCCGGTGCGGAGCCCGACGCAGAACAAGCCGCCGATCTCGACCGCCAACGACCGTCGGTCGCCGGCGGTTTGACCCGCGGCAGCCCCGCGTGCGGGACTTAGTTGACCGTAGGTTGGTCCCGCATCCACGGCCGTTCAAGAGCCGAACGACATGTAGACCGGCGGCGCAAGCACGTGGTCCCCGGACGAGGCCGGGTGGGGCCGATCGGGCAGTCCGCGGCGGCCGGGAGGCTCTTGTCCCCGACCGCCCGGTCGAGAGATGCTCGGGCTGACGGCGATTCGGGGGCGGTCCCCGATGCCGGATCTGCTCGTGTTTCCGACGCCCCGGACAGGACGCTTACGTATTGAGACCCCGGCATAGGACTTATGAACTACCGCTCGTGTTGGCCTGTGGCGCCGCTCGGATGGCATACTCCAAAAGGAGTAGGGCAATGCCAGTAGGCCCTGGATCCGAGTCACGGCGAGACCGCACTCAGAGGGCCTGATGGATCACGAATCGCACTCAGCCGGAACCAGGGAGACGTTCACAAAGGCTCCGCTGGTTGCCTTCGATCCCGATGCGACCCTGCCGGAACAGGTGCGAGCCCACTTTCCCGGCCAGGAGCCACCCGTGGGTCTGCGCATCGATGACCTGGGGCCGGGCAGCGAGGCCGAGCCGAACATCCGCCAGGCCCTGCTCGGCGAACCGTTCGACGACCCGGTCGCACCGGGCAGCGTCCGCTGCCTCGCCTGCGCCCACCGATGCGTGCTGCGACCCGGCCGGATCGGCATCTGCGGCGTGCGACAGAATCGTGGCGGCTGGCTCTACACCCTGGTCTACGGCCAGGTCGTAGCGGCCAAGGCGGAGCCCGTCGAGAAGAAACCCTTCTATCACTTCCTGCCGGGCAGCTACGCCTATTCGATCGGGACCCAGGGCTGCAACTTCCACTGTGCGTTCTGCCAGAACTGGGAGATGTCGCAGGCCCACCGCGAAGGCGTCGTGCCCGAGAGCGTCAACGTTACCCCGGAGGAAGTCGTCGAGAAGGCGGTCGCGGCGGGCGTCCGAAGCGTCGCCTACACCTATGTCGAACCGACGGTATTCATCGAGTTCGCCCTCGATTCGATGGTCCGCGCCCGCGCGGCCGGCCTGCACAACATCTTCGTCACCAACGGATACGAGACGCCGGAAGCGATCGAACTGGTCGCGCCGCTCCTCGACGCCGCCAATGTCGACCTCAAGGCGGCCAATGGCGGGTTTTACCGACGCGTGTGCGGAGCTCGCTGGGAACCCATTCGCGACGCGGTCGTGGAAATGCACAAGCGCGGCATCTGGCTCGAGCTGACGACCTTGATCATCCCCGGCCTGAACGACGATCGTCGCGAGCTGCGGGCCATGGCCGAGTGGATCGCAACATCGGTCGGGCCAGAGACGCCGTGGCACCTGACGCGCTTCATGCCCGCCTACCGTCTTGCGGATCTGCAGCCGACGCCTGCGGCCACGCTGGTCGATGCGGCCGCCGTCGCTCGCGAAGTCGGCTTGAGGCACGTCTACGTCGGCAACGCCCCCGAAGTCGAGGCCGCGACCACGTACTGCGCGCGGTGCGGCGAGCGCCTGATCGCCCGATCCGACTACGCGGTCACGGAGTGGCGCCTGGTCGAGGGCCACTGCCCGCGCTGCAAGCACGCCCTGGCCGGCGTCGGACTCGCGGATTCGCCCGTCGTCGTCTAAGGGTGGCCGCGTGGGGCGGCCGGACGTGGCGCCGGACGCGGCGCCAGAACGTGGCGCGGAACGGCGGCTTTGCTCGTTCGAAGCCTCATCGTTCGAATCAACGCGGGCTCGAAGCCGGGACACGGCCTGCCACCCGGGCAGGCAGGGACGATCTCGGGACCTTTTGGCCGTGGCGGCGGGCCGCTCGGCAGGCGGAAACTACAGCGCCATGGTGTGAGATACGTGGTGGACGCATGGCAGTCGCGTCCGAGGCCGGCGAACCGGCCAGGTGGAGATCGATCGAATGCACGAAGCGGGTCTGGCGCGAGGCGTTGCGAGGGAGCTGCGCGAGCGCGGCCTGCGACCGGACCGGGTCCGACTGGCCGTGCGTGGCGGTCACCACGACCAGGCCGTATTCGAGGCGGAACTGCGTGCACACCTCACGGCGGAGATGCCCGAAGAGGCGGCGGCCATCGCGAGGCTCCCAATCCGGCGCCTGGCTTCCGGGCACCTGTGCCCCGGCTGCGGCGTCGAGTTCGACGCCGCAGCGGTCGCGCCGCAGTGCCCCAACTGCGGCACGGAGACGATCGCCGAACTCACCGACGAGGTGATCGAGATCGAGTTGTCGGCGGTCGTCATTTGAGCGCGACCATGCCCGGCGAGCGCGTCGTTCGCAAGATCGAAGTCCGCGGTGTAGTCCAGGGCGTCGGGTTCCGGCCGTTCGTCTGGCGGCTGGCGACCGAGCTCGGCCTCGACGGGGTCGTCGTCAATCGCGCCGGCCAGGTCCAGATCGTGGTCGCCGGTTCGGCGCAGGCCATCGAAAGGTTCGCGGGGCGCCTCAGTACGGACGCACCTCCGCGCGCACGGGTGGAAGATGTCGCCGTCCGCGAAGCCGCGGCCGGCCCGGCGCCGCTGCCGGGATCCGGGTTCACGATCGAAGAGAGCCAGGCCGTTGCCTCGACCGAACGGCTCTTCCCGCCCGACATCGCGACCTGTGACGACTGCCTCCGGGAGCTGTTCGACGCGGCCGACAGGCGCTACCGCTACCCGTTCATCAACTGCACCAATTGCGGCCCAAGGGCTACGATCATCGACGACCTGCCCTACGACAGAGCCCGAACGTCGATGCGCGAGTTCCCGCTCTGCGCCGCGTGCGAGGCGGAGTACCGCGACCCCGCCAACCGACGATTCCACGCGGAGCCGGTCGCGTGCCCGGATTGCGGACCGCAACTCAGCTACCGCCACTCCGACTCCGGCTTGCCGGAGTCAGCCCCGGTGGCGCATCGGGCAGCGGCGCTCGCGGCGGCCATCGCCGATCTCCGGGCCGGCCGGATCGTTGCCGTGAAGGGTCTCGGCGGCTATCACCTCGCCTGCGACGCAACCGATCCCGTGGCCGTTGCCCGACTCCGCGACCGCAAGCATCGCTGGGCCAAGCCGTTCGCGGTCATGGTCCGCGACATCGCGGCGGCCCGGCGAGAAGCTGAGTTGTCAGCCGAAGAGGAGACGCTGCTGACGTCCCCGGCCCGGCCGATCGTGCTCGTCGAGCGGCGCTCGGGAGTTGCGGATCCACGGAACGGTGACTCGCCGCGGAACGGTGACGCGCCGCTCCCCGCCCGGCACTTGCCGACGGAGTCGTCTCGGCCGAGCCGGACCGCGCCGCCGCGCTCAACCGACGCGTCGGCCTGTTCCTGCCGTACGCGCCACTCCATCATCTCCTGCTGGAGGGACTGGGCCGGCCCATCGTGCTGACCAGCGGCAATCTGTCTGACGAGCCGCTGGCCACGGACGACGCCGAGGCACTGGAGCGGCTGGCGGGGATCGCCGACTCGTTCCTGGGCCACGACCGCGAGATCCGGGCTCGCTACGACGACTCGGTTACTCGCGTCGTGGATGGGCGCGAGAGCCTGATCCGCCGCGGGCGCGGCTACGCACCGGAGCCGCTGGCGCTGCCGATCGCCACTCCCCACACGTTGCTGGCGGTAGGCGCGGAACTCAAGCACACGTTCACTCTCGCCCGCGGCGGCAGGGCGCACGTGGCGCCGCACACCGGCGATCTCGAGGACCTGCTGCACGCACCGCGCCTTCGAGACGAACCTGGCCCACCTGAAGCGGCTCCTGGACGTGGAGCCGGAGTACGTCGTCCACGACCTGCACCCGGCTTATCTCTCCACGCAGTACGCGGTTCGCCACTTCCCGGAGAGCCGGCGCATCGCCGTCCAGCATCACCACGCTCACGTGGCGTCGGCCGCGGCCGAAGCCGGGCTAACCGAGCGAATTCATCGGAGTGGCCTTCGACGGCCTGGGCATGGGCGACGACGGCACGTTCTGGGGTGGCGAAGTGCTCGTGGCGGATCTGGCGGTCTACCGGCGCGTCGGCCGCTTTGGCCGTGCGCCGATGCCGGGTGGGGCGCTGGCGGTCAAGAAGCCGTACCGCATGGCACTGGGGTACCTCATGGCCGCCGAGGCGTTCGAACAAGCAGGCGCGGTGGCGTCCGCCGCCGAAGGCTCGAGCCGCAAGCCCGCCGGGCGTTCGGCCGTGATCGACCCCGAACTGACGCGCGCCTTCGTGGACCGACTCGACCCCCGAGAGGTCGAAGTCGTGCGGGTCCAGCTGGCGCGGTCCCTCAACGCCCCGCTGGCCTCTTCGGCAGGCCGGCTCTTCGACGCGGCGGCCAGCCTCCTCGGCATCCGCGACGTCGCCGAATACGAGGCTCAGGCCGCCGCCGAGCTCGAGCTGCTGGCGGAGGAGGGGAGCTTCGAGCCGCTGCCGTTCGCGATCCGACGGCAGGCCGGCGAAAGCGACCGGCAGCCCCTCCTCGTCTACGACCCGCGGCCCACGCTCCGCGGAATCCTGGAGGGTCGTGCCGAAGGCCAGACTACTGAGCGTCTGGCCGCTCGCTTCCAGGAAACGATCGCCGCGGTCACCCGCCAGCTATGCTCCGACGTTCGGGCGGATACTGGCCTCGGCACGGTCGTCCTGTCCGGCGGCGTGTTCCAGAACCACTGGCTGGCAACGACCCTCGTCCGGCGCCTCGGCGGCGACGGCTTCGAAGTTCACACAATCGACAGGTCCCGGCGAACGACGGCGGGATCAGCTACGGTCAGGCGGCGGTTGCGGCTGCGCGCCTGGCAGGTGCGTCCCAGCGGCTCTAGCGAAGGCGGTGCGGCTCCCAGACGAGCCGGGTCGCGGTAAGGAGAAATCGAATGTGCCTCGGGATCCCGGGCAAAGTCATCGAGATCAACGATGAGGGGCCGCTGCGCATGGCTCGCGTCGACTTCGGCGGCGTTCGGAAGGAAGCCTGCCTCGCGTACGTGCCCGAGGTGCAGCTTGGCGACTACGTGATCATCCACGTCGGTTTCGCCATCAGCCAGCTCGACGAGGAAGAGGCGCTGCGAACGCTCGAGCTGCTCCGCATGATCGACGCCGAGGGAGTCGGCAACATGGAGCTGGGCTCGATGGGCGGCGAGGCCGGCGGCGAGGCGGCGGACGAGATGGCGGCCGCGACCCGGGCGCCGGCCCCGCACGTGAAGTACATCGACGAGTACCGCAACGCCGACATAGCCCACAAGCTCGTCGACGAGATCCATCGCATCACGACCAGACCGTGGGCGTTGATGGAAGTCTGCGGCGGCCAGACCCACACCCTCGTCAAGCAGGGTATCGACGAGGCGCTGCCCGAGGGCGTTCGCATGATCCACGGCCCCGGCTGCCCCGTCTGCGTCACCCCGCTCGAGCAGATCGACAAGGCCCTCGCGATCGCGGCGCGGCCCGACGTCATCTTCACCAGCTACGGCGACATGCTGCGCGTGCCCGGCTCGACGACGGACCTGCTCGCGCTCAAGGCCCGCGGCGCCGACGTGCGGATCGTCTACTCGCCGCTCGACGCGGTCCGGATCGCCGCCGCCAACCCGGATCGGCAGGTCGTCTTCTTCGCGATCGGCTTCGAGACGACCGCGCCGGCCAACGCCATGGCCGTCTGCCGAGGCGGCCCGACTCGGGCCTCGACAACTTCAGCGTGCTGGTGAGCCACGTGCTCGTGCCGCCGGCGATGACCGCGATCCTCGACGTCGCCGACGAACCAGGTCCAGGCGTTCCTGGCCGCCGGCCACGTCTGCGCGGTCATGGGCTGGACCGAGTACGAGCCGATCGCCGAGCGCTACCACGTCCCGATCGTCGTGACCGGGTTCGAGCCGCTCGACCTGCTCGAGGGCATCCTGATGGCGATCCGCCAGCTCGAGGAGGGCCGCGCCGAGGTCGAGAACCAGTACGCCCGGGCAGTGACGCGAGAGGGCAACCGCCAGGCCCAGGAGACCGTCTTCCGGGTCTTCGACATCGGCGACGCGAACCTGGCGCGGCATCGGCATGATCCCGGCGTCCGGGTATCACCTGCGGCCGGAGTTCGCGAAGTTCGACGCCGAGCGCGCTTCGACGTCGGCGACATCCATACCCAGGAGCACCCGGCCTGCATCGCCGGCGCAGATCCTGCAGGGCACGAAGACCCCGCTCGACTGCACGGCCTACGGCGTGCTGTGCTCGTCCGCAGCAGCCGCTCGGCGCGCCCATGGTGAGCGCCGAGGGCGTCTGCGCGGCATATCACGCCGCGGGTCGCGGGCTGGCGGCGCCGACGGCGCGTCCCGCTGCTACCGTGCCTCGCATCGGAACGGCCGGACGGCTGAGCCGACGAGCCGGCACCATGACGGCACGCGGCCGCGACCCCAATCCGCGCCGGATCCCATCGCGCCGGCCTGCCCGGCGCCGATCCCGGAACGAGCGCGCGTCCTGCTGGGCCACGGTTCCGGCGGCCAGCTCTCGGCGGCGCTCATGCGCGACGTCGATCGGCGCCCGGCGCCTCGGCGGCGCGGCCGGCGTCGCTCGCGGCGGGCCGCTCAACGACGCCGCGGTGGTCGACGTCGCCGGCGCACGGCTCGCCTTCACCACCGACTCGTTCGTCGTCAGCCCGCTGGAGTTCCCGGGCGGCGACATCGGCGAGCTCGCCGTCAACGGCACCGTCAACGACCTGGCGATGATGGGCGCCCAGCCCGCTGGCGCTCTCGCTGGCCTACGTCATCGAGGAGGGACTGCCGATCGACGAGCTGCGCGCGATCACCGAGTCGGTGGCGCGGGCGGCGGCCAGGGCGGGCGTCCGGATCGTGACCGGCGACACGAAGGTGGTCGGTCGCGGAGCCGCGGACGGGCTGTTCGTCAACACCGCCGGGCATCGGGCTCGTGCGCCGACGGCGTGTCGCGTCGCGGCCGACCGCGCCGCCGCCGGCGACGCGGTCATCCTGTCCGGCCCGATCGGCCTGCACGGCGTGGCGATCATGAGCGTCCGCGAGGGCCTGGAGTTCGAGGTGGAGATCGCCTCCGACACGCAGCCGCTCAACGCGCTGGTCGCCGCGATCGCTGGCCGTCGTGCCCGGACGCCCACGTCCTGCGCGACCCGACCCGCGGCGGCCTGGCGTCCGCGCTCAACGAGATCGCGGCCGCCTCGGGCGTCGGCATCGAGCTCGACGAGGAGACGATCCCGATCCCGGGCCCCGTGCGCGCCGCGTGCGAGATGCTCGGGCCTCGACCCGCTCCACGTCGCCAACGAGGGCAAGCTCGTGGCGATCGTGCCCGCCGAATCGGCCGCGGCCGTCGTCGCGGCGATGCGGGCGCTCGCCGGAGGGCGCCGAGGCCGTCGAGATCGGCCGCGTCGTCGCCGATCACCCGGGCATGGTCACGATGCAGCACGATCGTCGGCTCGCGAGCGGATCGTCGACATGCTGGTCGGGGAGCAGCTGCCCCGCATCTGCTAAGTCGTTCGCTTCGTCCCGTCTCGGGAGTCAGCACGACCCGGGCCGGCACTCCGCTGCCGGGCGTGCCTTTCGGCCCGGACGATGGGGACCGCTGTACCTATTCGCACCTGCGCATGTGACGAACAATCGGACCCGTGGATGAGGTCTACAAGATCCAGGCCGACGTTCTGAAGACGCTTTCCAACTCGAAGCGGCTGGAGATCGTGCACCTCCTGGCCGAGGGGCCCAGGGAGGTGAGCCGGCTGGCCGAGGAAATGGGCATCAGCCAGCCCAATGTCTCGCAGCACCTCGCCTTGATGCGCGCCGTCGGGATCGTCGATGCTGAACGCGACGGCCGGGAGGTCCGCTACCGTCTCGCGGACCCCGAAATCATCGTTGCCTGCGAAACCATGCGCGGCGTCCTGACGCGCCGTCTGTCGCGTATTTCGCAGGCGGCCCTGAGGACCCCCGCCGATGTCGTGGCGGGCCGCGCCTCGGCTTCCGCGTCGGCATCCGACGCTGACTCCAACCCAACCAACCACTAACCGAGGCCGCGCTCAGATGGACGAAACAATCTCGATCGTGTTGTTCTCCGGAACCGACGACAAACTCCAGGCTGCCGCCGTACTGACCGCCGGAGCGGCCGCCCTCGGTCGACCGGTCAAGATCTTCCTCCAGTACTGGGCGCTCGACGCCTTCCGGGCCGATCGGATTTCCGCCGACCACGGACTCGCACCGGAAGCCGGCGCGGCCGGCAGGGCAGCGGTCGAGGCCGCGAGGAGAGCCGGCCAGGCCAGCTGGACAGACACGCTGCGAATGGCCAAAGAGTTGGGCGAGGTCGACATCCAGGCCTGCTCGCTTTCGATGGACATCCTCAAGATCGAGCCATCGGCACTCGATCCGCTGGTCGATGGGGTCGAGGGAATTGCCGCTTTCTATATCAACGCTGGCGAGGGCCAGATCCTGTTCATCTAGGCGCGGGCCGCGAGCCGCGCGAGTGGGGACGACAAGCCTCCGACGACAGAAACAGAAAGGACCATTTCGATGGCGGATCTCGACATCAAGCTCAAGGTGGACGCCAGCGGTCTCTCTTGCCCGCTGCCTATCCTCAAGGCCACTCAGGGCATCAAGACCGTTCAGTCCGGGGAGCTGATCGAGGTCGTGGCGACTGATCCGGGTTCGGTCAAGGACTTCGGCGCCTGGGCCAAGTCCACGGGCAACGTTTTGGTGGAACAGGACTCGACCGGCGGCAAGTTCCGTTTCGTGCTGCGCCGCAAGTAGACGTCCCGGCACGAAGCTCGGAACCCGCGAATCCAGAAAGGACCAATCGCATGACCGCAGTCGCAGTCCCGCCAGTCGCCGAGGCCGCTCCGGCCGCCGAAGCCGCCGATGAGGGCGCCGTCAAGACCAAGAAGCTCGTCATCATCGATTACAGCGGCGAGCTGGAGAAGACCTGGGCGACCCTGATCCTGGCTTCCACCGCCGGCGCGATGGAAATCGAGACGACCGTGTTCGTCACCTTCTGGGGCCTGCAGACCTTCGTGAAGGACAAGAAGCGCATCACAGGTGAGAACTGGATGCAGAAGATGATGTCCTTCATGCAACGCCCGGGCGCAAGCCACCGCAAGCTGAGCAAGATGAACTTCATGGGCATGGGCCCGTGGATGATGTTCAAGCTCGCCGGGAAGTACAACGTCGCCAAGCCGGCCGAACTGCTCGAAATGGCTCAGGCCGTCGGCGTCACCTTCCTGCCGTGTCAGATGACGATGGACATGTTCGGCCTCAAGCGCGAGGACCTCATCGACGGCATGGGCGAGCCGGTGGGCGCCGCCACAGCCCTTCAGCTCATGACCGAGGCCGACTCCACGCTCTTCATCTGACCCGACCGCAGGCCGCCGACGCGGCCCCCACGCCCGATACCGACCCCGCCCTGGCGCACGATCCGGTGCCCGGTGCGGGGTCGAGTCGTTCTCGCGGCGACCGAAGATGCTGGTGAGCAGGATCGGAGCGCTATCGCCGCAATGGCCGATCAGCCTCCAGCGCCGCCCGCGAGAGACTCCGCAGCTCGGGCCACCGGAGTGGCCTGAGGCCTACGGCGACGTCTCCGGCAAGTACTCTGGTACTTGCGCAATGACGCAATATAGCCTATCGTACCCGCGGATTCGCAGCCGGCGCGGAATGCCCGGCCGCGGCGCTAACCAGTACACCGGAGCAGTCAATGCACGCCTTCTCTCCACAAGCCACTCCTGAGATCTCCGTCCAGGAACTCGAGGACCTGATGCGCCACGGAAGCGTCCGCCTCCTCGACGTTCGCGAGGAGTGGGAATTCCGCCGCGGCCGCGTACCCGGCGCGGAGAACGTGCCTCTGGGGCGGCTCGCCGCCGAGGCGGCCAGGCTGTCACGAGATAAGCCTTATGCGGTCATTTGCGAGAGTGGCAGCCGCAGCCTCGCCGCGACCGACTTCCTGCTCGGCCGCGGGTTCGACGGCGTCGTTTCGGTCCGGGGCGGCACGAGCGCCTGGACTCGGATTCTGCGGCCGATCGAGAGGGACTCCAGGTGAGTGTCGACCAGCGGCGGCTCGGCTGGGACGAGCGGCACAGGGCCGGAGATTTCGAGGGGTCGGAACCCAACCCCACGCTCGTCGCCGGAGTTGCCGGCCTGCAACCCGGCACCGCCCTGGAGCTGGCAGCGGGCAGCGGGGCCAATGCAGTCTGGCTGGCCCGACAGGGCTGGCGCGTGACTGCCGTCGACTGGTCGCCGGTCGGGCTCGCCAGCGGCAAGGCCAAGGCGGACGAGAGCGGCGTCCAGGTCGAGTGGCTGGAGCGCAATCTTTTCGACTGGACCCCGCCCACGCGCACGTTCGATCTGGTCATCATCGTCTACCTGCACGTTCCCGCCGAGGAACGCGAGCCCATCTACGCCGCCGCGGCCGCAGCCGTGGCGCCCGGCGGCCGCCTGCTCGTCGTCGGGCGCGATCGGCTGAACGCCATCGAAGGCGAGGGCGGGCCGCCGGATCCGGCCCGTCTGTTCACCGCCGATGAAATAGCCCGCGAACTCCGAGCGGTCGACCCGGAGCTCATCGTCGAGCGTGCGGACGTCGTCCGCCGCGTCCCGCCGCCCCGAAGGGCACCCATCGACGCCCTGCTCATTCTCCGTCGTCCCTGACACGGAGCCGCTCCGGGATCCGGATTCGATGGACCGTCCACAGCCGGCCACCTCGATACCGCGCCGGACCGCCCCGGCCGGCGCTATGGCACGCAACGACCGGGGCCGGCGACCCGGCGGCGGCGATCGGGCTCGGTAGACTCAGATGATGATGCAGGCTTCATCTCGCGCTATGGAGACGCAGTAATGCGAGCGTCCTACCCGGAGCACATACCGGAAGTGGGAGTCGACGAACTGGCCGAGTTGATGCGCGACGGCCGTGTCCGCGTGCTCGACGTTCGCGAGCCGTGGGAGTATCGAAGGGGTCGAGTGCCCGGCGCGCAAAGCGTCCCACTCGGCCAGGTACCGGCACGGTTGGCGGAGCTTCCACGCGACAGGCCCCTGGCCGTAATCTGCGAACACGGCAGCAGGAGCCTGGTGGCCGCTGAGTACCTGCTCCGCATCGGGTTTACCGGCACGGTTTCGGTGAGTGGCGGGACGGCGGCCTGGGCGCGCGGTAGTCGACCGCTGGAGAAGGATCGGCTGTGATGCGGTCTCTCCCCAGTCTCGGGGCTCGCGGCGAGGGCTGGTTCCTGATGCAGATTCTGCTGTTCGCGGCGATCGCGGCCGCCGGCGGCATCGGCCCGGTCTGGAGTGGCTGGCTGCGGGGGACGAGCGTCGCCCTGGGGGCGCTCGCAATCTGCCTGGGCGCCACCCTGTCCCTGCGCGGTGTTCTGGACCTGCGTGAGAACCTGACCCCGTTCCCGCGGCCGCTGCCGGGCGCTCGGCTCGTGGACACTGGCGCCTATCGCTTTGTCCGGCATCCCATCTACGGAGGCCTGATCCTGGGGGCCCTGGGCTGGGGTCTCGCCACGGCGTCGATCGCGGCGCTCGCCGCTGCGGTCGTGCTCCTGCTCTTCTTCAATCTCAAGTCGAGGCGCGAAGAGATGTGGCTGGACGACCAGTTTCCCGATTACGGTGCGTATCGGAGTCGGACCCGGCGACTTCTGCCCTGGATCTACTGACCGAACGGCGGTTCCTCGTGCACCGCGGATCCCGGCGGCGCCACTCGCTCGTAGGTCCGCAGACGCCCTCGGCGCCCGGTACACCGCGTGGCCCCGGCACGCTGCAGGCAGTAGGCGGTCCGCATCGCCAGGTGCCTGGGTCGTCCCGAGATGGCCGCAAGGTCGGTCGACGTGAACGGCTCCGGCAAGCCTGCGGGGAGCAGGTCCAGGAGATCGGCGGGCGCATCCACCCGAATCGTGTCCACCACGTCCATGAGCCGCCGGTCCAGCCGCCACCATTCGCGCGGGTATCGATAGCGGGCTCCGGACGGCACCGGTCCACGCAGCTCTTCCTCGCGGATGAGGATCAGTTCCACTCGGAAGTTGGGGTCGGCCAGCAATTCGGGGAAGGCCACGAGTTCGTGGAAGAGATCCATCGGCAGCCCGCGCTTGGGTGAACGCCGCCGGCCCGCGACGCCGCCGTCGGCGTCCACGCGCACCAGCCACCGCTCGACCGCGATCGGATGGACGAGCACGATGCGATGGTCGGCGACGAGCTTGCGCAGCTTGCAGGCGGCGGAAGCGAAGCTGGCGGTCTGAATCTCGACCAGCTCGTCGCCCCGGACGACGTCGACGACGTATCCGTCGACGCTTGCCTCGACACGATCGCCCGGCCGGGCATACAAGGCTTTCAGCGCGGCGTGGAGCGAACCTTCCCGATAGGTGCCCAGTCCGGTCGAGGCGGCCACGCGGTTAGCTGTGGGCCCCGCTGACGAGAGTCCGCCTCGAGGCCTGCCGGGCGTTCATCTCGCCGACGTACTGGGTCTTGACGTTGAGTAGCTTGAAGTCCTTGTGCCCCAGCATCTGCGCGACCCGACTCGCGCTGACGCTGGTCCAGTGACCGCCGTCGCCCTGGATGACAACCCCGAACTGGGTGGCGGTGGGCGCCTGTCCGGTCGTGCTTGGCGCCGCCGTCGGGGTGGGTGAAGGGCCGGCGTCGCCAGTGTTGATGACCGCGCCCAGAACGAAATCCGCGCCGATGACGACTACCGAGGCAAGGACCAGGACCACGATCAGGATGCCGATCCGGGCCCGTGGGTCGCTCAGCTGGCCCAGGCCCTGCCGCGGCTGCGGAGGGACCTGCTCAGTTCGCGTGGCGAGATCCGCAGGACCGCGTTCACTCGAACCGGGGCTACTCGACGACGAGCCGATTGATCGCCCCGCAGTCCCGTCCCGTTTGGAGTTCACGATCGGGCCTCCAAGCAGCCCTTGGCCGCGCCAACCGGATGGTCGCATTACCAGAGGCCGGTACAGCACGTGGGCGAACTCCCCAAACGGTACCAGCATCACAAGCGTCATGGCCACACAGTCCCGCCTACAATCGGACCATGAGTTCCACCGAACGCCTTGATCGACCGGAAGCAGCCAGCGGATCCGGTCCGGGCCGGGTCTTCCAGCGGGTCCTGGACGGGCACCTGCCGGTCGCCGCGCGCGCCGACGGCTGCACCATCTGGGACACTGAAGGCCGGGCGTACCTGGACGCCGCCGGCGGAGCGATCGTCGTCAACGTGGGTCACGGTCGCCAGTCCATCGTGGATGCGATGGAGCGGCAGGCCCGAGCCTTCACCTATGTTCACGGCACCACTTTCACGAGCGCGCCGCTCGAGAGGTATGCCAGTGCAGTCGGCCGCTATCTGCCGGTGGACGATCCGGCGATCTACCCGGTCAGCGGCGGCTCGGAAGCGATAGAGAGCTGCCTGAAGCTGGTGCGGTCGTACCATCTCGCCCGCCGCGAGCCGGACCGAACGGTGGTGCTGGCGCGACACGGCAGCTATCACGGCAACACGATGGGCGCGCTCGACCTTTCGGGTCGGGAGCCGCTCCGCAAGCCCTATGAGCCGTGGCTGGGCCGCTTCGGCCACGTCAGCGCCGCGTATCCGTATCGTGGCGGAGAGCCCGCGGCCCACGCCCTGGCTGACGTGGACGCGCTGGTCGCAGAACTGGAAGCGGCCATCGCGGCAGCGGGGAAGGGGAGAGTGGCCGCGTTCGTGGCCGAGCCGATCGTCGGAGCCACTCTGGGCGCGGTGACGCCGCCGGACGGCTACTGGCCCGCGATCGCCGAGGTCTGCCGGCGCCACGGCATCCTGCTCGTCGCGGACGAAGTGATGACCGGCTTCGGACGGACGGGCCGGTGGTTCGGGCTTGACCACTGGGGCGTCCGGGCGGACGTCATGGCCGCGGCGAAGGGCGTCGGCGGCGGATACTTCCCCATCGGGCTGGCGGTGGCCAGCGGAAGCGTCTACGACACGATCACGCGCCCGGCGCTGCGGGGCCAGGGCGGCGGGTTCGTCCACGGCTTCACGTACAGCCACTCCCCGGTGGGGGCGGCCGTGGCCGGGGAAGTGCTGCGCATCCTGGAGACGGAGAAGCTCGTGGACGCCAGCGCGACCAAGGGCGTGAGGCTGCGCGAGTTGCTCGCGACGCGGCTCGGCGGTCATGCCAATGTCGGCGAGATCCGTGGCCGCGGGCTCATGGTGGGAGTGGAGCTGGTCGCCGACCGCGCCACCCGCCGGCCATTCCCGCGGTCGGCTCGACTCATCGAAACGATCATGGGCCACGCCCGAGCCGGCGGCCTCCTGCTCTACCACGGCACGGGCAACGCGGACGGCACGAACGGCGACACGGTTCTTCTTGGGCCGCCGTTCGTGATAACCGATGAGCAGTTGGTGTCGCTCACGGAGATACTCGGGGACGCCGTCGAGAAGGCCGCGGCCGAGGTCACCGCGCAGCTGAGCTGACGAGGGGAGGCTCCGGGCGGTCTCGGCCGGCAGGCCGAGCGCGCCTCGGCCGCCACCCCGAGACGCCCACCAGGTAGGACCGGACTATCAGGTGGAAGCGGGCGTCGGAGGTCCGGCGAGCCGGCCCGATCGGCCGGCACCGGCCGTCCCGCCGCTTCGCGGCTGAGATTCCGTGGCATCCGGTTCCGGCGTGTCGCACTCGTATTCGGTGGCGACGTGGTTGAAGCCGAGCCGTCCGGAGATCCCCGCCAGCCGCGAGGGCGCCCACCAGGCCCGCTGGCCCAGCAGTCTCATCGTCGCGGGAACCGCATGCCGTGAGGCAGCGCATCGTCGATGCGGCGGTCGATTCTTCGGCGAGATGGGCTACCAGCGGGCGACCATCCAGGACGTGGTCAGGGCCAGCGGCCTGTCGGTCGGGGCCGTCTACACCCATTTCAGGAACAAGGAAGAACTGTTCCTCGTCGCCTGCGCCTGCGAAGTGGAGGCGCAAAAGGCCGAGCCCACCACAAAGTCGACGGCGGCCCGAAGTCGATCCGTGACTGAACCCAACTCGGCCAATCGCAGCCGGAGATCGTGACCCTGATCGACGGATTCGTGGTCCGGTCGGTTGAAGAGGGCGCGCTGTCGATCGAGGAAGCCCGCCGCGAGGCCTACGGCCTGCTGGAGCTCCTGCTGGCGGCTCCGGCACAGATGCCGCAGGCCGTGGAGTCGCTCCGGAGCCAGGCGGCCGCGCGACTGGCCTGACCGGGCGGGCCGTTGGTGGGGCGCCCAACGCAAGCCGTGTGCTCCATCTGGTGATCTAGGGGAATTCCCTATCCGCCAAATGACGCATCGCAGAAGACCGTGACCGAATGGCCGCAGCCAGCCCGGGGCGTTCGCGAACCCCTCGTGGCGAGGGCGTCGGCCCTGCAACGCGTACATAAGGCAGCGTTCCTACGCCGTCCAACGGAGGCAACAATCGCCAACTTTGGTGATGGCAGAGGTAGGGTCCAACCCGTAGGGTTCACATATGGTCGCAACGAATTGCGATCGACGTACGCCCGCAGGTGCCCCGCCTCGAGGCGGATGGCTCTGGTCGCTCGTCGACGCCTACTCCAGGGCAGCCTTGGTAGCGGCCGTCCCGCTTACCCTCGTGCTGGCAATCCTGGCGATTGAAGACATCTTCGAATTTGGTGGCGGCTACGTTGTGGCGGTCATCTTCATTGCCTTCGTGGCCGTGGAGATGCTCTTCGTCGTTGCCTTGCGCGATCTGCGGCAGGCTCGGGCACGTGCGGCGAATGCGCTCGACCGTGCCGCGGCCGCCGAAGCCGCCCAGCACATACGTGCCGACGAGTTGTCGCGGGTGCTCGTCGCCAGTGAGAGCCTGGCGCTGACGGGAGAAGGCCAGGTCGACTACGGGGGCATTCTCGAAGCCATCACGCCCGAGGGCGCCACCTCGTTCCTGATTCGCGTCGACGGCGAGGCGGACGGATCGGTCGTGGCCGCATGCGGTCCGCTCGCCGCGTCCGTCGTCGGCGCCGTCCGGACAACACCCACCGGCGATCCCGCGGCCGAGGCGCCGATCGCTTCGTTCAGTCGCAGCGGGCGAGCCGTCGGGCGAGTCATGGCTCGCGAGCAACTGGCCGGTCTGGACTCCGAGGTCGCGGCGGCCCTGGCGATCCGGCTGGTCGACCACGAAGGCCGGAGGCTGGGCTGGCTCCACGTCATAGAACCCCAGAGCGAGCAGATCCTGGAACCGAGCTTCGTCAACCTCACTCAGCTGGTGGCCAACCAAATCGGCGTTGCCATGGAGAACAACGCGCTGCTGGTCCGCGTTCGCCGCCATCTGATCGAAGTCCAGCGGGTTCAGGCCCAGCTTGTCCAGGCCTCCAAGCTGGGCGCCATCGGCGAACTGGCCGCGGCCGTGGCCCACGAAGTGAACAACCCGCTGACCGGGATCCTGGGGTTCGCCGAGCTCCTCATGACCGAACTGCCCGAAGACGACCCTCGCCACGACGAAGCCGCGGTGATCCGCGACGAGGCGGTTCGGGCGCGTTCAATCGTCAGGGCCCTGGTCGAGTTCGCCAGGCCGCGTCCGCCGCAGCGAGTCTCGTCGAACTTGAACGAACTGGCGCAGTCGACGCTGGAACTCGTCCAGTTCAGAGCCTCCGAAGCCGATATCCAGATCGTGACCGAGTACGGCGCCGTACCGTGCCTCGACATCGACGCCGACTCCTTCCGGCAGGTCCTGCTCAACCTATTCAACAACGCCATCGATGCCATGCCCGGAGGCGGAGAGTTGCACGTGACCACTGTCGGCGAGCCGGAACGAGTAGGCGTGATCGTCGCCGACCGCGGCATCGGGATGGACGGGGAAACGCGGTCCCACATCTTCACGCCGTTCTTCTCGACCCGCTCCGGCGGCGGAGGCACGGGTCTCGGCCTGTCCGTGAGCCTGCAGATCGTCGAGGGCCACGGCGGCACCATCGAAGTTGATAGCGAGCCGGGTCGAGGATCAGTTTTCACCGTCTGGCTGCCGACGACCTGGCGGGCCTTCGAAGGGACGGTCCTGGTGCCGGGCTCGGATGAATCGAATTCTCGGTCGCGGTCCCACGCGGCTGCCGGCGCAGAACCCGCTTCCGAGGCGGCGCCGGAGCAATCGATAGCCTCGACGGCGATTTCAGGCGATCGCCCGGCCCCGACCGCGGCCGGAAATCATGGGAAGGCGGCCGCATGACCTGGGATCTGCGTCCGCCTCGCACAGGAAATCCCCGGCCGCGCGTCCTGTGCGTCGACGACGAGCCGGTGATCCTGCAGATCCTGCGCCGCCTGCTGGAGGTCCAGGGCTTCGATCCGAGCACCTGCACCGATCCATTCCAGGCCCTGGCGGCGTTTTCCGAAGGTGCTTTCGACGTCGTGATCACGGACATCCACATGCCGGGCATGGACGGCCTGACGCTGATGCGGGCGCTGCGACAGAAGCAGCCGGAATTGCCGGTAGTGGTCGTGACCGGCCACGGGACGGTGGACACGGCCATCCAGGCGTTACGCGAAGGCGCGACGGGAATGCTCGTCAAGCCGTTTACCGGCGAGGAGCTGCTGGCCGAGGTCAGGCGCGCCCTGTCGGCCGCTCAGATGCGCTACGAGGCCCTTCAGTATCGATACCTGAGTCCCGTGCTGGACTCGATCGCGCTGACCCTGTCGACGGCGATCGAGGCTCGCAACCTGGAAACGGGTGAACACTGCCGGCAACTCGGCGTGCTGTCCGAGCGAATGGCGGCGGTCCTCGGCCTCGACGAGCGTCAGCAGATGACGATCCGGATCGGCGGCTATCTCCACGACATCGGCAAGATCGGCATCGCCGACGCGATTCTCCTCAAGCCAGGCCGGCTGACCGATGAGGAAATGGCGGAGATGCGCCGCCACAGCGAGATCGGCGCCGCCGTGCTCGAGGTTCACGAGGCCATGTCGGAGATCGCCCAGATCGTCCGACACCACCACGAGCGCTGGGACGGTCGTGGCTACCCTGATGCCCTCGTAGCCGGGGGCATTCCGTTGGGCGGTCGCATCATCGCCGTGGCCGACGCCTTCAGCGCGATGACGAGCGACCGAATCTACCGCGCTGCCCTGCCGGTGGAACGGGCCTGGGCCGAGCTTCGAGCGCACGCGGGCAGCCAGTTCGATCCGGAGATCGTGGCCGTCTTCGGCGAGGTTGTCGACGAGCAGGGTCGCCTGCGGCCGCTGGACCCGGCGCTGGAGCGGACTCTCAACAGCGACGTCCACGTCCCGCTTGCCGCCGCGGAGGAGCTGCACGCGAGGTTGGCGATGCTTCCGGTGCTCGAGCCGGTCAGCGTCACGCTCAAGGCCGCCCGGGAAGAATGCCCCGTGGCCCCTCCCGGCGAAGAGTGCGCCGTCGTCGCGTCCGGCGAGGGCTGCGAGATCATAGTGGCCGTGGATGCCGGCCCGGATCCGTCGGGGTCACGCCAGGTAGCCTGAGGCGCGCCAGAGCTGGTCGGCGACGTTGCCCGCGCCGGATCGGCAGGAGGCGGCAGCGCCCGGCAGAACCGGCCCTACCTTCTGTTGCGCGTCAAAACGTAGAGGCCGAGCAGCACGATCAGCAGCGGCACCACGAGTTTGTCGAGCGGCAGGTTGACGTTGGTGGCCGCCACGTCGCTGCCACCCCACAGGGCCAGCAGCACGCCGATGCCCAGGGCCCAGCCCCAGCGGTGTCCCGACGACGAGCGAACGAGCGCGAGAGCTACGACGCCCACGCCGAGGAAGAGCGTGCCCCACCCCGCACCGTGGATGACGCCCGCCTCACTGAGCAGGTCCGACGCGGCCAGGGCCGTGACGAACACCCCGACATAGAGAGCCAGGTCGCTGCGGTCTCTGAATCCGATGAAGACGAGGATCACGCCGACGGCCAGGAAAAAGGCCGACGCCCCGATCTGGGCTTGCTGGAAGAGCTGGCCGGCGCCCAGCAGAACCCCGAGCACGATCAGGAAGATGCCGATGACCGGCACGCCCGATCGCTTGTGCTGCCAGCTGCCGTCGAAGCTCCAGCTGTCGACTCGAATCGCCTTGGGAGGGTCCTCTCTGCTCATGGCGGGAGAGTAGCAGGACCCAACGTGGACGATGCACCGGATTGTGTCGGAGCTACTTCTCCAGCGACGCCTGAACGCTCAGAGCCACGTTTCCCGCAAGAGCTCGCGAGATCGGGCAACCGTCTTTGGCCTGCTCGGCAAGAGCCTGGAAGCGCGCCTGGTCGAGACCGGCGACCCGGCCGCGAACGCTCAGTTTGCTGGAGACCACGGTCCATTTGCCGTCGAGTCGATCGAACGCGATCTCGGAGGAAACGTCGAGTTGCTGTGGGGGCGATCCCGCCTTGGCCAGGTCGCTCGAGAAGGCCATCGAGAAACAGCTGGCGTGCGCGGCCGCCAGGAGCTCTTCCGGGCTGGTCTTGCCGTTGGCCTGCCCCGTACGCGACGCCCAGCTGACGGGCAGCCCCGCGAATGCCGAACTGGTGTCGGCCGACAACTCGCCCGTGCCGGAGGCCAAATCGCCCGTCCATTTCACAGTCGCGCGTCTCGTTACCGCCATGCCTGATGCCTCCCGCTTGAGTGTATGACGAGGTGATGCTCTCATCAGTCGGGTCGGGCCGGGTTGGTTGTGTTCTCGAGAAATCGACCAGCGCAACCAGAGCGCGCGTCCCCTCGTGGTGTTCAGCCGAGCAGCGGGCGGCTACGCCGTCGCGGCTCGGACGCGGGGAGCGCTTGCCGCCCGCCGGGGGGCGATCCTGGTCCTGCCGCGACTGACCCGGACCGACGTGCCGACAGCAAGGAACAGTGAGCGCGTTCCCGGGCCGGCAAGCGGAACGAGTGCGTCGGCGCCGCCGAAGGCCATGTAGGCGTTGAGAGCGTCCGAGAAGGCGGCAACGAATCCCGGCGCCGCCAGCGGGTCGAAGCCAGCCTCCCATGAGAGTCCCAGGATCCGCACCACCCTTGCCCGCCGATCGATCCGGGGCTCTATACGGCCGACCAGGCGATCGCCGAAGAGAATCGGCAGGACGTAGTAGCCCCAGCGGCGCTTGGCGGCCGGCGTGTAGACCTCCCAGCGGTAGTCGAACCCGTAGAGCGGGCCGAGTGCGCCACGGTCCCACATCAGCGGGTCGAGCGGGGCGATGAAGCTGCAGCCTGTCGCGGTGTCGCCCCTTCCGCTGGGCCGGGCCTCCGCGGCGAGTTCGCGCTCCGCCTGCGCCAGGAAGGGCAACTCGTCGCCGACGACGTAGCGCTCGCCCCGGATGCCTTCAACCGCAACGGGCACGATCTCCCCGCGGTCGACCAACTCTCGACGCAGGTCCGCCCGGTCGGCAGCCGAGCCCGTGCCCGGCCACAACTCGCCGCTCCCTTGCGAGCCCAGCAACCCGTGGCCGCGGTATCGCGACAGCAGCTTGTGGCGCAGTTGCTCCCGCTCGGGGATGCGGGTCGCCAGCAGGTCCGGCGGAAAGAGACGCTCGGTCAGGTCGTAGTAGCGGCGATTGCCGTCTCGCCGCGCCAGTCCGAGCGTCCCGGAAACGCACAGGGCTTCCAGCACTGCCCGAACGGCGGTCGTGGGTCCCCAGAACCATTCGATCGCGGCCTCACGTTCGAAGTCCAGCGAGCACAGGGGCCCTTCGGCCGAGATGCGGGCGAGAACCTTCTCGGCGAGGGCCGTCTGCCCGGCGACCAGCGCTCCCCCTCGACCGTCGGCGCTGCGCTGCCAGGCGATGCGGTAGTAAGGCAACTCGCGGGTCGGCAGGAGGTTGAGAGCCTTGTTGTATGCCTCGAACAGCAGCCGGCGGCCGTAGAGCAGCTCGTCGGTGAGATCGCGGCGATAGCCGACGATGCGGGCCTGCAGGACCAGGTCGTGGTTGCGGCCGGCGACGTCGAGAGGGTCGAATTGGAGCGACCCGAGCCGGTCGACAACGACCAGGACGCTCTCAGATGAGGCAGGCAGCGCGCGTGGTGGCGCGAGCAGGTGTCGAATGGCCAGGAACCGGCGCGCGACGTCGAGACTGATGTCTTTGGGCATGGGCTGATTGTCAGGCACGGCCGCGCAAGAATGCGTCAGCTATCGCCTCTCTCCATCGTTGCCGATCGGAGCAGGACGAGCGATCGCGGCCCGACCACGATCTGCGTCCCGGCAGACGCGCCCGGCTGCCGCGGCGACGACTCGGAGGCGCCACCGCCCGCCACGCCCCGCGCGGCGCTCGAGCCGGCCGCGCCGCTGAAGGTGTCGATCTCCCGGACCCACGACCGGGGTGAGCCTACGTCTGGCAGGGTGAAGTCGAGCGGCTCCCACCAGCCGTTGACCACGAGGAGCAGGTCGCTGTCGAGGATCGGCCGCCCGCGTTCGTCCCGATCGGCGTCCCTGGTGCCGTCCAGGTAGGCAGTCACGCTCCTCGTCCATCCGGCCCGCCAGTCGGAATCCGTCATCGCCGCGCCGGCCGGCGTGAACCACCTGATGTCGCCGCTCCGGGCGCCGCTGGCGAAGCGGCGGCGGCGCAGCGCCGGGTGGTGGCGCCTGGTCTCGATGAGGCCGCGAGTGAATTCGAGCAGATCCCGATCCACCGACTTCCAGTCGAACCAGGTCAGGTCGTTGTCCTGGCAATACGCGTTGTTGTTGCCTCGCTGCGTTCGCCCGAGTTCGTCCCCGCCCAGGAGCATCGGCACGCCCAGGCTCAGCAGCAGTGTGCCGAGCAGCGCCCGCGACTGTCGCGCACGCAAAGCCACCACGTCGGCGTCGTCGGTCGACCCTTCGACGCCGCAATTCCAGGAGCGGTTGTCGTCACTCCCGTCGGCGTTCGATTCGCCGTTGGCGTCGTTGCGCTTCTGCTCGTAGGAGACGAGGTCGCGCAACGTGAAGCCGTCGTGGCAGGTCACGAAGTTGATCGACGCGTTCGGCCGACGGCGCGACGGGCCGTAGAGATCCGCGGATCCGGTCAGGCGAGTGGCCAGGTCCGGGAGGGTTCCCGCCAGGCCGCGCCAGAAGTCGCGGACGGTATCGCGATACTTGCCGTTCCACTCGCTCCAAAGATCCGGGAAGCGGCCCAGGTCGTAGCTGTCGGGCTGGCCCACGTCCCACGGCTCGGCAATGAGCTTGACCCGCGAGACGATCGGGTCCTGCGAGATCAAGTCGAAGAACGCCGAGACCTGCTCGAAGCCGCCGTGTTCGCGCGCCAGGGCGACCGCCAGGTCGAATCGGAAACCGTCGACGTGCATCTCGGTAACCCAGTACCGCAGCGAGTCCATGATGAGCCGCAGGCACACAGGGTTGTCCGCGTTCAGGGAGTTGCCGGTCCCGGTTGTGTCGAAATAGGAGCGCGGATCGTCGGCCACCAGCCGGTAGTAGGCCGGATTGTCGAGGCCGCGGAAGGACAGAGTCGGACCCAGGTGATTGCCTTCGACCGTGTGGTTGAAGACGACGTCGAGGATGACCTCCAGGCCCGCGGCATGGATGGCCTTGACCATCGTCTTGAACTCCGCCACCTGGCCGGCGAGCCGGCCGGCGCGGACCTCGGCCGAGTAGCCGGCATGCGGAGCCAGAAAGCCCAGGGTGCTGTAGCCCCAGTAGTTTTCGAGGCCCTTCGAACGCAGGTAGGCGTCGTCCACGTGATGATGAACCGGCAGGAGCTCGATTGCAGTGATGCCGAGCCTGATGAGGTGCTCGAGCGCTGCCGGCGTGGCCAGGCCCGCGTAGGTGCCGCGCAGTTCGGCCGGTACGTCCGGATGGAGCTGCGTGTATCCCTTCACGTGCGTCTCGTAGACGATCGTGTCGGAGTAGGGGATCGCGGGCGGGCGGTCGTCGCCCCAATCGAATGAGTCGCCTACGACGACGCAGCGCGGCATGCACGGGGCGGAGTCGAGGCTGCTGAACGAGTCCGGTTCGCCGGGCACGTAACCGAATACCTCGTCGCCCCACCGCACGTCGCCGGCAATGGCCAGGGCATACGGATCCAGGAGCAACTTGTGGGGATTGCAGCGCAGGCCGGCGGCGGGCTCGTACGGGCCCTGGATGCGGTAGCCGTAGAGCTGGCCGGCCGCGATGCCCGGTACGAAGCCGTGCCAGATATCGGCGTCGTTCTCGACGAGGGAAACCTGCCGTTCTGCGCCGGCGGCATCGAACAGGCACAAAATCACGCCGTCGGCGATGCTCGAGGCCACGGCGAAGTTGGTGCCATCCGGGGTGCAGGTTGCCCCGAGAGGATACGGCCGGCCCGGCCAGACTTCCATCTTCCGCGCCCTCTGTCAGTGACCGAACGGCTGTCAGGCCGTCAGCGTGCCACACCTTTGGGACGAGGTCCAGATCGGACGAGGACTGCCGCGCTGCCGGGCGCATCTGTATCGGCCGCTTCAGTTCCAGTGGGGTCGGTCGTCTTCGCGTCTACGGCGTCCGCGTCCACGGCGTCCGCGTCTACGGCGTCCGCGTCTACGGCGTCCGCGCCGGCGGAGATCGGCTCGCCGGTGTCGCGGCCCCGGTTGCGACCCTGCGTGCTCCGAACGCCGCCGCCTGTCTCGGTCCGCCCGGTGGGGCTGAGTGCGCCGTCCACGGCCGCCAGCAGGGACTCGGCGGAGAATGGTTTGGCCAGGAACGGCAGCGAGTCGTCTCGGCCGCCTTCCACGATCTCCTCGGCGTAGCCCGAGACCAGAAGGACCCGCAGCCCGGGCCTCCCGTTCCGCAGCCTGATCGCCAGTTCGGGGCCGCGCATCCCGGGCATCACGACATCGGTGAGGAGCAGGTCGATCTGTTCCGTCATCGATTCGGCGGCCAGTATCGCCTCGTCCGGACCCGCGGCGCTGGTAACGTCGAACCCGGCTCGTGCCAGGACTCGCTGGGCGATGTCGCGCAAACCGGGCTCGTCCTCGACCAGCAGGATCCGGCCGGAACGCTGGCCCGCGGGGAGCGGCTCGTCGACGGGCCTGCCCGAGTCGCCGGGGACCGGCACCTGGCGCATCACCGTGGGGAAGTAGATCCGGAACGTGGTGCCGTGGCCGGGCTCCGAGTCGACGATGACCGAACCGCCGGACTGCTTGATGATGCCGTAGGTCGTGGCCAGGCCGAGACCGGTGCCGCGCCCGCGGCTCTTCGTGGTGAAGAACGGCTCGAAGATGTGGTCGCGGGTCTCGGTGTCCATGCCGAGTCCGGTGTCGCTGACCGAGATCGTCACGTAGTCGCCGGCCACCAGTTCGTGAGGCCTCGACTTGCTCGCGTTGGTGTAGTGAACGTGGCCCGTGTGGACGACGAGGCGGCCGCCCTTGGGCATGGCGTCGCGTGAGTTGAGCGTCAGGTTGAGGATCACCTGCTCGAGCTGGGTCCGGTCGGCGCGCAGGTAGCCCGCGTCCCGATCGAGGTCCATCTTGAGCTCGATCTGCTCGCCGATCAGGCGACGCAGCATCGACTCCACGCCCGACGCGACGTCGTTGACGGCCAGGACCTGTGGCTGCAGCATCTGCCGGCGGCTGAACGCCAGGAGTTGCTGGGTGAGACCGGCGGCCCGTTCGGCTGCGTCGCGAATGCCGGTGACGTACTCGGTCAGGTCGGTTTCGGGCGGCTCGTCCAGCGAGAGGTCGGCGAAGCCGATGATCGCCGTCAGGATGTTGTTGAAGTCGTGGGCGATGCCGCCGGCCAGGCGGCCGACCGACTCGAGCTTGCGGGCTTCGAACAGCTCGGCCTGGAGACGATCCAGTTCGCTGGTGTTCTCCATCAGGGATATGGCGCCCAGGATGCGTCCCGACTCGTCCGCGATCGGGGCGAAGTGGGCCCGGACGTTGATCGGATGCCCGTCCTTCGTGTGGCTGGGCAGCTCCTGCTCGACGATGGACGCGCCGGCCAGGACGCGTGGCATCAGCGCCCTGCCCTCCGACGATTGGTCGGGCGGCACGATGGGGGAGCGCTCGCCCATGACTTCGGCGGCGGTGTAGCCGAAAGTCAGTTCCGCGGCCCGGCTCCAGAACAGGACACGCCGGTGGCGGTCGACGACGACGATCGGCAGGGGCGAGGAGTCCAGGATGGCCTTGAGCGTCTCCGACGTCTGCCGGAATCGCTCTTCCAGGATGAGCTGCTTCTCGGCCGCCGCTGTCTGCTCCTGGACCATGTCGGCCATCGACGTTATGGCCAGGATGACTATCACCGTTCCACCGAGGCTTATCGCCCCGAAGTCGACCGGAGCGCCGATGAAGCCCTGGATGGCCAGAATGGCGGGCGCAGACAACGCGGCCGCCAGCAGCGTTCCAACCCGGGCCGGCGTCATGCGGTGGCCGCGGTCCGTGTTCAGCCGTGCCTGCCTGGCCATGGACGGATGCAGAACGGCCGCTCCCCACAGGCCGTACTGGGCAAACAGGGCAAGGATCGCCGGGGTCGAACTCGCCGAAATCGTGCCCGGGCCCTTCAGCCCGTCGCCTATCAGCATGGCCAGAACGCTCAGCACGAACAGGCTGATGGCCGGCGTCCGGGCTTCGGACCCGAGCAGCAGGCACGAGACGACGCCGATCAGGGCGATGTCGCACAGCAGGAAGGCGACCTCCACGGATCGCTCGAGCCGTCCCAGGTTGGCCGTCATGATCGGGTCGGCCCACAGGACCCAGACGATCAAGGCAATGCCCGCCGTCAGGATGCCGCCGTCCAGAAGCACCGCCCAGCTGGCCCCCCACGGTCGCCGGACGACGAGCATGGCGAAACCCAGGGTCACGATCGGGTAGGCGGCGAGGGACAGGAACGACGCGATCGACGGGAAGTTGTCGGCGTTGGCTGCCGTGTGGGTCAGGGCGGCGGTGACGTTGCCCAGGGCGAAGCACATCTGCCCCGCGGCCATCAAGAGCCACGGCCGCCTGGGTCGAGGATCGAAGAAGTGGACGCCCAGAACGACCGCGCCGACGCCGGCGAGCCCGAGCAGGCCCCCGACGCCGAGCTGCAGGCTCACGCCGGCCGAGGACACGAGCGCGAAGGCGGCCGCGGCTACGACTGCGAAGATAGCCCACAGGCGAGGGGTCACGACCGGGAGCAGATGGCGAGGCCAGGTCACCTGTTCAGGATCGTCCCGGTCAAGCATCTAGCGAATACCCTATATGTCCTACGACATTACCCGGGGGTGGGGGCCAAGGGGTCCGGTCCCGCAAATGGGCCTTCTGCGCTAGAAGCGGCGACGTCCGGGGCGAACGGCCGAGCCGCCCGGTCCGCCGCCCCCCGGAACGGCACCCTCAATACCAGCCGTTGTTCTGCCAGAAGGCGTACGCGGCACAGGCCGATCCGTAGCGGCTGGTCGCGTACCACAGACCCCATTTGACCTGGGTCAGCGGGCTGTATCGCCAGTTGGAGCCAAACGCGGCCATCTTGGACCCCGGGTAGGCCTGTGGAATTCCGTAGGCGCCCGCCGGATTACCCGCCCGGGGGTTCCACTTGGACTCGGCCGTCCAGATGGCGTTGATGCAGTCGTAGCCCTTGGCCCCGACCCGGTTCTTCACGTAGGTCCGGGCGTTCCAAACCGTGTCGCTGTAGGTGGGAGCGGGCGTCGGCGGATCCGTCGGGCCGGATGTGGCCCTCGGGGGCGGCGTCGCCGATGGCACAGGCGGCACGAACGTCAACACCGGGAGCTCGAAGTTGTCGAGCGGAGCCGGAGTGGGACTGGGAGCGGCGGTGGGCAACGCAGCCGCGATCGCCGGCAGCGCGCTGGTCGAAGGCGACGGGTGAGGATCGGCAAGCGCCGACGGCACTACCACGACGACGAGGTCCATCAGAACGACGATGGCTGTCGCCGCTATGAGGACGACCCACGGGGAGGATCGCTTCAATTGGCTCCTCTGCATTGCGCCCGTCCGTCCGAGGCGTAACTCGCGACCCGCGGTGCCGGGCCCGACTCGTTGGGCGGGAGCGACCGTGCTCGGTTGCCTGGCGCCTGCGTCTCCTGGTAGATGCCAGGACTTCGACGGCGGAACCCGCACGTGTCCGGAATTCAAGGGTTGAGGCGGCGCTGCGCCGGCGCAGCCGCCCGACCACCGGAGGTCGGCAGAATAGCATGGTTGCGGGGCCCGGCGAACAACCGGTTAATCGGAATAGCCTACGAGCTGCACCCGGTTGGCCTGCCGTCGAGAGCGGCCCGGCCCTGGTCGGCGGACGACACCGACGGTCGACCGGGTCGACTTCGAGCCGGCAAGCCGGGGTGGACGCGCCGGGATAGAGTTGGTTTGACGGCGCAGGCAGTAATCCCGATAATACGAGTCGGAATTAGAACAACCCTTCGGTGGCGGTCCGGCGTCCCCCCTCCGCTCGGACCGCCGCCTCGTTAACCGAGAAGAATCATGGCGACCAGCCCAGAGATCGTCTCCAGCGAGTACAAGTTCGGTTTCCACGACGAGGTGGACTACCTCGAGGAGACCAAAGCCGGCTTGACCCGCGAGACTGTCGAGGAGATCAGCCGCTTCAAAGGCGAGCCCAAGTGGATGCTCGACTTCCGTCTCCGCGCCTACGAGCACTTCCTCGCCCGGCCGATGCCGATGTGGGGCGGCGACCTGATGCAGATCGACCTGAGCAAGATCGTCTACTACCGCAAGCCGTCCGAGGGCGAGGAGAAATCCTGGGACGACGTTCCGGACAAGATCAAGAAGACGTTCGAGCGCCTTGGCATTCCCGAGGCCGAGCGCAAGTTCCTGGCCGGCGTCGGCGCTCAGTACGACTCGGAAGTGGTCTATCACAGCGTCCGCGAGGAGCTGTCGAAGATCGGCGTGGTCTTCATGGGCACGGACCAGGGCCTCAAGGAGTATCCGGAGCTCTTCAAGAAGTACTTCGCCACGGTCGTCCCGCCCGAGGACAACAAGTTCGCGGCGCTCAACAGCGCCGTCTGGTCCGGCGGGTCGTTCGTCTACGTGCCCAAGGGCGTCGAGGTTCCGCTGCCGCTCCAGGCGTACTTCCGCATCAACGCCGAGAACACCGGCCAGTTTGAACGGACGCTCATCATCGTGGACGAAGGCGCCAAGGTCCACTACATCGAGGGTTGCACGGCGCCCATCTACACCACGGATGCGCTTCATGCCGCCGTGGTCGAGGTCATCGCGCTGCCGAATTCCAAGGTTCGCTACACCACGATCCAGAACTGGTCGAACGACGTCTACAACCTCGTGACCAAGCGAGCCCACGCCCACGCCCACTCCACCGTCGAGTGGATCGACGCCAACACCGGCTCGCGCCTGACGATGAAGTACCCGAGCATCTACCTGCGCGGCGAAGGCGCAACGGCCGAAGTCATCTCGGTGGCCGTGGCGGGCAAGGGTCAGCACCAGGACACCGGCGCCAAGGCAATCCATCTCGCCCCCAACACACGCAGCCGCATCATCAGCAAGTCCATCTCGAAGGACGGCGGGCGCACCACGTACCGGGGCAACCTGAAGGTGGTGCCGGGCGCGACCGGCGTCGTGGCCAGCGTTCGCTGCGACGCGCTGCTGCTGGACGAGGGCAGCCGCTCGGATACCTACCCGTACATAGACATCCAGGAAGACGACACCACGATGACCCACGAGGCCACCGTCGGGAAGATCAGCCAGGATCAGGTCTTCTACCTGATGAGCCGGGGCCTGACGGAGAACGAAGCCACCAACCTGGTGGTCCAGGGTTTCCTGGAGGTCTTCACCAAGGAGCTCCCGATGGAATACGCGATCGAGTTCAACCGCCTGGTGAAGCTCGAGATGGAGGGTTCGCTCGGATGAGTTCCGCTCCGGAGGCCCACGTCACCGGAGCGGCCGCCGCTCCCGCCGCCACAGCCGCTCCCGCCACCCCTACCAGAGTCGCTGCCCGCCAGGGCCCATCCGATCTCACCCTCGGCTTCGTGGACGACGCGACGGTTCGCGCCGTATCCTCCGGGGCCGGCGATCCAGATTGGCTGCTGGCCGATCGGCTCGAAGGGTTGCGTGGGTTCGAGGCGCTGCCGATCGAGACGAACCAGCTATACACAACATACGTCGACCTGCGAAACGCGCACCTGGCTGCGACCAGGCCATATTCGAGCGAGGCGTCCGTCGATCCGGGCGCGGACTCGGTCGAGTCGCTTCCCGACGGAGCGGCCGGATTTGCCGAGTTCCGCGAGAACCGCGTGGCGGCCCTGGCCCTGTCGCCGGAGGCGCGCTCGGCGGGGGTCGTGCTCGAGACGCTTGCCGGCCTGCGTGCCCGTGACCCGGAACTCATGCGCCGCCTGCTGGAGGGCGGCTGCGCGCTGCCGGAGAACGACAAACTCGCCCAGATGACGAGGGCGCTCTGGTCGGACGGCCTGCTTGTCCATATCCCCGACGGCGTACGTCTCGAGCGACCGATCGTGCTGCGCTGGGTCGTCGGGGCGCCGAACATCGCGATGCTGACCCGAACCGTCATCTCCGTCGGAGAAGACGCAGAGGTTTCGGTCCTCGAGGAGCAGCTTTCGGGCGACGACGCCGAGACCGACGAGCAGGCGTTCTTCGCCGGCACGACGGAAGTCCAGCTCGGCGCGGGCTCGACTCTCTCGTTTGCCGGACTTCAGGATTTCTCGCTCCGCCAGATAGCCTTCCAGCACCGGTCGGCGGTGCTCGGTCGCGGCGCGACCGTCCGCTGGGCACTGGCCCAGCTCGGCAGTCGAGTCGTCCGCAGTCGGATCGACAACCGCCTGGAAGGCGACGGCTCTGCCGTCGAGCAGGCTGAGATCATCTTCGGCTCGGCCGACCAGCTCTTCGATCTGACTTCATATACCCGCCACGTCGGGCGCGACACGACCGGAAACCTGCTCTCCAAGGGAGCGCTGTCGGATCGCTCGCGCGCCTACATGAAGGGTCTGGCCACCATCGACAGGTCGGCCCGCGGCACCGACAGCTTCCTCGGCGAATTCGCCATGCTGCTGTCCAAGCAGGCCCGCTCGGTCGCCATCCCGAGCCTCGAGATCGACCAGCCGGACTGCCGGCGCGTCGCTCACGCCTCTTCCGTCGGCCCGATCGACGAAACGCAGCTCTTCTATCTCGAGAGCCGAGGATTGGACGCGGAAGCGGCTCAGAAGGCGATCGTCCTGGGTTACTTGGAGCCGGTCGTGGCTCGCGTGCCGCTCGAGTCGGCCCGGCTCCGGCTGGGGCATCTGCTCGAGGCGAAGTGGGACGCTCGCACCGGAGCCCGGCCGGTTACGACCGCTGTGGCCTGACCGCGTGACGATGGGGGGCGCCGCCGATCCTTGCCGAATAGACCTGTGCGCCGCGGCCGACGTCCCGCCGGGCACGATGAAGCTCTGCGAGGTCGAGGACGAGCTGGTCCTCGTCGTCAATCTTGACGGCGAGTTCCACGCCACTCAAGGCGTCTGCAGCCACCAGTACTTCGAGTTGGACAAGGGCTTCCTGACCGGCGACTCGATTACTTGCGCGCTGCACTTCTCGCGCTTCGATCTCTCGACCGGCGAGGCCCTGGATCCGCCGGCCGAGTTGCCGCTCGTCGTCTACCCCGTGGTCCTCGAAGGCGACCGGGTATTGATCGAGGTCCCTCCCGGCCCGCTCGAGGTCAACCGCTAGCGCGAAGCCAGGCCCTCGCCGACCAGCAGCTGGATGTCGCCGCTGGCGTCGACGAACGTGATCACCACCGTGGCTCCGTCGCCGGCTACCGAGAGTACCTCGACGGCCAGGTCCGGCGGCAGGCCGGCGATGGCTTGCCACGTCAGTCCGTCCGGCGAGGTCCAGGCACCGAGCGATCCCGACGATACGACGCCTGCGTCTCCCGGCGCCGGCTGGGCGCCCGCGGCAACGAACCCGCCCGGAATGGATGCATAGCCTGAGATCCAGCCGGGCGTGGCGACACGCCGGCCCATGGTCCAGGTCATCTCGTCGTCGCTCGTCCAGAGCTGGATGTCCCACGGCGTCGGTGATGGGCCGCCGGAGACGATGCCGACGCCACCGATCGAGAGGAAGCCACCACTCGCCGCTTTGAAGATTGGCCCAAGGGTATGGCCCTCGCCCCCGAATGAGCTCAACGGGCCCGAATACGTCTGAGTCCAGTCGGCGCCGTCGCTCGAAACCCAGACCGCGGCCCGATCCGGGAAGCCCTCGATCAGCCAGCCGCCTGTGAAGCCGGACAGAAGATCGATCGGCGGATCCGCAGGCAGTCCGGTGATGGCGGGCGCGGTCCAGGCGGTCCCGTCCTGAGACAGCCAGAACCGGCTGGCGCTCCCGTCGTAGCCGGTGACCAGGAACCCGGATGGCCCCGCGGCCACATGGAACGCCCCCGAGTAGTCGGCCGCGGCGGGCAACGGGTATGCGCGCCACGGCTCCGTCGACAGATTGCGCGTCGTCCAGGCCATCGCGGTGGCATTGGAGGCCTCTCCAACCCACCCGACGGCCACGATCCGGCCACCCTGACCGGACACCGAAGTGACCGTCGCGGCATCGCTCGGGAGGGGATAAGCCTCGGTCCAGCTGATCCCGTCGCCCGAACAGAACACCCGGGTCATCCAGGACGCCGGTGCCGTGGGGCCGGCCGTGCTCGGGGCCCCCAGGGCCTGTCTGGTGGATTGGCGCATAGCTCCGGCTCCGGCCCATGGAACGAAGGCGATGAAGCCGCCGGCGTCGAAGGCAAAGACGGTCTTCTCGCCGGCTCCGAAGAGGGTCGGGGCCGAGGGGAGAGCGCCGCCGACCAGGTGCCAGTTCGGGTCCTGCAACTGCTCGACCAGCGGGTTGAGCGGCAGGGCGGTCGTCGTCGGCGAGGGGCCGGTCATCGTCGCGGTCGTTGGGGACGGTGTGCTCGCGCCGGACGCCGCCGGCACCGAGCTTCGCGTGGTCCCGTACCAGTACGAGCCGTAAGCGACGATTGCCAGAACCGCCGCCGCAGCCGCGATTCGGCCGGCCGTCCGGATCGAGATTCGAGCGGAACGTGGCCAGGGCATTGCCCGGCCGGGCGGTCGAGAAGTGGTCTCCTCCAGGGTTTCGCGGAGGGAGGCCGGGGCGCGGTCCGGCGTGGAATGGGCCAGCCAGGCGCGAATCTCCTCTTCGGGGTCCAACCGTCGACCGGTCATCGGGCCGCCTCCTCGGACGCTTCGATCGCGCCCCGCAGCGCGGCAAGGGCGTAGTGGAGGCGCGACCTGACCGTGCCCGGCGGGACCGCGAGCCGTTCGGCTATCTCGTCGGTCGAGAGATCCAGCCAGTAGCGCAGGACGACGACGATCCGCTGATCCGGGCCCAGACGGGCGAAGGCCGGCCCGATCAAGAGACGGGCGATGGTCGCCGAACTGTCGTCGGCGGCCGCATGCCCGAGGGCGTCGTCCAGGGGAACGAGTCGTATCACCCTGCCGTGCCGCAGCCGATTTCGACAAACGTTGACGAGGATGCGATCGAACCAGGCGTCGAAGCGGTCGACATCGCGCAGGGTATGCCAGCCCGACCAGGCCCGCTCGATTGCCTCCTGTGTCGCGTCTTCGGCCTCGCAGCGATCTCGGAGTATCAGCGTCGCGAGCCTGTAGCTTCGGAGTAGACGGGCATCGTCCAGGACCGTGAACGCCTGGATACGGGCGTGACGCCACGCGTCCGACTCGAAGTCGTACCGGGCGTCGTATCCGGCGTCGTACGATTGTGGCGCCGGCCCGCTTCCGGGAAATCCCCTCGGCCTCGGCAACTCGACCTCCCTCATTCCGGCTGCCTCCATGACGCACCGCCGTCGCGGTCTGTGTCTATGACACGCCGGGTCCCCGGAACGTTCAGTCGCGGCCCCCCAGAACTGGCAGCGTCAGCGCGGCAGGAGCCGTCCCAGGCCGAGTTTTTCCGCCCGCGCCAGGATCGCCGAGGCGAAGAGGACGTCTGCCAGGCCGACGCCAAGATGCGAGACCAGGACGCGACCCTTCCGGCCTTCGTCGCCGTCGTCGCCGTCGTAGCCTGGCCGGACGGTGGCGTCGCCCCGGAACAGCTCGCCCAGCGTTGCGTCGGGGTCCGGATAGTGAGCGAAGACCGGCCCGGAGCGAGCGGCCAGGAACTGGTCGCGGTCGTCGACCACGAAGTACGCCTCGCCGGCCAGCGCCGCCGGGGCCTGCATGTCGTAGTCCACGGCCACGAACACGACTTCGGGATCGAGCCAGGCCGGATCGAGAGCCTGGCGGTCAGGCCCGAACGAGACGACCGAGATGACGACGTCGGCCGAGTCGACCGCGGCTCGAACGTCGGCTACCGCCGTGATCGAGCCGATGCCCTGTGCCGTTGAAGCGTCGCCTGCCAGCCCCGATGCCCGCGCGGCGTCGACGTCCGTGACGCGGACCTCCGCGCGCGGCAGCACGTGGCCGACGACGGCCAGGTGGCTGCGCGCCTGCGCCCCGGCTCCCAGGAGCGCGACTCGAGCCGGACGTCGGTCGGGCCGCGCACCGCTCGGAAGGAAGTAGCGGATCGCCGCGCCGCTGATTGCGGCCGTTCGCTGGGCTGTGATCGCAGCCGCATCAATCACCGCGAGCGGCTCGCCGGTCCGCGGGTCGTTCAGGAGTACCAGGGCGTGGTAAGTGGGCAGACCGATCGCAGGGTTGGCCGGGAAGCCGGTGATCCACTTGGCGCCTATCAGGTCGGCGGCACCGTCGACGGCCTCGCCGCGGAGCAAGGCCGGCATGGCGTGGGCGAGGGATCCGCTCTGGCGGGGATGGACGCCGATCTTGGCCGGCAGTTCGGCCTCGCGGCCCAGCGCCTTCATAGTCCGCTCGGCCAGTGCCAGCCGTTCGGCGAGCGGGGGCATCGCGGCCGCGACCTCCGCGGCGGAGAGATGTCGGAGGGGCTTCATCGGTCCTGGCTTATTCCGGGGGGTGCCGGTCGGGGTACGCTCGCCGAGCCGGCCCAAACCATCGGCCGACCGCCGGCAGCACGCGCCTCCCGAGTGTAGCGGTACGATGGCTTCGCTTGCGCGGGCACCTATCGCGGCGTTGCCGGAGGTGGCGCACAAGTTCGGCGTCGTCGGCCGGACCCGGGAAGGAGAGAGCTTGCAGAAGGTTCGGGGCGTCATGGCGGCCATTCTCGTGGGAGTCCCGCTGGCGCTCTTCATGGTGCTCGGCCCCACCCTGCACGCCCCTCGCGAGATCGGGGTCGTGGTGGGAGTGGGCGTCGGCATCGCCATCTTCGCGGTCGTGGCCACCCGAAGCGATGCTCACGACGACGCCGCGGACGCGGCCTGGCGCGAGGCGGCCCTGGATCTCCCTCCGGTCTCGGACAGGATCATCCTTGCTCGGGTACAGGCTTCGATGCCCGGACCGGGGAAGCATCGGCGGAGCCAGACGCCGCCACGGGATGACTCCTACCGCGTCAAGGACGACGCTACGAGCGAGCGAGCGGACGAGAAATGAGCCCGGTCGATCGAGCCAGCCTCGAGGCGAGGTTGTCGGCCGAGGGTCTACGGCCCTCGACGTGGTCGAATCAGCCGGGCGACCGCTACGACCGCCACGTCCACGACTACGACAAGGTCGTGGTCGCCGTCGAGGGCTCGATCACCTTCGGACTCACCGGCTACGGCGTCGGCTTCGTTCTGACCCCCGGAGAGCGGCTCGACCTGCCGGCGAACGTCGAGCACGATGCCACGGTGGGGGCCAGGGGCGTCACGTGCTTCGAGGCGCATCTGCCGGCGGGATCGCTCGGCCAGAAAGCTCGAGGGCGTGGCTACCGCTGGTAGATCGCCGGCCGGGCCGGACGCCGGCAGGCCCTTCCCCGCGGCGGGCGCGGTTTCGACGGCTGCGCCGAATGTCGATTTTCCGAGGATCGGATAGGCTGCACTCGGGGCGCGTTGGATGCCTCTTGCATTCGGCCCGGGGACGCAGACGAAATGGGCGCTTTCGATCGGATGGACGAGACAGACGCAAAGATCCTGGAACTCCTGCAGCGCGACGGACGCGAGTCTTATGCGGAGGTCGGGCTGGCGGTCGGCATGAGCGGGCCGTCCGTGCATGAGCGGGTCAAGAAGCTGGAGGCGCGCGGCATCATCCGCGGCTACGCCGCCATGGTCGATCCGCCTCTCCTGGGGTACAGCGTGCTGGCCTTCATCTTCATCAAGCAGGTTCCCGGGACGATCGCGACCGACATGACCGGCGACTTCATCGACATCGACGAGATCGAGGAGTGCCACCATCTCGCCGGCGAGGCCGACTATCTGCTCAAAGTCCGAGCGACCGACACACGCCACCTCGAGCGCGTGCTGCACGCTATCCAGCAGGTCCCGCACGTCTTCACCACGGAAACGCAGGTCGTCTTCTCGAGCGCGTTCGAGCGCCGACCACTCCGGCTGACGCGCGAGCCCGAGCCGCTGCCGAGCTCGGCCGGATCGTGACCGGCACGGACCGACCGGCCGAGAAGCCAGTCGCCGGCGACAAGGCGGCCTCCGCCGCCAGCCGAACGGGAAACACCGTGCCCGAGCCTCGAGTCACCAACCTGTTCGATTCGATCGCGCCCGTCTACGACCGGATGAACACGCTCATGACGGCCGGGATGGACGGTCGCTGGCGCCGGGCCGCCGTTCGAGCGGCACACGTATGCAAGGGCGGAACCGCCCTGGACGTCGCCTGCGGCACGGGCAAGCTCACCGCGGCGCTGGCCGTCGCCGTCGGCTCGGAAGGGCGCGTGGTAGGCATCGATCTATCGCCCGCGATGCTCGACGAAGCGCGGCGCGCTTACGGGGAACTGGCCGGCGTCGAGTTCCGGCAAGGCAACGCTCTGGCCCTGCCGGTCGAAGACGGCACGTTCGACGCGGCCACGATTGCCTTCGGGTTGCGCAACCTGTCCAGTTTCGAAGACGGGTTCCGCGAGATGGCGCGAGCCGTCCGCAGTGGGGGACGGGTGGTCTGCCTGGAGCTGTCGGTGCCTCGGCCACGCTTCATGGGCCGGGTGTACACGGGCGTGTTTCGGATCACGGCGCCGGTATTGGGCACGCTCTTTCGCCGGCGCGCCGCGTATGCCTACCTGCCGCACTCTCTGGAGGGGTTCCCGGCGCCCCAGGACATCGCCGCCACGATGCGCCGGGCGGGTCTGAGGGACGTCACGTTCAAGCGCCTGGCACTGGGTGCGGTCGCGCTGCACGTGGGCACCGTCGCCTAGGGCCGAACGCCTGCGGCCGACGTGGCGCAGCCGCCCCAGGCGGGACCCGCGCGAGCCTGCGCCGCCGGAGGTTTCAGACGGCGTCTTTGTGGGTCTGCTCCTGGCTGGCCTGGGTCCGCGCTACCTCGACGCGGGCCGCCTCCGCGGCCGCTTCGGCTTCGCGGATCTTGCCGTCCACGTAGGCGCCGTGCAGGTTGAGCACCTTGATGATCGTGGCCTCATCGATGGTTACGCCGTCGGCGGCCATGTCCCTGGCCAGCAACGAGGCTTCGACCATGTCGACCGGGCCTCCGGGCGTCTCGACCGACTCGAAGGGGTGGTCGGCGAGGAAGAACCACGTGAGCAGTCCGCCGATCACCAGACCGAGTAGCGCGAAGAAGAAGTAGTAAGGCATCTTCGAAGCCCTTCCCTGGGCGGTTGGTCGGGGGCCGTTGGCGAACCCGGCGGGATTGGCGCCGGCCGATCGCAGCCCGAAGTCCCGGCCAGTATACGTAGAGTGCCGGGTGCTGCGAGCCACGCCGTTCGGCCGGTACACTGTCCGACCATGATCGATTTCACGCCCAACCCGGTTGCGTTTGCGTTCGGCCCGCTCGAGGTTCGCTGGTATGGCGTCGCCTACGTCGTTGCGATCCTGGTCGGGGCATGGTTGGCCCTGCGCCTGGCCCGCCAGCGTGGCGAGAGGACCGATTTCCTGCTCGACGGTCTGATCATCGTGGCGATCGCGGCACTGATCGGCGGTCGCGCCTACCACGTCATCGATCAATGGGCCTACTACAAGGACCACCTGGCCCAGATCGTGTTGCCGCCCTACAGCGGGCTGGGCATCTATGGCGGGCTGTTCACCGGTCTACTGACGGTCATCTGGCTGACTCGCCATTACCACGTTTCGTTCTGGCGCTGGGGGGACATCATCGCCCCGTGCATCCTGGTTGCCCAGGCGATCGGCCGTTGGGGCAACTTCATGAATCAGGAACTGTTCGGCCCGCCCACGAACCTGCCCTGGGGAATCGCCATCCAGTGCCAGTACCGGGCCGTCACCCCATGGCCATGCCCGGCCGGTTCGGCGCCCACCGACACTCTCGGCGAGCACTTCATCCCGCTCTTCTTCTACGAGTCGATGCTGAGCCTGATCGGCGTGTTCGTGATGATCTACCTGTGGCGCCGCTTCACCGCGCACCACCGGCTCCTGATCGCAGGTGACGTCGGTCTGATCTACTTCGTCTGGTATGGGGTCGAGCGGAGCCTGCTCGAGACGTTCCGGACCGGCTACAACTGGACGTTCTTCGGTCTTGCGACGGCGCAGCTGGTAGGCCTGGGTGCCGCCCTGGCGGCGATCGTGGCGATCGTCATCCGTCACTGGTACGTGCGCCACCATCCCGAGAGCCCGACGCCGGCCGAGGCGGAGCCACTGACTCCACCATCAGATCCGGCCGGAACTGCTGAACCTGCGGAACCGGCGCCCGCGACTAAGAAGCCGGCGTTTTCGAAGGAACCGGCTGGCGACGCGGCCTTGGGCCGTCGGTGGCCCCGAACCCTACGCTGGCTCGACAGGCCGGCGACGGCCGATCAGCGCGGTCAGCGGTTCGTGCTCGCCAGGGATTTCTGGCCCAGGATCGAGCGAGCCTTCACCGGATCGTCCGTGGCGAAGGCGATGGTGTTCCGTTCGCCCGTGCCATTCATCTGAAATGCCGCGTCGATGTTGATTCTGGCGTCGGCCAGCGCTCGGCACGCTCTCGCGAATGCGCCGGGGGTGTCGGCCAGCGTCAACGGAACGATCTCGATCTCGCGGAACTTGTAGCCGCCGCCCAGCAGGACCCGGCGCGTTGCCGCTTCGTCGTTGGTGGCCACGGCCATATGGCCGGCGTTGCCCGAGCCGATTCCGGCGCCGCCGGTGATGTTGACGCCGCGCTCGGCGATGTCCTCGGCGACGTCGGCGGCAGTGCCGGTGCGGTTCTCGAGGTCGATGAGGAATGCGATCATGGGACGCCTCCGCTCCAGATCGGCCCGCCGGCAGGACTGCACCAACCACGTGCGGGTCTTCGAGCAGAGAATCGTATCCCGGTCGCCTACGCCCCGAACGGGCGGTAATGGCGAAGCGGAAGGCCACCTCGGACGAGGCCGGACAGCCGGGCCGCGGCTCGGCTCCGGCAGGCGAGCCCGACCCGGAGCCGCGCCTCCAAAACGGGCCTCGGGCCTGCGATCGCGGTCCGACATGCGGGACGACCCGGCGACCCGCAACGAGCGGAGTTTGCGTCGGGGCGGTCCCGCTCCTTACAATTCCCCACGTCCCCGAATACCGACGCAACCTTAGACATAAATGTCGCCCCGCCTCTACGCTGCCACGAACCGCTGCCTGGCTCGTTTCGCGCGATGCGGGTCATGCCCCCGGGGAACAGCGAGGAGACAACGGTGACAGCTACCGGCGCCAGGGTCGAAGGGCCACCGCAGAGTCTGTCTGCGACGCACCCGCTCGTTCAGTGGGTGAACGAGATCGCCGCCCTGACTACGCCGGACGCGGTCTACTGGTGCGACGGTTCGCAAGCCGAGTACGACCGGTTGTGCCAGCTCCTCGTCGACGCCGGGACGTTCACCCGGCTCAATCCCAACCTCCGGCCGAACAGCTACCTGTCGCGTTCGGACCCGTCCGATGTCGCTCGCGTCGAGGACCGCACCTTCATCTGCTCCCAGAAGGCGGAAGACGCCGGTCCCACCAACAACTGGCGCGATCCCGCGGAGATGCGCGCCACGCTCGGCGGCCTGTTCAAGGGCTCGATGCGCGGCCGGACCTTGTACGTCATCCCGTTCTCCATGGGCCCCGTCGGCTCGCCGATCGGGCGGCTCGGGGTCGAGATCACCGACTCGCCGTACGTGGTCGTGAACATGCGGATCATGACCCGCATGGGCGAGGACGCCCTGGCCGAGATCGTCCGGACCGGCGACTTCGTTCCCGCGGTCCATTCCGTGGGCAATCCGCTCGCGCCCGGGGACAAGGACGTGCCCTGGCCGTGCGACCCAGAGTCGAAGTACATCGTCCACTTCCCCGAAACCCGCGAGATCTGGTCGTACGGATCGGGCTACGGTGGCAACGCCCTGCTCGGCAAGAAGTGCTACGCCCTGCGCATCGCCTCGGTCATCGCCCGCGACGAAGGCTGGCTGGCCGAGCACATGATGATCATCAAGATCACCTCTCCGGACGGGCGCGTGAAGCACATGGCCGGTGCCTTCCCGTCGGCGTGTGGCAAGACCAACCTGGCCATGCTCGAGCCCACCATCCCGGGATGGAAAGTCGAGACGATCGGCGACGACATTTGCTGGATGAAGTTCGGCGAGGACGGCCGGCTGCATGCGATCAACCCTGAGACGGGTTTCTTCGGCGTTGCGCCCGGCACGAGCATGTTCACCAACGCCAACGCCATCCGAACCTTGAACGCTAACTGCATCTTCACGAACTGCGCCCTCACCGACGACGGCGATGTCTGGTGGGAGGGCCTGACCAAAGAGCCGCCGGCTCATCTCATCGACTGGACCGGCCAGGATTGGACGCCCGATTCGGGCCGTCTGGCGGCCCATGCCAACGCCCGATTCACCGCTCCGGCGAGCCAGGACCCGGCCATCGATCCCGACTGGGAGGACCCGGCCGGCGTGCCGGTCGATGCGATTATGTTCGGCGGCCGGCGGACCACGGTCGTGCCTCTCGTTCGCGAGGGCTTCGACTGGGAGCACGGCGTGTTCCTCGGTTCGATCATGAGCTCCGAGATGACCGCGGCGGCCGCCGGCACGATCGGCAAGCTGCGCTTCGACCCATTCGCGATGCTGCCGTTCTGCGGCTACAACATGGCGGATTACTGGGCCCACTGGCTCGAGGTCGGCAAGAAGGCCGGTGCCCAGCTGCCGAGGCTTTATCTGGTCAACTGGTTCCGCAAGGATGCGGACGGCCATTTCCTGTGGCCGGGCTTCGGCGAGAACAGCCGGGTCATCGAGTGGATCTTCGGCCGTTGCGACGGCGAGGACGACGCGGTCGAAACGCCGATCGGATTCCTGCCGGCGCAGGGCGCCATCGACATGGACGGCCTGGAAATGTCGGCCGCGGACATGGCCGCGCTGTTGTCCGTCGATCCCGCCGATTGGGTCCAGGAGGCCGAGGCGATCGGGGAGTACTACGCCAAATTCGGTTCCAGGTTGCCGGCGCCTCTGGCGGCTCGTCTGGCCCAGATGAAGAGCGCGTTGGCAGGCGTCTGAAGCGCCTCGCCGGCCGCCGGCGCCGCCCCGGGAGCTGCTCTCTGTACTTGTCTCGCCTGGTGTAGCGCCTACCGGGTTCGGTAGGTCGTTTCGGCAGCAACCGCGGCCGACGCGGTTACCATCGGGCCGTTCGCCGGTTCCTGCCGGGGCCGGCTCAAGGCAGCGATCAGATCGCGCCGGCTCGCTCCGCCGGCGTCCCGCAAGAGGGAAGGTTCAGATGCCAGTCTGTCGTCGCAAGGTAACGGTCATCGGCGCCGGGAACGTGGGCGCTACAGCGGCGCAACGGATCGCCGAAGCAGGCGTAGCCGACGTGTATCTCATCGACGTGGTCGAAGGCCTGCCGCAGGGAAAGGCGCTGGATCTCGCGGAGGCCGCCCCGCTCCAGCACCACGACCAGATGATCTTCGGCACCAACGACTACGCCGACACGACCGAGTCTGACATCGTGGTCGTGACCGCGGGTCTGGCCCGCCAGCCCGGTATGTCCAGGGACGAGCTGCTGCTCAAGAACGCCGGCATCGTTCGGAACGTGGTCAAGCAGGCGGCTCACTACTCCCCGGACGCCATCCTCATCATCGTCACCAACCCGCTCGACGCCATGGTCCACGTGGCCCTGGATGCCAGCGGCTTCCCGCGCGAGCGTGTCATCGGCATGGCCGGCGTGCTCGACAGCGGTCGCTTCCGGGCCTTCATCGCCCAGGACCTGGGTGTCTCGTCGTCGGATGTGACGGCGTTCGTCCTCGGCGGCCACGGCGACACGATGGTGCCGATTCCGCGCTATTCGACTGTCGGCGGCATCCCGCTGCCGGAGTTGATGAAGCCGGATCGCATCGAGGAGCTGGTCCAGCGGACGCGCACGGGCGGCGCCGAAGTGGTGGCGTTGTTGAAGTCGGGAAGCGCCTTCTACGCCCCGGCCTCGTCCGTGTTCCACATGGTGGACTCGATACTGAACGATCGGAAGCGCGTTCTGGCCTGTGCGGTCCTGCTCAAGGGTGAGTACAAGATCGACGATCTGGTCGTCGGCGTGCCGATCGTCCTCGGCGCGTCCGGCGTCGAGAGGATCATCGAGGTCGCTCTCACGGCGGCGGAGCATCAGGCCTTGCAGACGTCCGCGGGCTCGGTCCGCGGACTGGTCGACACGCTGGCGCACACTCCGGCCTGATCGACGGTTCGGGGGTTCGAAAGCTCGGTCGGTCCGGCCTGTCTTGAGCGGTCGGTGCCGCCGGCGCGGCTGGATGGCCGCACGGCCGGGCAAAGGTGGCCACCCGAGGCCCGGATAATCGGAAAGCCCCGGCGGTCCCGTCCAGCCGGGGCTTCCCAGGGGCCTGTCAGTAGTTGCGCCGGTCCCGGCCCCCCGGATTCCCGGGACCAGCGCAGATTGGCCGTCCGATCCCCCTCGGTGGCGGTGTTGGCCGCACATCGGGCGATCTCCCCCCAAATGAATCGGAGTGACTCCGGAGTTGCCTCGGCCTCATCCGATACGCGTATGAAGCCACGTACCGACGAGCCAGCCGGAGCGCCCACCCGACATCGAACCTGTCGGCTGACCGACACCCGGCTCGAATGACAGGGCTGCAGACGGCCGCAAGCGACCCCGACCCCCTCGTACCGGTAAACTCGGGCGATGCTTGCCGCCATCCACCTCGACTTCGATCCGACCTCGAACGCCCTCGGCCTGTCCATTCGACTCGAGACCCTCGCTCTGGCCGGCGTCATCTTCCTGGTGCTGCTCCTAATAGGCCTGAATTCGGGCCGGCTGGGACGGGACGGCGGCATCCAGGACGACCCGGCGAACGCCGTTCGGACCCTGCGACGCGACGACCTGATCCTCATGGCCTTCGGCGCGCTGCCCGGGGCGATCGTCGGTGCGCGGCTCGGCTACGCGCTGATCCACTGGGACTTCTACTCGGCCGATATCGGCGCTATCGCCGACCCGGCGCAAGGCGGCCTGGGCTTGACCCTGGCCGTGGTCGGGGGACTCGTTGCCGCCGTCAGCGTGGCCCGCCTCCTGGCCGTGCCCGTCGGCCGCTGGCTCGCCGTGGCGACCGTGCCCGTGCTGATCGGGCTCGGCCTGGGGAAGCTGGCGATGGCGCTCGGCGGATCCGGCCAGGGAGCCTTCTCCGACGCGTCCTGGGCGACGAGCTACGCGGGCCAGGGTCCGTGGGGCAGTCTCAACGCCGACAGTCCGGCGGTCCCGTCCCAGATCCTCGAAGGCGCCCTGGTTCTGGCCGTCGCGGTGCTGATCCTCGTCTTTCCGTTTCTGCTCCGGCTGCGGCTCAGGAAATGGGGCTCGATCGTGCGGCCCGGCCTGGACCCACGACGGGAGTGGAGTGCGCTCTCGGGCGCCCGGCGCGCCCTGACCGCCCTCGGGCTGTGGGCTCTCGTCCGGTTCGCCGCCGCCTTCACCTGGCGCGATGCCCATGTCCTGGGTCCCCTCGGCGCCGACCAGCTGGTCCTGCTCGTCGTCGCGGTCGTCGCTTTCGGCGGACCGCCGTTCGCCGGCTGGCTGCGTCTCCTGCGGAACGGCGTCACCGGACGTCTGGCGTCACGTCGGGTCAGGCGTGCGGAGCAAGCGGCGAGGCAACGAGAAGAGGCTGCGGCCCGGGCGAACGAAGCCGCCGCCACGGCCGCCGCGGCAGCCGACGCGGAAGCCGCCGCGGTTCGGGCGGCCGACACCGGCGCAGAAACCACGACGGAACCATCCGCCTACACGTCCGGCGAGGCTCACCCTGAGGCCGCGACGACCGAATAGGGGACGCCACGGTCGTCTTGCTGCTCTCGGGCGTCGGCGGGAGTATGCTCGGTTTCCGCTTACCGCCGGCACGCCAGCCGCCGCGGCGGCGCAGCCTCGATCGGGAGGGATGATGGCACCGTCGCGCTCCGAACCGGACCCCATGGGAGGGACCGGGCGGTCCGCGTCGGGGTCGAGGCCCGCGGTGCCAGGTTCCAAGCCGGCACAAGCCTCCAAGCTGGCCCAGACCGTCTCGTGGCTTGCTGAGAGCGCCCAGGATCAGTCCGAGCTCGCCCCTCAGACGCCGTCCACGCCCGGGCAAGCCGTGCCGCCCGCCCCCGATCCGACCGCCGAGCCCATGGCGGGCCGTGCCGCATCGGCCAAGAACGTCCGTGCCCCCAGAATGGCGACGCGGAACGCGGAGCCGGCCCGAACCGCGCCCGTCCTCGTCAACCAGATCCGCGGGGGAGTGGTGGAGAGCCGCCATCGCGGCGCCATCGTCGAAGTCGATCTCGACGGCACCGTCCGTCGAGTGCTCGGCGATCCGGACACGGTGGTGAACCTCCGCTCGGCCGTGAAGCCGTTCGGTCTGGCAGCCCTGGTCGAGGCCGGTGGCATGGAGGAGTTCGACTTCTCGGACGCGGAGCTGGCAATCATGGCCGGTTCTCATTCCGGCGAAGACCTGCACGTGCGGACGCTCCAGGCGATCCTGCGCCGGGCCGGCATCTCGCAGCAATACCTCGGCTGCGGCTCGGAAGGTGTGCCGCTGGACGCGCTGACCGCCGCGCGTCTGGCTCGAGACGGCGAGAAGCCGGGTCCGCTCCGGCACATGTGCTCCGGTCAGCACGCCTCGTTGCTGCTGCTGTGCCGCATGAACGGCTGGCCGCTTGACCAGTACTGGCTGCGCGACCACCCCGTCCAGCGGCTGTACCAGGCCACCATCGCGCGTGCCTTCTCGACTATGCCGGAACTCCTGATCATGTCGACCGACGCGTGCGGCGTCCCAACCTACGCCTTCGCACTTCACGAAGTGGCCCGGGCGATGGCGATGCTGGCGGACCCGGCGGCGATCCCCGCCTCCGACAGCCGCTCCAGTCTGGCCGACGCGCTGTGCCGGATCCGCGACGCCATGATCGCCAACCCGGACATGGTGGCGGGCACTCGCGACCGGCTGGACACCTCGGTCATGAAGGCCTTGCCGGGTCGGATCCTGGCCAAGGGAGGCGCCGAAGGGCTGCGCGGTTTCGCCCTGCTGGTCGGGGGCGGCCGGACCATGGCCGCGGGCGTAGCAATCAAGATCGAAGACGGTTCGGGTTTCGAGAGGGCGTCTTCCGCCGCGTCGATCGAGGCGCTCCGGCAGGTCGGCGCGCTGGACCCGGCGGCTCTGCGCGCCCTGGGCCGGTACCACCGGCCGGTGGCCATGGACCCGCGCGGGGTGCAGGTGGGTGAGGCAGTCGCCGAGTTCGAACTGACGCCCGTGGGAGAGCTTCTCTAGCCCTCCGGCGGCCTGCGACCCGGCGCTGCCCGTACACTTGTCGCATGACCGAAATTCGCGTCCGCATCGCGCCAAGCCCCACTGGGCCGCTTCATCTTGGCACCGCGCGAACCGCGCTGTTCAACTTCCTGTTCGCCCGCCACCTGGGTGGAACGTTCATTTTCCGCCTCGAGGACACCGACCAGGTTCGCTCGACCCAAGCCTACGAACTCGACATCCTGGAAGGCATGCACTGGCTCGGCATTCGCTGGGATGAGGGACCCGCGGTAGGTGCTGAGCCGGAACGCGGCGCGTACGGTCCGTACCGCCAGATGCAGCGCCTGACTCGTTACCAGGAGGCCGCTGGGCGTCTTCTGGCCGAGGACAAGGCCTACCACTGCTACTGCACGCCCGAGGAACTCGAGGCCGAGCGCAAGCGCCAGGAGGCGGCCCGGCTGCCGGCGCGCTACAACGGCCGCTGCGCTCATCTGACGCCGGTCCAGGTTGCCGCCTTCGAGGCCGAGGACCGCAAGCCGGTGGTCCGCTTCCGTATTCCGGAGAATCGGACGATCGCCTTCGACGACATCGTCCGAGGCCACGTGGAGATAGATACCGCCGCGCTCGGCGGCGATCTGGTGATCATGCGCTCGGATGGATCGCCGCTGTACCACTTCACCGTGGCGGTGGACGATGCGGCCATGGCCATCAGCCACGTGATCCGCGGCGAGGACCATCTGTCCAACACGCCCAAACACATCCTGCTGTTCGAGGCTCTTGGATCGCCCGTTCCACAGTTCGCCCACCTGCCGCTCATCCTCAACCCGGACCGGACCAAGATGAGCAAGCGCAAGGCGCAGACCGCGGTGGCGGCGTACCGGGACGAGGGTTTCATCCCGGAGGCCTTCGTAAACTACCTCGCCTTCCTGGGCTGGTCGACGGGCACCGAGGAGGAAATCCTGTCGCTGGAGGAGCTTGTCGAGCGTTTCGACATATCCAGCGTTAACAAGGCCGGGTCGATATTCGACCGCGAGCGGCTCGAATGGCTGAACGGCCAGTGGATCCGCAAGCTGTCGGGTCCCGACCTCGTCGCTCGACTCAGGCCGTTCTTGCGCGAGGCGCTCGAGACGGGCCGGATCGAATGGATGCCCTCCGACGACGAGATCGCGGCTCTTCTGCCGGTAGTCCAGGAGAGGTTGCCCAGGTTGTCGGCTGTAGCCGAGCTGGTCGGCTTTCTATTCGTGAACGACGTCGATCCGGACGTCACCGCCCTGGTGCCAAAGCGCTGGGACGCTGCCACTACGACCGCGGGCCTGTCGGCCGCTCGGACCATCCTCGCGGCGGTCGGCGCGGCAGCCTGGGGTAAGGAGGAGATCGAGTTGCCGCTCCGGCGCCTGATCGAGGAACGCGGCTGGAAGGCCGGGGACCTGTTCATGGCAATCCGTGTCGCCGTTACCGGACGCACCGCCACGCCACCGCTCTTCGACATCGTCGTCGCCCTGGGTATCGAGCGAACGCTGGATCGGATCGACCGCGCGATAGGCAAGCTGTCCGCCGGGGCGGCGACTGCCCAGTAGGGAGGGACTCGGATGGCTCGAACGATCCTCGTCGTCGACGACGAACGGATACTGCGCGAGACCCTGGCCGACAGCCTCGAGCAGGAGGGCTTCGCGGTCGTCCAGGCGGCGGACGGGCGGGAGGCCGTCGACTCCTTCCGCCGCCATCGTCCGGATCTGATACTGCTCGATCTGATGCTGCCGCAGATATCCGGGACCGAGGTCTGCCGCATCATCCGCTCCGAGTCGGGCGTGCCGATACTCATGCTCACGGCCAAGAGCGCGGAAGTGGACAAGGTCGTCGGCCTGGAACTCGGAGCCGACGATTACGTGACCAAGCCGTTCAGTTTCCGCGAGCTGCTGGCGCGGATCAGGGCTCTGCTGCGCCGCTCTGAGGCGCAGGCTCAGACGCAGGATGCGGAAACGGTTGATCTCGGCCCGGTCAAGGTCGATCTGGCGGGGCGCCGGCTGCTGCGCGGGGCGGAGATCCTGCCGGTGAAACCGAAGGCCTTCGAGTTGCTGCTGTTCCTGCTCCGCAACGCCGGCCACGTCTTCACCCGCGACCAGCTCCTGGAGAAGGTCTGGGGCTACGACTACGCCGGCGAGACGCGCACCGTCGACGTTCACGTTCATTGGCTGAGGGCCCAGATCGAGGACGACCCGGCCAACCCGATCTACCTGGAGACGGTTCGCGGCGTCGGCTACGTTCTGCGACGCCCCGACCTCGACTGAAAGTGGCAGGCGAAGACGCGAGCCGGGCGGCCGGGAGCCATCGCGAGAATCCGGGGCGCTAGACGCCGAAGAGGTGCAGGATGCCTCCCGCGGGCCCACCCAGAACGGTCAAGACCAGGTAGGCCACGCCGGCGATGACGGCCGAGCACGGGATGGTCAGAACCCACGCCGTGGCGATGCTGCGAGCTACGCCCCAGCGCACGGCGTTGAAGCGGTGGCTCGTGCCCACTCCCATGATCGCGCTGGAGATCACGTGAGTGGTGGACACCGGCATGCCGAGCTGGGCGGCCGCCATGATGATCGTGGCTGCCGTGGTCTCCGCCGCGAAGCCGTGGACCGGGTCCAGCTTCACGACGCGCTGGCCCATCGTCTTCATGATCCGCCAGCCACCGGCGGCCGTTCCGAACGACATGGCGGTCGCCGCTATCAGGATGACCCAGGTGGGCACGGTCTTGGACGATATGGCCCCGGCGTTGAACAGGGCGAGGGTCATGATGCCCATCGTCTTCTGGGCGTCGTTGGTGCCGTGGCTCAGGGCCATGTACGTCGCCGAAATGATCTGGAGCTTGCGGAAGCGGTCGTTCATCAGGTGCGGATGGGCGTGGACGAAGAGGTTCAGCAGCAGGACCATCAGACCCAGGCCGATGAGCAGCCCCAGGATCGGCGAGCTGACGAGCGGCACGACGACCTTGACCACGAAATTGCCCCACTGAACGGCGTCGAGCCCGGACGAGGCGATGGCCGCTCCGATGAGTCCGCCCACGAGCGCATGGCTGCTCGAACTCGGAATGGCCAGTAACCACGTGATCAGGTTCCAGGCGATTGCTCCCGACAGCGCCGCCAGCAGGACGGTCGCGCCGTTGCTCAGGATCATGTTGTCCTGAACGACGCCGGAGCCGATCGTGGTGGCCACGGCGGTGCCGAAGACCAGGGCGCCGACGAAGTTGGCCGTGGCCGAAAGCAGGATCGCGACTTCGGGTTTGAGTGCGCGCGTCGATACCGACGTGGCGATGGCGTTGGCGGTGTCGTGGAAGCCGTTGATGTAGTCGAACAACACGGCCAGCGCGAAGATCGCGATCAGCCCTAGCACCGTGCTCGTGGTCAAGCCAACGACCCTCGTCATGTTGGTGAGTCGCGGCAGGGGCCGCCGCCATCTAGAGGCTATCAGGTCGTACCCGGCGGCGCTCCGCTCCTTCCCTCCAACCTGCCGCCCGACCGGCCGCGGGCAGAAGTTGATCTGCAGTTAACACGGTAACAACGGGCCGCCAGGAGGCTATCCGCGGTCGGTCGTCAGGGTTATCCGTTCACCGTCGGGCGGCCGCCGAGAAGGGACGTGGCCGCGGTGGGCGGCCCGGTGGGACGACTCGGACCGAATACCCCGAGTCCAAGGAGGATCTCCGTGGCAAACGATCCGCTGCTCGCTCGAAATCGACCAACTCAGCAGCACCTTCACGTCCGGTCAGATCGATCGCCGGCGCTTTCTCAAGGGACTTGTCGGACTGGGATTGAGCCTGCCGGCCATAGGAGTGATCGTCGCCGCCTGCTCGAGCGCGGCCAGCTCCCCGTCGGCTGCCGCCGCGACCCAGTCTGCCGCTGCATCCGTGGCGGCCAACCCCGCCTCGTCGGCTTCCGTAGCCGCCGCCACAGCCGCAGCCACGGCCGACCTGACCGCCATGATCGCCGCGGCCAAGGGTGAAGGCAGTCTCTACCAGACCGGCATTCCGCCGGAATGGGTCAACTATCAGGGCATCTTCGATCTCTGGAAGCAGGATTACGGTATCGCCATCAACGGGGCGTCAACCGAGGGCGAATACAGTTCCGGCCAGGAACTCGACTCGATCAAGAACACGGGCAAGCCGGATGTGGGCGACGTCGGCATCGCCTTCGCGGTTCAGGCCAAGCAGCAGTCGCTGTCCGCGCCGTACAAGAACTCCCATTGGGCAGACATAGCCGACATTGCGAAGGACGCCGACGGCTACTGGTGCTGCAACTACTGGGGCGCCCAGTCGTTCGTGATCAACACAGACGCAGTCAAGATCCCGATCAACGATTGGAAGGATCTGCTGGACCCGTCGCTGAAGAACGCGATCGGCATCGACGGCGACCCGACCAAGGCCAACGACTCGTTCTTCGCGGTCTGGTCGGCTGCGGTCGGCAACGGCGGTGGCGTAGACAACATCCAGCCCGGCATCGAATTCATGAACCAGCTCCAGCAGTCGGGCAACCTGACTGCCGCGCGCGCCAGCGACGCGAACATCCTCAGCGGCGAAGTCAAGGTCGCGATCAAGTGGGACTACCTCGGCCTGGCCGTTCGAGACAAGGCCGCCGGCGCCCCGAACATCACCGTGACCATCCCCGCTTCCGGTTCCCTGGCCAGCCCGTACGCCGACATCGTCGCCGTCAAGGCGCCCCATCCGAACGCAGCCAAGCTCTGGCAGGAGTTGATTTACAGCGACGAGGCTCAGATCCTCTTCCTTAAGGGCTACGCACACCCGATCCGCTTCGATGCTCTGAACGCTGCCGGCAAGATCCCCGCGGACCTGGCGGCCAAGCTGCCATCCGCCGACTTGTACAAGAAAGTCACGCTCGTGACCAACATCGACAAGATCACGGCCGCCCAAAAGACCCTCGGGACCGGCTGGAAGATCGTCGTCAACTCCTAACCGCCAGCACTCCGGAGCGCGACAGTGCGTTCCCTCACCGCCGTAAGAATTGCGGGTTCGCCCGCCGCGGCCAGGAGCCGCGGCGGGCGGGCCGCTTTCGCGCTTCTGCCCTTCGCCGCCCTGGTGGGGCTGTTCCTTCTGCTGCCGACCGTGTCGCTGGTCTGGGGCAGCTTCCACGACAGCAAGACTGGCAGCTTCACGTTCGCCAACTACACGTACCTGAGCCGCCCGCTCGATCTCGTTCCGTTCGCGAACTCTCTCGAGCTCTCACTCGCGTCGACGCTGCTCGGAGGCCTGGTGGGCCTGCTGATCGCCCAGGCAATCGTGTCGTCGCGCCGGCCGATCATTCAGGAGATCGCGACGACGTTCAGCAGCGTCGCCGCCAACTTCGCCGGCGTGCCGCTGGCCTTCGCGTTCATCGCAACTCTCGGCGCCAACGGGCTCCTGACCAAGACTCTCCTGGGCGCAGGTATCGACCTGTATGGCGGCGGTTTCAAGCTCTACTCCGTGCTCGGCCTTACGGTCGTATACGCGTACTGGGAAGTCCCGCTCATGGTCCTGGTTATGTTGCCGCCGCTTCAGGCCATGAAGCCGGCGTGGCGCGAGGCCGCCGAGATCCTCGGCGCTAGCCGCTGGCAATACCTGCGTGGCGTCGCCATCCCAATCCTGATGACCCCGTTCATCTCGTCCTTGCTCCTGCTCTATGCGAACGCCTTTGGGGCATATGCGACGGCCTACGCCCTGACGACCGGGTTCGTGCCTCTGGTGCCGCTCCAGATCTCCAACCTGATCAACGGCGACGTCAACTACGACCCGGGCCTGGCGGATGCCCTTGCCATCGGCCTGGCCGTGATCATGGCCGTCTGCATCGGCGGCCGGGCCGTGCTGGAACGCCGCTCGTCACGCTGGCTGGCCCGATGAGGAGGAGGCAGCGGTGAGCAATCCCTCCATAACCGGCGAAGCCACCGAAGGAGCAATCGAGGCGCTCGCGGCCGTGCACGTCGGCGCCCGGGTTCGGCGGCGCAAGAGACGTGGGCGCCGGACGCCGGTCTGGGCGATCGTGACGCTGGCCATCTCGGCTGTCTACTTCCTGCTGCCGCTCTACGCGACCGCCGTATTTGGGTTCTCTACCGGGAAGCAGTTCACGCTACAGCCGCTCTTCGATGGGCTCGGCGACGACGGCTTCCACTCGGCTCTGATCCTCAGCCTGATGTATTCGGTCGTGACCACCGTCCTGGCGCTGGCCGTCGTCGCCCCGACTGCGTATCTGGTGGAACTCAGGTTCTCAGGCCTCCGATCAACGATCGAATTCGTCACGATCCTGCCTTTCGTCATCCCGCCGATCATCCTGGCCGTCGGGCTTTCCTCTGTATATGGGATCAACTCGCCCCTGAACCTGATCGCGTCTGATTGGGCGCCCATCCTGCTTATGGGCGGCTACTTCGTGCTGACGCTGCCTTTCGTCTTCAGGGCTATCGACAACAACCTGAGCGCCGTGGACGTTAGAACACTCAGCGAGGCCTCGGCCAGCCTCGGCGCCAGCCCGGTCCACACGTTCCTTCGGGTCATCGTTCCTTCCATCTCGCTCGGGTTGGTCTCAGGGGCACTGCTCGCCTTCACGACCGCAATGGGCGAGTTCACGCTGGCAGCCCTCCTTGGGTACCCGACCTTCCCCGTGTACCTCCTGAACATCAACGGCTTCCAGCCCCGCGAGGGCGAGGCCCTGGTTCTCGTCAGCTTCGTGATCACCTGGGCGGGGGTCCATTGCCCTCGCCGCCGTCGCCCGTAGAGCACCAGGAACGAACATCGTCCGCAACGCCCCCATGTAGCACGGCTGAGGTCAGACCGGCATGTCACGTCTAGAACTCGCGAACATATCCAAGCGCTTCGGCGATCAAGTCGCGGTGGACGACTTCAACCTGACGGTCGAGGACGGCGAGCTCGTCTCGCTCCTCGGCCCTTCGGGCTGCGGCAAGACCACGACGCTTCGCATGACGGCGGGATTCGAAGCTCCGGACGTCGGCTCAATAGTGGTCGACGGCCGCGACGTGACCGACCTGCCACCCAACAAGCGCGGCATGGGCATGGTCTTCCAGGGATACGCGCTCTTCCCCAACATGACCGCCGCGGACAATGTGGAATTCGGGCTGGCTGTTCGAAAGCAGGATCCCATCGAGCGCAGGAAGCGGGTCACGGAGCTCCTGGAGCTGTTCGGGTTGGCCCGCGTCGCCAGGAGCTATCCGCACCAGATGTCCGGCGGGCAGCAGCAGCGCGTCGCGCTGGCTCGGGCGGTGGCGATCCGGCCGGGGGTGCTGCTTCTCGACGAGCCCCTCAGCGCCGTCGACGCCAAGGTCCGCGAGGAGTTGCGCACCGAAATCCGCCGGATGCAGGTTCAACTTGGCATCACCACGATCCTGGTTACCCACGACCAGTCGGAAGCGCTGTCGATCAGCGATCGAGTCGTCGTAATAAACCGAGGCGCGATCGAGGAAGTCGGCACGCCGGCACAGGTGTACGCCGAGCCCGATCCGCATTCACGGCCGGCTTCATCGGAGCCATGAACGAAATCCCCGTGCGCATCGTATCCGGCGCCACGGGCCTGGTAGAGCGCGGCGGCAGGCGGGTTACCGCGCCCGGAGCGGCCGGCCTCGTCGATGGGGACCGTGGCCTGCTGCTCGTGCGGCCGGAGTTGCTGGAACCGCTCGAAGCCATGGGCGCGACGCTCAACGGCGACCTGACCCTCACAGGTCGGGTTGAAGTGCAGACGTTCCTCGGCGCCACGACCAGGCTTCTGTTGAGGGAACAGGCCGTCTCCAGCGACCAGGCTTCGGCCCTGACCGCGACTCGCCTCCTGGCAATCGACATTCCCAGCGCCAGCGCCAGCCGCTGGCCGACGGGGAGTGAGCTGAGTGTCAGGGTCCCAGTCCGTGCGAGCCGAGTCATCCCGAGTCGGCCCGGCGCCGGTCATATGTCGGCCGCAATTCTCGTCGACACGAACCCTTACGACGCGCCCTCGCGCATCCATCCAGCCTGACACGAGAGGAGCCGCCACGTGAACCGACTGCCGTTCAAGATGCCCGGTCGATTCTGGCGAGGCAACCTGCACACTCACTCGAGCCGATCGGATGGCAATCTCGAACCGGCGGAAACCGTGGCGTGGTACCGCGAAAATGGTTACGACTTTGTTTCTCTGACCGACCACTTCGTGAATCGGTTCGGGTACCCGATCACGGACACCCGACCGTTCCGCGCCCCCGGGTTCACGACCCTGATAGGCGCAGAACTCCATGCGCCGCGCACGCAGGTGGGGAACCTGTGGCATATCGTGGCCGCCGGCCTCCCGATCGAATTCGCCCGAACTGAGCCAGGCGAAACGGGCTCGCAACTGGCGGCCCGCGCCGCCGCCAGCGGAGCCTTTGTCATCGTGGCTCACCCCGCCTACTACGGTCTCACGGCCGAGGATATCGACACTATCGCCGCCGCCCATGCTCTGGAGATATTCAACGGGGCGTCCGAGCTCGCCTATCAGATGGGGGACAGCAGCCACATCCTCGACGTGGTGACGTCCCGTGGGCGACGCATCGACGCCTGCGCCACGGACGACGCCCATTTCCAGCAGGACTACCCCGAGTTTCCAGACCACGGGCTCGGGTGGGTGTACGTCCGGGCCGAGGAGAACGATCCCGCCGAGCTCGTCGCTGCCCTCAAGGCCGGCCGCTTCTACGCCAGCGAGGGCCCGCAAATTCTCGACGTCACGGTCGACGAGCACGAGATTGCAGTCTCCAGCACTCCGGTCACAAAGGTCGTCGTCTCGGGAGGCGGCGAGAGATATGAGTGCCGCTACGGCGCCAATCTCACCCAGACCAGAGTCCCGTTGGGAACGTTCGGCAACCACGCCTTCGAATTAGATAGGGCCCTGGGCACCTACTTCCGGATCACCGTCGTGGACGCCAGAGGCAAGCGCGCCTGGACCAACCCCATATGGCTGAGCTGAGACGGTGACCGCGGAGTCAAACGCGGTTGCGCGCGCGGTGTCTCCGCCTGCGGCGGGTTCAAGGTTGCGTCGAGTTCCGACGGTCCGGCTTCGCCTGCCGTTCCGAGACCGGGGCGGGGTCCCCCGAGGCTCCGACGATCCGGGCGGGCCCGCGGCGGCAGCCAAGACGCTGTCCGGTCACCTGACCGAGCTGCGCAACAGGCTTGTAGTTGCGGCCCTGTCGCTGATACCCGGCTCGGCCGTTGGTTTCGTCCTGTCCGGGCAGATCATCCACGTCCTGAAGGCCCCGTTGCCCACGGACAAGCCGCTGGTGGCTCTCGGGCTTACCGAGCCCTTCATGATCCAGCTCAAGGTCGCGATGACCGCCGGAGTCATCCTGGCCATGCCCGTGATCCTGTATGAGTTCTGGGCTTTCATCTCGCCCGGTCTGACCCCTCAGGAGCGCGCCGCAGCGAAGCCCTGGCTGCCCCTGGCGATGTTCTTCTTCGCCGTAGGCGTCGGGGTGGCGTACTTTATCCTGCCGTATGCGTCGGGCTTCCTGTACGGCTTCCAGTCGTCGGACATCACCCTGATGCTTACGGCCGACGCATATTTCGGGTTCGTGACCACGCTGTTCCTGGCATTCGGCCTGGTCATGGAGTACCCGATCGTGCTGGTTCTGCTGTCGAAGATGGGGATCGTAACTTCGGGGCGACTGGCGAGCTCGCGCCGGGGGGCGGTTCTGGCGATCGTCGTCCTCTCCGCCGTCGTGACGCCCGGAGCGGATCTGGTGAGCCCGATCGTGATGGCCATCGTGATGTACGTGCTCTACGAAGCCTCGATCGTGATGATCCGGATTGGCGGCCGCTAGATGACGACGGGGGAAACGGTCGGCCTCACAGGGAGCGCCCGAGTGTTAACTCCGGAACGTGCGAGTCGTTAATTGGCTCCGCTCAAGCTGGTCATGTCTCGAGCCATGAACTCGCGGACAGCAGCCCGGCCCTCCGGCGGGCTGACCCACGACCGGAAGGAGACCGCGCTAGATGTTTGGCCTTACGCCTGCCCACCTGGTCCTGATCCTCATCATCGCCTTGATCGTCGTCGGACCCGGGAAGCTGCCGGAGGTCGGCGCTGCCATGGGCAAGAGCATTCGTGAGTTCCAGAAGGCGTCCAGTCCGCTTCAGGACGCTGTCGTGGCCCAGCCTGCGGCACCGATACAGGCCCAGGCGCAGGAATCCATCGCCGCGGTTGCGCCCGCCGGGCCGTCGGTCCAGGCGCCCGCGACCCAGCGCGTCGACTGAAGCGCCGCACGTTGACTGACGTCCCGCGCGGCGAGATGCCCGCGCCGGACAGTGAGGTTGCGAGATGAAGGTCGCGGTATTCACGCCTGCCGACGCCGCCACGCCCGCCGCTGTCACTCGCGGCGGCGCACGCGCACGATCGATGGGGCACCACAGCGAATGGAGCGACCCCGAGGGCGGCGACTGGCTCGCGGCTGACTACCCGGAGGCGGCGGGGGAGACGCGTCGAGAGGCAGCTCCGCCTGGCCAGCCGCACCAGCCGCAGGCCGAGTTCGAGCACTGGTTCGGATAACTGCCGTCGAGGGATTCGCTGGACCCTGCCGCCGGCGCGGCATCGGCCTCGACGCGGGGGACGGGCCGGCGATCGCGCCGAGCGCCACGCGCCGCTCGGGCTCGCTACCGCGTCTCGGTATGGTCACCGCATCGGCTTTCGTCCCTACGCGTCTGCGGCGTTGGTGGAACGTGGGCGCGGCAGCCGGCGCAGCTCAGGACGCTAACCCCAGCCGGTCCACGTGACCGGAGGGGCCGGCGACTTGGTTCGGGTGACGGACGCGGCACATATCCGCCAGGAGAGTCCCGAGACCGGACTTAGCTGCGCCGGGCCGCCGGCGGAGATCGATAGGAAAGAACCGGGCGTCTGAGGGGGGCAATGCCGCCACCAGCGTGGTGAGAACGTGAGGAGCAGGGCGTGGGACATCCAACGCCTCAGGGCTTCTCGCCCAGAACCATGCAGATCTCGATGTCGTCAAGGACGGGCGGCAGCTCGGCTATCGAGCCGATCAAGTAGTGCGCTCCGGCGTGGCGCAGGACCTCTGACGCGTTCCGCATCAGTTCGCTCCTTCGCTCGGCGGACAGCGCGGCAAAGCCCGCCTGGTCGAGCCCGACGTAGTTGCCGGTGCGAGTCACGCCAACGGTCCACGTCCCGGCGTTGAGCCCTTCGGCGATGTCTGCCTCCGTGTCGCCGACCTTCACGACGGTGCTGGGCGGGTAGACGCGCATCGCCTCCATCGCTCGGAGGAGCATCCACGGCTCCGGCCGGCCCGCCGGCACCTCGTCCGCGCAGACCATGACGTCGGGCCGGTAGCCCTGCTCGAGGGCGTGGGCCGCGGCGACCTCGCCTACGGAACGGGGATAACCCGTGGTCGAACCCACCATGTATCCGCGGGACCGAATTTCGGCGACGGCCTCGACAGTGCCCGGGATGAGCTTGCAGAAACGCGGCAGGACGGCTTCCTGGATCGGCACGAGCTGCTCGTACATGGCCCTTACGTCGGTCTCGGTGCAGGCCGTCCCATGGACGCGCTGCCACTCTGCCGCCACCTCCGGCAGCGCCGCGAGGGCGCGGATGTGATCCAGCTTGTAGATGCCCATCGGGCCACGGGCCTGGGCAGGCGTGATCGGCACGCCGTTCCTGGCGAATACTTCCACGAAGGCTCCCACGGGCGCCAGCGAGCCGAAGTCCTGCGTGGTCCCCGCCCAGTCGAGGACTACCGCCTGGAGAAGGCGGTCTGGCACCTCGTGCGCCGTCGTAGCCGCCGGCGTCGAAGACGAGCCCTCCACTCCGGTCGAAGCGCTCATGCGGAAGCCGCCTGCGTCGCGGTGCTCGTCTCGAGGAGTTCGGTGGCCTCGCGCGTTTCCGGCGTCGCAGATGTCGCCGGCGCGTCGATAGCCGCGTCGGCGTCTGGTGTCGAGTCGGCCCGCCGGTCGCCTGCATTGGACAGCCTGGCCTCGACGAGCGCCCGATCGAGCGATTCGATGAAGTCGGCGAGCACCTCGATCTCGATCGCGCCCATGGTGCAGACCCTGAACGTCGTCCTAGCCGCGGTGCCAAGGCCGGCGTAGACGACGTAGCCGTCTCGCTTGAGCGCGTCGTGGATGTCGTCGTACGTGACGCCCCCGGGAAGCTCTAGGCTGTGCACCGATGACGACCTGTGCTCGGCGGGGACCGTGGGCTTCAACCCCAGGTGCTCGAAGGCTTGATCCAGGAATGTCGCCCGGGCGACGTAGGCGGCCCGGCGGTGCTCGGGGCCTTCGTCGAGGAGCTCGTCGAGGGCGGCCTCGAGACCGTAGACGGCGGGTACGGCCGGCGTGAACGGCACGCTGTCGTTCTTCTGGGCGGCGAGGTAGCCGGCGATGTCCAGGTAAAGCGAACGTCGCCGGGCTTCCATGGCCCGAATTGCGCCGGCAGGGGAAAGGAGCACGAACGAGACACCCGGAAGCCCTTGCAGGCATTTGTTCGAGGTGCAGGCGACCATGTCGATGCCGCCGCCCTCGAGCCTCAGTTCCTCGGCTCCCAACGAGCTGACGGCGTCGACGACGACCCGCACGTCGCGGGCCCGCGCTACGGCCGCGATCTCCTGAACCGGGTTCAACAGCCCGGTCGTGGTCTCATGGTGGACTACGGCCACGGCATCGATGTCCGGGTCGGCGTCAAGAGCGGCCGCGACTGCAGACGGGTCGATCGGCTCCGTCTGCGGCGCGCGTATCGCCAGCGTGTCCATCCCCATTCGCTCGCCCATGGTCGCCAGGCGGTCGCCGTAGACGCCGTTCCGGCATACCAGCAGGTGACGGCCCTCTCGGACCGAGGCGCCGACCATGGCCTCCATGGCGGCAGTGCCCGATCCGGCGATGAGGGCGAGCTCCCAGTCGCGACCAACGCCGGCGACGCGGAATAGCTTCTCCCGAACCCGGGAGAACAGCTCCGAGTACTCCGGCTCGCGGTGGCACAGGTCCGGACCGGCGACCGCCCGGTGCACCCGGTCGCTCACTACCGCGGGCCCGGGATTGAGCAGGACCCGCTCGCGGTGACGGCGGTTCCGCGCGTACATGAACGAGTCCATCGCGGCGAAGTCGGACGGCTCCACGATCCGGTCGGGCTGGCCCCGCAGCAGCTCTCGCCTGGCCGCCGCTCCGTGGCTGGAGACCCCGACCACGGCGCCGGCACCGGCGCAATGTCCGGCGACCAACGCGGCACGCGATCCGCCGATCAACCCAAGTCGGCGCACATCGGGGACGTCCACGGCGGCGAGCGCGACCAGGAGTCCAAACGGTGACGGCGGGAGCGGTCCGCGTACCACCACGTCCGCGAGCCGGCTCTCCACGGGCGTCGGAACGACGTCGTCGGGCACGACCAGGACTACGGCCGCCCCGTCGTCACGGACGGTCGCGAGGTCCACGGCCAGGGCCGATTGCGCCGGGCCCGGGAAGTCCCCCGCGAAGAGCGTCCAGACTGAGATCGCTCGATCCTCGGACCAGGATCGAACGGTCGCGACCGAGTCGGCATAAGGCATAGCTGCGCAACCTCAGTGACGGAGTAGGCCCTCACGGGTGGCCCCGGCCCCACCCGGGAGGTTGCGCCGGGAGCATTAACGGGTCGCCAACGCCTCGTTGACTACGCTCGGCCACGCGCCCGGCTGCGGTTTCCCGGCGTGCGTCGAGCGGCCGCCAGGTGGGCGCCGCGACGTTGTCGAGCCGGGCCAGCGCGTGTATCGCTCCGCCGTGCCGTCTGACCTCGTCCTTGAGGGCGGCGAGCCGGTTGGCGAGCGTCGCGACGTCGGGGAGTGCGGACGGTGGGATCGCGATCGTAGACACCGTCAGCTCGGGATCGGCCACTCCCTCCGGCAGGGGTCGGATCGGCTGCATGCCCTCCATGAACTCGACGGCAATCTCGACGGCGCCGACGACCGCCTCGTCCTCGTCATTCCAGGCGACGATGAAGTCATCGCCTCCGAGGTGTCCTACGAAGCGGACGCCCCGCCCGCGTGCGACGCTGGCGACGGCGTGGCCCAGTGCCTGGATCGTCCTGTCACCCGACGAGAACCCGGTGCGTTCGTTGAACGACTTGAAGTCGGCCAGATCGACGCGGCTGACCACGAGGGCTTCCGCGGTATCCAGGATCTCCGTCAGAGCTTGTTCGGTCCGAGCACTGCCTGGCAGACCCGTCAGCGGGTTGAGCTGCTGGACCCGATCGAGCCCCAGAGTCGTCAGGGCCCTGAGAAGATCGCGCACGCGCACGAGGCCGACGACCCGGCCCCCGGCGTCGACGACCAGTACGTCGTCGAACAGGGAGTCCGTGTCGCGGTTGGCCACGGTGAGTGCCGCCTCGACGATGGTCGTGTCGGCGTCGATCAGGCGCGGATGCGGGTCCGCCGCATCCAGGATCGGACGAGAGGCGTACACGGCGTACCCGTACTGTCCGCTGAACATCCGAAAGAGGCGTTCGCGACCCAATGCGCCGATCGGCCTCAGGCGGTCGTCAACGAATACCAGCGTCGTGAGCGAGTCGTCGTCGAGGAATCGCTGTCGGGCCTCCTGGCCGGTCGTCGAACGCGGAACGAACACGGCCGGTGTGGCGATGGCCGCCATCCTGGGCGTCCGATCCGGGCTGCCGCGCAGCTTGAGTCGACCCTCGCGCCGGGCGTCGGCGACGGCCTGGATCAGATCCCTGCCGCCTGCGCCGACCACAGGCCCAAGCCCGAACGCCGCTCCGGCAGTCAGCTCGGTGATGATCGCCGCAAGTTCTCGCGGGTCGTCCACGAGGAAGACGAACCCGTCGCCATCGTCCACGAGGCCGCCGCCGAGAACCGTCTTGCGGAGTCGCCCGAGGGCCGCTTCGGCGACCCACAGAACGTGGCGTGCGGCCATCAGGCCGGGCCCTGAGGCGCCCGCCGACGGATCCGGAGAGGAAGCAGACATGACGACTCCCCGCTGCTGGCCTGGCGGTCGACCGGCCCCCTCAACCGCACGGTCGATCCCGGTCACCATCGGGTGGACGAATTAGCGAGTCGTTTCCCGTCGGTTAACGCTCGGCCAGGCGCCGTTCCGCTGGTGCGCGCCTGCACCGGCCCGGACAAGAAAGAGCGGCCGGATGTGCGCCGGCCGCTCGGGGGAATGGCGGTGAGGAGCCAGGTCAGGGGTTCAGATCTTCGACCTCGCCCGTGGCCAGGAAGACGACGTCCTCGGCGATGTTCGTGACGCGATCGCCGATTCGCTCGAGGTAGTGGGCGGCGAAGAGGATCCGCGTTCCGGGATCGACTTTGGCCGGATCGGTCCGCATCTCCTCCAGAACGTCGTCGAAGACCTGGTGGTAGAGCCGGTCGATCTCGTCGTCGCGGGCGGCGACTTCGCGAGCCTTGGCTTCGTCGATGTCGACCAGGGCCATGACGACGTCGCGGACCTGTCGCGCGGCGAGCGTGGCCATCGGAGTGAGCTCGTCGTAGGTGACCATGGTGGTTACGCCGGCGAGCTTGCGTGCTTGCTTGGCCACCGAACCGGCGTGGTCGCCCATGCGCTCCAGTTCGTAGGTCACCCGATCCAGCGCGAGCAGGAAGCGAAGGTCCCTGGCCACGGGCGCCTGCGTGGCGATGGTCATCGCCACGACTCCGGTGACGGCGCGTTGGACCTCGTTGATCCGACCGTCTGACGCGATTACCTTCCGAGCGAGTTCGGCGTCGCGGTTCATGATCGCGTCGTGCGCGGCCAGGATCTGCTCCTCGACATAGGAGCCCATCCGCAGTACGCCATCCTTGACTTCGCGCATTTCGGTATCGAGGCTGTCGCGCATCCGTATAGCATGGCGATCCGCCTCGACCGCCGCTGCCTCCATGGCGCTGACGCGGCGGGTGTCGGCAATGACTGGGACGCCGGCCGATTCATCCACGGAACCCATGGTCGACTCCTCGCGGTGCCGGGCGCTCATCCGAAGCGACCGGAGATGTAGTCCTCGGTCAGCCGTTCGTTGGGCCTGGTGAATATCTGGCCCGTGGGACCGACCTCCACGAGATAACCGGCGCGGTCGTCGGCCATCGTGAAGAAGGCCGTGAGATCGCTCACCCGGGCCGCCTGCTGCATGTTGTGCGTGACGATGACGATGGTGTAGGCCTCCCGCAGTTCGCGCATGAGTTCCTCGATGCGCAGGGTCGAGACCGGATCGAGAGCCGATGCCGGCTCGTCCATGAGGATCACTTCCGGATCGGTCGCGAGGACTCGGGCAATGCAGAGGCGTTGCTGCTGGCCGCCGGAGAGGGCCAGACCGGACTTGCGCCGCAGATCGTCCTTGACTTCGTCCCAGAGCGCCGCGCGCTTCAGGCTCGTCTCGACCAGTTCGTCGAGCTTGCGCCGATCGTTCTGGCCGCGGCGGCGCGGTCCGTAGGCGACGTTCTCGTAGATCGACATCGGGAACGGGTTGGGGCGCTGGAAGACCATGCCAACCCGGCGCCGCAGCTCCACGACGCTCACGTCCGGGTCGGTGATGTTCTCGCCGTCGAGGCAAACCTCGCCGTTGACGGTCGCGCCGGGGATCAGGTCGTTCATGCGGTTGAAGCAGCGCAGGAACGTGGACTTGCCGCTCCCCGACGGGCCGATCAGCGCCAGGATCGAGCGCTCCTGCACCGTAAGCGAGACGTCGCGGACGGCGACCTTCTCCCCGTATTTGATCGAGACATGCTCGGTCGAGATCTTGACTACGTCCGCCCGGGCGGCGGCTTCCTCGGCCGCGACGGGCGCCGCGACTTCGACGCGCCGCATCATGGGTTGCGTTTGGACAGCGGTAGCGGGCATTTCGTCTCCCGTGCTCATGCTCATGAGGCCGTCAGCCGTCGTGTCAGGACGCGGCCGACGAGGCGCGCCCCCAGGTTGAATATCAGGACCATCGAAATCAGGATTGCGGCGGAGCCGTCCACGATTTGCCGCACATACGCGCCCAGACCCTCGGAGTTGAGCTTCCAGATGTAGACCGAGAGGGTCGTCGCGGGCCGGAACGGGCTCCACGGCGAGGCCGGACTGGTTATGTCGAAGTTCATGAAGTTGTAGTGAGGGGGCGTCCCGACCCCGGACGTGAAGAGCAGGACCGCAGCCTCGCCGAAGACGCGGCCGGCAGTCAGGATCACGCCCGTGATGAGGCCCGGAATTGCCAGCGGCACGACCACGTGCTGGATGGTCTGCCACTTGGTGGCGCCGAGGGCGAGGCTCGCGTTGCGCTCTTCCTGCGGCACGGCTCGCAGGGCCTGCTCGGCGAGCCGGGTCATCAGCGGCAGGTTAAAGAACGTCAGCGCGAGCGCGCCGCCGAGGGCACTGAAGCCGAGGTGGAGGTCGTCGACGAAGAGGATCAGCCCGAACAACCCGACGACGATCGACGGCACCGAGCTGATCGACTCTTCGGCGAACCTGATGACTGTCGTGACGATGTTGTCGCCGGCGTATTCCGACATGTAGATGCCGCCGAGAACGCCGACAGGAACCGCGATGAGCATCGTCAGTACCAGGATGTAGACCGAATTCCAGAGTATCGGCAGCACGCCGCCCAGGGTGTCCCGGCTCGGGTCGCTGAAGATGAAGCTCGGCGACACCACTCCCCAGGCCGCCAGGGCGAAGTGGACGATGATGCTGCCGAGGATGAGAAGCACCAGAACGCCGGTGCCCCACAAGGCGACGGTCGCGGCGCGATCGGCCAGGATGCTGCCGCCCATGGTCTTGCGGTGGAGACTCGGCTTGGGTCCGCCGGAGCTGCCGCCAAGCGCGCCGGCGCCGCCGGGCCGTGCGGTTGCGGTCATGCGCCCATCCTCCGCTTGTTGATGACTCGAACCAGGACAACCGACGTGATCGATATGATCAGAAGGACCAGGCTCATGGTCCAGAGCGCGTCCTGCCACGGTTCACCGAACACGGTGTTACCCATGTCGAGGGTGATCTGCGACGTCAGCGTTGTCACGGGCTGAGTTATCGAAGCCGGAAGGGTGGGGGAGTTGCCGATGACCATCTGGACCGCCAGCGCCTCGCCCGCGGCTCGGGTCATGCCCAGAACGACGGCAGTGAGAACGCCGCTGAGGGCCGACGGGATGAGCAGGTGCCGGATCGTCTGCCAGCGCGTGGTCCCGAGGGCGAGCGAGCCCGTCCGCAGTTCCTGGGGAACCGCCCGGAACGCATCGTAGGAGACGCTCGTGATTGTCGGCAGAACCATGACCGAGAGCACCAGGGAACCTGCCAGCCAGGAGAAGCCGGTCAGGAATCCCGGCATGCTGAACACGCGGCCGACGAACGGGAGCGAGATGCCGATCGAGCCGCCGAACGAGTCGGCCAGGAACGGCACCAGGACCGTGATCCCGAGCCAGCCCCAGACCACACTCGGTATCCCGACGAAGATCTCCAGCGCCGGTTGAACGACTGCCTTGGCCCACTGCGGCGCGACCTCGGAGAGGAACAGGGCGAGCCCGACCGACAGGGGGGTGGAGATCAGCAGCGCCAGGGCCGTGACCGAGAGCGTGCCCAGGATGAAGGGCAGGATGCCGAACTGGGGCGCGCCATCCGCCAGGGGATTCCAGGCCGGCGAGAAGATTTCGCCGACCGAGACGCCATCCTTGACGAAGAGCTGGATGCCCTGCCAGGTTATGAACGCCAGGAGCAGCGCCACTATCGCGATCATGGAAGCCGCCGCCAGGAAGACGATCCGACGTGGAAGGTCGATCCGCTGACGCAGGCTGGGCGCGACCCTCAGCCCGACGGTTCTATAGGTGGTTGTCAGTTGAGCCATCGGCTCTGCCTCTCGACTCGATGTCTGGAGAAACAGGAATACTCCGGACCCCGCTCGTCACTGGCGGGGTCCGGAGTAGTTGCGAAACCTATTGCTTGACGACCGGTCCGTAGGAGTCCTTGGGGATGATCGTGCCCTGGACCTCGGGGCCCATCATGAAGTCGAGGAATGCCGCGGTCAGGCCGCTGGGCTGGCCGAGGGTGTAGAGGTTGCCGTCGGCGGCCAGCTTGTACGTTCCGCTGCCGACGTTGGCGATGGTCGCATCGATGCCGTCGAGCTGGAGGCCGTTGAGCAGCGGCTTGTTGGCCGGGTCGTTGTAGTAGGCGAAGCCGATGACGCTCACGGCACCATTGGTCTTGGTGACCGCGGTCGTCACGGCGCCGTTGGAGTCTTCAGTAAGGGTCTGGCCACCGGTCGCCTCCGTGGCGCCGCCGAGCACGAGTGCCTTGAAGCTGGCGCGAGTGCCGGACGACTGTGGGCGGAAGATCAGGATGATCGGCATGTCTGGGCCGCCGACCTGGTTCCAGTTCGTGTCCTTGCCAGTCCAGATGTCGATGTTCTGCTGCGTGGTCAGGTTCGTGATGCCGGTCACGTCCTTGTTGGTGACGACGATCCAGCCCTGGCGGGCGACGACATGGTCGACGAGCTTGTTGGCGTCGGGCGTAGCCAGCTTGGTGCTGGCGAGTACGTCAGACTCGCCGATCTGGACGGCGCCCTGGGCGACCTGACTGAGGCCGGTACCCGAGCCACCGCCGTTGACGGTGATGGTGGCGCCCGCGCACTCCGACATATAGGCCGTGGCCGCGTCCTGGATCAACGGCTGAAGGGCGGTCGAGCCCGAGGTCGTGATTGCGCCGGTCACGCAATTCGTGGTCGGTGCCGCGGTCGGGGCGGGGGCGACGGAAGCCACCGATGCAGCCGATGCGGCCTGCGTCGGGGTGGCTGGCGTGTCCGTGGGCGCTGTCGTCGGCGTGGCAGCGGCCGACGAGCACGCCGTGACCAGCATCGCCGCGGCGATGGCCATGGCGCCGAAGCGCCGAGTTCCTCTGAGCAACTTAGTGTCTCCTCACTGCTGGGCAACTAATCGAGCCAACCTGCTCCCAGTTCGTTAGGGATGGTCAAGTCGGGCGTTTAACGCGGTGTTGGCGGTTCGTTAACGTTCGAGGCCAGGTAGGCTCCCGGCCCACCCATCCCGGCCGGCGGTCGCGGCGGATCAAAGCGGTATCCGGAGCCGCGGACAGTGATCAGATGAAGCGGGTTGGCGGCGTCGCGTTCGATCTTGGCCCGCAGCCAGAAGACGTAGACGTCGACGGTCCGCTCGTTGCCGACGGACTCGTGCCAGACATGCCGGAGCAGTTCCTCGCGCGTGAACGCCCGTCCCGGATGCACGGCCAGGTATTCAAGCAAGGCCAGTTCCTTGGGCCGCAACGACAGGAGCCGGCCGTCGCGACGGATGGCCCGTGCCCGCCGATCCAGTTCCACGCCGTCGGCCAGCGCGATCCGATCGTCGAGCGAATGCTCGCCCAGCGGCGCCCGCCGTCCGGCGATCGACAGGCGGCCGACGACTTCCATCGGGTCCGACGAGAGGTCGACCGCGTCCTCGAAGCCGAGCTCGAGCGCGTGGAGGCGAAGCGCGACGGCATGGTGCCCGCTCATCAGTACCGCGCGGGAGCCCGGATCCGAGTTCAGGCGGGTCGCGACGCGCTGCAGATCGCCCGGTTCGGCCGGGGGCGCGATCAGGACGACCAGGCTCGGTTCCGATCCGTCGAGGGCGTCGGCGAATTCGGCCGAGCTCGACTCGATCCGAACCTCGATGTCCGGAAAGAGCCGCGGCAGGTCTATCGGCCCGTCGGGATCAGCCAGAACCAGCCAGCCCGTGAACCGCCGCGGGAAGGCTGCGATCGATAGGCCGCTCCGCTTTTCACCAACCGTGGTGAGCGGGGGGACCTCGTCGTGCGCCTGCGTCATCCGCGGAATGTCGCCGCGGGGTGTTAACGGCGTATTCGAGCGCTGTGAACGTTGGAACCGCCGTTCTGCCCGTCAAGCGCGCTTGAGCGGCTCCGGCTCGATCGCCGTCGGGCTCAGGACGTCACTTTGCTAGGCGTGCTTGACGACGATGCGCTCGATCAGGTCGGCGACGTCTTCGCATTTGTCGATGGTGTCCTCGAGAAGAGCGTAGACGTCCTTCCACTTGAGGACCTCGATCGTCTTGGCGCCGTCGTCGAAAAGCGCCGCGATGGCGGAGCGGGCCAGCCTGTCGCCTTCGTTCTCGATGCGGTGGACTTCGACGATGAACTTGTCCAGGTCCTTGAAGCCGCGCAGGTTGCTCAGCGCCTCGTGGATCGTCTCGCAGGCGAGGACTACCAGCGAGGCCTGCTTGACCGACATCTTGGTCGGGGCGTCGATGCGGTACAGCACGAACGTGTCCGCGACCTCTTCGATCAGGTCCAGGATGTCGTCCAGGGCGGCGATCAGGGCGTGAATCTCTTCGCGGTCGAAGGGCGTGACGAAGGTGGATTCGAGGCGTCGGCCGATGTCGTGGCTGATCTCGTCGCCGCGATGCTCGGTCTCTCGGATTCGCTTGGCCATCTTGTCCGGGTTGTCGAACGTCCGCAGCATCGCCTCGAGCTGCCGGGCGCCGTCCAGGACGTTGGCGGCATCCGCCACGAACAGGTCGAAGAAGCGTTCTTCGCGCGGTATCAGGCGAAACGAGGGCACCTTGGCCAACCTCCGAGAGAATTGATGAATCGCTCCGGCGGCCCGGCTACGGTGGGCTCGCTGCAGGTTTCCAGTCATCGACACCCTTTAGGGTAGCGGTCGGCGGTCCGGGCCGCCAGGTAGTGCCGGCGGGCGTGCCGACCGTTGCCAGCTGTGCGATGCTCGGTACATGGATTTGGTCGAGGTCCTGTTCATAGGAACCCTGGCAATTTTGCTGGGCTGGGCACTCGCGATCTCGATCGCCCGGGGCCGGCTGCTCGAACGCCTGCGCGAGACGACGGACGCGGCCGACGCGGAAGACGTGGAGCGAAAGGTTCGGGCCGCTCTCGAAGAGGCGGAAGACGCCCGCTGGAACGCGGAGCAGACCAGCCATGACACGGGTTACCTGACCGAACTCCTGACCGCCGGCGTCGTCCGGCTCCGTGACGATCTGACGGTCGAGTTTGCCAACGGCGCGGCCCACGCGATGCTGGAACGGCGACCCGGCACTATGGTCGGTCGGTCGGCCCTCGAGGCCTTCATCGATGCCAGGATCGAGGGCATCGCCCGGACGGCTATGGATTACGGCTCCGCTAACGGCGAAGTCACGGTGCGGTCGGGATCCGGCGCCACGGTAACCGTTCGCGCGCGACGCTCACCGGTATCGGGAGTCTGGCTCGTGATCGAGGACGTCTCGGAATTGCGCCGCCTTCAACGCATCAGGGCCGAGTTCATCGACAACCTGTCTCACGAGCTCCGCACGCCGCTGACGACGATCAGCCTGCTCGCCGAGACGGCCGGCCACGACGCCGAGAAGGCCCCCGCACGGTTGCGCGATCGCATCGCCAAGATCGAAGTCGAAACCGGGCACCTCATTCAGATGGTCAACGAACTGCTCGACCTATCTCGGATCGAGAGCGGCACGGTTCAGCTGCTCCTCGACGACGTGGACCTGGTACGGGTTGCGCGTTCCGACACGGAGCGCTTGCGGCTATTCGCCGAACGGCAGGGCCTGTCCATCGTTCTCGATCTGCCGGAACGTGTGCCCCCCGTGCGCGGCGACGAAGATCGGCTCGGCCAGGTTCTCATCAACCTGCTTCACAACGCCGTCAAGTTCAGCCCGAACGGTGGACAGATCGTCGTCGGCGTCCACGAGAACCCGGATAACGTGGAGGTCTGGGTCAAAGACCCGGGCATCGGCGTCCCGGCCGCGGACCGGGCCCGCATCTTCGAGCGGTTCTACAAAGTGGACCGGGCCCGCGTCAGAGGTCGAGGCGGAACCGGTCTGGGCCTGTCCATCGCCCGCCACGTCATCGAATCGCACGGCGGCCGCATCTGGGTCGAGTCGCAGGAGGGCTCGGGCTCGACGTTCCGATTTCACTGTGCCATTCGCCTCGAGTGGGGTTGCGGCACCACCTGGAACCATGTTGGCCGAGGACGAAGCCCCGGCCGACGACGCGCCTGCATCCGGCGAAGTGACTGCCAGCGAATCAATCCGCTGAGGCGCTCGACACCACAACTCGGCGCGGAGCCAACGCGCGGCCGACAGCGGAGAGCGGTCTCTCGGTTGACGAGCGGCTGCTCGGCTGCTGCGGACGAGTCGACGGCCGACTCCGCCCGAGTGGAATTCTGGCGGTCAGGCGCGAGCTTCGGGAGTCGTCATACCCTCGATGGTGTCGGCCGGCGCGGTGCCGGGCTCTATCCCGTCCACTTTGGGCGTTGGCTTTCCCGGCTCGGAGGCCACCACGACCGACTTCGCGCGAGGCCGTGCCGGAGCGGAGCGAGGCGTTGCCCTCGGCGTCGGCCTGGTCGTCGTCCTGGCTGCCGGCGTCGCCCTGGTTGCCCGTGGCGTCGCCGCGCGTGACGTTGCCGTTCTCGAGGTGCTGCGTGAGGCGGGCTTGGCGGCCGAAGCCGTACCTGACGCAGGCCGTGCTGGTGTCGAAGCAGCCGTATGGTCGCCGGCCCTGGCGGGTCCCTGGGCTTTGGGGGCGGTCTTGGTGCCAGCCGGCTTGACCTTCACGGCCTTCGCTTTGGCAGCTTTTGCGACTTCTTTCGCAGCCAGTTCCCATGTTTGTCGAGCCGACACCGCCAGCCTTATCGTGTCTACCTCGGCTTCGAGCCGCTGCCGCCGCCTGTGGACCCGGTCCAGCCTGCGCGCCTCCTGGGCTTCTTCCTTGGAGGCAGTGGCCAGCTTTCGCTCGAGTTGCTTGACCCGCTCGGGGGTATTCGCTTTGGCTTTGGGAGACCGGCGCCCCCGCGAGCACCGCTCTCGGTGGCCAAATCGCCCGCCTTCTTGCCTGGATCCTTTGCCATGTTCTCCTCCCCATCAGGGTGGCTACTGCCGCTTACTCAACGGAGCATAAAGACGGTGGCCGCGTGCTCCAGGAACGTCATCGTTACAAATCGCCGGCAGAGGTAACAGCCAACTATCAATCCGCCATGCCCAGCAACTCCGGAGGAAGCAGCCAGCGCAACAAGCCCTGGCCGGGGCGGATCGGTACGGCCAGGTCGATGCGAACGAGACACCCCTTACGGAGCGGAACTCCGGCGGCGCCCACGAGGGCAGCCGCAAGCTCGCTGAAGTCCGGGTCATGGCCGACCAGCAAGGGCGTACCCGGATTTCCATGGGATCTCAAGATCCGTTCGATCTCCCCGAAGCCGAGAGGTCCGCCGAGCGCTTCGTCGACTTCCACTGGCATGTCCAGAGGAGCGGCGACAATCCGAGCGGTTTCGAGAGCCCTGAGCTTGGGGGAGCTCAGAATGACGTCCGGGTGGAAGCCTGACCGGGCCAGGAAGCGGCCCATTCCGTCGGCCTGGAGCCGACCCTTCTCGGAGAGTGGCCTATCGCTGTCGGGACCGGGCCACTTCATCGGGTCGCCCGCATGCGCGTGACGCAGATAGACACAGGTGCAGTTCTGGACGGGCGGTCATGCCGCCCATCATGCCACCGCGCCGCGCCCGGTGCGGTTTTCGATTGGTGACGTCGGCGTCCTCAACCCGAAATGCGCGTCGACGAATCCGGGGCGCCCAGCAACTCCAGGATCGCCTCTTCCGGCAGAGTCGTTCGACGTGCGATCAGCGCGGCCAACCGACCCGGGTCGTGCTTGATGCGAGTCAGTTTGTGGCGCTCGAGACGGGGCCAAAGCGCCAGCGCCCGAGAGCAGTAGTCACTGCCGGTCGACTGGTCGACCTGTCGATCGATCGATCGTGTGGCAATCCCGGACATCATGGCGCTGCGAGGAGTTCATTCATCCATCATTCCATTCGTGCAGGTGGCCGGGGAATCGGCGTCCGGCGAATTCGTTCTCGAGTTCGACCCAGCGCATGCCGTACGCCAGATCGAGGACGTCTACGGCCGAGCCGGGCGTGATCGATGTGGCCGCCAGTCTGAAGAGCGACTCGCTCCGATAGGAATCGAGCAGAGCCCGACGGGTTCGTATCGGCGCGAGTTGGGCCCGGACCATTGCGACCCGGTCGGCCAGAGCCGGCGGGGCGGCGAACCGCGTGTCGACTGCGGACATCGTCGATATGGTCTCCTTGTCCCGTTTGGCGTTGGCCAGTAGGGCGAGTGCCGGCATGCTCCTGCAGAAGCTGGCCCGCGGGAGAATCCAGCTCGCAACGCTGAGCCTGCCCGATCGAGGTCATCGCAGCGTGATCCGGTGGTTAACACACTGCCCCGAACTGGCAGGCCGATGCCCCGGGCAATTCGACGCGGCCAAGCACCGTACCGTCCACCGGAGGCGTCCCGTCGGCGGCTATGAAAGCAGCGAGGGCCTTTGGAGCGGGTCAGGAGTGACGCTGCCGGAGGGAGGCTCGGGCGGATCCGGAGGAGTGCCCGTCCGGGCCGCGTCGGAGCGCTGCTGTTCGTACGGTCCCAGGGTTAGAGCGCTGCCGTCGCCCGGCCGAGCGCGCGCCGGAATGGGGCGCCGTCGACCGCCCGCCAGATGGGGCCGAGAGTACGCCGGCGGCGGGCTACCTCACGCTCTCGAGAGTGCAGATAGGCGCCTATCGACTCCGTCTCCAGCTGCGACAGTTCACCGGCTCGAGCCACGAGCAGATCTCGCACCAGCTTCGTGGCCACGTCAGCGTCGTGCAGGCAGCCCAGATGGTCCTGCAGCGCGACGACGCGCTCCAGGAGGCGGGCGCTGTCTCTACCGAGTGTTTCGCCGAAGAACTCCAGCGTGTAGCGCAGCCACTTGGTCGCGATCCGGAGCTCGTGGAGGGTTTCTATGTCGGCCCAGGCCAGCACCAGCTCGTAGGCGCGAACCGCCTCGTACGCGGCCCACGTCTCCGATGCGGCCCGATCTCGAACGCGGTGAGGCGCGGTGGGAGTTGCCACGGCGGCGGCCGCATTGGCCCCGGCGTCCAGGAACGCTTCCATGTCCTTGAGGAAGCTCGCGTACCCGTCCGAATCCAGCTCGGCGATGAGCTGCGCCCGGGCCGCGGTCCGCTGGCGGCGCCATACGCTCAGGAGCGGCTCCAAACCGGGTCCCTGCTGATCGTCCAGCCCCAGACGGAACGCCTCGAGGCCGTCGATCAGAACGTCGAGGTCTCTGACGGCGCCGAGACGGTCGGAGATCGTTTCCAGGCGCCGGCGCATCTTCCTGGTTTTGCCGGCTTTGAAGGCGCCGTCGAAGACCCGCCAGGCCGCTCTCAGCCGCCGCGCGGCCACCCGCATGTCGTGGAGTTCTTCGACGTCGACGCCGGTCCGTGTGCCGGCTTCGCGGCGCTTCAACCTGGCGAAATGAACCGCCAGGACCTTGCGCGCGGCCTCGGGCATGCTGTCCTCGGCCAGGATCCCGAGCGTGCGCGGCCCCGGCTTCTGGCGGGCTTCCGGTTGCGGTTCGCCCTCGGCCGCCTCGGCCTCGACCTCATCCGACTCGTCCGCCTGCGGTTCGACTGCGTCGGACGGACCGGCAACGGTCGCCTCGGCCACGCCTCGCTCATCGCCTTCGCGATCGGCGCCATCGAGCGACCTGCCGTCGGCTTCGACCATGTCATCTTCCGCCGCGGCGCCATGCCCACCGGCCCTGCCCGAGAACAACTCGGGTGGCGCCGCCAGCCAGTGTCGCTGGAGATCTTCGGGCAGCGACGACATGGCCCCCCGCATGGCCTTGACCGCACGATCGAGCTTGGAGCGCGACATCGGCCGCAGCCTGTCGTCGCTGTCGAACATGGCCACCAGGGCCGCGAGAGGAGTCTCGTCGCCGCGTTTCAACTCCGCCTCGAGCTCCTCGAAGCTGTCCAGGAGCTGGCCGTGGCCAAACACTTCGACCTCGTCGAGGCTGAGCTCCACGCGCGTCGATGCCGCACGAAGGTTGCGCACGCGCCGCAACTGCCGGATGGTGAGCAGTTCAACCAGCGCTTCGTCGCCGCACAGCTCCATGACCACATTGCGAGCCTGGGACGAGGACCAGTCACCCGGGATGAGGCCCGCGTCGGCCGGTCCCTCTATCTCCTCGCGCCGCTGCAGGCGGCCGCCGGCCGCGTTGCGCGCCTTGAGGCTGATCTCGGTGCCGTGTGACGTCTTGCGCAATCGGGCCGCGAAGCCGGCCCGCGTCAGTGCCCAGTCGGGCGAATCGACGTAGCGATCCTCGACGCGAACGGATCGCACCTGGCCGTCGGGGAGGAATGGTCCCAGCTCCGGGGCGACGAGATAGCGATCCGCGCCGCCTGGCGCCACGACCTCGTACTTCATCTCGACTTCGATCTTCCGGCCTGTAGCCATCGGCCTCCCCAAACCGTTGCCGCTATGCCCTCGGGTCCAGCGAGCCGGCGCCGGCGTGCGGTCTGTGAGGGACTACCGCAGCCGCGGCCGCCATCTGGACGGCCCGCTCCTTGAGCGTCTCGAACGTATCGATAGTACCCGGCGTGTCATCCAGCTCTTCGGTCCGGCGATACACGCCGTCGGCGCCGAGCTGCCACGAGCGCCGGTCGTCGGAGAGCATGACTTCCAACACGGCCTCGATCCGCGCCCGCGCTTCTGGATCCTCGATGATCACGACGGCCTCGACCCGGCGATCGAGGTTCCGCTCCATCAAGTCCGCGGAGCCGATGAACAGCTCGGGCCGGCCGCCGTTGGCGAACGAGAAGACCCGGGAGTGCTCGAGGTACTGGCCTACGATCGACCGCACGCGGATGCCTTCACTTACTCCGGGGACTCCGGGCCAGAGCGAGCAGATGCCGCGGATGATCAAGTCCACCTGAACGCCGGCCTGCCACGCGGCGTAGAGGGCGGCGATGCACTCCGGATCCACCAGCGAGTTCAGCTTGAGGATGATGTGCGCCGCCCGGCCGGACCTGGCGTGGTCGGTTTCCCGCTGGATCATGTCCAGGATCCAGTTGCGCAGGTTCATCGGGGCCACGATCAGGCGCCGGAAATCCCGCTGCCGGGACAGGCCGGTCAAGACGTTGAACAGGTCGCTGACGTCCGCACCCAGCTCCGGCCGGCACGAAAGCAGCCCGAAGTCGGTGTACAACCGGGCCGTGCCGGAGTTGTAGTTGCCGGTGCCGATGTGCACGTAACGCCGCAGTGTCGAGCCTTCACGGCGAACGACAAGCGCCGTCTTGGAGTGCGTCTTGAGCCCGACCAGACCGTAGACGACGTGAGCACCGGCCTGCTCGAGCTTGCGAGCCCAGACGATGTTCGCCTCCTCGTCGAAACGGGCCTTGATCTCGACAAGGACCACGACCTGCTTGCCCCGTTCCGCGGCCGCGATGAGGTCGCGCACGATCGGCGAGTCGCCGCTCGTCCGGTACAGCGTCATCTTGATCGAGAGGACTTCCGGGTCCGACGCGGCCTGGGAGATGAAACGTTGCGTGGAGGCGGCGAAGCTCTCGTAAGGGTGATGGACCAGGATGTCGCCGTTGCGTACCGCCGCGAACACGTCGGCCGGCTCGTCCTCGTCGGGTGGCATCAGCCGCGGCGGGACGATCGGCGAGTACTGCGGCAGCTTGAGGTCCGGCCGGTCCAGCGCGGCGATCTGCCACAAACCGGTGTGGTCCAGCATGCCGGGTATCTCGTAGCAGTCGTCGGGGTCGACACCGACTCCCTTCTCGAGGGCCTGCCGCATCTCGGCCGGCATCGCCTCGTCGACCTCGAGTCGCACGGCCTCGCCGAACCGGCGTCTCCGCAGCTCCTCTTCGAGCGCCAGCATCAGGTCGTCGGCCTCATCCTCCTGGAGTTCCAGGTCCGCGTCGCGGGTCACCCGGAAGAGGTGCGTCTCGAGGATCGTCATACCGGAGAAGAGCATGTCGAGGTTCGCGGCGATGACCTGTTCCAGCAGGACGAACTTGCTCGGCTCAATCTGCAAGAAGCGCGGCAGGACCTCGGGTACTTTGACCCGGGCGAATCGCTCGTCCTTCTCGTCCGGATCCTCCATTCGGATCGCCAGCGAGAGGCTGAGCGTGCTGATGTAGGGGAACGGATGCCCTGGGTCCACGGCAAGTGGCGTCAGCACGGGGTAGATCTCGTCGATGAAGCGCTGGCGGATGGCGGCATGGTGCTGGGGAACCGCGGCGTAGTCCACGATGTCGACGCCGGCAGCGCCGAGAGACGCGCAGACTTGTTCGAAGACCTCGCGCTGCTCCGCCAGCAGCTGGCGGAAGCGTGTTCGAATGTCGGCCAGCTGCTCTGCCGGGGGCTTCTCGCCGGGCGTCGCCGACACGGCATGCGCCTCGGCCTGCTCCATCAAGCCCGATACCCGGATCTGGAAGAACTCGTCCATGTTGCTGGCGAAGATGGCCAGGAACTTGACCCGCTCGATCAGCGGATTCCGGTCGTCGCGCGCTTCATACAGGACGCGGTAGTTGAACTCGAGAGAGCTGAGCTCGCGATTGATGTACGGGAACGCGGACGCTGCATCGCCGGGGACCGGCGAAGGCCTGCTTCCTGTTCTCCGGATGATCGCTGTCACGTGCTCGGGTGCGCCCTTTACGCTGTCTGGTCGTCGGCCGGGAAGTGCATCGGCCCATTCTCATCGGTCCGCGCTTCTGCGCAATAGGTCCGGCCCCGTACGGCCGGCGAGAGCGTCGGTTCGCTGCGCGGGGCGAGACGGCCGATCGAGTTCGATCGGCGAGCGGGGCCGGCCGCGCGGCCGGGGTCGAGAGCTACCAGGCCTCGGCGCGGTAGCGTCGCTCGCCGCTGTGCGGATCTTCGTAGACGCGCATCAAACGGCCACTCGTCGGGTCCCTGAAGACCTCGGTCGTCGGCATGAAGCGCGGCTCGAGGTAGCCTTCCTCTCCACCGCCGGGCCCCGGCGTCGCGTGGCTCCGTTCCGCGGCTTCGGAGCGGTAGCGAGGCCGCTGGAGAAGCGCCGCGATCATGAACGCCGCGCCGATCCCCACGGCCCAGATGCCTGAGGGGGCCGCCGGCCCGCCCGCGGCGATGGCCACGACCCCGCCGAAGAAGATGAGCCCGCCGGCCACGAAGGCAAGAGATCGAATTGCTTGTTGGAGCATGTCTGTCTCGAAGAGGCGTTCCTGCAGTTGGGCGGCCGGACCCGCGCCGCGAGGTGAAGGCAACGGGCCCGACAACCCGGAGCCTGGGCCTATTCGGCCGTCTGGTTGGCCGCGCCGGCGTCCGGCACGACGACGACAGCCGTGCCGTAGGCGACGATCTCGGACATGGTGCTGCCGATCTCGGACGAGTCGAACCGCATCGAGAGCACCGCGTTGGCGCCCATCGTGGTCGCGTTCTGGACCATTCGGTCGAGAGCCTGGCGCCGTGTCGACTCAAGCAGCTCGGTGTACTCGTGGATCTCGCCGCCCACGAGCGAGCGCAGGCCGGCGGCGAAGTTGCCGGCGAAGCCCCGACTTCGCACGACCAGGCCGAATACCTGGCCCTTGACTTCGGTGACCCGGTATCCGGCCAGGTACGGGGTGGTGGCGACGATCATTTGCTCTCCTTGAGTGATTGGTAGGACGATCGCTGGATGCCGGCCGGAAGTGGCCGGGACTGGGCCTGACGAAGCCCTCGGTCAGATTGTCGGCCCTCCCGCTCCCGTGCGGGTCGGTCGATGGGACGAAGCCTGCGTCGTTCGCAAGGTTGACCGGTGGCGCGTTAGAGGCCGGAGGCGCGCTGCGCGGCGCAGGTCTGGCAGGGGCAGTTCGCTCTCAAGGCCTCGAACGTGTAGTAGCCGGTGTCGTGGCCGTCCGCCCAAACCGGGCCGACCGCGTAGGAGCCGATCAGGTGCATGTCGACCAGTTGCGTCTGCGTGGCTGTGAGCGTTGGGTTCGTGTCCAGCCAGCCCGGCCGGCCCGCTTCGCCCTGGCAGAAAGCGCAGGGACATAGGAGGCGCAGGGTCACAGCGTCGAATTCGCTGTGATGGCCGTCCGCCCAGTCGACGGTCACGCGGCCGGCCTCTCGTTGTGCGTTGATATTGGTGGGCTGTGTTGCGGGGTTGGTGGCCATGCTCCATTCTAGAGTCGGCGTCGGGGCGGACGCCCGAAGATTTGCCTTCGAGCAGCGGACCCGGCTCGATCTGGTGGCCCGTCATGACTGCTGCTCGAGAGAGCCTCGCGTCGCCCTCTGCTTCCATTGCCACACTTTCGGATACGGCTGCACAGCTGTCGGCCAACTCCGTTCTGGAGAGGCTGGGCACGGATGCCGCGCTGGGCCTCACATCAGAACAGACCGCGAAGCGACTGTCCGAGTTCGGTCCAAATGAGCTCGAACCCTCGCACAAGGCGTCGTTGTTGCGACTCTGCTGGGAAGGCGCCCGCGAACCGTTCGTGGTCCTGCTGTTCGTCGCCGGGTGCCTGGCCATCGCCCTGAACGAAGTCCGAGACGGCCTGCTCGTGCTGGTGATCCTGGCTCCCATCGTCGGCGCCGGCGTCGTCACCGAGTACCGCGGCGAGAAAGCTCTCGACGCGCTGCGCGAGGCGGCGGCGCCGCTTGGTCGGGTGCGGCGGGACGGCGCCGTGGATGACGTTCCCACGCGCGACATAGTCCCCGGCGACGTGGTCCTGTTGCGAACCGGCGACGTCGTTCCGGCCGACCTGCGGCTCATCCGCACCGAAGCCCTGACCTTCGACCGCAGCGCCCTGACCGGCGAGTCGCTGCCGGAGCCGGCTTCGGCCGAACCGGACCCGGCCGGGGCAGCCCTGGCAGACCGCCACTGCATCGCTTTCGGGGGAACCGCCGTGGTCGGCGGGCGCGGGGAGGGCGTGGTCGTCGCCACCGGACTCCAGACCGAGTTCGGGCGTATTTCGCAGGCACTGGCCGGACGGGAGCGGCGCCGCTCGCCGTTGCAGCGGGAGATGGACCGGCTCGTCCGGATCCTCTTCGTCGTGGCGGTCGGCCTGATCACCATCGTGGTTTCGCTCGGGTTCCTGCGCGGCCAGGAGGCGGGCAAGAACCTGCTTGCCGGAATCTCGGCGGCGATCGCGGCAATCCCGGAGGAGCCGCCCGCGTTGGTGGCGGTGGTCCTCGGCCTGGGCGCCTACCGGCTGATGAAGATGAAGGTCCTGGTTCGGAGGCTCTCCGCTCAGGAGACGCTCGGGTCGGTCGATCTCATCGTCACCGACAAGACCGGTACGCTGACCGAGAACCGCCTGGCGCTCACGGCCATCCGAACTCCGAACGGTGTGATCGAGGACCAGGCCCGGGTCGTGGAGCTGGCTACGCTGGCTCTTCGGGCCGAAGAGGATGCCTGGAGCATCGTGACGGGCAGCAAGCCGAGTTCGTTCAGCCGCTCGCTGCTCGGGTTCCTTCAGGAGCAGGCCGTCGTGCTCGATCTCGATCCGGACGACCTGGTCGAGGCCGAACCGGTTGCCGACGACCGGCCGTACTCCCGAACCCGCGCCCGCCGGGCGAAAGCCGACGGCAGCGTCGCCGTCGAGGAGCTCGCGCTCGGCGCGCCCGAAGCCGTGCTCGAGATGTGCTCCGGCTTATCGGAGCTCGAGCGGCAGTCCTGGCACCAGCTCATCGAGCGCGGCGCGAAGGCGGGGGAGCGCCTGTTGCTGCTGGCGCGCTGCCTGGACGGCGACGAGTGGCTTCCGCTCGGCCTGCTCGCCTTCGCGGACAGGATTCGTCCGGGCATTCGGGAGGCGATGTCGCTGGCCCTGGCCGCGGGCATACACCCTCTCGTAGTCACGGGCGACCATCCCACGACCGCCGCGGCAATCGCGGCCGACGCCGGGCTGCCGAATGCCCACGTCGTAACGGGCACGGAGCTGGCCGACTGGGACGATGCCCGCCTGGCCGACGAGCTGCCGCGGCTCCACGTCGTCGCCCGGGCGATCCCCGAGCAGAAGCTCCGGATCGTCGACGTGGCTCGCGCGGCCGGGCGGACCGTGGCGGTGACCGGCGACGGCGTGAACGACGCCCCGGCGCTTCACCACGCCGACGTCGCCGTGGCGATGGGCAGCGGCACGGCCGTCGCCCGCGAAGCCTCGGATCTGGTGCTGAACGACGACTCGTTCGTGACGCTCATGCACGGTTTGCGCGAGGGCCGCCGCCTGGTGGCCAACGTGCAGAAGGGCCTCGTATTCCTGGTCTCGACCCACGTGGCCATGCTCGGTTTCATCCTGATCGCCACGATCGCGGGCTTCGGTCAGCCGCTTCTGCCAATCCAGATCCTGTGGCTCGAAGTCTTCATCGACATGCTCACGGCCGTCTCGTTCGAGGGCGAAGCCGAGGAGCCCGGAGCGATGCAGCGGCCGCCGCGACCGCGCACCAAGCCGCTGCTCGACTGGACCATCCTCTCGCGCATCTGCCTGGCCGGCGGCTTCAGCGCCTTCGCCGCGCTGTACCTGATCGAGCAGCACAGCCCCGACTTCACGCATGCCCGCTGGCTCGCCTACACGGCCCTGGTGATGGGTCAGGTAGTGAGGGCCAACGCCAACCGCAGCCTGGCCTATCCGGTTCTGCTTCGGCGCCCGAACATGTTGCTGCTCGGCGGGGGCGTCATCTGTGTTGCCGTCCAGATCGCGATCCCGTTCGTGCCGCCGTTGCGGGATGCATTCCAGGCCACGCCGCTCGACGCTTTCGATTGGCTGCTGGTGGCGATCGTTGCGCTGGCGCCGGCGCTCGTCGCCGAGATCTACCGGGCCACACGGCACCGGCCATGGGTGGCCTGACGCCGGACCTATCTGGGCGGGATCCTATGGTATCGGTGGCGTCGGTAGCGGCGCTCGCAAAGGCCGAGGCTGCGTTAGTCTGGCAACCGGCGGTTCGCACCAACTTCGCACCACGCGGCTGCAACTGGATGATCGATGTCGCTGATTATCGAATCGGTATCGAAATGCTTCGGTGAGGTCCAGGCGCTGGCCGATGTCTCCCTGGAGATCGAGCCGTGTCAGGTGTTCGGGTTTCTCGGCGCCAACGGCGCGGGCAAGACGACGGCCATGCGCATCGTGCTGGACATCCTGAGGCCGGACTCCGGGACCGTAACCTGGAACGGCAGGCTCAATACCAGTCTGCCGCGCGAAACCTGGGGATATCTGCCCGAAGAGCGCGGGCTGTACGCCAAGATGAACGTTCTCGAGCAGCTGGTCTTCTTCGCCAAGCTGCACGGCGTGCCCGGCAAGTCGGCCGAGCGCGAGGCTCGCGACTGGCTCGAGCGGTTCCGGATCCCCGAATATGCCGACCGGCGGGCCGAGCAGCTGTCGAAGGGCAACCAGCAGAAGATCCAGTTCATCGCCGCCATCCTGCACGACCCGCAGGTGCTGCTGATGGACGAGCCGTTCACCGGCCTCGACCCGGTGAACGCCGCCATCCTGAAAGAGGCGTTCACTGAGATGAGAGACCGCGGCAAGACCTTGATCTTCTCTACGCACCAGATGGAGACCGTCGAGGAGCTGTGCGAGTCGATCGCGATCCTGGACCGCGGCAAGGTCGTCGTGGGCGGGTCGGTCCGCGACGTCCGTCGCTCGACGGGTCGGCAGATGGTGCGGGTGGCGGTCGAGGCCGACGCCGAGATGCCCTGGCTCGCGACACTCGACGGAGTGCGCGTCACCCGGCGCGGCCAGGACTACACGGAGGTGGAAGTGGCGCCCGGCAATGATCCCGGCTCGGTCCTCACCGCCGCCTTGAGTCGAGGCTGCGCCGTCCGGCACTTCGAGATAACGGACCCGTCGCTCGAGCAGATCTTCATCGAGCACGTCGGCCAGATCGACGTGTCCGAAAGGACGCTCGCGCCCAGGGCGGTGCCGGCATGAGCCGCTGGCGGACGCTCTTTCCCAACGCCTGGTACGTGGCGGTTCGCGAATATCGCAGCCGGGTCAGGACACGGAGTTTCGTCATCGGCACGATCCTGCTGGCGGCGATCGGTTTCCTGGCCACTCAGCTACCGGTGCTTATCGACCTCTCGATCAACACGAGCCAGACGCGGATGGCCGTCGTGGTTGACGCGTCGAACATGCCGCCGGACTCGCTGACGGTCCTGGACAACCAGTTGAACGGCCAGTCGACCACGCCCGGTCATACGCCGTACGTCGTCAGCTGGCTGCCGGGCGCGGACCCGGACGCGATCAAGACTGACGTCCAGCAAGGCAAATATGAGGTCATGGTCGTCGTGGACCGCACTGCTGCGACGAAAGACCTCGCCTTCACGATACGAACCGACAGCCCGGAGGACGGGATGGCCGTGAAGGCGATCGAGGCGGCACTCGGCTCGCTGGAAATCGAGGACCGGCTCTTCCGCGCCGGGACCTCGACGACCGCGCTCCGGGCCCCGTTCGCCCTGACGGTGGCGCCGCTCAACGCCAATTCGGTCGGCACCAACAGCGTCAGCCAGGAGGTCTCCGCCAACCTGCTCTCGACCGGCTTGATCGTGCTGATCTTCATGGCCATCGTCACCTATGGCGTCTGGGTGGCGATGAGCGTGGCCGAGGAGAAGGGCAGCCGGGTGATGGAGTTGATGCTCAACGCCACCACGCCGCTGCAGATGCTGACGGGCAAGGTGCTGGGCAATGGTGGGGCGGGATTGACGCAATACGGCATCATCCTGGCCTCGGTCATCGCCGGGTTGCTGGCCCAGGATCCGATCCACAAGGCCGTCGTGGGGACGAGCTCCGGCACTCAATTCGGAGGCCTGAGCCCGAGTGTACTGGCCGCCTTCGTGGTGCTCTTCATACTCGGCTTCACGATGTACTCGCTGCTCTACGCGGCCCTTGGTTCGCTTGTCAGCCGGCAGGAAGACGTCCAGAGCGCAACCTCGCCGCTGATGATGCTGATCATGATTGGCTACTTCATGTCGATCTTCGGGATCCAGGCGATCGACGAGTCCTGGGTGAAGATCGCCTCGTTCGTGCCGTTCTTCAGCCCCTACCTGATGCTGGCCCGCGTCTCGCTGGGCCACGTCGAGTTATGGGAATTCGTTCTGTCCGCGCTGATCCTGCTGGCCAGCATCGCCGTGGCGCTCTTCCTGGCGGCGCGGATCTACAGCGCCGGCGTGCTGCTGTACGGCCAGCGTGTCAGCCTGCGCGAGGTGTTCAGAGCCGCCCGCGTCTCGCGCTAGCTTCTCCGGCCGCGGCTCGGCGGCGGCGCGCAAGTCGGCGAGCGCGCGTCAGTCGTCGAGCGGCAGGCGCTGGATCAGGGCCAGGACGGGACGCGAGGGCGGAGCCACGACCGGGTCCGGCAGGATGTGGAGTGGCATCTCTCCCGGCCGTGACGCGATCCAGCGCCACAGGTCGCTTCGCCGGCCGGGCAGGTACGGGCTGCGCAAGTGGCGGGCCATCACGCCTCGAAGTCCCTGCTGGGCAACCGCGAAATACAGGTCGATGCCGTCGCGGACCACCCCGGGCAGGACCACGAGTTCGACGCTTGGGTGGAGGATTTTGGCCAGATGCTCGCGGCGCCTGACCAGCGGCTGGGCGATGATCGGGTGACCCGCGGCCCACAACAGGTCGAAGGCCAGAAACACCGGCGTCGACCCGGTCGTTTCCCCGTCGGCGAGCCTGGCAACAAGTGCGTCTTCGTCCATGCGGCCGACCTTGTCCGGCATGACGATCTCGCCGTCCACGATCGCCGGCAACTCGTCGACCAGGTCGGGCAGCGAGGCCAGCTCCGGCAGGTGCCCCGCCAGGTCGCGGCCATTCTCGTCGATCAGCCTCAGCCGAACGCCTCTGGGTGTTCCGTCCGGCTCGATGAAAGCCAGCGCTCGGCGACCGCCCCAGCGCGGCTCGAAGACGTGCTCGTCGGAGTCGAACGCGGCGTCGATCGGCCGGGCCAGCATCGGTCTCATCGACCGTGGCAGCCGCGTCACGTCGCCGGTGAGACTCAATGACAGCTGGTCGGACACGGCGCGATGTTACGCCCTTCCGACGACCTGCCGGCCGGGCGAACCGGCGGACGAGGCGCCGGTCCCACCCGCACCATGCGGCTGAGCCCGGCCCCGGCCCGCTGCCGCGCCGCCGGCGTCCCGCCGCAGCTCAGTACTTCTCGGGGATGAAGTGCTGGTGCTTGATCGGCGGTCGCTTGTAGCCCTGATCCACCTGCCGTGGCGGCAGGACGATCTGCGCCGGCGTCGTGTCCTGGTAGGGGATCGTGGTCAGCAGGTGGTTGATGCAATTCAGCCGGGCCCGCTCCTTGTCGTCCGCCTCCACGACCCACCAGGGCGCCTCGGGCGTGTCCGTTGCCGCGAACATGGCGTCTTTGGCCCGGGAGTAGTCGACCCACTTGGAGCGCGCGGTGACGTCCATGGGCGAGATCTTCCAGCGTTTGGTGGGCTGGTTGATCCGATCCTGGAAGCGCCGCTCCTGCTCTTCGTCGCTGACCGAGAACCAGTATTTGATCAGGATGATTCCCGATCGGATCAGCATTCGCTCGAACTCGGGCGCGGTCCGGAGGAAGTCTTCGTACTCCGCTTGCGTACAGAAGCCCATGACGTGCTCGACGCCGGCGCGGTTGTACCAGCTGCGGTCGAAGAGCACCCACTCGCCGGCGGCCGGGAGCTGGGCGACGTAGCGCTGGAAATACCACTGCGACTTCTCGCGCTCCGTGGGGATGCCAAGGGCGACGATGCGGGCGACGCGCGGGTTCAGCGTCTCAGTGATTCGCTTGATGACGCCGCCCTTGCCGGCCGCGTCGCGCCCCTCGAAAAGACACACGACCTTCAGCCCGCGCAACCGGACCCATTCGTGGAGTTTGACGAGTTCCACCTGCAGCCTGGCGAGCTCGGAGGCGTAAAGCTTGGGGTCGAGGCGGTGCCGATGCTTGCGTACGAGATCGCCGGTGGTCGGGTCGAAGGCGCCCGCGCGAGCGATCTTCGCGCCCTCGTGACGCTCGGCGGACGATCCGGCCTGCCTTCGCTCGCGACGCTCCGCCCGGACGGTTTCCTTCCGCGCGGCGCCATCCTCCTGGGCGGCCGTCGGAGTTGTGGGCGGGGTTGTCGCCGCGGCGGCCCCGGCGCTCGCCGCCGGGACCCCGGCGCTGCCTGCCGGATCGACGTCGCCTTGATGGTTTTGGTGCGCTTTCGCCACTTTGGCCTCCTTGCTACGCACGGTAGGCCATGGGCGCCGGGCGGGCAACACGGCGACTCCCTTACGAGGGCCTACGTCAGGCCGATGAGGCTGGTAGAAGCTCGTCACCGTTACCATCTCGGCATGCGCTGGCTTAGAGCTCTCTATTTCGCCAACGGCCTTTCCGTGGGCTCGCTCTTTCTCTTCATCCCGGTTCTGCTCGAGTCGAAGGGCTGGAGCCCGGCGCTTATCGGCGTGGCTACCAGCCTCGGCTCGTTGTCGTACACGATCGCGCTGCCGGCCTGGGGGCACGTCGGCGACGTCATGCGCGGGCCGCGGCGGACCCTCCAGATTGCGAGCGTCCCGGCCGCCATCTTCGCGATCGGCTTCGGTCTGCCGCTCTGGGTGCCGGCGATAATCCTCTGCCAGGTGGTGATGACCGCCGGCGGCGGCCCCGCGATGGCGCTCACCGACGCGATGGCCATGCCGGTCCTCGATGATCCGTCGCGCGAGTACTCGAGACTGCGGCTGCTGACGAGCATCGGTGCCGCCGGCGGCTCGGTGGTATGCGGGCTCATCTACGGCGTGGTCGGTTACTCCGTGGCCCCGATCTTCTATGTGGCGGCGATGGTGGCCAGCATCTTCTGCGCTCAGATGGTCCCGTTGGGCCGTGACAGCGAGCGTCATCGGCGGGCGCGAGCGTCACGCGAAGGCGAAGCGATCTCGGTTCCCGTCCACGGCCGCTTCGGCTCCATCGGCGACGCTTTCCGGATCAGGCCACGGCTGGCGGCCGTGCTGCTGTCGGTGACCATGGTCTTTGTCGGCGTCATGGCCGCCACCACGTACATCACGCTCCGGATCACCGACCTTGGGGGCGGGCCCGGAGACGTGGGCCTGGCCAACGGCCTCGGCTCGGGCGCGGAAATACCGGGCTTGATTCTGGCGGGCTGGCTCATATCCCGGATCGGGGCGAGGACGGTGCTGGCGGGCGGAGCCGTCGGATTTGCCGTGTGCATGCTCAGCTGGGTCGTGCTCGTGGACCCGTTGCCGATTCTCGCCACTCGCTTCCTGTCGGGGATCTTCTTCTCGAGCATCTTCGTGGCCTACGTTCTGACCATCGCCCGAATGCTACCGGCGGCTCTGCAGTCGACCGGACAGACGCTGCTGCAGTCGGCCTGCTTCGGCGTTGGAGCGATCGCCGCAAACCTGCTGGGTGGCATCCTTTACGGCGCGGTCGGTCCGATCGGCGTCTTCGGCGGGGGCGCGCTCTGCGCCGTCATCGGCGGGGCGATAGGCCTGGTGGCGCTGCCGGTCCACGACGTTGCGCTGGCGGAACCGGCAATCGTGCCCTCGGTGTCGCTGGCGGGCTGACAGGCGCCCGCCGCTTCCTTGCACTACCCGGGGAGTGCTGGACGCCACGCCCGGCGACGGCCACGGCACGCGCCACGGTCTCCGGCCCGGTACCATGCCGACCACGAAGGTCGCTGTGCCGTGACGGTGCAAGTCGGCAGTTCCGATCGGAGCGGAGGAGAACCCGTGCGGATGTGGGGCGGTCGATTCGAAGGCGCGTCCGACGACCGGATGGCGGAGTTCACGCGCTCGATCGACTTCGACCACGCGCTCGCCGTCGATGACATCGCCGGTTCGATCGCGCACGTGCACGGTCTCGGGCGCGCCGAGCTCCTCGCGCCCGACGAAGTCGAAACCCTGGTACGCGGGCTCGAAGGCCTGCGCGCCGAAGTCGAAGCCGGAAAGCTGGCCTGGGACCCGGCCCTCGAAGACGTCCACATGAACATCGAGTCGGCGTTACGGGAACGGGTCGGGCCGGTGGCCGGTCGGCTGCACACGGGCCGGTCTCGCAACGACCAGGTCGCCACCGACATGCGGCTGTGGCTGCGCCGCACCCTCGACGGGCTGGACGGCGCGATCGTCGAGATGGAGCGAGCGCTGGTCGGTCTGGCCGATCGTGAAGGCGAGGCGATCCTGCCGGGGATGACGCATATCCAGCCGGCCCAGCCGGTCCTGTTCGCTCACCATTTGCTGGCGTACGTCGAAATGCTCGAGCGAGACCGGGGTCGAATGGCCGATTGCCGGCGGCGGGCGAACGTCTCGCCGCTCGGGTCGGGCGCGCTGGCGGGCGCAGGCTACCCGCTCGACCGCGAGGCGACGGCGGCCGAGCTCGGCTTCGACGGCGCGACCGCGAACTCGCTCGACGGCGTCTCCGATCGCGACTTCGTGGTTGAGGCACTTGCGGCGTTCGCGCTGTGCATGGTCCATCTGTCTCGGCTTGCCGAGGAGATCACGTGGTGGTCGAACCCTCGCTTCGGGTTCGTTCGGGCCGCGGACTCGTTCTCGACCGGTTCGTCGATGATGCCCAACAAGAAGAACCCCGATCCGGCGGAGCTCGTACGCGGCAAGACGGCGCGGGTCATCGGCGGTCTGAGCGGAATGCTCACATTGCTCAAGGGTCTGCCTCTCGCGTATCAGAAGGACATGCAGGAAGACAAGCCGGCGCTCTTCGACGCCGCGGCGACGCTCGAGGCGTCCTTGCTCGTCATGGCCGGCATGGTCGCGACGCTCGCCGTGGACCGCACTCGCATGCGCGCCGCGGCCGGCGAGGGATACACCACCGCCACGGCCGTCGCCGACGCCCTCGTCCGGCGGGGAGTGGCCTTTCGGGCCGCCCACCATATCGTGGCCGCGCTGGTCGCCGAAGCGGAGCGAGATGGAGTGGCGCTCGACGCGCTGGACGACGCCACGATCGCGGCCGCTCTGTCCGGCTCCGACGACTCCATCGCGATCGCCCTCGTCGGCGACGCCGCCCTCCCGGGGGAGCTGCGGGCCGCGGCGGGCCTGGACGGGGCCATGGCCGGCTGCGACGTGATCGGCGGCACCGCACCACGGCGCGTGGCCGCAGCCCTGGCCGCCGCAAAGGCCCGGCTGGGGGCGTAGCACGAGCGGGCGGCGCTCGAGGACGTCGAGCATGCCGCGTCCCGTCCCGATCCGACACTGAATCGACACCGGACCGGCCTCGATTCCGGCGCGCCAATTCGTATCCTGGACTGGGAGCATGCGCCCACGAGGATGCCGATGAAGCTGCACGAATTCGAGCCGATCGAGGAGGGGGCCCGGCCGCGCGCCCTGCACCGCGACGACTCTTCCGTGCTTACCTGCGCGGCCTGCGGCTGCCGGCTCACGGCCCGCGAGTCGCTGGACGATGGCGGCTCGATCGGTCCGGACGCGGCGTGGCGTCACTTCTGGGGCATGCCCGGCTACGACGCCCGCGGCTGCCGCGTGGCGTGCCTGGATCTGCCGCATCGCATCACGCCGGTCGAGACTGCGGCCGGCTGAGGATCGGCCCCGACCACCCTCGACTGTTGCACCGGACGCACGCCGGCAACCTTGACGCGAAGCCGTCCTGAACGGCAACCGGGACGCTACCTTGTCGCGACCCAAGGTTCACCGGACGGCTACTGATTCCGCCAAATCGCATCCGTACCCTTCAGGGCGAGCGGGGCGGCCGTTCCGTCGCGACTGCATGAGTCATCTCGGGCCCGCTCGCCGAAGCGCGGCAGGCTGCCTCAGTCCGCCTGATGGTCCTCCGCCCACACCGTCATTCGCGAAGGGAGACGACTAGTGCCCACCGCCGCAAGCGGCATCAACTCGGGCGACACCGCCTGGGTCCTGACCTCGGCCGCCCTGGTGATGCTGATGACTCCGGGGCTGGCGCTCTTCTACGGTGGCCTGGTTCGCCGCAAGAACGTGCTCAGCACGATCATGCACAGCGTCTTCATCCTGGCCCTGGTCAGCGTCACGTGGGTCCTGTTCGGCTTCACCCTGGCCTTCGGCAGCGACGCCTTGAGCTTCACCCTCCCGAACGGCTTCCACGTCAGCGGCCTGATCGGCGGCTTCGACTACATCGGCCTGCGCGGCGTCGGCGTCGCTCCGCTGACCCAATACGCGCCGACAATTCCCGGCTCCGCGTACATGGCCTTTCAGATGATGTTCGCCGTCATCACGCCGGCCCTCATCACCGGCGCATTCGCCGAGCGCCAGAAGTTCAAGGCTTTCGTCCTGTTCACTCTGCTCTGGACACTCCTGGTCTACTCGCCGATTGCCCACTGGGTCTGGGGCGACGGTGGCTGGCTGCGTGGACTCGGCGCGATCGACTTCGCCGGTGGCACCGTCGTGCACATCAGTTCCGGCGTCGCCGCCCTCGTGGCCGCGCTCGTGCTGGGCCCGCGGGTCAAGCGCGAGTCCGACCGCTTCGAACCGCACGACGTGCGCCTGACCGTCATCGGGGCCGGGTTGCTGTGGTTCGGCTGGTTCGGCTTCAACGGCGGCTCGGCTCTCGCCGCCAACGGGCTGGCGGCGAACGCTTTCGTGGTCACGAACACTGCCGCCGGCATGGCGGCGCTGACGTGGGTCACCGTGAGCTGGCTGCACAAGGGGACGCCGAGCGTGGTCGGGGCGGTCGCGGGCGGAGTGGCCGGCCTCGTGGCCATCACGCCGGCCTCGGGCTACGTCGACGCCAGCTCGGCCATCATCATCGGGTTCGCCGCGGGCGCAACTTGCTACGGCGCGATCCTGCTGCGCGAGCGGCTCAACGTCGACGACGCCCTTGACGTCTGGGCGGTCCACGGCGTCGGCGGCACGCTCGGCGCGATCCTGACGGGCGTGTTCGCCGTCGCCGCCGTCGGGGGCGTCTCCGGGCTGGTCGAAGGCAACGGCAGCCAGGTTCTCAACCAGCTCATCGCCGTCGGCGCCACCTGGATCTACAGCGGCCTGGCCACGTTCGCGATTCTCAAAGTCGTCGACTTCTTCGTCGGGCTGCGCGTCGAAGCGTCTGAAGAAGAGGCCGGGCTCGACACTTCCCAGCACGGCGAGGTGGCCTGGCAGACCGAGTAGGCACCGAGCCGTCGGAAACGACGGCGACGGACGGCGATCGAACACCGGCACGCGGCCACGGGACGTTCGGCGGCCGCCCAACCGCATAGCCCCGGAGCCGGCCACCAGCCAGCCGGCCGGCCCCGGCCGCCGAGCCCGGCCGGTCGGACCGGTCGCCGAAACGCGTCCCGAACGGCAACCCTCGCGCCACCCAGGCGCTACCGCAGGGTTACTCGGCCGTCACTGATTACCGCCCGGCGGCTCCCTACGCTTCACCAGGCCGAAACCTCCGAGTGCGCAGGTTGCGAGTCGGCAGCGAAGGGAGTCCCGAGCGTGATCAACGGTGGCGACACCGCCTGGGTTCTGACCGCCACGGCGCTCGTCATGTTGATGACGCCCGCCCTGGCCCTCTTCTACGGCGGCCTGGTTCGCCGCAAGAACGTGCTCAGCGTGCTCATGCAGTGCATGTTCATCCTGGCGCTGGTCAGCGTAACGTGGGTGCTGGTCGGCTATACGCTCGCTTTCGGGCCAGACGTCAAGGGGCTTCCGTTCGGCGTCAGCGGCCTGATCGGCGGTCTCGACAACATCGGGCTCAAGGGCATCGGCTCGGCCCCAGGCCAGTACGCGCCCACGATCCCCGCGGCCGCCTTCGCGCTCTTCCAGATGATGTTCGCGATCATCACGCCGGCGCTGATCATCGGCGCCTTCGCCGAACGAAAGCGGTTCAAGGCGTTCGTGCTGTTCGCGTTGCTCTGGAGTCTGCTGGTGTATTCGCCGGTCTGTCACTGGGTCTGGGGCGACGGCGGCTGGCTGCGCAATCTCGGCGTTCTCGACTACGCGGGCGGTACCGTCGTCCACATCTCCTCCGGCGTAGCCGCGCTGGTCGCGGCGCTCGTGCTTGGTCCACGAGTCCGTCGCGAGTCGGATCGCTTCGAGCCGCACGACGTTCGGTTGACCGTGATCGGAGCCGGCATCCTGTGGTTCGGCTGGTTTGGTTTCAACGGCGGATCGGCGCTCGCCGCCGACGGCCACGCGGTCAACGCGGTGATGGTCACCAACACCGCCGCCGGCATGGGCGCGCTAACGTGGCTCACGATGAGCTGGCTGCACAAAGGCTCGCCGTCTGTAATCGGCGCCGTTTCGGGCGCGATCGCGGGCGAGGTCGCTATCACGCCGGCGTCCGGGTTCGTCGACCCGAGTTCCGCAATCGTCATCGGTTTCATCGGCGGTGCCGTCTGCTACGGCGCCATCCTCCTGCGCGAGCGGCTCAAGATCGACGACGCGCTCGATGTCTGGGCGGTCCACGGCGTCGGCGGGACGCTGGGCGTGTTCCTGACCGGGGTTCTCGCCGTGGCCACGATCGGCGGCGCCCGAGGCCTGATAGATGGCAACCCGGGCCAGGTCGGGGCTCAGCTCGTTGCTATCGCCGCAGTCTGGATCTACAGCGCGGCTGCCACGCTGGGCATCCTCAAGCTCGTCGACGTAGCGGTGGGTCTGCGGGTCGGCGCGGACGAGGAGGAGGCGGGCCTGGACGTATCGCAGCACGGCGAGGTCGTCTACCAGCCTTAGCCGGGACACGGGGCGCGGCCGGGCGGGACCGCAACCTGTTCTCGCGTGGCGAGCCGCCGCGGGTTGTCCCGCCCCCGCCAAGCCAGCCTCGGGACGGCCGTTCGTACCGAACGGCAACCGTCGCGACACCCCGGCGTTACCGATGCTCAACCAGCGCGCTACTGATTCGACCCGACTCCTTCCATAGACTTTCAGTCAATGAACGGGATCGCAAGTCCCGCTGGTTCAGCCGAAGGAGCCGAGATGATCGCAGTCGCATTCGCCAGCTTCGCCGTTCTGGTCGTGGCCTGGTTCGTGGCTCCTTCCCGCGCCCGCTCCGTCGAGTAGAGCGGACGGCGACCTCGACTCCAATTCAGGGCGACTCAGAGTCGACCGACCGACACCAGCATCTCAACCCCGACCCGCGCACCTTTCGGCAGGCAGCGCGGGTCTCGCTATTTCGGCATGGAATCCGAGAAACGGCGACTCGGTCGATCGCCGGGCGTCCGCCCCGAGCCTTGGCGCCGCCGAGGCCCAGCCCGCTAGACCCCCGCTTCGACGTCGGCCTCCGCCTCCAAATAGTCCTGTTGGACTAACCAGCCCGGACCCCAGGCCCGCCACGCGGCGCCCAGGACTCTCGCCCCGCAGTAAGCCACGATCGCCCAGGGGATCACCGCGTCCCAGCGATGCTGGCTGATCGCCAGCACGGCTGCCAGAGCCGGCGAACGGAGTGGCAGGACGAAGGTGGCGTAGAAGTACTGGCTCGCGGGCCACAGCGCCGGCACCGCCAGCCAGCCTGCCGCTCGCAAGTCGAGCACTGCCAGCACCGAGACGGAGAAGGCTGTCAGGGCGAACAGCCGCGGATCACGCGTGGCCGAGAAACCACCTTGAGTGGTGTTCAGTAGCCAGCTGTTGGTGTTGCCGTAATCCGCCAGGTACTGGCTCCAGAGCGGCCAGAACAGCACGACAGAGAGCCCGCAGACGAGCGCCAGCACCGTCAGCGCCCGCCATTGCCGCTCCGCGACCATCGGGATGACGGCGTAGGCCTTGAGCGGAGCCGCCAGCGCCCGAAGGATGGTGGAGCTGCTCAGGAGCAGCGCCAGGCAGACGATGTGCGGGTTGGCCACGACGAGGCCGTTGGCGAGCGGTGGGAACATCAGCCACCACAGCGGCAGCCTGAGCCGGCGGAGAGTGTAGATTGCCGCGGCCACCGAGAGCGCGAACCAGCCGATCACGAACAGCTGCTCGGGTATCCAAACGAACGGCACGAAAGCCAGGACCGTCGGCGGCAGACCGGTGAACAGGAAGTGGACCTGCAAGGCTCCGGGCGGCCAGGTGTTGGTGGTCGTGAAGGCGGTCCACGGATCGCCGCCGGAGGTCCACACCTGTGCGGCTCGGTAATACAGACGGCCGTCGATACCGAACGTGTCCATGTGTTGAGGAAAGTCACTGAAGAGGCCGGCGATCGAAAGCCAGCCGAAATAGGCGAACCAGACCGGCAGCGCGAACCGCCATGGCCGGGCGCTGACCGCCAGGTCGAGGACGAACGCGCCGAAGCGCCTCATCGGCGTCCTCGGAAGGAAGGCTCGGGCGAGTATTCGGCCAGGTTCCCCACCAACTTGGCTGGACTCCTCAATGCGGCGGCGGTGCCAGGTCCACTCTCGCGGTCCAGGTCGCCGACTCGATCAGTTCGGGCCGGTGCGTGATCATGATGACGGTCCGGTCCTTCGTGGCCGCCAGAAGGTCGGCCGCCAGAACCGACGCCGTGGCCTCGTCGAGATGCTCGGTCGGCTCGTCAAAGACTACGACATCGGCGTTCGCGAGCACGGCTCGGGCCAGCGAGAGGCGCTGCCGCTGACCGCCGGACAGGCGCGAGCCGTGCTCGCCGACCATGGTCGACATGCCGTCGGGCAGCGAAGCGATCCACGAGCCGAGCTGGCTGGCGGCCAGCGCGCCGGCCACCTGCTCGTCGCTGGCGCCCGGCCGGGCCAGCCGGACGTTCTCGGCGATCGTGGTGTCGAAGATGTGCGGGTCCTGGGCGCACAGGCAGACGACGCGCCGGACGTCGTCGCCCGACAGGCGTCGGATGTCTACCGAACGGTCTGAGCCGACGAGCAGGACGGTGCCGGCGGACGGATCCAGGAACCGCACCAGCACCGCGGCGAATGTGCTCTTGCCCGACCCGCTGGGACCGGTCACCAGCAGCCTGTCGCCGGCACGTATCTCGACGTCCGGCAGGGCCAGTGCGTCCGGCGCGTCCGGCCCGGGAAGGGAGTAGCCGGCCCGGAGTCCGAGGCACCGCAGCCCGTACGGCCCGGCGGGTAGTGGCTCCGCGATTGCCGGCTCGGCCACGGGATCCGGGCGCGAGGTGACGTCCACGAGCCGACCGGCCATGGCCGCCAGCCCGGGAAGATGCTGGGCCGCCGGCACGAGCCCGGCCACGGCTTCATGGACCGCGATCGGTGTCAGGGCAACGACGGCCAGGGCCACTCCCTCGACGCTGTCGGCTCGGACGGCGGCAACTCCCGCCACGAGCCCCAGCCAGACAGCAGCGCCACTGGCCAGCCCGGAGAGGAGCGCGCCCAGCCCAGACCCGGCGGCGGTCCGCGACTCGGCATCCGCCAGCCGTCGATCGATCGTGGCCAATGCCGCCAGGCGAGATGCCGTGGCTCCGGCGACCATCAGCTCCGGGGCGCCGGTCAGGACCTCGAGCGTCGCCGCGGCCAGCTCGCCCCGCGCGGCGGAGATCCGTCGCTCGCCACAACCGGCCGCCAGGACGGTGAAGACCGGAACCACGAAAGCTACGAACACAACCGACAGACCCAGCGCGAGGCCCGCAGCTGGAACGAGCAGCCAGACGCCGACGACGGCAACGCAGGCGGCGACGGTTGCCACCGCGTAGGGCAGGAGCAGTCGCAGCCACAGGTCGGCCAGGCCGTCGACGTCGTCGACGAGCCGCGACAGGAGGTCGCCCGACCGGAACTCGGTCAGGCCGGCCGGGGCCAGCCGTTCCAGCCTGGCGTAGGCGTCGCCGCGGAGTTTCGAGAGGACGCGGAAGGCGGCGTCGTGGCTGGCCAGTCGTTCCGCGTAGCGAAGCGCGCCGCGACTTATGCCGAATGCCCGAACGGCCGTCACCGCGACCAGGAGATACAGCACCGGCGGCCGTTCCGCCGCTCGCGAAATCGAGCCAGGCTGACGTCGCCGTCAGCCCGATCGCAGCGCCCGTCGCGGCCACGCCGGCAGCCACGGCCAGAAGCAGCCTGCCCGTCACGGGCCGGCCGATGCCGGCCACTCGCCGAAGGGCGGTCGGGCCGTTGCGGGTTGGGGTGGCCTGCCCGTCCGACGCCACCGAACCTGCTCCTGCGAGCGGCGGACTGACCGGGCCCGCCTCGAGCGTGGTCATGCCGTCTCCTCCGACCTGGCCGTGACTCCGACCACGCGGTCGGCGATCGCCAGCGCCGCCGGCCGGTGAGCGACCAGGAGAACAGCTCGACCGTGCAGTCGGGCGGTTGCGCGAACAGCATCCAGGACCATGGCCTCGGCGCCGGCGTCGAGTCCGGCGGTGGGCTCGTCGAGGATCAGGAAGTCGCCGCCCTTGAGGAGAGCCCGGGCCACGCCCAGGCGCCGGCGCTGCCCGGAGGAGAGTCCCGAGCCGCCCTCGGCGAGGGCGGTGGCCGGATCCAGCTCCGACAGGCCAACCGCGGCGAGAACGGCGTGCACCTCGGCGTGGCTGGCGTCGGGCGCGGCCAGCTTGACGTTGTCGGCTACGGTTCCCGCGAAGCAGTAGGGATGCTGCGGCACCCAGGCCACGTGGCGATGCCACTCGCGGCGGTCGATCGCGGCCAAATCCACGCACTCTCCGCCGGCGGCGGCGATGTGGACGCGGCCGCAATCGACGGAGCGCAAACCGAGCAGCACGTCGACGAGAGTGCTCTTGCCCGCGCCGCTCGGTCCTGAGATCGCCACGACCTCGCCCGCGCAAACCACCAGCGACGCCTCGAAAGGTGCGTCCAGCGAACGCCCGGGCTGTCGAACCGTTACGCCCTCCACGCGAATGCCCGCCCCGCGCAGGTCCGCCGGCAGCGGCCGGCTGAAACCCGGAGCCACGACCTCGCCCGCGGTATCTGCCGCGCTCGTGCTCGATACCGGGGCCGCCGCCGGCACCGTTCCGACGCGTCGGCCCGGCGTCGCGCCGATGATCCTGAAGACCTCGTCGGACGCCGCCAGGCCTTCTTCCGACGCGTGGAAGCTGGCGCCGAGCTGGCGCAGCGGAAGGTAGGCCTCGGGTGCCAGGATCAGCACGAAGAGTCCCGTTCGGAAGTCCATCAACCCGTCGACGAGGCGGAGCGCGACTCCGACCGCCACCAGCGCGACGGACAACGTCGCCGCCAGTTCCAGCGCGAAGGCCGAGAGGAACGCGACCCGGAGAGTTGCCATGCTCTCGCGCCTGTACTCGTCCGTGACCCGCTCGAGGCGCTCCAGCTGGGCACCGGAACGGCCGAAGACGCGGAGTGTGGGCAAACCCGCCACTACGTCGAGGAAATGTCCGGAGAGGCGCGCCAGCGCTTCCCAGCGGCGTCTCCGCCGTCGCTCCGTGGCCGATCCGATCAATACCATGAACAGCGGGATGAGCGGCACGGTCAGGGCCACGGTCAGCGTGGCGACGAGGTCCGCGGTGGCCAGGCAGGCGACGACAACCACGGGCACGATGGCCGACAACATGAGTTGCGGCAGGTAGCGGCCGAAGTAGGCGTCCAGCGCGTCGAGGCCACGGGTCGCAAGAGCCACCACCTGGCCGCTCCCGGCCGCGCCGTCGCGGGACGGCTCCAGGGCGACATGCCGCAGCAACTGCATCCGCAGGCTCGACTTCACCGCCGCCGAGCAACGCCGCGCCACAGATTCCTGCGCCCAGGAAATCGCCGCACGCCCGAGGAGCACGAGGGCCAGGCCGGCCAGTGTCGTCTGCAGAGCAGCCAGGTCGGCGCCGCCCATGAAAGCGGAGCCGATCGCGGTCGCCAGCAACCAGGCCTGGGCAACCGCCAGGATCGCCATGCCAAAGCCGAGCGCCACGGCAGCCGCCAGAGCGACGACGGTTGCGCGGGCATAGCGGATGAGTCGAGGGTCGATGGCCCTCAGAGTCGAACTCTCACGCAGGCGTCCTCTGCCCGCGCTCTCACTTCGCGTTCGACGGAGCGGCCGACGCCGAAGGCCCGGGCACCGCCGGGACGCGGTCGGCGGTGACCCGCCTGCGGAAGATCCAGTATGTCCAGCCCTGATAAAGCAGGACCAGCGGCGTGAATACCACGGCCACGCCGGTCATGATCGTCAGGGTGTAGTCGGTCGAAGACGCATTCGTCACCGTCAGGCTGTAGGCCGGATTTGTGGACGACGGCATCACGTTCGGGTACAGGTGCAGGAAGAGCGCGACGACCGCCAGAGCGATGGTCAGCGCCGTACCGATGAAGGCCCAGCCTTCGCGGCCCAGGCGATTGGCTCGCGAGCGCCCCGACCAGAGCCACCGCCGCCAGCACCGACACGGCAGCCGAGCCGGCGACGACGCCGGATGCCTGCGTCCAGGCCAGGAACGCGACCGCGGCCACCGCGGCCACCAGCCCGATCCCGACCAGCAGCTTGTTGGCCCGTTCGCGCAATTCGCCCTCCGTCTTGAGCGCGATGTACGCGGCGCCGTGCGTCATGAAGAGCGTCAGCGTGACCACGCCGCCGAGCAACCCGAACGGGTTTAGCAGTGTGAGCAGGTCGCCCGTGAACTCCTTGTTCTGGTCGATCGGAACGCCGCCGACGATGTTGGCGAAGGCCACGCCCCAAAGCAGGGCCGGCACGGCCGAACCCACGAAGATGGCCCAGTCCCAACCCCGGCGCCATCGGGCGCTGTCGCGCTTGCCGCGGTACTCGAACGCGACGCCGCGGAGGATCAAAGCCACGAGAATCAAGAACAGGGCAAGGTAGAAGCCGCTGAAGAGCGTGGCGTACCAGTGCGGGAAGGCGGCGAACGTCGCCCCGCCGGCCACCAGCAGCCAGACTTCGTTGCCGTCCCAGACCGGTCCGATGGCGCCGATCAGGGCGCGGCGTTCGGCGTCATTTCGACCGAGGAAGGGCAGCAATATGCCGAGGCCGAAGTCGAAGCCCTCGAGCACGAAGTAGCCGATCCACAGGACGGCGATGAGCAGGAACCAGATGTCGTGCAGCATGGCCGTCTCCTCAGTAAGAGAAGGGAGTGGCGTGGTCGGCGTCGCCCGGTTCGGCCTCCGCTGCCAGCGGCCCGCGGATCCGCTTCGCCAGCAGCCCGACCTCAACCACCGCCAGGACGCCGTAGAGGAGCGTGAAACCGACGACTGTGATGGCCACGTCGAGTGAGCTGACACTCGGCGAAACCGCGCTCGAGGTCAGCTTCTGACCCTGGACTATCCACGGCTGGCGGCCCATCTCGGTGAACAGCCAGGCGAAGGAGTTGGCCACGAGCGGCAGCAGCGGCAGGACGAAGGCAACGGCCACGGCGCCTCGGCCAGGCACCCTTCCCCTGCGCATCCGCCACAGGAACCACAGCGCGGCCAGGGCCGCGAGGCTGCCGGCGCCGATCATCAAGCGGAAGGACCAGAACGTGACCGGCACGATGGGCGAGAAATTCACGTCCCCGAACAGGGCCCCGTATTGCGACGTGTACGCGGCCTGCAGATTGTCGATGCCCTGGACCTGGCCGTTGGGGTCGTTGGTAGCCAGGATGGAGAGCAGGTCCGGCACCTGGATCGTGAAAATCTCATTGCCGTTCATGTCCCACAGGGTGACGAGGGAAAACGGCGCCCCGGTTTCGGTGGTTCGCAGGTTTTCGGCCGCGGCGAGCTTCATCGGCTGGTCGACGGCGATGTGTTTGCCGAGCTGGTCGCCGGTCGCCAGGACGAATACCCCGGCGATCAGCAACACCGTGGCGCCGACCCTGGCCGCGGCCCGGAACGGCTCCGCGTCGACCGGCCGCCGGAGCAGGCGCCACACGGCGACGCCCAGGACGAACGCCCCGCCGGTCATGAACGCACCTGCGATCACGTGGGGGAAGGCGAACACGACTGTCGGGTTTGTCATGACCGCCAGGAAATCCTTCAGTTCGGCCCGCCCGGCCGACTGGTTGATCGCGAATCCGACCGGCTGCTGCATCCACGAGTTGGCCGCCAGGATGAAGAAGGCCGACAGCAGCGTTCCGACGGCGACGATCCAGATCGAAGCCAGGTGAACGGGCCTGGACAGCCTGTCCCAGCCGAAGATCCAGAGTCCCAGGAAAGTCGACTCGAGGAAGAATGCCAGCAGCCCCTCGATCGCCAGCGGGGCGCCGAAGATGTCGCCCACGAAACGGCTGTAGTCGCTCCAGTTCATGCCGAACTGGAACTCCTGGACGATGCCCGTGACGACACCCATGGCGAAGTTGATCAGGAAGAGTTCGCCGTAGAAGCGCGTCAGCTTCAGGTATTTGTCATTGCCGGTGCGAAACCAGGCCGTCTGGAAGCCCGCCACGACGAACGCCAGCGAGATCGTCAGCGGGACGAACAGGAAGTGGTAGACGGTGGTGATGCCGAATTGCCACCGTGCCAGATCAAGGGCGTCCATTCACTACTCCCATGGCTACCTCCGGGTCGGATGGACTGCCTTCACCACGACCTCCGGAACCCACATAGCGGTGCGACGGCTCGCGTGTTCGCCACGCGCATCCGGAAAGGTAGCGTGACCCTACCCACCGGGCAATATCAGCGGCATAACGAATACCCAAACGGGCAGGGTGACCGCGCGGCGAGTCCGGCCCGTGACCGGCGCGCAGACGCGCCCCGCCGTACTCTCCCGGCTCTACTCCCCGGTTTCCAGCCGGTAGCCGACGCCGCGGACCGAGGCCGGCACGGGCGCGCCGGCCCCGTCCAGCTTGGAGCGCAAGCGGGCCAGGTGGGGCTTCAGCCACTGCGGATCGGGATTCGGCTCGCCCGGCCAGCCGGCCGAGAGAAGCGTGGAGTGGGAGACGACGTGGCCCGCGGCGGCGACGAGCGAGGCCAGCAGCGAGTACTCGGTTCGCGTCAGCACGATCTCGTTGCCGGAGACAGATGCGGTGTGCCGCCCGCGGTCCAGGACGATGGCACCCCAGCGCAACTCGCCGGCGCCGTGTGGCTCCGCTTCGTTGCCCCGGCGGCGCATCACTGCGCGGATCCGCGCCAGCAGTTCCTGCTTGCCGAAGGGCTTCACCACGTAGTCGTCCGCGCCCGTGTCGAGCGCCTCGACCTTGGCTCGCTCATCGGCCTCGCCGGTGAGAACGATGATCGGGGTCTGCGATATGCGGCGAATGGCGCGGCAGACTTCCACGCCGTCGAGGCCGGGCATGGCCAGGTCCAGCAGGACGAGGTCGGGCCGCTCCTCGCTGAACCGGCGCAGGGCGGTGTTGCCGTCGTAGGCGGTCACGACCCGATGACCGGCGCGGCCGACCAGTGCCGATACCGCCCCCACCATCGCCGGCTCGTCGTCCACCACGAGCACGAGCAGGCTGGTCTCCCCTGGACCAATACCGTTCACCTGGGCGCCTCCGCTCCTTTACGTCCGCTATGGGCCTCGTCCACTTACCGGGTCGCTACCCTTCCGGGCCCGCCTCGGACATTACGCCCGCCTCCGGACCGACCGTTGTGACATCAGTTTGGCGCATCTCGGGCACGGCCACCATGAATCTGCTGCCGCCGTACCCATTTGACTCCAACCAGACGCGCCCGCCCATCGCTCCCATCAGCCGCCGCGCCGCGTACAGTCCGATTCCGGAGCCACGCGGTCGATTGGCCGTCCGAACGTACGCCTCGAAGACCGACTGCCACTCGGGCTCCGGAATGCCCGGTCCGTCGTCCGTCACGTAGATCTGGATCTCGCCGTCGACGCGCCACGTCCCGACGCTGACCGAGCCGCCTTCCGGCGAATACTTGACCTCGTTCTCGAGGAGATGCTCCAGAACCTGCCGGAAGCGGCCTTCGTCGCCGATGCCCATGAGCGCTTCCCAGGTTCCGGTGCGGCGGAGCGGGTGGCCGCGCAGCAGCGGAGTCATCTCGCCGATCGTGTCGTTGACCGCGCGCGCGACATCGAACGGGGCGCGGGCCAGGCCGGCCGCCAGACCGTCGCCACGTACCGATGCCAGGATGGAATCGACCAGCCGATCCAGGCGCGTCACCTGGGCGATGGCCTGTGAGCGCCACTCGTCGACGAGTTCCGGCCTGGGCGTCGTGCCTGCCGCACCGGCCGCGTCCTCGGCCGCGTCGGCGAGCAGGTCGACATAAGCCCGGACGACCGCCAGCGGCGTTCGCAGCTCGTGGGTAACCACCGCCAGCAACTCCGCGCGAGCGCCGTCGAGGGCGGTCAGGGTCTCGAGCTGCTGCTCGGCTTCGGCCTGCAGCCGGCCCTTTTCGACGATGCCGCCCAACAGCGCTCCGATCGTGACCAGGAACTCGACCTCCTCCGGCGAGAAGGTCCGGGTCTCGATGGCCTGGACGTTGATGACGCCGATGGTCGAGTCGTTCCAGGGCATCGGCACAGACAGCATCGACACGAATTGCGATTGGTCGAAGCCGGGCACCCACTTGAAGCGCGGGTCGACTCGGACGTCCGGCGAAGCAACCGGACTGCCGATGACCGCGGCCTTACCGGTGAGGCCTTCGCCGAGTGCCATCGTCACGATGCCGACCTGGTCCCGGTCCAGGCCGTTGGTCGCGGCCAGGCGCAACCTCTCGGCGTCGCGCTCCATCAGGTAAACGGAGCAGACCTCGACGTCCAGCGCGTCCGTGGTGCGATCGACGATCGTGCCCATCAACTCGTCCCAGTTTCGAGCAGTCGTCAGCAGCTTGGCGAACTCGTGCAGGAACTCGAGCTCGCGGAGCTTGCGCCCGGCATCGAACGGAGCCTTGGCGGCCGGGGTCGGCGTCGCCCCGGCGGTGGCCCGAACCCCGGAGTTCGAGCGAGCGCGCGGGTTCCGGCCAGCGCCGGAGTCCGCGGCCGCGCCTGATATCAGGGTCTCGCGCGCGCCCGGCTGGGTCTGCCGTTCCGGCTGGGCCGCACCGGAAGACGGGCGCGCTACCGCCGGGCCGCGCCGAGGCCTGGTCATCGTCCTGGACCTCGTCGCTCTCGATGCCTATCTGACCGCCGCGGGTGCGTCGAAGATCTTCGTCGGCAGCTCCTCGAGGAGTGGATCCGTCCAGGTCCAGGCCGCGCCGTAGCTGCGACCGACCGCGCCGTGGCGCGCGGCCTCGGTGCGGAGCGGCAGCCCGAAGATTTCGATGAACCCGACCGCGGCCGCGTGATCGTACGTGTCGTCCGCTTCGTATGTCGCGAGAGACTTCTCGTACAGCGACAGCGGGCTGCGCCGGCCGGTGACCGAGGCTGTGCCGTGATCCAGGCGAACCCGGACGTCGCCACTGACGACGCGCTGGCTGCTGGCCGCGTAGCCGCGCAGGTCGCGGTGCAGGGCGCTGAACCAGAGCCCGTCGTAGGTGAGTTGGGCCAGCTCGTCGGCCACGATGCGGTTGAAGCGCAGCGTGTCCTTGGACAGCGTCAGACCTTCCAGGGCCCGGTGGGCCCGGTGAATGACCGTGGCTGCCGGCGCCTCGTATATTTCGCGGCTCTTTATGCCGACCAGCCGGTCCTCCACATGATCCACGCGGCCGACGCCGTGGGCGCCCGCCAGGTCGTGGAGGCGTTCCACCAGCGTGACCGGATCGACCCGATCGCCATCCAGCGAAACTGGCACGCCGCCTTCGAAACCGATCACGACATCCACGGCCGCCGGAGCCTTGTCCGGATCGACCGTCCAGCGATAGACGTCCTCGCGCGGCGCCGTCCAGGGATCCTCGAGGATGCCGGCTTCGATGGAGCGGCCCCACAGGTTCACGTCGATCGAGTAGATCGACTCCTTGGAGATCGTGATTTCGATGTTGCGGGCCTTCGCGTACTCGATCTCCTGCTCGCGGCTCAGGCCCATGCCGACTCGCATCGGGGCGATGACGGCGAGGGATGGGTCCAGTGCGTGCGTGGCGACGTCGAAGCGGACCTGGTCGTTGCCCTTGCCGGTACAGCCGTGCGCGACCGCGTCGGCGCCTTCCTTGTGAGCCACTTCGACCAGCAGCTGGGCGATCATCGGCCGGGCCATGGCCGTGGCCAGCGGGTAGACGCCCTGGTACAGGGCCCCGGCCTGGACGTGCGGCCAGCAGAAGTCGCGAACGAAACGGGCCCGCCCGTCGACGACGTAGGCCCGCGAGGCGCCGGCACCGATGGCCCGGCGGTCGACGTCTTCTTTGAGCACGCCGCCACCGAGGTTGACGGTCAGCGTCACGACCTCCGCGTCGTACTGCTCGCGCAGCCAGGCGACGGCGACGGACGTGTCGAGTCCACCGGAGTATGCGAGCACGACCTTCTTCATCGAGGAGCCTCCGTGAGCGTGAAGGGAAGTACCGGCGGCAGCGCGGTCGAGCCTGCCGGTTGATAGCTCTGGAAACGGGCCAGGAACCGCTCGAGAGCGGCCTCGGTCTCGAACAGCACGAGGAGGGTGTTGTCGCCGGCGAGCGTGCCGATCTGGTCCTGCAGGCTCGACTGGTCGATCGCCTGGGCTATCGCGCCCGCGGAACCGGGTGTGGCCAGCAGTACCAGGCTCAGGCCGCTCCGGCCGATGCGGACGGGAATGTCTTCGAGCAGGCGTCGCAATCTGGCGTCGTAGAGGTTGCCGCTGGCAGCGGCCTCCGGCGTGGCGTAGACGTGCCGGTCGCCGCGAGGAACCTTGACCAGGCCCAGCTCCGCAAGGTCGCGGCTTACCGTGGCCTGAGTGACCTCGAAGCCGGCCTGCCGAAGCAGCTCCACGAGTTCCTCCTGGCTGCCGATTGGGGAGCGGGCGACGAGTTCGAGTAGGGCGCGCTGCCGGCGTTGCTTGACGTGGGCACTGCTGCCGTTGATCACCATGTCCGTCATCCGGCTAGGCCTTTCCGGCCGGGGCTTCGCTTGTCTCGCGCGCCGCTGTGATCCTGGTCCCGAACCCCGGATCGCCGAGTGCTCGGGTCAGCGCCTGCGGATCGGACGAGTCGGCGATGACGGCCTCGGCGCCGGCCCAGTTGACCGCCTGCAGCGCGGCCCTGATCTTGGGGACCATGCCGCCCTTGATGACACCGTCGAGGATGAGCCTCTCGGCCCGGTCCGCGGTCATCGTCGCGACCTTGTCTCCGCCTGCGTCGCGCACCCCATCCACGTCTGTCATGAGCACGAGCTGGCGGGCGCCCAATCCGGCGGCGATGCCGGCTGCGGCGTCGTCGGCGTTGACGTTGCAGACGATGCCGTGCTCGTCGCGGGCGAGCGGCGCGACCACGGCCACCTGGCCCGCGACCAGGAGCGTGTCGATGAAGTCGCGCCGGATGCCGACGATGTGGGCCACGAGCCCGAGCCCGGGCACGCGCTCGGCGATCATGAAGCCGCCGTCGACGCCGCTCAGGCCCACCGCGTCCACGCCGCGATCCCGCAGGTCCGACACGAGCTCCGAATTCACCACTCCCCGGAGAACGGCCGCGGCCACGTCCAGCGCGGCCTGGTCGGTCACTCGCAGGCCGCCTTCGAACCGGCTGGGCACGCCGAGCCGCTCGAGCCACTCGGTGATGCGCTTGCCGCCGCCGTGGACGAGCACGACGGGGCGCTTGCGCGCGACCGCGGCCACCTCGTCGAGAACGTGGGCCTGGTCGGCGAGGGTAGTCCCGCCGAGCTTGATGACGAGCACTTCGCTCACGTCGTGTACTCCGCGTTCTCGATGACGTATTCCTCAGTCAAATCGCAGCCGAATGCCTCGCCCGTGCCGCCGCCCAGACCGAGGTGGAGTCGGATCAGGACTTCGGGCGCGTCCATAGCTCTGGCGACGGCCGCGCGGTCGAAGAGAAGGGGAGTGCCCTTGAACACGAGCGTGCCGGCGATGGCGATCTGGAGCTTGTCCAGATCCAGCTCGGGAGCACGCCCGGCCCGCGGCATGGCTTCGGTGTGATGCAGGCCGCCGGCTTCCAGCTGCTGCTCGTCGGGGAGGTGAGCGTTGCCGGCGGCACTGGCCACGCGGCCCCAGTTGGGATCGCGACCGTGGATGGCGGCCTTGAGCAGGCTGCTGCTGACCACGCCGCGGGCGACGGCGCGAGCGTCGTAGTCGTCGGCGGCGCCGCTGACCTGGCACGTGACAAGGGTCGTGGCGCCTTCGCCGTCGGCGGCCTGCTGCCGGGCCAGAGAGCGGGCCACGGCCTCGATGGCCCGGCCCAGGGCGGCCGCCTCGTGGCTGGCCGCGGCCACCGACGCACCGGCGGCGCCCGACGCAATCAGAAAGACCGTGTCGTTGGTGCTGGTGTCGCCGTCGACGCTGAGCTGGTTCCACGTCCGCTGCACGATCGGGGAGAGGAGGGCGTGAAGTGTGGCCGGCGCGACGCTGGCATCGGTCAGGATCACGCTCAGCATCGTGGCCATGCGCGGATGGATCATGCCAACGCCCTTGGCGATGCCGGAGACGGTCACCGTGACCGTCGCGCCGTCCCGACCCGGTAGCTCCAGCTGTGTCGTGGCCAGCTTGATTCGCGTGTCGGTCGTCATGATCGCGCCCGCGACCGCCTCCAGGCCCGCGTCGGTCGCGGCCAGCTGAGGGACGAGGCGAGTGAGCCCATCCCGGACTCTGGTGAGCGGCAGTCGCACGCCGATCACGCCCGTCGCCAGGGCCAGGGTTCGCTCGGGCCTGGTGTCCAGGAGTGCCGCGACGGTCCTGGCGACCTCCGCCTGGTCCTCGTCGCCTTCGACGCCCGTGGCCGCGTTGGCGGCTCCCGAAGTGGCCACGACCGCGTCGACCCAGCCGAAGCGTCCGCCGCCGCCGATCTCAGTGTCGTTGAGATGGGCTCGCGAAATCCTGATCGGCGCGGCCACGACCTGGTTCCGGGTGAACGTCGCCGCAACGGCCGCGGATTCGCCGGTGGTGGCGATCAACGCCAGGTCGGGTCGGCCCGAGGGCTTGATGCCGGCTGCCAGGGCGCCCGCCCGAAATCCGCCCGGCATTGCCGCGCGCTCCTGGACGGCGGGCAGCCGGACCGGCAGGGGCGGCAGATCATTCGGGCTGATGGGAGTCTGCCCATCCGCCGCCTTCACGCCGGCCGTTTGTCTGGCGGCAGTATGCGCGGCGCTCGCGGCCGAGGATCGGTCGGGAACTGGGTGCATCGGCTTGAATACCCTCCGAGTGGTGCGATGAGCGTCGGGGGAACGGTTCGGGGCCCGCCCGGTTGGCGCTGTCGAGCTGGGCGTCAGGGAGCGATCGGGTATTGCTCAAGGCCGGTCGTCTCGGGCAGTCCGAACAGGACGTTGAGGGCCTGCACGGCCTGACCGGCGGCGCCCTTGACGAGGTTGTCGATCACGCCCAGGGCCAGGACGCGGCCGCTGCGCGGATCCACCCTGACGCAGATGCGGCACAGGTTGCTGCCGAAGACGTGCTTGGTTGCGGGTGGGTCGACCACCACCTGTACGAACGGCTCGTCCCGATAGGCCTGGTCGTAGATAGCGTCGACTTCAGCCTGGGTCACGGGGCGAGTGGGCCGAACGTGGCAGCTGGCCAGGATTCCGCGGGTCATCGGGATCAGGTGCGGCAGGAAGTCAACCGTGGCCACGCCCGGGTTGGCATCTCGACTGCCGAACTGGCCCCGCTCGCCTTGCTCCTGGAGTTCTTGCTCCATCTCGGCCGTGTGGCGGTGGTTGAAGATGCCATAAGCCTTGACGCTCTCGTTGACCTCGGAGAAGAGCAGATCCGGCTTGGGCTCCCGGCCGGCGCCGGAGACGCCGCTCTTGGCGTCGACGGCGACGTCGGCTATCAGACCGGCCCGGGCAAGCGGGGCAAGGGTGAGGATCGTTGCCGTCGGGTAGCAGCCCGGCAGGCCGATGATCGTCGCCGCCTTGTCGGCCGCGGCCCGCATCTCCGCTCGATGCAATTCGGGCAGGCCGTAGACGGCCTCTGCCAGGAGCTCGGGCGCCGGATGGTCGAACTTGTACCAGCTCGGATAGTCCGCGGGGTCGTGAAGGCGGAAGTCGGGTCCGACGTCCAGCAGGGCCGACCCTCTCGCCACGATCTCCCCGGCCATGCCCGCCGCGACGCCGTGCGGCAGTGCGGTGAAGATGGCGTCGGCCTCGGGAATCGCCTGGTCGATGACGAGGCCGGTCTCGCTCAGGTGGGGATGCGAGGCCGCGATCGGCTGGTTGTCACGGTTGCGGCCGTGGAGCCCGGCGAGCCTGACGTTGGGGTGGTGCAGCAGCAGCCGCACCAACTCGCCGCCGGCGTAGCCGGTCGCACCCACGATGCCGACGGTGATCAGATCGCCGCCACGGCCCGAGCGAAAGGCCCGCGGGCCGAGAGCTCGAGATGCTGCAACGTCGAGGGCGGGGCGGGTCGTCGTCATGATGGGTGAGTATACAGTCGACTGCATACTCATGCAAGCCGAAGGCGGAGGCTGCGCAGGTGCCGGGCCGCGCCCCGAATCGACGAGCCCCGGACGAAATCCGGGGCTCGTTTGGCCATCCAAGAGGCGGGTGCTCAGGACGGAGGCGCGAAGTAGCCGGTGATGTCGAAGATCGCATGGGCGGTCGCCGTGACGATCGGTGAGGCGTACGTGACCGAGAGCCTGCCGCCGCTGCCGAGCTGGACGTTGATTGCGTTGGCCCTGTCGTCCGCAAGGGGGAAGTTGAGGCTGGAACTCGTCGGGTTGTTGACCGAAGACGGGCCGATGTACAGGAATCCGAGCGCGGATTGCTGGGTGACCGTCAGGTTGCCGGAGACCGCGGTCGCGGCGGCCGGAATGGTGAGGATCCCGCCGCCGGGGATGGCGTTGTCGCCGGTCACCTGGAACGGCTGGGCGACGTGAGATTTGAAGGCTCCCCCCGCATAGCCCGTGCCGTCGCGGGAGTCGAGGAGACGCGTCGGGGAGACGGCCGTGTAGGTCGACCCGGTCAGATCCGGAGTGAAGTACCCGGTCACGTCGAAGAGAACCTGGGTGGTCTGGCCGGCAGTCGGGGCGGCATACGTGATCGACAGCCGGCCTCCGGTGCCAAGCAGAACCGTCACGGCATTGGCCCGATCGTCGCCGACGGGGAAGTTGAGGTTCGAGCTGGTGGGGTTGTTCACGGGCGCGGGGCCGACGTAGAGGAAGCCCATGCTGGACTGTTGGGTCACGGTCAGGTTGCCCGTCACCGCCGTCGCGGTGGACGGCACGATACCTCCGGTCGCCTGTAGCGTCCGGGCCACGTGAGACTGGAATAGTCCGGCGAGCCCCAGGGCGCTGCGTGTGTCGAGCAAGCGGGTGGGCGTAACGGGGTGGTAGGTCGCCCCGTAGGCATCAGGAGTGAAGTACCCGGTGACGTCGAATATCACGTGGGCCTGCTGACCCGTGCTCGGGGCGGCATAGGTCACGAAGAGCTGGCCTCCCGTGCCGAGCAGGACCGTCACGGCATTGGCCCGGTCGTCGCCGACGGGGAAGTTGAGGTTCGAGCTGGTGGGGTTGTCCATCGACAGTGGGCCCACGTATACGAAGCCGTTGCTGGTCTGCTGTGTGACTGTCAGGTTCCCGGTGACGGCAGTGGCGTTGGCCGGCACCACGCCGCCCGTGACCTGGAAGGGCCGGGCCACGTGGGATTGGAAAGCGGCCGGCACATGGCCGGCCAGACCCGTGCCATCGCGCGAGTCCAGCAGGCGCGTCGGGGTCACCGCCGTGTACGTCGACCCGGTCAGGACGATGAAGCTGCGGTAGCTCGAGGTGCTCAGCACGTTGTTCGAGGCGTCCAGGACGCTGACTCGCCAGAAGTAGGTCCCGGCCACGTACTGGGAAACCGGCGACCACGCCGTCATGACCGTGTCTTGACTCTCTTTGGTACTACTGAAGCTGGACACCGTGCTCGTCTGGAATCGATAGCTGGCGGCACCCTGGACTCCGAGCCAGGTGAAGTCCATGTTGCTGCCCTTGACATTGGCCTGGTCGAGCGGCGTGTTGAGAACCGGCGCCGCAGGTTGGAGCGTGAACGTCCGACCAGTGGACCATGGGCCGGCCCGTCCGCTCTGGTCGAGACGCTGGACGCGCCAGGCGTAAACACCGGCGGCGATGTTCGTGGTCGGCGAGTACGCCGACACGGCAGTGGTTATGTTGAGGATACGATTCGTTGGGGCGAAGTTGAGATCGCCGTTCTTGTAGACCTCGATGATGTACTTCGCGGTCCAACTCTGCGGCGCCCAGGTGAAGTAGGGCTCGCCGCTGACCGCGGCCGCGTTCCCCGGTGAGGTAAGCCCGATGAGGGGTGAGGACTTGATGACGGTCCCGGCGGCGCTGACGGTCAGCAGGTTGCCGCTGCCGTCGATCGCCTGAACGCGCCAGTACAGCGGACCCTCCGGATAGGTGATCTGCCACGGCGTGTATTGCGTTTGGTCGATCGTCTTGCTGTCCAGGATCGAACTGAAGTCCAGAGTAGTCGACACGGTTATCTTGTACTGCTGGGCCTCTTGCGTGACCCGCACCGAGTTCGCGCCGGCTACCGGATATTCGGAGGCCTGGCTGGTCGACAGATAGTCGGGCCAGTTGAAGGTCACCTGGTTGGGGATCGTGGTCGCGACGGCCGGAGGATTATCGGCGGTGGTTGTCGTGATGCCCGTTGGAGCGGGTGACTGCTTCTTGTATGAACTCGCATTGTCGAGGCCGGCGTTGGTATCGGGGCCGGGTCCGCAGAAGGCCGCGTTGGAGTCGGCACAGGGGCGCACGAACCAGTAGTACGTATCGCCCGCCTGGCCGTCCAGCCAGGATTCGACTGGCGTGAGCGAATTCACAAACGTGCGATATGTCTTGTAGATGTTGGTGAAGTTTTCGTCCTTGGAGACCGTGACGACGTAGAAGCCGGCGTCCGGATCCGGGGTCCACGTCATTTCCTGCGTCTGCCCGAGCAGCGGAGTGCAACGCAATACCTGCGGGTCCGTCTGCGCCGTGCATTCGGGCGTCACGTATTGGTCCCAGGGAATGATCCAGTCGCTCCCGTCGGGGTGTGATCCGACATAGAACGAGCTCTGCGCGCTCTGCCCTATCAGGTGGTCGCCGCTGTCGAAAGCCTGTACTACCCAATACCAGCGCTGAGCCGCGAGTGGCACTGAGGCATAAGTGAAGCCCGCGTAGGGCAGCTCGGTGCCGCCGCTGAGCGGAGTCATGCTCAGAATGTCGGGTGTTGGACCGTAGAGCACCTTGTAGTACGAGGCACCGGTGTACGGAACCCAGGTCATCGACGGCATACGAATTGAATGAGAAGAGTCCGTGGGGGCGAGCAGACTGAACGTTGGATCGGGCGCCGGTGGAGTCACATTGAATGACGGCCAATCGCCAGTTGCACGGGACAAGCCCGAATGGCCGCCCGCGTCGATAGATACAACGTTCCACGTGAAAGGACCGTCGCCTGCATTGAGTGTGACAAGCGGAGTGAAGGAGAGTCCATAGGTCGTGACTTGCTCGACTGAAGCGCCCGCGGCGTTGTCGATCGAGACCTGATACTGGACGGCCCCCGATATCGCGGACCAGCACAAGACGGGCGTGGCCACAAGTTGCGCGCCATGCGGCCCACACGACAGATCGGGAAGGTCCGGTTCGTAAATGAACCTCTGGGTGTCCGCCGTGGACGTGCTGTCCCAGAGTCCAATGACCGGGACCGGTTGGTCGTTACCCCGGACGCGCCAGTAGTAGACCGTGCCGACGTTGAACGACAGATTGCAGCCATCGTACGGGGAGAAGGTCGTCTGATTTGTCAGGCAGCTCTGATTGCCTGAGGCGAAGGTGGAGCTGGTGCTGAACTGGACCAGGTACTGAGAGGCGTGATCGACCCAGCCGGCTCCGCTCGACGACGGCGGCGTCCAGCTGAACCGGAGGGAACTGATGACCGGTGGTTGAGTCACGCCGCCGGCCCAGCGCGGCGACTCGATGACCGGCCGGGTATTCCACGACCTCGTGAACACGAAGGTGGACGACCACGGACCGTAGTTGGTGGCAGCGCCGTCGGCACGGGCGCGCACTCGCCAGAAGTAGGCCGAGTTGTTGAGGTTGTTCGCAGGGGCGTAGCGGGTCCCGAATATCGACGACTGGTCGATCACCCAGTTGTTGGCGAAGTCGCCGTTGGGACTTACCTGGATCTGATACCAGGCCGCGCCGAGCACGGCATCCCACGAGAAGACGGTATCGGTGACGCCCGTGGCCGAGTTGGCCGGGCTCTCCAGTTGCGGGGCCGCCGGCCAGCTGATCTGGTAGCTCCAGCCTGACGACCAGGCCGTCACCGACGCGTTGGCGAATTTGGCCTGAACCTGCCACCACCAGACCTGTGGGGTGACGCCGTCGCTCTGCGTGAAGGCCTGCGTGTCCGTGAGCGTGAAGGACGTGTTGGCGGTCAGGTATTGAGTGGCGCCGACGAAATCGGAGGCGTCGTCGATCTGAAGGACGTACGACACCGCGCCCGGCACGGGCTGCCAGGAGAAGATCGCCGGGTCCGTCGGGAAGACCAGGGTTTGACCGTTGGTCGGCGTCAAGGGTGTGGGGGCGGTGTTTACGGACTTCGTGAACGAGGCGACGGAGTACGGGCCGGTGGCCCCGCTGCCGTCTTCACCGGCGACGCGCCAGTACAACGTGGCGAACGGCAAGATGGCGGGAGGCGTCACCTGCAGCGCATACGTGTCCTGTGAGTAGATCGTCGAGGAGAACGAGCTGATCGTCGAGATCTGGACCTTGTAGCGCACCGCGCCGGTCAGGCCCGACCAGGACAGCGTGGGGTTCGAGTTGCCCACGGACGAGCCGTCGGCGGGACCGAGGATGACTGGGGCGCCCGCAGGCGCCGTCGCCAGCGCCTGGCCCGCCTGCGCCAGAAGCAAGGATGTGACCATGACGACGGCGCAACCAAGTCGCGGTGTCCGGTGACGCATAATCCCTCTCCCAGCCCCGAAATGGCAGCGCGAAAGACCCTCGCCGCGCTGAATTGGCCCGAGTATACGTCGCTTGCCGGTCCCGACGACGGGTCGTAAGGCCCACCCCGACGACGGCGATAGGGCTACACGCGACGAGCTAGACGTAGCCCGCGGCGACCATCAGCACCCAGGCAACCATGAACCAGTGGAGCAGCCAGCCCCACACGAACGACCGTGTCCGCCACGCGAGAAGGCCGAAGAACGCTCCGCCGATCAGCGTCGAGAGCTGTTCGACTTCGGGCTTCCACATGTGCATCAGGGCAAAGGGGACGATCTGGAGCCAGATCGCATCAGACCCGTACTTCCGACCGAGCGCCCAAAGCATCCAGCCTCGGAAGAAGAACTCCCAGGCGACCAGGTCCACGCCCGTGTCGATGATGAGCCGCCACATCGGGCGGCCGTCAATGGTGTCGGTGTAGTACGCGCGAAAGTCCGGCGCGCGGCCGACGAACCAGATGACGGCGGCCATGATCGCCACGCCGCCGAGGAGGATCGGCAGACCAAGGCGCCAATCGCCCAGCTGCAGGCCGTAGCGCCGTGGGTTCTCGCGCCAGACCAGCACGATGATCGCGATCGGAATGATGAACTCGAGGACGAAGCGGTCGTACTCAGCTTCGACGAAGCGGTTGTTGAAGGCGATGATCAGGATGACCGTGGCAATGGCCACGATCTGGACGATGCGCGCATCGAAATCGACGCCCCATATCCGCCAGACCCTCGAATACGCGTTGGCCGTCACCGGGACGGCGCTCGGGCTCGACGGCGACGGATCCGAGCCTCTGAGGAGGTCTGCGGTGACGGGCTGCGGCTTCTCCATTGGCAGGAAGTATAGGAAGCGGCCAGACGTGGGGCGGCCGTGGCGATGCGATCCGTCCTGGAGCCCGTGACGCGCGTATCGCGGACACGAGCGACCGGCCCGGCCCAGGCCGGACCCCGTAACATTGGCGCGGCTTCGATCGCAGGAGGGACGTCCAGCAAGTTGCGCCAGGATCAGGCAATCAGCCGTGAGACATCCCCGACTGCAGACGCGGTGGACGGCGTGGCCGGCGTTGGGGCCATCGGTCCGGCCGGGGGTCCGGTTCGGGGAGACGGCTCCTCCAGCGGCGGCGGACTGGGCCGTCTGCCGGCACCGTCGCCAAAGGCCCTGGCGGGTTTCACCTTCGCCGCCGCTCTCGTCCTGCTGTGGCTCGTCATCGCGCCGCTGGACCACTTCACCAGCGACACCGACTCTACGTCGATGGTGTTGTACTGGCAGCATCTGATCCACGGGCAGCGTCTCGAGGCATTCGTGCCGACGAGTCCCAAGCCGCTTCTGACAGTGGTGTACGGGCTGCTCTGGTCGATCGCCGGAGACTGGCGTGTGCTGACGATCGCGTCGATCGGCGTGGCCTCGATCGCCGTCGCCCTGGCGGCGAGCCTGGGCCACCGACTCGGCGGCGTTGTCGCGGGCACGGTCGCCGCGGCCGGTCTGCTGGCCTGGCCCGACTTCCAGGTGGAAGTAGCCCATGGCAATTCATTCGTGTTTGCGCTGGCCCTGTGGCTCGCTGCGGCAGTCCTGGTAACGGGCGCGAGGCCTCGCCCGTGGCTGGCCGGCATCGCCCTTTTACTGGCCGGTCTGGCCAGAGTGGAAACGATCTGGCTGCTGGCGGCGGCTGCCGCTTGTGCGGCGATTGCCGCCTTGTCGGCGATCCGTGGCGGCGACCGACAGCCGCTCAGGATCTCAGCGCCATTGCTGGTCGGGGCGCTCTTCGTGCCGCTTACCTGCCTCCACGACTGGCTGCTCACCGGCCAGCCGCTGTACTGGTTCAGCGTCCCCGCCGGCTACACAACGCTCGCGGCGCCGGGCCTGGCCTCGAGCGGGCCGATCAAGGCGCTGCAGGACGCGGGGGCCTTCGAGAATCGCGTCGCCGTCGTGCTGCTCGCTCTGGCTGCCGTCGGGCTTGTCGCGCTCTTCCTGGCACGCCGTCGGGCCCTTGCCGTCGCGCTCGTCGCGCTCGTCGGCGGCGTGACCCTGACCCTGGTGATCCTCGGCTGGCGGGCGGTGTACGTGACGCCGCGGTACTCGGAAGAAGCGAAGGCCCCGCTCCTGCTTCTGGCGGCCGTCGGGACGTCCGCGCTGTCGACGTACCTGGAGAGGTCGATCAGGAGCGGCCGGGAACTTTCGGCGCCGCGGCGGAGGGTCGCCACCGGACTCGTTTCGGCGGTGGCCGCTGTGGGACTCGTCGCCGCAGGCATCGCGTATGGAGGTGTCCAGCCGCAGCTCGCGGCTCCGGGAGCCGCGTACTCGGCACTTCAGCCGCGAGCTGCCGGCCCTGACCCGGCTGCTGGCGGGGGCGTCGGGCCGCACGACGTCCGAGGCCGGCGTTGCCTACCCCGTCACGGTGTTCCGCTCATGCCGGATATTCGTGCCACGGACGTTCCTGCCGCTCGTCGCGGTGGAGACCGGCGCGCCCATCGATGCCCTGGGCAATTCTTTCCTGGCGTTCCGCGGCGGCAACTACGCGGATCTCGAGGTGGGTCAGTACGTACTGCACGTTGCGGCCGCGGACGGGCTGGGCGGCGACTTTGCGCCGTTCGAGCAGTCGACCGCGACCGTGCTCGACGTCGGCGGGGGCCGGTCGGTGCGGGTCGTGCCGCTGACAGTCGAACCTCAACAAGGCCTCTGGCTGATGCGGATCGATCCGGCGTAAGCCCGAGCGTCCGGGGCCCGGCGTCGCTAAACGGTGAGGACGTCCTTCATCGGGCCAGTGACTACGACTTCGGCCGACTCTTCGCTCGGACCGGAGGCTCCGGGGCGTCTGATCGTATAGCGATGGCTGATACGCGCCGTGCCCGCGGCGACCTGGGCACTGACGGTGCAGTACTTGGTCGCCGACAGTTCGATTGCGCGGCGCACGGCCTCCGTATCGACCTCGCCGTCGACGACGTGGACGACGGTTATGTCGGTGAACACGTTGGGCGCCGTTTCGCGTTGAGCGCCGGTAACCTCCACGGCGTAGTGGTCCATGATCTGGCGCTTCTTGGCCATGATCTCCACGACGTCCATGGCGGTGCAGCCGGCGATCGCCGCAAGCACCAGTTCAGTGGGCCGCGGGCCGCTGTCGCCCGAAGCGTTGTCGACGACGACGTCGTGGCCTGAGCTCGTCCGGGCCACGAACCGCATGCCGCCTTCGTGCCGGAGGCTCACTTGCTTTTCGCCCAATTGATCCTCCTGACTCGCGCCGCGATTTGCGGCCGATGTGCTCCGGCCAGCCTAACCGGCATCGCCGATGCCGACTGGATCCGGCACCTTTCGGTTCTCCCGGTCGGCTCCCACGGGCGCCTCGGGCAATGCGAACTGTTCGTGGTAGAGACGCGCATACAGGCCCTCGGCCGCCAGCAACTCGGCATGAGTGCCGCGCTCCACGATCCGGCCGCGCTCGTAGACCAGGATCAAGTCCGCCCGCAGGATGGTCGACAGGCGGTGGGCGATGGCGATCGTCGTGCGGCCGGCCTCGAGACCTTCGAGGGCCTGCTGGATGAGCCGCTCGCTGACGGTATCCAGGGCCGAGGTGGCTTCGTCGAGGATGAGCACGCGCGGATCCTTGAGCAGCACGCGGGCAATGGCGATGCGCTGCTTCTCTCCGCCGGAGAGCTTGTAGCCCCTCTCTCCAACGATGGTGTCGTAGCCATCCGGCAGTTCCATGACCCGGTCGTGGATCGCGGCAGCTCGGGCCGCCGCTTCCAGTTCGTCGTCCGTCGCTTCCGGCTTGGCGTACCGCAGGTTGTCGCGAATGGAGCTGTGGAACAGATACGTCTCCTGCGTGACGAAGCCGACGATCTGGCCGATCGACTCCAGCCGGATCCGTCGGACGTCCAGCCCGTCGATTTCGACCGAGCCCGCGTCCACGTCGTAGAGGCGCGGTATCAGGTAGGTGGTGCTCGTCTTGCCGGCGCCCGATGGCCCCACCAGAGCTACGAGCTGGCCGGGCTTGACTTCGAAATCGATGCCCGCGAGGGCGAAGGCGTGCGGTCCGTCGGTTTCGGGGGCGACGAGGGCTTCGGCCGCCGCGGCTTTGGCCTCCGCATCATCCGCATCCGCGGCACGCTCGGCCATGGCGCCGGCGGCGGCATAGACGCCCGCGGCGCCGCCCCGGGCAGTGGCGCCCTCCGCAGCGTACAGAGCCGCCACCGAGGCTTCGATCGCCGCACCCTCGGCCGCCAGAAGCGACGCCGGCGTCGGGTAGTGGAAGTCGACCTTCCGCAGCCGCACGCCGCCCCGGACCGTCGCCGGGTCGAGCGATACGGCGTCGGGCGCGTCGGCGATCTCGGGCTTCATCTCGAGGTATTCGAAGATGCGATCGAAGAGCGCCAGCGCGCCCTGCAACTCCACCTGGACGTTGAGCAGCTGACCGAGCGGGAAGAAGAGCCGGCTCTGGAGAGTGGTGAACGCCACGATGTCGCCGATCGTGGGCGGGTGCGGATCGTGGTTGATGGCCAGATAGCCGGCCAGCCAGTACACGAACGCCGGGATGATCGACATGATCGTGCCGATCAGGGCGAAAAACCAGCGGCCGACCATGGCCTGCCGAATCTGGTTGCGAGCGACCTTCTCGTTGAGCCCGGCGAAGCGCTCGATCGCCGCCGACTGCTGGCCGAACGTCTTCGACAGCAGGATGCCGCTGACGCTGAGGGTCTCCTCGGTCGCGGCGGTCATGTCGGCCAGCGATTTCTGCGTTTCGGTCGAAACGGCGCGGCGGACCTTGCCGACGCGATTGGCGATGAACGCGAACACCGGCAACATGGCCAGCGAGAGCGCCGTCAGCCGCCAATCGATGAAGAGCATGGCGACGATCGTGCTGAGCACGACCGCCACGTTGCTCGTGATGCTGGCCGCGGTGTCGGTCACCACCGACTGGATGCCGCCGACGTCGTTGGCCAGGCGGCTCTGGATCTCCCCGGTCCGCGTCTCGGTGAAGAAGCGCAGGGGCATGGCCTGGAGATGGGCGTACAGCGCCGCTCGCAGGTCGCGCATGACGTGCTGGCCGACCTTGTTGTTGAGGTAGCTCTGGCCCACTCCGATCAGGCTCGAGATGATCGGGATGGCGATCATCAGAAGGACGAACAGATTGAGCAGCCCGAAGTCGCGCTTGGGGATTGCGACGTCGATGAGCAGCTTCAGGAGTATCGGGTTGATGACGCCGAGGAAGCTGGTCAGCAGGATCGCCGCAAGTACGACCAGGACTTCGCCCTTGTACGGGCCGAAGAACACGACGATCTTGCTGGCGGTCCGCGTGCGCCGCTCTCGGGGGGCTGCGGGCGGCGTCTCGCGAAAGGTGGATCGGGCGAAGCGGTGGCGGCCACCGCCGGAGAAGGACACGAATTTCGGCTCCTGGCGATTTGGGTGACGCTAGCAGGAGTCCAACGAGACCGCCGCCGGGGCGACGGCCGGTGCCGCCAGACCGCCAGGCCCTCTTCCCGCGGCCAGGGGCTCTACGGGCAGGTCGCCTCGACGGTCAGCGCCGCGGGCCGGTCGGGTCGGCCGGGGGGCCGGCTCCGGTCAGCCCGGCTCCGGTCAGCCAGGCCCGAGGTTCGACACGTCCATCGCGAACGCGACTGTCGACGAAGCGTCCGAGTTCTCGGCAACCCAGATGAGAGTGCCGCCCTCCAATACCAGCCAGATGGGTTGCTGGAAGGTCGAGATGACGGCGCCGCTGCTGCTGCCGACATAGCGGAAGGCCGGATAGACCGTGCCGCCCGGTGCCGTGGCGAACCAGGCCACGACCGGGCCGCGTCCCGTGGAGGAGATGGCCGGTCGGAGTGGCAGGGAATCCGGATCGGTCAAGGTCCCGAGAAACCCCAGCTGGCCCGAGTCCATCGCCTCGACGGCGACCGCGGACGGGCTGGCCGCTGCCGGCCGACCACTCGAGGGCAGGTCCCAGGTCAGGTACGACCCGTCCATCGAGAGCGAAGCCGAAGAGGCCGGCTGCGCGACCCTGGCGGCCGACGGCCGCGCCGCCGTCGATGTCCACAGATCTAGCGCGACTGCCGCCGGTGGGGCGCTGGCCGTCAGGTATGCCAGCCTCGTGCCGCCGAGCATGACCGACCGAACCGGCGCCTGGGTCTGGTCGGACCACATCAGGCGGCCATCCAGGGAGTGGACCTCGACGGTTTCGGTGGCGGCGCCGGGCGTGGACGAAGGCCGGTCGAAGGCGTACGCGGCACCGGTCAGGGCCACGTGGATCGGAGTCTGGAAGAGATCGGGCGATCCCGCGGACCTGACCCCGTTGGCGAGCTGCCTCGCGCCGCCGCCGTCGAGATTCGAGCAGCCACACGCTCCAGGCCACACTGGCCGGCGTCCCGCAGCCGTGCGCGTCGACCGGAGCGCCGGCCGGCGCGGTCACCACGTAAGCGACTTCGTGCCCGGCCGCAGCCAGCTGGTTGATCGCCTGGCAGATCGGGACCCTCACCAGCGTCTGTGGAGCCGTGTCGGACCCGATCTCGGTCGACTCGATCCGGTCGCCGCCCACCACGTAGAACAGCCGCAGGCCGATCGGGGCCGGTGCGAAACTGGTCAGCGGTTCCGGAATGTGCGTCAGCTTGAGCTGGTCCGGCAACGGCTGAACCTTCGAGAGCCCGGCGAGGGCGTCGATGCCACTTACCAGTGGCCCGCTGACATTGCCGGTAGGCGCCGGCGATGGGCTGCCGACGGCGGTGTTCCGGGTCACCAGGGATGGTTCGGGCGAGGGGCTGCTGCGCTCGGAGACGTGCGGTCCCAGATATCCGAGCCCGATCACTCCGGCCGCCACCGCCAAGACCACGGCGATGCTGAGGTACGGCTTGCGGAAACGTGCCCGACCCTCGATCGGCCCGCGGTTCTCGATCACGGCCGACCTATCCGGGTGCGCCGGCGGCCGGGCTCGTCGCCAGAGCCACCTGGAGGCGCCCGCCGTCGACGACGGCGACGGAGTTGAGGTCCACGGCAAAGGCCACCGTGTACGAGGCGTCGGCACTTTCGGCAACCCAAACCAGAGTGCCGCCTTCGACGGCCAGCCAGGTCGGCCCTTGATAGGTCGACAGGACCGCCCCGCCGGCGCTGCTGCCGGCGTAGCGGAACGCGGGGTAGACCGTGCCGCCGTACGCGGTCGCGAACCAGGCCACCAGCGGCCCCCGGCTCGTCCCCGAGACGGCCGGGCGCAGCGGCTGCGGTGCATCGGCGCCGGTCGGAGTATCGAGGAATCCGACCTGGCCGGAGCTCAGCGAGTCGACGGCGACCTGAGACCGTGGCGCGGCCCCGGCCGATCCGTCCGACTGCGCCAGATCCCAGGTCAGGTAGGACCCGTCGGACGCGAGCGATGCCGACGATGCCGGCTGAGCGACCCTGATCGGCGAGGGCCGTGCCGCGGTGGACGTCCACAGGTAGAGCCGAGCCTCGCCCTGGGGGGCTCCGTCCGTCAGAAAGGCCAGCTGGCCGCCGCCGAGCATCACGTCGGCGACCGGGGCAACGGTCGGGCTCGTCCAGAGCAGGCGTCCATCCAGCGAGTGCACCTCGATCGTCTCGCCTGCGGTTGCGGCCGTCGAAGCGGACGGTCTGTCGAACGCAAAGGCCGAATCGGCGAGGGCCAGGTGGATCGGCGATTTGTATTGGTCGACCCAGAGCGCCTGGCGGAGCCCGCTGGCCACTTCCCGGGGAGTGCCGCCGCTCAGATCCAGGAGCCAGACGCTCCAGGCGAGGCCGGGCGAGGTTCCGCAGCCGGCGGCGTCGAGGGGCAAGCCGACGGGCGTCGTGACCACGTACGCGATTTCGTGGCCAGCGGCCACAACCTGATTGATGGCCTGGCACGCAGGCACCGTGGCCAGAGTCTGCGCGGCGGCGTTCGAGCCGATTTCTATCGAGTCGATGCGATGCCCGCCGGCCACGTAGAACAGGCGCAGCCCGAGGATCGCCGGCGCGAAGCTCGTGAACGGCTCCGGGATCCGCGACGCCTTCACCTGACCGGCCGGCGGCTCGAGATGGGTCAAGCCGGTGAGGTCGTTGAGCCCGATCACCGGCGCCGCCGATCTGGCAGGAGCGGGGGTCGCGGTGGGGAGAGCTGGCGGCGGAACCTGGGCCGCGAGAGTCGGCCCGGGAGCAGGTGTGATCGGCGGAGTCACGTGCGGGCCGAGGTACCCGACGCCGACGAGTGCCACGGCGATGGCAACGACCACGGCGATGCTCAGATAGGGTCTGCGCAGGCGGACCCGACCCTCGAGCGGCGCTCCGGCTTCGTCCGTCTCGGCTGGCAATCTACTCCCGCCCGGCCCGGCCGCTAGCGCGCGGTCACGGCCCCGGCTTCGCTGGCCTGGTGCGTTTGGTCGACGGCATCCGTCGCGGCCTGCGAAGCCTGGGCCTCGAGCCAGCGCTCGGCGTCTATCGCGGCGCGGCAGCCTTCGCCGGCGGCCGTCACGGCCTGGCGATAGCGATGGTCGTCCACGTCGCCCGCGACGAAGACGCCGTCGATGTTCGAAGCGGTCGTGGCGCCATCGATCCGCAGGTAGCCCTTCTCATCGGTCTCGAGCCAGCCGCGGAACACCTCGGCGTTCGGTCTGTGGCCGATGGCCACGAAGAGCCCTTCGACGGGCAGCGTGTCTTCTCCGGGCCCGTCGGTCCTGGCCAGGCGCAGGGCCTGCACGTGATCTTCGCCCAGGACCTCGTCGATTGTCCGGTTGAGGTGCAACTCGATCTTGGGGTGAGCCGCGGCCCGCGCCTGCATGATCTTGCTGCCGCGGAACGCGTCCCGACGATGGACCAGGTGGACCTTGCGGGCGAAGTGGGTCAGGTACAGAGCTTCCTCGAGCGCGGTATCGCCGCCACCGACGACCGCGATTTCCTTGTCGCGGAAGAAGAAGCCGTCGCAGGTGGCGCAGGCGCTGACGCCCCGGCCGCGCAGCCGAGTCTCGCTGTCCAGACCCAGCCACAGCGCCTCGGCGCCGGTGGCCACGATCACGGCCTGGGCGCGATATTCCACGCCGGCCGCCCAAAGCGCGGAACGGCCGCTCGCCGAGATCGACACGGTCCACGTCCGCGTCGACGATGCGGGCGCCGAAGCGCTCGGCCTGCTTGTGGAACAATTCCATCAGTTCCGGACCCTGGATGCCGTCGGGGAAGCCCGGGTAGTTCTCGACTTCGCTGGTGATCATGAGCTGGCCGCCGCCGACCACTCCGCCGATGACGATCGGCTCGAGGTTGGCCCGCGCCGCGTAGATCGCGGCGGTGAGCCCGGCCGGGCCCGAACCGACGATGACCACACGAGCACTCACGGGTTCACCCGAGCGGGCCTCCTGCGGCCTAACCGAGGGCGGTGCCTTCTCAGTGCCCTCGTCTGGGTCCAGGAAGGTCAGGCTCAGGCCCCCCAGCTTGCTCTTCTGCCTGGTGGTTTCCTCTTCACTCATGGACCAATCCTAGCACGAGTTGGATACTCCCGGGGAGTATATAGGTGCGTCAGGCGCGCCCGGTTTGCACAACGTTGCGGTGAAGCCGGGCGGAGCCGGCGCCCGGCCGTGTCCAGGTGTCCGCCGGCGATCGCGGAGTCGACGTCGCGAGCACGACCAGCCAGGCGCGCCGGCCGTTCATGTGGCCCTAGATCGACTTCGGTTCGATGGAGTGGACGGCGGGTATCACGTCGCGGGCCAGCGTCTCGAAATGGCGAAGGTCGTAAACCTCGGCGAGGTTGAAGATGACGTGCTGGACGCCGACCTCCGCCAGCTTGCCGAAGCGGTCGACGACCTCAGCCGCCGACGCTTTCCCGAAGTCGACGTTCTGGAGGTTCGTCCGCTCGATTTCCTCGAACGGCCGCCCGACCTCTGCGCAGCGTTCGCGCAGGACCGAGAATTTGTGCGTCAACTGAGTGGGTCCGCCGAAGATGTTGCAGGCATCCGCGTACTTGGCCACCAGGCGCAGGGTCTTCTGCTCGCCGCCGCCGCCGATGATGATCTTCGGGTGGGGTTTCGTGATGGCCTGGGGCGAATTGAGCAGCCGCTTTGCCTGGTAGTGCTTGCCGTCGAACGGCTTGCCGGTGCCGTGGTCGCCCTGCCACATGGCGTGGACTATCTGGAGCGTTTCCTCGAGCATCTCGAAACGGGTGCCCAGCGGCGGCATCGGGAAGCCCAGGCCGCGGCTCTCTTCTTCGTTCCAGGCTGCGCCGATGCCGAGATAGCCCCGGCCGCCGCTGAGGACGTCGAGCGTCGTGGCCGCCTTGGCCCACAGACCGGCCTGGCGGTAGTGAATGCCGCCGACCATGAGTCCGAGCGTGGCGGTCTTCGAATGGGCGGCCATGAAGGCCAGCGCAGACCACCCCTCCAGCATCGGTTCCTCGGGACGACCGACACTGCCGATCTGATAGAAGTGATCCATCACCCAGAGCGAATCCATGCCGGCGGCATCGGCCGATTTCGGCGATTGCGGCCAGGGTGGGGCCGATGGCGGCGTCGCCACCCGGCCAGGTGAACGACGGAACCTGCAGACCGATCTTCACGGCAAGCCTCCGGAGACCAGCACGGCGATCCGGCAGCGGACCGGCGGCGGCGTGGGTAGTTGGCGCCAAGGTTAGCACCGCAACGATTCCGCACCGCCGGAGGCGGGCCCGCCATCGATTCGGGTTCGCCGTGCAGGCCGGCCCCATCCGCCGCGGAAGTTCGACAGGACGGTCGGCGGTTGCGCCTCCGGCCGGTCGTCTGGTAGGGTGAGGCCCAATCGAGTCGGCTATCCCGCCGCCATAACTGGGAATCGTCCCCCCAGCTGGAGCCCCGTATTGCATCGATCACTGACCGCGATGAAGCCGTTCCTGGGTCGTCCGGAGCCTGTCGAAGGTTCTAGCGACGATCGCTCCGGGACCGATCAGGCCGCCGAGTTGTTCGCTCGCGGTCGCCAGGCCGCAGCCGGTCTGCTTCGTCGTGTCGACGTCGAACGCCTTCTCCCGGTCGTCGTTTGCGGGCTTCTGATCTCGGCCGCCCTGGTCAGCGCGTTGCCGGAAGCTTCTCCGGCCGCCGCCGCCCCGCGCCAGAGCCTCACGCCAATCAAGGGAGCGGCGGCTCCCGCGGCTCTATACGGCCAGGGCGACGGTCCGTTCGCGGCCAACTACGACGACCTCTATCTTGGCGACGGCACCATCCCCAACACGCTCCAGAACCCGGGCGTGGGTACAGACGCCAAGACGCAGCTGCGCACCTATACGATCAAGGCAGGCGACACGCTCGGCGGGATCGCCGGCCAGTTCGGTCTGGCCACGGCCACTATCTATTGGGCCAACAAATCGTCGCTGCCGGATCCGTCGTCCATCCGCGTGGGGCAGAAGCTGTTGATCCCACCGATGGACGGGCTTCTGGTGACGGTCGGGGCGAAGGACACACTGGACACGATCGCCGCGAAATACAAGGTCGCCGCGGCGGACATCGTCGACGTCAACAACCTCCCGGATACGAACCTCACGGTTGGAGAGACGCTGCTGATCCCGGGTGCGAGCGGCGGGCCGGTGCCGGTGTCCAGGACCGCATCGAGCGGTGGCGGCCGCAGCGTCAGCGCGGGGTCGTGGCTCTGGCCCGTCGGCGGCTCCAACTACATCAGCCAGTATTTCTGGTCCGGCCATCACGCCATAGACATCGCGGCGGCCTATGGAACCCCGGTGATCGCGGCCGTTGGCGGGACCGTCGTGCTGGCGGGCTGGCGTTCATACACCGGTGGCGGAAACGTTATCTGGGTCCAGCAGGGAACCAAGCTGTACACCACGTACAACCATCTCTCACGCTGGGTCGTGAGGTCGGGCCAGCGCATCAGCGCCGGTCAGGTCATCGGGTACATCGGCGCCACCGGAGAAGCCACCGGCCCGCACCTCCACTTCGAGGTCTGGCTGGGCTACCCGTGGGCTCTCGGGACCGTCTCGGACGCGGTCAACCCGTGCCTCTACCTGGCGGGCTGCTAGCGCCCCGTCGAGTCACCGCACGCCGGCGGCCACCTATATCCGCTCGATCCGTCGCGGCGCGAACCGTGGCCCGAACCGTGGATTCTTGATGCGCGCGGCCTCCAGCAGTCGAACGACACGAGCGCGCTGCCCGGGGTAAGGCGCCAGGAGTTCCAGCATTCGGGCGTCATCCGCTCGGGGCTCGCCGGCGAGAGCCCAGGCCACGAGATCGGGCAGGTGGGCGTCGCCCAGACTGACTGCATCCGGGTCACCGAAGGCGATACGAACCGCCTCCGCGCCCGTCCATTGTCCGATGCCAGGGATCGCCTGCAGTCGCTGGAACGCTTCGGCAGGTGGCAACGCAATGAAGCGCTCCAGCACGGCTTCGAGCTGCCCGAGATTCCTGAGGACTTCCGCTCGCCTGCGCTCCAGGCCCATCGGATGGAACTCGAAGTAGGGGAGCGCCGCCAGACCGGCTCCGGTCGGAGGGAGGAGCAGGGGAGTCGGACCCGGAGCGGGCTCGCCGAGGCGGCGCATCAGTCCTGCGAGGGCGGTGTGAGCCTCGCCGCCCGTGACCTTCTGCTCCGTCACCGCAGGGATGAGCGCCGGCAGCAACTGTCCTGTCCGAGGCAGGCGCAGCCCGGAGAACTGCCTCTGCAACTCCCGTACCAGCGGATGAGCGGCAACGAGCCCGTCGGGGTCGTCGACCAGCCCGGCCAGCCCCGGCACGGCTTCGAGGGCCGCCTCCGCGCCCGGCCCCCAGCCCTGGGCCCGGACCGACTCGTCGTCCGGGTCGATCCAGATTCGCAGGCTCGCCGGCCCGGCCGCGGTGCGGCGAGCCAGCCACACGCCGTCGCGGCCGAACAGGATTGTCGGGTCGTCGCGACCGTGGCGGAGCGGCCCCAGCGTGAGACTCAGGTCGATGCGGCCCGGAGAGAGGAAGCGGGCCTCCAGCGGCGTGGCGTCGCCGTCGGGGAGCGGCCGGACCGGGCCCCGTCCCTCCCGGAAGCCGCCGGTCATTTGAACAGGTCGAACTCGCCCGGCATCAGCACGTCGGAAATCCGGCCCTCGCCGCGCGTCGGGCTGGCTCCTCGGACGATCGCCGCGGGCCGGCCGGCCGTCTTGCCGAGGGCCAGCTCGGCTGAAGTGGCGATCTCGTCGGCGGTGGCGCGGACGGTGCTGCGCATGATCCGGCCGTCGGCGTCGGGCTTGCCGCGCATGTCGTCCAGCGGCACGATCCCGCTCACCCCGATGGCCACGTCCACGATGCCCCAGCGCCACGGCCGGCCGAAGCTGTCCGAAATCAGTACCGGCACGTCCACCCCGATCGCCGACCGGACCGCGGCCCGGATTCGATCGGCCGATGCGTCCGGATCCACCGGCAGCAATGTCACTACGTGGCCGCTTTGCGGTCCCATGTTGGAGGCGTCGACTCCGCCGTTGGCGCAGATGAAGCCGTGGCTCGTCTCGGTGATCAGCACGCCGTTGGCCATTCGGACCACGCGGCGAGCCTCACGGAGCACGACCTCGAGCTGGCGGGCGTCGCGATCCCAGCGCTCCGCAAACTCCACGGCTTCCGGCCGCGGTTCCACCAGAGTCAGATCCACGATGGCGCCCTCCGCCTTGGAGACGACCTTCTGGGTGACGACCAGCACATCGTCGTCGGCAAGGGGGAGAACCTCGGCGGTGGAGCGGATGGCCGCGATCAGCATTGCCGCGAGGTTGTCGCCGGGACGAACCTCCGGGATACCGTCGAGGGCAATCACAGACAACCGGCCGCCGCCGCTCATCGTCCGACCTCGTGGTCCAGACCGCGGAGGTCGGCCTCGAGCAGATCTTCGGGCGTGTCGACGTCGAAGCCGAGCGGGCCGTCGAGCTCCAGGTACGAGGCCCCGGCGTCTTCCGCCGCCGCCCGATGGGCCGCCCGGCTGCCCTCGCCGAAGTGGAACGGGATCGCCTGCGGTGGGGCGAGAAGTAGCGCGTTGGTGCCGGTGCCGTGGCGGTCCGGGACGAGTACCACGGCCGGCCGGTCCGGCTCGGCGCGCAGCTTCAGCGCCGCGGCCTCGGCCAGCTGGTCGATGGCGGAGGCGGCGACTCCGGGCAGGTCGGCGGGGAGGACGATCACGGCCGTGGCTTCGGGCCCGGCGGCGATCCGAGCCTCGTCGAGCCCTTCGTTGAGCCCGTCCGTTTCCTGCAAGAGCGACCTCGCGCCCATCGCCCGAGCCTCACACAGCAGATCCGCGTCCATCGAGACGACGACGACGCCCGCCAGCCGGGTGGCGTTGAGGGCCGCGTCCACGGTGCGTTGCAGCAGACCCAATACCAGGTCCGATCGTTCTTCCGCGTCGAGTGGCTCGCCGAGCCGGGATTTGGCTCCGCTCAGCGAACGAACCGGCACCAGCGCGACGATGTGGCTCAAGAGTGACGAGGTCACTGCGTGGGATTCCCTTCGGCGTTCTCGGCCCCCGGCCGGGGTGAGGCGTCGCGGCGGTGGTCGGCCGCAGATCGTGCCGCCTCAAGCATCTCACGGGCGAGGCGGGCTCTCGATGCCTTATCGACCATGATTGTGTCCGTAACCACCGCTTCGAGGCCGAGCGCCCGCACCGCGGCGGCCTGCGCCTCGTCCGCCCGGTCGAGCACGAAGACGTCGAGCAGATCCGCCGCCCGATAGCGGCGCGCCACGCCCAGGGCACTCGATTCCTCGCCGAGGCTGGCCATCATTCTGTCGGCGGGTCCGCGCAGGGCCTTGCCGCCGACGATGCCGGAGACTCCCACGGACGGTACGCCGCGACGCCGGGCGGCGGCGATCTCCTCGAGGATGCCGGGCACCGAGATGATCGGCCCGATCGACACCACGGGGTTCGACGGGCCGACCATGATCGCCTCGGCGGATCGGATCGCGGCGAGCACTTCCGGCGTCGCGACTGCTTCGTTTGCGCCCTCGAAGCGCACCTCGAGCACGTCGGGCGCCTGGTGGAGCCGGACGAAGTAGTCCTGGAAGTCGAGCCAGCCGTCGGGCGTCCTGACTCGCGTTCGGACCCGCTCGTCGGTCATCGGCAGAATGCGCGAGGCGACGCCCAGCGACCCGGCCAGATCGAGCGCGACCTCGGTCAAGCGGCCGCCGGCGCGCATCCTTGCGGTCCGGTAGATGTGGGTCGCAAAGTCGCGATCGCCGAGTCGAAACCAGGTCTCTTCGCCGAGCCTGGCCAGCTGATCCGACACGTTCCAGGTTTCGTCCGCGATGCCCCAGCCCTGCGCCGGATCGGCTATGCCGGCCAGGGTGTAGAGGACCGTGTCGTGGTCCGGGCAGATGACGAGGCCGTGACGCTCGAGGTCGTCTCCGGTGTTGACCACGACCGTCAACTCGCCGGGATCGAGAGCCTGCTCGAGTCCGTCCGCGAGCTTGGCTCCGCCGACGCCTCCGGCGAGACACACGACGCGCATCGTTCCTCCCGATCGGCAGCGAGGTCAGTTCCACAAAGAGTAGCGCCGGCGCGGTCTGTGGCGCCGCGCAGCCCGATCGGCCCGAAGTCCCAGGAAAGCCGCCTAGCCGGCTTTCTCGAGCAGCGGCCGAACCTCATTGGCCAGCCTGGTCAGCGACTCCAGGTCATACGGAGCGGGATGCGAGGCGATCAGGTGGCGGTAGCCGATGTCGAGGTAGGGGGCCAGCTTCTCGGCCACTTCTTCGGGCGTACCGATGGGTGGGTCCTTCCACGGGTCGGCGATCCGGTTGTTTTCGAACAGCTGCCGATAGACACGCTCGGCCTCCGAGCGAGAATCGCGCACCACGACGACGCCGACGCCGGCAGTCCGCTCGATCTCGTTTGGGTCGCGACCGACTTCCTCGCAGTGACGCAGAAGAATCTCCTCTTTCGCTTTGACGGCGGGGAAACCGCCGCCGAGGTTGTTCGCGTCCGCGTATCGCGCCACCAACCTGAGCGTGACCTTCTCACCGCCGCCACCGATCAGAATCGGCAGATGCGGCTGGATCGGGGCGGGATCATTCCTGGCGTTCTGGACGTGGTAGTACTGGCCGGCCGCCGTCGGTGCGTCGCCGCGGAGCATGCCGCGGATGATGGGCAGAGCCTCGCCCAGCCAGCGCAGTCGCTCCGGCGGACCCGAGCCCATGTCGATGCCGAAGTCGCGAGCTTCGGTCTCGTTCCACGATGCGCCGATGCCGAGGTAGGCCCGGCCGCCGCTGATGTGGTCCAGGGTCGTGCCCATCTTGGCCACCAGGGCGGGGTTTCGATACGGATTGGCTCCGACCATCAGCCCGACGGTGATCCGCTGCGTGCTCATGGCCCACGCCGTGATCGTGAGCCAGCCTTCGTAGAAGGGTCCGTGGGGGTCGCCGATGATCGGGTAGAGGTGGTCCCACGTCCACAGTGAGTCGTAGCCGAGGCTGTCGGCGCGCTGCCCGGCCGCGAGCAGCGACGGCCAATCCGTGTACTGGTTCCAGCAATTAACGCCCAGCTTGACTTTACTCATGGCTTAATCCTGCCTCGCTTGATGCGGACCCGCCTGCCAGCACCCGGGGCGTCGCGTCCGCCGCTAACCCGTCGCTAACCCGTCGATCGTGAGCCGGAGCTGCGAGTTGTCAGGCGTTGAGACCGGGCAGGACCTCGCGTCCGAAGGCCTCGATCCAGGCCGCCTGGTTTCGGCCGACGTTGTGGAGATATATCTGGTCGAAGCCCATGTCCAGGAACTTCTGGATCTCGCGGCGATGTATCTCCGGGTCGGCCGACATCAGCATTCGACCCTTGAAGTTCTCGGGGTGGACCTGCTTCGCCATCTGCTCGAAGTCGAACGGCGAGCGGATGTCCTGCTTGGGGAAGGGCATCCCGCCGTTCGGCCAGTCGGCCACGGCGTTGGCGATCGCCTGCTCGTCGGTTTCCGCCCACGACAGGTGGAGTTGGAGGATCTTGGGCATCTTCGACGGGTCTTTGCCCGCCTCGCGGGCGCCTTCGGCGAACTTGTCGAAGACGGTCTGCAGCTTGGCGTCGGGCGCGCCCACCGTGATGATGCCGTCGGCGAACTGGCCGGTCCGCTTCGCCGTCACCGGACCTGCCGTAGCCACGTACATCGGCGGCGCCTTGGGCGGCAGCGTCCAGAGCCGGCAGGTCTCCATCTTGAAGAACCGCCCGTCGTGCTTGACGTCCTTCCCCGAGAAGAGCTTGCGTGATGATCTCGATGGCCTCGAACATGCGGTTGATCCGCTCCGGGGCTTCCGGCCAGTAGCCGCCTACGACGTGCTCGTTGAGCGCTTCGCCCGAACCCAGCCCCAGCCAGGTCCGGCCCGGGTACATGGCTTCGAGAGTGGCTGCGGCCTGGGCCACGATGGCCGGGTGCATCCGGAACGACGGGCACGTCACGCCCGGGCCGAGATCGCCCCTGGTCCGAGCGCCGGCAACTGCGAGCACTTCCCACACGAACGATGCCTGGCCCTGCTGCGGGATCCAGGGCTGGAAGTGATCAGCGGCCATTATCCCGGAGAAGCCCGCGGCCTCTGCCGCGGAGCACAGATCGAGGACTTCGCCCGGAGCGAATTGCTCGAGCATTGCCGCGTAGCCGATCTTTGCCGTGGCCATCGTTCCGTCTCCTCCGATCGACTCTTGGGCCGGCATTGGCGCCGACCGGCCGCTCCGGCCGCCGTGGCCGCCCGGTTCTGCTAGTGGTTCGATAGCCGCTCGAAGACGCGCGTCGGGCGGAGCGTGAACGTGATCCGCGACTCACCGGCGAAGCGGGCGATCGAGGCCTCGGCGGCAGCCTCGTCCTCGTACCGGCGTGCCAGCGCGGCGATGACGGCCTGGCCGCGGACCGGATCCTCGTCGATTTCGACTTCGCCGTGAATCTCCACGTAGTCGTAGCCGTCGGCGACGGCGATCGAAACGAGGCCGCAGCGCAGGATGTTTTTGGGCCACTGCCGTCCCGTGCGGCTGTTGAAGACGATGGCGTCGCCTTCCAGCGCGTACCAGATAACGGCCTGGAGCGGACCGCCGTCGGGATTGAGAGTGGCCACCACACCGAACCGGGGCGCGTCGAGGAAGCGGCGCGCGGCGTCCGAGAAGACAGCAGAGTAGGGAGCGGTTCGATCGAGGGTGGTCATTTCATCCTGTTTCGCCGGCGCGGTCCGGGTATTCGGGGTCGGGGTGACCGACGAATCCCGCCGTGCGGTTGAAGTGTGTTCGATGGTAGCGCGCAACCCCCGCCGGTGCCCGAGCTAGCGTCCGGGCGCGACCTGTTTCGCGACCGCGCCGTCCCAGCTGCCCACCGTCGTCATGACCATAGGTAGCGGCCCCGCGCCGCCGAGTCGACGCGGCTGGATGGGCTCCATGGAGGATCGGCCCAGCAAGAAGCCCTGGCCGAAATCGACCTCGCGCTCCTGGAGGGCGATCAGGTCCTTGCGGTTCTCGATCCCCTCGGCCACCACCTTGGCGCCGATCCGCCGGCTGAACGAGACGAAAGCCTCGACGAGCGCCTTCTTCGCCTCGCTGTCCTTGTTGCCGATGCGGGACACGATCTCGCGGTCGATCTTGATGATCGACGGCTCGAGGGCGGCGATGACGTTGAAGCTGGCGTAGCCGGCTCCGGCGTCGTCGATCGCGAAGCCGAAACCCAGGCGGCGCAGGGCTCGGACCTGCTTCTTGAGTTCCTCGATGTCGGCGATCGCCTGCTGCTCGGTGCACTCGACGATGATCTGGCGCGGCGAGAGGCCGATTCGGCGAACCCGGTCCGAGAAGGCGCTGGCTTCGAAATGCGGCGCCAGCAAGCTGGCCGGCAGGAGGTTGATGCCGAAGTGGGCGCGATGGGCCAGCTCTTCGGTTCCGGCAACCTCCGCGATACGCGCCAGCACCATCTCGACTACGAACATGTCGAAGTCGACCGGGCGTTTGGCGATCAGGGCCGCCTCGACCATCGAGCTGATAGTCTGCGGCCGCATCGGCATGTGCGGGCGGAAGAGGCATTCCCACTCGGAGGCATGCATCGTTCGCAGGTCCACGATGGGCTGGAACTCGACATGGTGATTGGCTTTGAGGGCAAAGAAGTAGTCCAGGAGCTTGCGCTTGGCGATCTCCGGGGTCTCGTCCATGCCGATCCGGTCGCCCAGCCCGGAGATCTGGACGGCGTTCCCGAAGGCGGTCACGTATCGCTCGGCGGGCGGCAACGACGGATCGACGTCGACCAGACCGTAGGAGCCGGACTGGGCCAGGGGCGACACGAGCCCATCCGTCAACTCGGAGGCGGCGGCCAGGACGCACCAGCCTGAGCTGGCGATCTCGATGATCCTGGCATTGGGCAGCAGCGGACCCAGACGGGAGATCAGCCGACTGTCACGCGACCACAGAAGACGCTCGACCGCCCCCTGTCGAGCTCGACCAAAGCGCACTTGGTCCCTCTTTGCCTCGAGCTCTCGTCGGCGGGCACCTCGACCGGGAGACGGGACCGGTCACCGAGAGCAAGAAAGTCTCTCTGTTTCGAGCGCGAGATGCCGACCCAGGCATCCAAGGTACGGTCTGACGATTCGTCCGTACCTTGAACCTGCAAACCTGGGCGCGGCGTTCTTGCGTGCATATGTATCCCAGGTTTTCCACGATTTGTCCACACCCAACTGCACAATCCCTAACTCCACCAGCCGAGGCCCGGTCCGCGCCGGGGAAGGTCCGAGAATTGCGGTTCTTCGGGCTTCTGCGCTCCTGTCCTCGGCTCGTCTAGAATTGGTCCGCAAACGTCCGCCGAACGCGTCCGCCGCAGACCTCCGTCCAAGCCGCCGACCTGGAGTCCGCCGATGCCTCAGATCCACCTTCGCGCCGAGCCAGCCGACTACGCTCCCGTCGTTCTGCTGCCGGGCGATCCGAACCGCGCCACCTGGATTGCCGAGAAGTTCGACGGCGGAGCCGGCTCGGTCCGCCAGGTGAACGCCCATCGCGGCCTGCTGGGCTACACCGGAACGTATAGAGGCGTGCCCGTCAGCGTCCAGACGAGCGGCATGGGCGCCGCCAGCATCTCGATCGTGGTCGAGGAGTTGCTCCGACTCGGTGTCGAGCGCTTCATTCGCGTCGGCACGTGCGGCGGTATCGGGCGCGGCATCAAGACCGGCGACATCGTCGTCGCATCGTCGGCGGCCCCGGTCGACGGCGCAACGCGGACTTACCTGCACGGCGACCCCTACGCACCGACGGCCGATTTCGCCCTGGTGCGGTCGCTGGTGGAGACGGCCGAAAAGCATGGCCAGACGCCGCACGTCGGCCAGGTTGCGACGGTCGACGTCTTCTACAACCCGGACTCCGACTACTTCTCCAAGTGGCGGAGCCGGGGCGTGCTCGCCTTCGAGATGGAGACATCGGTCCTCTACTATCTCGCCTCACGAGCGCGAGCCGCCGGTTCGAACGCCTCGGCCGCGACGATCCTGACTGTCAGCGACGTTCTTTCGGAAGAGGCCACTTCCGAGGAGTCCTACATGCCGCTCGACGAACTGAACCGTTCGATCGAGCGCACGATCGAGATCGCCCTGGACGCCGGGATCCGCGGCATGATGTCCGCCGGAGCGGCCGTCGAGTCGGGCGCGGAGAGAAAGACGCGACTCTCGCGGCTCGGCCGGTCGGACGCGTTCGGGCCGGAACTCGCGCTGGCCATCGACCTGGCCCACCAGGCCGGTCAGATCCAGATGGACCGCTACGAGAGGCTCGAGCAGATTCGCGCCAAGGGGCCGCGCGACGTGGTCACCGAAGTGGATCACCTGTGCGAAGGGCTGGTCATGCGCGCCGTCCAGGAGCGTTATCCGGACGACTCGTTCTACGCGGAGGAAATCGGCGAGGTTGCGGCAACCGGATCCGGCGCCTCGGGCCGGGTTTGGATCGTCGATCCACTCGACGGCACGATCAACTACGCCAACGGCATCCCGTTCTTCTGCGTTTCGATAGCGTTGGTCGCCGCCGGGCGGCCGGTCGCCGGCGTCGTCTACGACCCCACTCGCGACGAAACGTTTGCCGGCGCCATCGACGGGCCGTCGCTGCGGAACGGAGCGGCCATCGCGGTGGGCGACAAGGAGTTGCTCGAGGACATGGTGGCGACGCTCGCGGTCGGTGGGCGCGGCACGGTGCGCAAACGCCGCACGGCTCTGAAGGCCATCCGGGCTCATCGTTCGATGGGCTCGGCGGCCCTGACTCTCTCGTACGTGGCCTGCGGCCGCTTCGACATCTACGCCCAGGGAGCAGGGCTCTCGGCCTGGGACGTGGCCGCGGCCGGGCTAATCGCGGAACGTGCCGGGGCCACGGTCACCACGCTGGACGGTCGGCCCTGGTTCGACCTGGCTTATCCGGCCAAGAAATGGTCGTGCCTGGCGGCATCGCCGCGCCACCACGCCACGATGCTGGCGATGTTCGGGTAGCCGCGGTCGAGGGCTGACCGCTGGGCGCTGGCCGGCTGGGTGGCTTGCGGGCCGGGACGGGCCGGTTGGACGTGTACGGGCTCGTCGACGGCGAGATCCCGATTGTCAGTCGCGCCACAGGTGCGGCCGTTCGGCGAGACGAGGTTGGCCGAGTTCTTCGCAGAGTGCCCGAAAGTCGGCCCGTCGCGCGCCCTGCCAGCGCAGTTCCTCCGGATCGCTCTGCGGCAGCGGTGCGTCGGTGGCCAGCGTGGCCAGCCTCCTGTACAGCAGGGCGTCCGACCAGCCCGCCCGGAGAGTGGCGTTCAGAGCGCCGGCGGAGCGGACGTCGACGTGCCACTCCGCGACGTCGGTGGGGATGTCCTCGAGATGTCCGAAGCGGCCCAGAACTGCGGCCGCAGATCGAGCGCCCCAGCCCTGGCAGGCCCGGAAAGCCGTCGGCCGAGTCGCCGACGAGGGCCAGGTAGTCGGGGATGGAGGCCGGCCCAACTCCCCAGCGAGCGACCACGCCGGCCTCGTCCATGGTGCGATCGCGGCGCCGGTCCCTGGTGACGACTCGTTCGCCCCGGACGCACTGCGCCAGGTCCTTGTCCGGAGTGCAGATCAGCACCTGGTCCACTCCCGGCCACTCGCCCCAGCGGCTGGCAGCCGCGGCGAGGGCGTCGTCGGCTTCGAATTCCACCATCGGCCAGACGACGAGCCCGAGAGCCTCCATGGCCCGCTCGGCCAGGGGGAACTGGGCCAGCAGTTCGGGCGGCATGCCTGCTTCGGTCTTGTAGCCCGGGTAGAGCTCGTTGCGGAACGATCGGATGACGTGGTCGGTGGCGCAACCGACGTGCGTGGCACCTTCGTCGCGCAGGAGGGCAAGCAGCGTGTAGGCCAGCCCGACGACCGCGCCCACGTCCCGGCCGTCGGGGGCATAGGCGCCCGGACGCGGCGCGAAGTGGGCCCGAAACAGCTCGTAAGTGGCGTCGACGAGGTGGAGCTGCATCGTGCTACGTTAGCGTCCGTGGCCGGCGGGCAGTCGCACGCGACCGTCACGCGCTCCCAGGCCGGCGCTGTCCGGCGCGGCCGTGATCGGCGTCCTGCCGCGCCCGGGCGGCGACCCGCCGGGTGCCATCCGAGTCGGACTGCCGCGATCAGCCTGCCGCGGCGCGAGCTCCGACCAGGCGGACGCCGCCGCCGGCCATTTCGTCGAGAGCCGCCTCGCCGTCTCCGGGCTCCAGGTCGACCGCCCGGATCGCCTCGAGCAGCACGGCCGTCTCGTAGCCGAGCCGCACACCGTCGAGGGCCGTAGCCTTGACGCAGTAATCCGTCGCCAGCCCGCACACGACCAGCCGCTTGACGCCGTTCGCCGACAGAGTCGCGTCGAGCTCCGTGGGTACGGGCATTCCTCCTGTCGGGTTGCGCATCGAGAAGCCCGAGTAGCCGTCCTCGCCGTGGGTGCCTTTGCGAACGACGGGGCCGCTCACCGAAAGGCCCGGGTGCAGCTCCGCACCCCAGGTGTCCTGGACGCAGTGGACGGGCCAGATGCCACCGTCCTGAGCGAAATGGGGAGTGTGGGCCGGATGCCAGTCCTGGGTATACACCACGGCCGCACCCGCCGCCAGAGCGGCCTGAACCTCGGCATTCACGAGCGCGACTATGTCGGCGCCGCCGCGCACCGACAGGCTGCCCGCCGGGTCGGCGAAGTCGTTCTGCAAATCGACGACAACGAGCGAAACCTCGGGGCCGTACCTCGTCTCGACGGCGGCCGGGGCCCACGGGCCGGTTCTCAGGGACCTCCAGCTGTTCGTCATCGACCCGCAGTCTCCGTCATGGTGGGTGGCAGTAAGGCAACCTTTGTAGGCGATGGCGACCCGGTATGCAAGCGGTTGGGGCGTGGCCACCCCTGGTGCCGTCCCACCGGGGCTGCCCTCGGCCGACGATCGCGAGCCACGGGCCACTGCAACATCAATGCAACGGGGTCAGCGACAGGGGTCACGCGCCCGAGAGGCGGCGCCTACTAATCTACAAACACTTTCCCGTTGAACTCGAATTCCAGACGGAGACGCCGGTGACGGGGCGTCTTCTTGAAGAAGCAAGCGGCCCGGGTCCCCCTCCTCGGGCCGCTTGTCTCGCTTAAGCGATAGTCGCGATCATTCCGGGCGCAGGCGAACCCGGCGCCACGCGAACCCAATGCGGAGGTCCGGTCCGGATGGGTTGCCCGATGTGGCGGCTGCCCATCGGAGTCAGGGCCGCGCTCTCCTGAACGGCCTGATCACGTCGTTCACGTCGCCGCGCGGTGGCTCCTGTGAGCGCTCATGGCCGTCGAGGTCACCCTGGTGGCCGTCGCGCGGCTCGATGTCTAGCAGATAGCCGATGCCCTGGAACGTCTTGATGCGACCCGGCTCGCCGGGCTTGGCCCCGAGCTTGCGCCGGACTCGGCTGACCCAGACGCGCAGGTACTGGAGATCGTCCCGGTACTCCGGACCCCAGACCTTCGTCAGCAGTTCCGTGTGCAGCACGACCTTGCCGGCGTTGGCGGCCAGGTGCTGCAGCAGGAGCCATTCGGTCCGCGAAAGCTCGACGAGCTCCCCGCCGCGGGTAACCATGCGCCGCTCGAGGTCGATCTCGATGTCGTCGAAACGCGACCGCGCCGGTGGCCGCGCGGCGCCCGAAGCCCGGCGCAGAACGGCCCGAACCCGCGCCGCCAGCTCGTCCAGGTGGAACGGCTTGGCCACGTAGTCGTCTGCGCCCAGATCCAGACCCTTCGCCTTGTCCGAGGCCGAGCCCTTGGCCGTGAGCAGGATCACCGGAACCGAGCGGCGTTCTCGGATCTGGCGCATGACCTCGATGCCGTCCAGGTCCGGCATGACGATGTCCAGGAGGACGATGTCGGGCCGTACCTCTTCGGCTTTGGCCAGCGCCTCCTCGCCGCTGCTGGCGGTGACGACGCGGAACCCCTCATCGGTCAGGGCCATCGACACCAGCTTGGTGATGCGCTGCTCGTCGTCCGCAACGAGGACGAGGGGCTGAGTGCTCATGACCTCGCTCTCCGCCCTGCTCTTGACCCCCAAATCGGTAGCTTCGCCGACGGGCGGCGGAACCGGCCGACGCGCGGCAGGGCAACTTGTCTCGGTACTGTGCGCTCTTTCGAGCCACAAGGCGAGCGTCAATCGTACAGGACCGCCGGCCCGGCTTAAGGGCCGGTTTGACGACCGCGATCGTGCCGGGCCGCCCACGAGGTGGCCCTATCCGGTCGTTCCTACACGTTCCGCGACCGATCGGCTAACCTGCAGTGGAGGTCGTCGCCGCCCGGCGCGAACGCCATTCCTGATCGGCACCGGAGATCTGCCGCGCCATGTACTTCGATGAGTTCAAACACCAGCTGCCCGACATCGACCCGTCGGAGACCCAGGAGTGGCTGGACGCGCTGGATCAGGTCCACAGCCAGGAAGGTGACGAGCGGGCGCGGTTCCTGCTCTACAAGATCCTGAAGCGCGCCCGGCAGCTGCGAGTCGGACTGCCGCCGCTGACCCAGACCCGCTACATAAACACCATAAGCCCGGAGCAGGAGCCGTTCTTCCCGGGCGACGAGGAGGCCGAACGGCGCATCCGCCGGCTGATCCGCTGGAACGCCGTCGCGATGGTCCTGCGGGCCAACAACCGGGCCTCCGGGATCGGCGGCCATCTCGCCACCTATGCCAGCGCCGCCACGCTCTACGAGGTGGGTTTCAACCACTTCTTTCGCGGCAAGGACGGCACCAACAACGGCGATCCGGGCGGGTCGGGCGATCAGATCTTCTTCCAGGGTCATGCGGCGCCGGGCATCTACGCGCGGGCCTTCCTCGAGGGCCGGTTCACCGCCGAGAAACTCGACCACTTCCGCCAGGAGGCGCTGTCCGGGGTCGGCCTGCCGAGCTATCCGCATCCCCGCACCCTGCCGGACTTCTGGGAGTTCCCCACGGTCTCGATGGGCCTCGGTCCGATCGCCGCCATCTACCAGGCGCGCCTGAACCGATACCTGGCGAACCGCGGGCTGGCGGACACTTCCACCAGCCGCGTCTGGGCATTCCTGGGCGACGGCGAGATGGACGAGCCCGAGTCCATCACCGCTCTCTCGCTGGCCGCGAGAGACGGTCTGGACAATCTGACGTTCGTGATCAACTGCAACCTGCAGCGCCTCGACGGGCCGGTCCGCGGCAACGGCAAGATCATCCAGGAGCTCGAGGGGCTGTTCCGCGGGGCCGGCTGGAACGTGATCAAGGTCATCTGGGGTCGCGAGTGGGACGACCTGCTGGCCCGGGACGTGGAAGGCGTCCTGGTCAACAAGATGAACGACACGGTCGACGGGGAATTCCAGAAGTACGCCGTGGCCGGAGGCGCCTACATCCGCGAGCACTTCTTCGGATCGGATCCGCGCCTGCTCCGTCTCGTTGAGCATCTGTCCGACGACGAGCTCGCCCGGCTCCGCCGCGGCGGCCACGACTACCGCAAGGTCTACGCCGCGTATCGCGCCGCAACCGAATACCGCGGAGCGCCGTCGGTGGTGCTGGCCCAGACGATCAAGGGCTATGCGCTCGGCCCGGGCGTCGAGGCGCGCAACATCACCCACCAGGCCAAGAAGCTCTCCGAAGCGGAGCTGCGCATCTTCCGCGATCGCCTGGACCTGCCGATCCCCGACAAGGACCTCCACGACGCGCCCTATTACCACCCCGGCATGGACTCTCCGGAAGTCAAGTACATGCTGGAGAGGCGGCGCGCCCTGGGCGGCCCTCTGCCGAAGCGTGTAGTACGGAGCCAGCCGCTGCCCGCGCCCCGGCCGGAGGTGGACGCCGAGTTCGCCAGCGGTTCCGAGATGGCCGTGAGCACGACCATGGCCTTCGGCCGGCTGCTGCGCAACCTGATCCGCGATCCGCAGATCGGCGCTCGCGTGGTCCCGATCGTGCCGGACGAAGCGCGCACCTTCGGCCTCGATCCGCTGTTCAAGGAGGTTGGCATCTACGCGTCGGGCGGACAGCGCTACGAGCCCGTGGATTCGGACCTGGTCCTGAGCTATCGCGAAGCCAAGAACGGCCAGGTCCTGGAGGAGGGGATCACCGAGGCCGGTGCGGTCGCGTCGCTACAGGCGGCGGCCACCTCCTACGCCACTCACGGCGTGCCGCTGATCCCGTTCTACATCTTCTACTCGATGTTCGGCTACCAGCGCACAGGCGACCAGTTCTGGGCCCTCGGCGACGAGCGCGGCCGAGGGTTCGTCATGGGCGCCACTGCCGGGCCGGACCACGCTCATGGGTGAGGGGCTGCAGCACGACGACGGCCACTCGCACGTGCTCTTCTCGGTCGTCCCGAACGTGCGCGCGTACGACCCGGCCTTCGCCTTCGAACTGGCCTCCATCGTCCGCGAAGGCATCGACAGGATGTACACGAAGGGCGAGGACGTCTTCTACTACGTCACGCTCTACAACGAGAACTACGCGATGCCGAAGCGGCCCGACGGCTTGACCGACGAGCAGATCGCCCGTGGTATCTACCGGTTGTTCGAAGCCCCGACGCTGGGCAAGGCCGCGCGGATCAAGGGTGAGCCGGTGCGGCTCGTCGGCAGCGGCTCGATCCTCCAGCAATCCGTGGCGGCGAGGGACCTGCTGGCCGAGAGAGGCATCCCGGCCGAGGTGTACAGCGCCACGTCGTTCCAGCAACTCCGCGTGGACGGCCTGGCGACGGATCGCTGGAACCGCCTCAATCCCGCCAAGAAGCCGCGCGTGGCCCACGTCGCCGCGGTCCTGCCGCCCGAAGGTGGTCAGATGGTCATTGCCACGGACTGGATCAGAACGTACCCGGACCTGGTCGCCCCGTGGTTGCCGGCCGGCCGCATCGTCCTTGGGACGGACGGCTTTGGGCGGTCCGACACTCGCGAGGCACTCCGCCGCCTTTTCTCCATCGATGCCGCGCACATCGCCGCGGCCGCTTTCGTGGGTCTGGCCCGGAACGGGCAGCTAACGATGGCCGAAGCCCAGGCCGCGATCAAAGATCTCGGTATCGACGAATTGGACGCGGATCCGCTGGATCTATAGCTCCGCGGCTGGTTCCTTCTCCCGTCCCGTTTCAACCGGTCCCGCGTCGCCGAAGTCGGCTTCGTCCTTGCCGGCCTCGCCCGGGCCGCCCTCGCGCGGGCCGGCGCCCTGCGTCGCATTCGTCTCCGGCGTTCGGAGGGTGGACGGCGCAGGAGGCAACAGATCGATGACCACGGCGCCGGTCACGTTCACCACCGTCGTGTTGCCGATGCGGCACTTCCAGTCCGCGGCCGCGGCGAGGGGAGTGTGGCCGTGGAGCCAGAGCGCCGGCTCGACGCGATCCAGCAGCCATCGGTAGCCGCGGAAGCCGCGGTGGTAGGCGTCGGTGGGCACGTCGCCGATGCCGAGAGGCGGCACGTGGCTCAGCACGATCATCGGATCCGTCTTGCCGAGCCGTCTCGCGGCCACCCGCAGCGACTGGCTCCACGCCGTTCGTTCGCTGCGTCGGGAGGACTTGCCGAACGGGCCCGGCCATGTCAACCCGGCGACCGACAGTCCGGCCAAATGGAGTGTCGCCGTGGAGCTGATGGCCTGGGGGCAAATGCCCTCGAATCTCTTCCAGCGTTCGGCAGAGTCATGGTTGCCGTGGACGTACACCAGCGGCGCATTGAACCCGTCGGCGAAGAAGGCGAGGTCCTCGCAGTCGAGGTCGCCGCAGCCGACCACGAGATCGACCGGGGCGACGGCGCGGCGGTTTCGCTCGTCTACCAGCGCCGGCTCGAAGGTGTCCGACACTGCGACGATCCGGATGAGGGCACCGCCCCTGGCCTCGAATGGGGCGGGATCGGGCCACTCCAGGCTCAGGCGCCGGGTCATGTCAGTCGGCCCCGCCGAGCGAGGAGCCGCCCTCGGAGTCACGCTTGCGGGCCCACGGCTCGAGGACGACGGCGGCCTCGTCGGCCGACTGCCGTTCGACCTGGCGCATGCCCATCGCCGGGCGGTGTCCCTGGGCCGCGGCCCTCAGCTCGCCGGCCTCGCCCAGGTATGAGAGCAGGTTCCTCGGCCGCTCGCTGGTGTGTCCATCGAGAGCGACGAGCTCGGTCACCATGGCGTCGAGGCCCACGCCGTTGGCGTACAGAGTCAGGGCCACTCGGTTGTGGCCGTCGACGACCCAGTAGTCGCCGTCGTATTTGATCAGGTCCACGGGTGGCAGCGGCTGCAGGCGATCGTGGGCTTCCTGAAGCCGCCGCCAGCGCCCCTCCCAGTTCTCGCCGCGGAACGGCTTGAGCGGCAGGAAGTCGCCGCCGCGCTGAGCGGCACCGGCCACGGCCGTGCCGCGGATGTCCTCGACCGGCACGAAACGCATGCCCAGTTCGTGCGGCGAAGCCAGCCGTGCCTCCGGGTACAGCTCGTAGACGTTGGCGAGCGGCTCCCTGGCCATGCGGCGCAACCGGCGCACCACCGGTCCCTCGCGAATTGACCAGGCCTGGCTGGCCGCCTCGATGACCGACTCGATAGCTCCGCCGACGGCGCTGGCGACCGGCTCGGCGACGCTCTGGAGGTGCCCGACGATGCCGCCGGGTGACGCCGACGGCTCGTCGCCGGCGGGCCCCGCACTCGCCGACTCGGTCGTAGAAGGCGCGGTCGCCACGGCTTCGGCGTCGGTCGCGTCCGCCCGTTCTAGGTTGCGTTGGCTTCGATCCATCCGCCTGAGCGTACCATTCGCCCGCCGTCGCGGCGGCCCGGCCGGCAATCGGGCCCGGCGGGCGACGGCCTCGGACCGAGCGACCGCTACAGCGCCGGCAGCTCCTGCTCCAGGCCGGCCGAGGGCTCGAAAAGGTCACCGACGGCGGCGAGTCGCTCGAAGATGGTGCGGATCGTCCAGCTGTTCGGACGGAGGGCCGGATCGTCCAGCTCGTCCCAGGCAACGGGCGCTGAAACCGCACCGCCGGCTACGGGTCGGACCGCGTACGGCGCGACGAGTGTCTTGTTCCAGGCATTCTGGGTGTAGTCGAGTCGGGCCAGACCGCTCCGCCGGGACTTCTCCCACTCCCAGCTGACCAGTTCCGGCACCATCGCGCCGACGGCCCGGGATACTCCGCCGACCCAATCCCGCGTCTGATCGAACGTGTAGGCGGGCCGGATCGGGATCCAGACCTGGATGCCGCGCTGGCCGCTGACTTTCGGGAAGCCGGTCACGCCCAGGTGCTCGAGGGCGGCTCGATACAGCCGGGCCATCAGCAGGACTTCGTCCCAGCTGGTCCGCTCACCGGGGTCGATGTCGATCAGGGCCCAGGTCGGCCGGTCCGGCGCATCGATCCGATAGGTGGAGGGGTGGAGATCGATGGCAGCTTCATTGGCCATCCAGGCGAGAGTCGCGACTTCCTCGACGACAGCGTAATCGCGGATTTCCTCGGCGGACACGGACTCCCTCGACCAGCGCGCTACCCATTCCGGGGTGTGGCCCGGTAGCTGCTTCTGCCAGAACCCGGGCCGGTCGATGCCGTTGGGATGGCGCATCACCGTGAGGGCCCGGCCCCTCAGGTACGGGATCGCGAACGGCGCAATAGAGGTGTAGTAGCGGATCAGGTCGCGCTTGGTGATCGAGTCGGCCGGCCATATGAGCTTGTCCAGGTTGCTGAGCTTGAGTTCCCGACCGCCGACCTGCCATTTGCCCCCGACCGCCGGAAGCGCATCGAGCGCGGCCAGCTCGCCGTCCGACGCTCCGCTGGCCGGGCTGGGGGTTGCCGGGGTTGGCGGCGCGCTCCGAACGGCGTCGACGGCCACTCCTCCGGCCGGCGGCTGTCTGCCCGTCATTGCGGTGCCCGCTCTTTCGGCGCGCCTCTGTTCTGCGCCGCCGCCCGGCTCTAGGTCGCCGGGCTCGATCGATCGCGCGGCCCGGCGCGCTCGGTCGGCCGGGCTGGCCGTCTCCCGGCCGATCGACGTCGGATCGACGTCGAGATCCAGGCCCTTGTAGGACGGGGCCCGGAGCGCGCCGCCGGCCGGCCATTCGGCGAACTCGACGCGAGCAACGAGGCGCGGCTCGATCCAGCGCATGCCGGCTTCCCGCGGCGCGGGCCGGAACGGCGATTGCGGCCGGGCGAGCGGTGACATCAGCTCCAGCAGGCGGCTCCGCTCCGGGCCGTCGAAGCCGGTTCCCACCTTGCCGACCGATCTCAGGACGCCATGTTCGTACACGCCCAGGGCGAGCGCCCCGAGATCCGACTCGGAGCTGCTGCGGGGAGTCCAGCCGCCGACTACGAACTCCTGCTCATGGCGGCGCTTGATCTTGAGCCAGGCCGGCGATCTGCGGCCCGGTTCGTAGCGGCTGTGACGGAGCTTGGCGACGATCCCTTCCAGGCCGCGCTCGGCCACGGCGGCATAGAACGCCTCGCCCTCGCCCTCGACATGGCCGGCGTATCTGACGGTCGGGCCGTCACGGACCACTGAGCGGAGCAACCGCTTGCGATCTCGGAGGGGAACGTCCATGAGCGAGTAACCGTCGACGTAGAGAAGGTCGAAGACCTGGTAGGCGAGCGTCCCCGTGTCGCCGTCCGAAGGGTCGCTCGCCGCGGCCGTCGGCCCTGTTGTGCGGGCAATCGTCGCTTTCCCGGCACGCTCGCGCGCGTTGGCGCGCCAGCCCTGGAGCAGGTGGAAGTCGGGCTCGCCGGCGGCATTGAGCGCCACGACCTCCCCATCGACGATGGCCTCGCCGGCGGCCAGCCAGGTCGGCGGCCCGGCCAGTTCCGGGAAGTAGGCCACGGCGTTCTGGCCGCGCCGGGTGAAGAAGGCCGCCTTATCTCCCCGGACGTGCGCTTGAACCCGATAGCCGTCCCACTTGAGTTCGAACAGCCAGGCTGGGTCGCTGAACGGGCGATCGGTCAGCGTCGCCTTCATCGGCTCGACGAAGTCGGGCATCGGGGCCGATCGAACGCCGGCGACGTCAGCGGGGGACAGCGGCGCGTCCGGCCGAAGCGGGTTGGGCAGCGACCCCGGGACCGCCGGATCGGCCGCCGCGGACCATGCCGCGGAAGGCGCGGCCGAATGAGTCGCGGGAGGGGCGTTGGGTGGCGCCGCAGGCGGCACGCCGGCCGCCACCTCGTCGTTGGTTCGGCCCGTCTTGACCGACAGCGGCTGCGCTTCGGCGTCCCAACCGGGCACTGCGGAGGCGTCCCGCTTCTTGATCAGCAGCCACTCCTCTCGCTCGGAGTGGTCGGTTGCGGCCGGGCTGCCCGCCGGGCCCGTACCGTGGCGACCCGGGCCGCCGCGAGTCCGGACGATCGTGAAACGGCCCCGCAGCTTCTCTCCGTAGAGCTCGAACTTCAGCTCGCCCTCGGCCACGGAGCGGCCGGCGTCGTCGCTGGCCTCGGCTACGAAGCGGCCCCAATCCCAGACGATGACGTCGCCGGCCCCGTACTGCCGGCCTGGAATTGTGCCTTCGAAGTCGAAGTAGTCGAGCGGGTGATCCTCGACCTTGTATGCGCCCCTTCGGACGGCCGAGTCCAGGGTCGGTCCTTTCGGCACGGCCCAGCTGACGAGCACGCCGTCGATCTCGAGCCTGAAGTCGTAGTGAAGGTTTCTTGCTCGGTGGCGCTGGACGACGAAGCGACCACCGGCGAGCCCGACGGCAGGGGCCGCGACCCCGGTGGCCGACGTCGAAGCACCGGTCGCGCTCAGATTGGCCGGCGCGTCGCCGCTGGGCTCGGGCGTCCTGGCGAAGTCACGCTTTCGCTTGTACTGCTCGAGGCTCATCTCGCCGATCAGCGTAGCCACCGCCGGGCGTGACGGATCAAACAGCCTCTCTTTGGACCACGGGCCGCGGCAAACGGCCGGGTCATCGGCCGGGCCGGGTCATCGGCCGGGCCTCGGTCGTCTGGCCTCGCACTCGGCCGCCCACGATCGAGGGGTCAGTTCGTGATTTCGGTCCGCTCGACCGCGAAGGCCGCCACGGCCAGACACCCGATCAGCCAGGCGACGGTGATGAGAAGGGCCACGTTCGCGTCAACTGCGGTCGTTGCCGGAGCGGTACCGGGCGGTCCCTGGAGGCCGATCGCGTCGCTGCTGATGTTGAACGGCTGGTACTTGAGCGCCTCCTTGATGACGTCGGGCAGGAGCGCTTGAGAGAGGATCGAGGCGACGAAGTAGACGATGATCGTCCCGATGCCGGCCATCTGGTTCTTGGCGATCATGGCCACGGCAAAGCCGACGGACGCCAGCGTGACCAGGCCCACGCCACAACGCACGAGCTTCACCAGGGCCGGTCCCAGTTGAGCCGGGTCCGCCGGGTTGCCCAGCGGCAGTCCGGCAATCGAACTGCCGATCACGACTGCCAGGATCCCTGCGGCGTACGTGATCACCATGCCGATCAGCAGGATGATCGCCAGCGACGCGAAAGTGGCGATGGTGTACTGCCAGCGTGACTGGCCACGGGCCACGGCCACTTTGAGTGTGCCCCAGGTCCACTCGGATCCCGAGGCGGTGGCGACATAGATCAGGCCGACGATGGCCAGAAACTCGAACACGATGGCCAGGATCGAGTCGAATGCCCCCGGAAACGTCAGAAGCCACGTAACCGTGGTCTTGTCGAGCCCGGCGGTTTCGGTGCCGTTGGCGCCCCGATAGGCGGCGCCGACGGCCACGAACTCGAGGACCACCAGGGCCACGGCGATGACGAGGGAAACGATCGTGGCGGACCGCGTCCAGAACTTGCGTATGCCGGAAATGGCGAGGATCATGCGACGACTCCGCTGTTCCAGCCGGGGATTGCGCCGGGTCTTGGTTCCGAAGGCGGTGGCGCGGCCGGAGCGGTCAGCTGCAGGAAGAGCGATTCGAGGTCGCTGCCGCCTTCCAGCCCCGACGCGTAGATCCCGGCGTCGGCCAGGGCGCGGTTGACCTCCGCGGCGCGATCGGCGGCGATGCGGGCCGTCAGCCAGGCTGCCTGCGGATCCGTGGTCTCGACACGGCTTTCTCCGGCGACCCTGACCAGCACCCCGGTGGCCGCGGCCAGCTCTTCCGGCTGGACCTTCACCCGCACCAACGCCTGGCTGGTCAGCAGCTCTTCGAGCGGGCCCTGAGTGACCAGCCGCCCGGCGGCCACGATTCCGACGATGTCCGCCAGCTGCTGGATCTCCGGAAGGATGTGGCTGGAGATGAATACGGTCTTGCCGCTCGCAGCCAGGGCCTTGAGCGTGTCCCGCAGACCGACGATGCCGCTCGGGTCCAGGCCGTTGGCCGGTTCGTCGAGCAGGAGCAGCTTCGGGTCGTTGAGCATCGCCACGGCGATCCCGAGGCGCTGCTTCATGCCCATCGAGTAGCGCGAGACGCGGTCTCCGGCACGTTCGCGCAGCCCGACCAGATCGAGGAGTTCCTCGACCCGCGCCCTGGTCACCCGCCGCCCTGTAGCTCCTAGGACGATCAGGTTGTCGCGCGCCGAAAGGTGCGGATAGAGCGAGGGCGACTCGATCAGGGCCCCGACGTCGTGCAGCAGGTGTCGCTGCGAGCCGTCGAATGGCTGACCGAGCAATGAGATCGAGCCCGAGTCGGCCCGAATGAGGCCCGTGAGCAGCCTCATCGTGGTCGTCTTACCCGCGCCGTTGGGCCCGAGAAAGCCGTAGACGACGCCGTCCGGCACTTCGAGATTGAGGCCGGCGAGGGCGACCTGACGGCCGTAGTTCTTCTTCAGATCCCTGGTAGACAGCGCCAGCGTCGCAGATCCTGTCACGGTTCCCCTCGCTTCGAATTGGAGACGGTATCTAGTATTACCTGCCCGCCGGGCAGGCGCACGGCCGCCGGCGAGCTCGGGTCCGGCGAGACCCGACTCAGCCAGGCTTCAGAAATGATGACTCACGAAAAGACCAGGAGGTTCGCGATGGCGAGGAACGGGCGGCCTTTCCGGCGGACATCGGTCGAACCACCCGAGCGTCTGGGCATCGCCTGGTCCGACCAATCGGTCCGGCTGCTGGTGCTCGCCGCCGCGATCGTGGTCGTTCTCTGGCTGGCGCGCGGCATCATCGGGCCATTCGTCGTTGCCGCTGTGGTCGCCTACGCCTTCTCTCCGGTGATCTCTGCAGTTCAGACGCGGACCCGCCTGCCGCGGGTTGCGGTCGTCGGCCTCGGCTATCTCGTCGTCCTCGCCATCGTGGTCGTCTTCGCCGTCCTGGCGGCTCAGAAGGCCGGCCAGGAACTCACCGACCTGACTTCCGGCGGCCGGGACCCGATCAGCTCCGCCCTGCACAAGCTCCTGGGCAACCAGGTCGTCGTCGCCGGCAACGTCCTCAATACCGAAGCCCTGTCGATCCAGATCCGTCAGGCGTTCCTGGGAACGTTCAGCACCCCGTCGAGCGCGGTGCTGGCCGCCGAGCGCGCGGTCGACATCGGTCTTCAGTTCATCCTGTGCCTCATCATCACGTTCTACCTGCTGCTCGACGGCCATCGCTTCGGGCAGTTCGCGCTGCGCTTCCTTGACCGGGAGCAGCGTGACGACGCGCTCCGCATCGCCCATCGCATTCACGTCGTCCTGGGTCGATGGCTGCGTGGCCAGATCCTGCTGATCGGCCTCGTGTCGGTGGTCATGTATCTGATCCTGGGACCGGTGCTGCACGTTCCCTATGCGCTGTCTCTGGGAATCCTGAGCGGCGTCCTCGAGATCATCCCGCTCGTGGGCCCGCTGATCGCAGCCGCGCTAGCGGGGACCGTGACCTTCGCCACTCACGGCACGGACACGACGATCGTCGTCCTGATCGTCTACCTGGTCGTCCGCCAGATCGAAGATCAGGTCATCATGCCGCTCGTGATCGGCCGGGCGGTCCATCTGCATCCGGTCATCACGATCCTGGCCGTTCTGGTCGGGCTCAGCACCTGGGGCGTTCTCGGCGGATTGCTCGGCGTCCCGGTCGCGGCCGCGCTGAACGTGACCCTCCACGAGTTGTACCCGGAAGAGACCGGCGACCAGCCCGAAGAGACCTCCGGGTCGGATGGCCCGTCGGCGGTTGACGAGGCTCGACCGGCCGACGCGGCACCCGCGTCAAGCGAGGCGCCCGAAGCTCCGAGCCGGCCAGGCGGGTTGGCCTAGATCCCGGGACGGCCGGCCGGCGCGGAGCCCGGCATCGGCGCGAGCATGTCCAGGTGGATCAGCGGCGCCGACAGCCAGCGCTGCCACGGGCCGTCGGACTGACGCCATCGATCTACGACGCCGCGCAGCCAGAGCGGCCACAGGGCCACCAGAACCGCCAGCCTCGTCAGCGAGAAGATGGGCATCGTCGCCGTCGCGGCGATGAAGGCCAGCCAATCCAGACGCCAGCGGATTGCCACCACGATCGCGGCCGACGCGATGGCGAGTCGAATGGCGAAGTCGAGGCCGCCGTGGTCGGGCACGATGGCGTAGACGAACATCGACTGCATCTGCGAGGACGCCTCCCAGCCGAACGTTCCGGCGTAGTCCCACCACAGACCGGGAGCCGCCACGAACGAGGCCAGGCAGGCCGCGGCGAACACGGCGCAGCCGATCACGATCGGTCGCCGCATCTCCGGCCGCGTGAACCACAAGTAGGGGAGTAGCAGCGCAGGCCCGAACTTCATTCCGGCGAACCAGGGCAACAGATAAACCGCGCGCTTGTCACGGAAGGACCACAACGCCACCGCCCCGAGTTGCAGCGTGACGTTGCCGAAGCCGAGCTCCGCCATGACCGGCCACTGCAGGATCGCCAGGACGGCCAGCTTCCACGAGCCGGACAAATAGCGCAGGCAGAGCAGGCCGGAAATCCGCCAGACCCAGTCCACCAGCGTTATGTCCAGCAGGCCGATCGGCAAGAGGGCCTGGGCGAACAAAGGCGGGTACTTGTACGCCCCCATGGTCCAGATTTCGGCCGGCGCGTAGAGCGGCTGGCCCTGGAGCACGTGCTGGGCCGCGAGCCAGTAGGCGTACGTGTCGTAGGCCCACCAGAACCGGTAGCCCATGTTGTCCGCGACCGTGGCGACGATCTGGACGCCTATCGCGACCAGCAAGAACCAGGCGATGAACCAGCCAACAGTGTCAGCCTGCGATTGCGTCGGCACGACGCGCATGACCTGCCGCACGATGCTCCCTCGGGCACCCTTGCCCGCGGCGCGACGTCGTGAGTTTGCGAGAGGCGTGGCTGTATCCACTCGGAGGCGTGTCCTTGGATGTCTTGTGGCAGCCAGCCAAGTTTACAGATCGCGGCGACTTTCAACCAGCCTTCAGGCGATCGGCTGGCCCCACCAGACGCTGGCGGCGATGATCACGTACAGGCCGACCAGCGCCAGGCCCTCCAGCCAGCTCGACTCGCCGTCGATCACGACCAGGGCCGCCAGCAGCGTTGCCAGGGCGAGCGCGGCCACCAGGAGCGGCGAGAGGACCAGGGTCAGCGTCGCGCCGCCCAGAAGAAGGCTCAGGATCACCAGCACCGGAGTAAGGGCCAGAGCCACCTGAAGGCTGGAGTTGAGAATCAGGCTGATCGCCAGATCGCCCTGGTCGCGCAGCATGGCCTGAACCCCAACGACGTTCTCGACTGCATTTCCGGCGATGGCGACGACGACGAGGCCCGCGAACGACTCGGACATGCCCATCGTGATCATCGCCGGCCGGAGAGCCTCGACGAACCAATCCGAGACGAAGACGGCCCCGACGGCCGAAGCCGCCAGCGTTCCGACCGCCAGGCCGAGAGGCCATGCGTTCTTCGCGGGGACGGAGCTCTCGGTGTTGCCGACGCCCGGCCCATGCCCCAGGGAGTAGGGGACGCTGGCCACGAAGACACTCAGGAGCACGATGGACACGACCACGGAGAGTTCCGTGGCGTGGCCCTGATCCGGACCACCGGGCGCGGTCGCGACCGTCGGAATGGCCATGGCCGCCACCGCCAGGATCAACAGCGTCGACATCATCCTGGTCTGATCGGCACCAAAGCGCTGCGGTCCGTGCCGCAACCCGCCGGCCAGGAATGCCAGCCCCAGGACCAGCAGCGTGTTGGCGAGTATCGATCCCACGAGGGCCGATCGGACGACCTCCACCAGGCCGGCTCGCAGGGCAAAGATGCCGATGAATAGCTCTGGGAGGTTTCCGAGAGCCGACTGGAGTACTCCCGTCGCGCCCGACCCGAGCCGATGGCCGAGTTGCTCCGTGCCCTCACCGACCATGGCCGCGAGACCCGCCAGCCCGATAGCCGAAGCCGCGAAGATGGCCACGCCCGGCGCTCCGCCCAAGCGGAGCAGCAACGCCGCCAGGGTGGCTCCGATCGCCACGACTGCGACCACGCGGGTCCGCGTTTCGAAGTACTTCAGCACCGATCGTCCTCCTGGCCCGATTGTGCCGGAGCAGGCCCGCCCGCGTGCGGCGTTTCGGCGGTATCGGCGGAACCCGAACGGGGGCTCAGTATGGCGGCCAGGGAACGGCCGGCCGGTTGCGGTCCGGGCGGGGCAGGACGCCGTGCGACAGCAGCGTTTCGATCCGGCGGGAAGTGGCGGCCAGTTCGTCCGCCGCCAGCAGCGGCCGCAACTCCTCGCCGAGATCACCCGCCAGCCGGTCCTGCAGTCGGCTCAGCACGTCTCGCTCGGCGGGTGTCAACGCGTCTCCCCGCCAGCGCCAGAGCACCGTCCGGAGCTTGGGCTCGACGGCGAAGCACAAGCCGTTGTCGACGCCCTGGATCCGGCCGTCGGGGAGTGGCAGGAGATGCCCGCCTTTGCGATCGGCATTGTTTAGGACCGCATCCAGGACCGCGATCCGGCGCAAGGCCGCGTTGTCAGAGTCGATCAGCTCGGCCACGTCCACCGACTCGTCGATCTCCACCCACAGCTGGACCATGCCCTCGCCGAACGGCCCGTTGCGCATGACCGTCGGCGGGACGATGTCCCAGCCACTCGCCTCGGACACGGCGTGGGCGCCGACCTCGCGGCAGGCCAGGGTTCCATCCGGGAAGTCGTACAGCGGCCGCTCGCCCCGGATCGGCTTATATACGCAGCTGGCGGCGATCTCGGCGCCGGAATTGTCGCCGAGTCCGGCGACCAGGCAGAAGAAAGTGGCATTCGATGCAGTCAGCAACCGACCCACGACGGTCAACTCGCCCTCGCGCAGGAGCCGGAGCGCCGTCGCCTTGTCGAGAGGCCCGGCCACCTGTCGACCGGCCAGCGCGGCCGCTTCCATCTCGGCGCGAGTCAGCCCGGCAACCGTCCGGCCATCGTCATCGGGTGCGCTTCGGCGCGTGTCTGCGGAGCGTGCTGTCGCTCGACCTCCAGTTGGGCTGTCGTCGGTCATTCGGTCATCGGGCGGCGGTCTGCCATATCGATCAGTGCATGAAGCCGTTTCGGCGGGCGCAGATGTGGCCTTCCGGATTGAGGGGCTGACCGCAGAACGGGCAGGGCGGCCGTCCGGCGGCAACCACTTCCAGGGCGCGTTGGGCGAAGGCGAGCGCACGGCGTGGATCAAGGTGAACTCGGACGACGTCCGACTCGTCGTCATCGTCCGCATCGACGTCGAGCGACTCTTCGGCCTCCTCGGCGTCCTCGCTCAGGGCCCGGGCCTCCACTACGACCGTCTCGTCTTCGCCATCCCAGACGATCGCCATCGAGCCGACACGGAAGACCTCGTTCATCGGCTCATCCAGAGGGGCGGTGTCCACGTCCGTCGGTTCGGGCTCCGGCGGAACGTTGGCCCCGCGCTCCCGGACCTCCGTAAGCAGCTGCGTCAAACGCTCGGCCAGGAGCGTGACCTGGACCTTCTCCAGCTGCACCGACATGATCCGGTCGCCGTCACGCGCCTGCAGATAGAAGGTTCTGCTGCCGGGCTGGCCGACAGTGCCGGCGATGAACCGGTCGGGGTTCTCGAAGTTGTAGATGCGTCGAGCCATCGGGCCTCCAGGCGGGTCGGGCGCTCGGCCCGACACCGCGAATCTATACCCCCCGACCAGATGGCTCCCCGGTCGACCACACGGCGATCCCCAGTGAGGGCCACGGGCGGGGAGGGGTCCGGGTCGCGCTCGACCATGGCCCGGCTCCCAATCGCAGGCTCGACGACGGCTGCATAGCCGACATATCACAAATTGATATGTTGACATTGACAAATAGAAAGCCGACATGGCATAGTGCCAACAACGGCGAGCAGAGTGTCTCCCGGATGGCCGGGAACGGGCCACTGGCAAGCCTGTGGCCGGCTCGAACAAGAGGCATCAAACCGAATGGCACGCGACGTCATCTCAACCTGTCCCGTCTGCTCGAGCGAGCTGGCGATCACCCGGCTCCAATGCCGTGGCTGCGGCACCGCGATCGAGGGCGATTTCAACGTCGGCCGTTTCGGTCGTCTCAGCCGCGAGCAGCTGGCTTTGCTGGAGAGCTTCCTTCGGGCTCGCGGCAACGCCAAGGAACTGGAACGAGAGCTGAAGGTCTCTTACCCGACGGTGCGGGCGCGGATAGAGGCGCTCGTTCGGGCGCTGGGGCTGGCAGAAGGTGCTGCGGTCGGGTATGACGGCGACGAGCCTTCGGGGCGGGCGGGCGACCTGACCGAGCTGCGTCGCGACGTCCTCGAGAGGCTGGCGCGCCACGAGATCACGGCAGACGAGGCGGCGGTCCTCCTCCGCACTCGGAAGGAGTAGGAGATGGGAACGCTGGAGCGCACCGAAACGCTCAGCCACCGGATCGGATCCGACGGGCGAGTGTCGGTCAAGACGATCACCGGGAAGCTGCGAGTCCGGGGCATCGACGGCGAGGAGGCTCGCCTGACTGTCACTTACCGGATCCGGGCGGAGGACCAGCTGGCCGCCGAGCGAGCCCTGGAGACCGGACGCGTCATCGTGGATCGCGGACCCGGTTCCCTGGACCTGGAGACGCCCGAGCGGCGCCTGTCGACGGGTCTGGCCTGGCTCTTCGGCGGGGCACGGGTCAACGCCGACATCACCATGGACGTGCCCTGGGGCACCCGGGTCCGATACGAGACGATGAGCGGTTCGATCGAAGCACAGGGCCTGGTCGGCGATCAGAAGTACCGGACGCTGTCGGGCGACTTGAGGTTGTGGAGCCTCGGCGGCCTCGTGGAAGCGGGCTCCGTGTCCGGGTCCATCTTGCTGGACAACGGCGGCGACGTTCGGGTTCGGGCCAGCACGGTGTCGGGCGGGATCAAGGTTCGGGCGCACCGGTTCAACGGCCTGGCCCTGTCCTCGACGAGCGGCAGCATCGCCATTGTAGGCGAGCTCGATCCCGCGGGTGATCATCGGACGGAGTCGATTTCCGGCAGCGTGGACCTGACCCCCACGAACGGCGTCACGGCCGAACTGAGGGCCATCTCCGGCTCGATCGTCTCGCATGTCGAGCATCGCCTGGAAGGCGGCCGTGGCTTCTGGCGTTCGGTCGTGGGCGACGGCGCGGCCCTGTTCCGAGCCAACTCCACGTCGGGAAGCCTGAGGATCTTCGCCGCCAGGCCGAGCGATCCGGTGGTGGCTCCCAACGCGCCGGAGGCGCCGCCGGCTCCGGCGAATGCGGGCGGATCGAGCGTCACGCCCGAGACGCCGGCGGAAGGGCCGATAGAAACCGGCGCGGAGGCGGCTGCGCCACAGGAAACCGAAGAGACCTGGAACCCCGACGAAGCCGGCGACGCCGAGCTGGACGAGGTGCAAGAGGAAGAGCTGGCTGTCCTGCAGGCGCTGGAACGTGGCGACATCGGCGTCGACGAAGCCGCAGAGCGCCTCGAGCGGGCGGGGAGGTAAGCCATGTCAGGCGAACTCGAAGCCCTGTTGAAGCTGGTCTCGGAAGGCAAGCTAAGTGCCGAAGAGGCGGCGCCGATCGTGGCCATCCTCGAGGAGAAGGAGCGATCTGCCACCACGGCCGACGCACGGCACGATCCGGCGAATCAATCCCGCAACCGCGATCAGGACCGCCGCCGCGGGAGCGTCGAGGAGGCTCTGGCGGGCCGCAGGATCCGCATCTTCGTGGCCGAGGAGGGTCGGCAGGTCATCAATCTGCAGATCCCGCTCGCGGCCGCGGGTTTCGCCATCGACCAGGTGCCCGGCCTGTCGCCGGACCACCGCTCACGCATCATCGAGGCCATCCAGACCGGCATGACTGGCCCGATCCTGGAAGTCTCGGACCACGGCGACGAGGTCCGCATAGTCATCGAGTAGCCCGGCGGCACACGCCGCCGACATTCCAACCGGCCCAAGCGGGAGCGCCCACGGACCCCCGCCCGGATATCTGTTGCCTGAATCAGACACTCCCGGAGCCCCAGCGGCCGGGACACGGGAACCGAGCAGGGAGAGGACCACGATGTTGCTGGAGATCGAAGAACTGACCAAGGTATACCGCGGCGGGACCAGGGCCAACGACGGCATCAGCCTCGGGATCGAGGAAGGCGACGTGTTCGGCCTGCTCGGCCACAACGGTGCCGGCAAGACGACCCTGGTCAATCAAGTCGTCGGGCTGCTGCGCCCCACGTCCGGCTCGATCCGTATCGATGGCCGCGACATGATCGCCTCTCCCGACACCGCCAGGAAGTTGTGCTCGTTCCAGGCTCAGGCGCAGGTGCCGATCGACGGCCTGACGCCTCGCCAGGCGATCGACCTCCTCGGCCAACTTCGCGGCTCGTCGAAGAGCGACGTCCAGCGCCGCCGGGACCGCCTGGTCGCCGCCCTCGACCTTGGCGAGTGGCTCGACGTCGACTCGGCCAGGCTCTCCGGGGGAGTGAAGCGGCTGGTGGCGTTCGCCATGGCCGCGGTGACCCCGGGCCGCGTCGTCATGCTCGACGAGCCGACCAACGACGTCGATCCGGTGCGCCGCCGCCTGCTGTGGCGACAGGTCCGCACGCTGGCCGACCACGGCGCGGCCGTCCTGCTCGTGACCCACAATGTCATCGAGGCGGAACGGTCGGTCGACAGGCTCGCGATTCTCGATGAAGGTCGGGTGATCGCCGAAGGCACTCCGGCGCAACTCAAGGGCCGACTGGGCGCGGCCTTGAGGCTCGAGCTCGTGCTCGACCCGGACGAGCCGGCCGTGCCGGTCTCGCCTTTCGGGCTTTCGGCCGTGTCTGTCGGCAATCGAATGATGCTGGCCGTTCCGATGGACGGCGCCGGCGAGGCCGTGACCTGGGCCGAATCGTTGCAGAGGGCCGGCACGGTAGAGGAGTTCACGCTCGGCCCGGCGACGCTGGAAGACGTCTACGTGGCCCTGGTAGGCCGGGCCGATGCTGCGCCGGCGGAGCCGGAGGAGGTGCTGGATGGGACTGCTGCGTAGCTACTGGCTGCTGGTGACCTGGCAGGCGCTCCGCAAGAAGAACTACCTGCCGCTGATGATGGCGGTGCAGACCCTCTTCTCGCTGGGCATCGTCCTCGGCTATCCGCTTCTCTTCCCAACTCTCGATCGGACGTCGATCTACCTGATCGCGACCGGCGCGCCGGCGATCTCGATGGTCTCGGTGGGGCTCGTGGCCCTGCCGCAGACGATCGGCGAGCAGAAGGCCGAGGGCAGCCTGGCCTACATGCGCTCGCTGCCGGTGGCCAGGCTGGCATACCTCGTTGCAGACCTGACGGTCTGGCTGGCGATCGTCATTCCGGGGGTCATTCTGGGCGTACTGGTCGGGGCCTGGCGTTTCGGCCTGGACCTGCAGGTCAGCCCCCTCGTGGTGCCGGCGGTTCTGATGGTCGCCCTGACGGCGACCTGCGTCGGCTATGCCATCGCATCCCTGCTGCCCTACATGCTGACGGTGATCATCACCCAGGCCATCGTGGTCTTCGTCTTCATGTTCTCGCCGCTCACCTTCCTGCCCGATAAGCTGCCGGGCTGGCTGGAGACGATACACAGCATTCTGCCCATCCAGGCAATGGGAGAAGTCACTCGCGGCACGATCGCGCCCAACGAGTTCGGGCTGCCGATGGGCGCCTTTCTGGTTCTGGCCGTGTGGTGCGTCCTGGGCTTCGGCGTCACCTACGCGGCGATGTCGCGGCGAGGTTGAGTCTCTCGCTCTTCGACGCCTCTAGACTGTCGCGATGAGCGACTTTCCGGCCCCGCGAACTGCGACCCTGCGCGACGCATGACCCTGCCGGTCAAGCTGCCCGCGCGCGACTTCGAGGAGATCCGCCTGGCCGAAGCCCTGGAGCGGGGCCGCTGTCCCATCTGTGACGCCCGCCAGGAGGCCACCTTCGCGGCGCTGCGCGGTCTTGCCCGAGAGGGCGCGACCGACCGGGGCCTTCGCGATCAGATGGACAAGGGCCTCGGTTTCTGCCGTTCACATTCGGTCGGCCTGGCGAAGATGGAGCTGCTCCAGACCAGCAGCCAGCTCGCCACGACGGTCCTGCTGGAGGCGGTATTGCGGCGGCGGCTGGCGACCCTCAAGCGACTGGCGAGCGCCGACGCGTCGAGCCAGGCGCGAGGGTTGGGGGAGCTTTCGGATCCGCACTGTCCGGTTTGCGCCCGCACGACCGAAGCCTCGGCCGCCGCCGTCAGGCGCCTGCTCGGACTCTCGGCCGATGGCTCGTGGGCCGCCGCGCTGAGCCTGGGCGAGATATGCCTCGACGATTTCTACGCGTTGTGGGCCGCGGCGGCCGGTGGAGCCCGCGAAGTCCAGGGTCGCTGGGCCGCGATCGCGGCGGCTCGACTGAAAGGTCTGGAGGCGCTGCAAAAGACCCTGGCCGAGTACGCCCACAACAGCACGGCAGACCGGCGGCATCTCATAACACGAGAGCAGCAGGAAGCCGGAGCGGAGTCGATCCGCCTGTTCGGAGGCACGCCCGACCGAGATCGGTCGCGCTGACGGCCATCGCTCGCCGCGCCCACGGATCGGCTCGCGTTCTGCGATCGTGGACGCGGCCCGTCGGGTGGCGCGGGGTCCGTACAATTCGGAGGCCACCCTCGGGTCCCGTTCGTTGGAGGTCAATTTGCCCGCGCTGCCGTATCCGGTCGCTCGCTTGATCGACGCCGCCCTCGTCGGCGAGCTGACTGTCGTCGGACCCGATGGAAGCCCCATTACGTATCCGATGGTGCCTCTCCTGTGGGGGGATCGGATCTTCATGACGTCCAGCGTTCTCGACTGCACCAAGATCGGGCACATCAAGGCCAACCCGCGGGTGAGTTTCTCGATCACCAACCCGGACGCCACTGGCACATTCGCGGGCAAGGTCACCATCCAGTGCGACGCCCGCATTGCGGATGACGATCCGCACGCCGGCTGGGAACGACTCCTGCCGAATTGGAAACGCAAAGACACTGCCACGGTGGGTCTGCTCAAGGCCAGGCTCGGCTTTCCGCTCATCTTCGAACGGGTGCTGATAGAGCTGACGCCTCGGCAAACCTCGTTCTGGCCGGACGGTCGTACGGATCAGGCGCCCCAGACCACGGTCGCGGCGGAGGTGGCGCGATGAGCCCGAGGTTCGGTCTGGCCGGGCTCCGACGGGCCATCGACTCGATCGGGTCCCGGGACCCTGCCGCAGCCGACGGAGTGGGCTCCACGGGCCCCGGCGATGTCGGCCCCGCTGCCGGCGCCCCCGGTCCGGACCAGGTCCGAAACGAGGTCATGTCCGCCGCGGATCCGGCCGTTCGGGCGCCGGTCCGTCACGTGAAGGTCGGGCCGGCCTCCACCACGGCTCGGAAGCCTTCAAGGGAAGAGGCCGACCGGCCGCCGTCAGCGGCCGAGATCGCCGATGCGCCGGACGTACCGGAGGTGCCGCCGGAGGAAGTGTCACCGCCCGATCCGGCCACGGCAATCCGCGACGGGCTGGCCAAACTGGCCGAATACCCGAGGGCGGTCCTGAGCTGGGTGGCGGAAGACGGCTATCCGGTGAACGTGGACGTCGAGATAGAGGTCAAGCCGAAGGAAGGCGTAGTCAGGTTCGGGGAACCGCCGGGCTTCCGCGTTCCGGGCGGGACCACCGTCGCCATCACCGGCAGCCACGTTCGGGCGCTGCCCGACGGCGGCTTCGACGAGCGGCGCCACGTGACGGTGTGGGGCGCCGCTTCGGCCAGGCCCCGGGCGCGCTTCGCGGTCAACCCGACCCGGGTCTGGGCCTGGGACGACAGCGAGTTGCCGTTGCCTGTCGCCTACGAACGAAACCTGCCCAAGGCGCGCGGCTACTTCGACGCCCTCTCGGCGGAGCGCGGCTTCCTGGTCCGCCCCAAGCTGTCCACCGGTTTGCTGCTTTTCCGCGCGACTCGGGCGCCGTTCCTTAGCGCCACCTTTGCCCCGGTCCTGCTCGGCCTGGCGGTGGCAGCCCGGGTCGGTGTGTTCGATCTCCTCACCGCCCTCATTACGTTGCTCGCCGCCGCCGCCGTCCATCTGGGCCTCAACGTCGCCAACGACGTCTTCGACACTCTTGCGGGCGCGGACGGCGCCAACCGAACGCCCACCAAGTTCAGTGGTGGTTCGCGCGTCCTCCAGAACGCTCTCGTCACCATTCGCGAGATGTCGATGCTGGCCGTGGGCTGCTATGCGGTGGCCGGAGCACTGGGCGTACTGCTGCTGATCCTGCGAGGCTCGCCTGAACTCGTGGTCATTGTCCTGCTCGGCTTCTTCATCAGCGTCGCCTACACGATGCCGCCATTCAAGCTGGTCTATCGGGGCGTCGGGGAGATCTCGACGGCCATCGGATTCGGGCCGATCATGGTGCTCGGGGCCTATGTGGTCCAGTCCCGCGGCGGCCTGTCGCTGGAGGCCTTCGTCGTTTCGGTCCCGGTTGCGCTCCTCGTGGCGATGATCCTCTACGTGAACGAAATCCCCGATCGCGCCGGCGATGCCTCGGCCGGAAAGCGGACGCTGCCCGTGCGCTGGCCGAAGGGGGACGTGATCCGGGTTTTCGACGGGGCCGCCGCCGGTTCGTTCGCCGTCGTCGTTCTGGGCGTGGTGGCCAACCTCCTGCCTCTCCCCACGCTTCTGGCGTTGCTTGCCATCCCGCTGGCCATGAGAGTCCACGCCGGACTGGTCAAGTTCTACGACAGCCCGTACGCGCTCATGGACACGATGGCGGCAAATATCCGGCTCCACCTGAACGTGAGCCTGCTGATCCTGTTGGGCTACTTGCTCACCATCGCCGATCAGACCGTGCTGAAGTTGTACCCGTTCCTTTGGTAGACGGGTCCCGCCGAGTGAGCACCGCGCCCGCCGCACAGCCTGAGGGGCGCCTGGCCGTCCGGCCGGATCATCGGTCGGCGAAGTAGCGATCGAAGCCGGGCGTCCATGCCAGCCGCCCGTTCGTGCCGTCCCGATCGGCAGTGATCGCGCAGCCTTCGTAGCCCTCGACGCCGGCGATCCAGGCCAGGCCGGTCGGCCCCATCGCAAACGCGGCAGTGGCGTAGGCGTCGGCGAGCGTCAGGTCCGGGCCGGCTACGGTGACACTCAGGACGCTCGTCGGAGCCCGGCCCGTGAACGGATCGCGGACGTGGTCCCCGCGCTCGTAGGATCCCGATGTCGCCACTGCGCCGCCCCGGATCGCCAGTACGGTGGCCAGCCTGTCGGCGATGAGCGGGTGCCGGATGCCCACTCGCCAGGCCTGGCCGGGAGCCGCTTCCCCGCGGGTGGCGACGTCCCCTCCGCCGTTGATGCAGTAGTTGGAGGCGCCGGCCGCCTCCAGGATCCGGCCGGCCTTCTCGAGCGACCAGCCCTTCACCAGACCCGTCGGGTCGGGCCGACCGTCCGGACGGTGCGCCCGAATGTCGAAGTAACCCTCGGTCGTGCGCCTGACTTCCTCGCACAGCAGGAGTACCTCACTCAGCTCCGGGCTGCAGTCCGACTCATTCACCTCGCCACGTATCAGGCGGCTGACTTCGCTTTCGGGTTTGTACGTGCTGAAACGCAGGTCCACGCCCCGCAGGTATTCGAACGCCTTCTCGAGGGCGCCCGGACTGACCCCGGCGTCGCGAACGTCGAGGCTGATGGCGGTGCCCATGATGTGCTCGACTCGGTACAGGCCGGGAAGCGGAGAAGTGGCCCGCGAGACGGCCGGGGTCGGGCGGACGCCTTTGAGTGGAGACGGTTCGGGCATGGCTGCATTATCGACGCTTCGCGTCGTCGATCGACCGTCCACCACGCTCACAAATCGGCGGCGGGCGGCGGACTCTCCTGGAGAATTGGACCATTTGCGTCGCGCCCGGCAGGCGACGGCGAGTTGTGCAATGCTGCGCGTCACGCGGCGGCGCATGGCTGACTGGGAGGCGTCGCCGCCCCTTCCTCTGGCTCGCAGCTCCGTCGGTCGCGTTGTCGATGGGTTCCGGAGCGCGGCCCGTCCGCGACTCAGTGGGCCCGTGGCCTCACGAACGACAGCAGCGCGGACAGCAGCCGGGGCAGCGGCATCAGTTCGGGGCGGTCGGCCGCGATCCACTCGTGATATCTGCGCTCTATCAACGGGCCGATGTGTTCGTAGGATTCCCAGTCATCAGGAACCGCGTAGTGATCGGCTCTCCGCCCGAAGACCTTCCGCCAGTCACGTGCGTAGCCGTATTCCGGAGCGTAGTACGCGCCCGTGAACCCCTGTCCCTCGGCGGTGAGCATGTCGCTGGCCAGCCTTCCCTCAGTCGATTCGCGCAGCAGGCAGACAGAGCCGCGGCGATCACGGATGGCCTCGACGGAGGCTGCGACTCCCGTGCGCGTCACCCAATCCGGATCGAGCATGTCGAGGTCGATCAGCCAGGCTACGAACATGCCGATGTGGACGTAGCCATGCTCGGGTGGCTGGTCTTTCGGGAACTCGCCCTCCGTGTGCCACCGCCACAGGTCGTATTCGATGACCCCCAAATCCTCCGGTTCCATGACCCGATCCTAGCAGGACCGCCGTCGACAATTCACCAGGCGGTCTGTGTCGGGGGTAGTCCACGCCGGCGGGCGGCCGCTGCTCGGTTGTCCGAGCTCGACGCAACCTGCCAGAGTTCGGGCCGCGGTCCTCGTTGGATCCGACCCTGCCGAGAAGAAGGGTTGAAATCGCTAAGTCCGACGCTTAGGCTTGCCGCTCACATCGGACCCCAAAATCGCGGCGTCGGGCAGTCCCATCGAACTGGCTCGGGCAGGAGGCGATTGATGGTTGTCTCTGGTCAGATAGACATGCGGGTGCGTCGGGCCAATCCTCGGTTGCAGGACTGGTGTCTCGCGCAGACGCGCGCCATGGACCTGTGGCCGCGCCTGGACCGACGGGCCCTCTCTCGTTGCGGTTGCGACCCGGCGCGAATCGCCAACTACGTCTCACATCGGACACGCATGCCCAAGAACGCAATCGAGGCGCTCCTGAGCCAGCTCTAGTCTCGAATGCCCCCGCTTCTCAGCCGCGGTAGCGGAAGCAGGTGGGGAGATGGTCGTCCACCAGCCCGACGCTTTGCATGAAGGCATAGACGATGGTCGGGCCCACGAAACGGAAGCCGCGACGGCGGAGGTCTGCCGACAGCGCTTCCGATTCTGCCGTTTTGGCGGGCACGTCCGACCAGGTCGCACCGGTCGGTAGGACCGGCGCGGGGCGCGGCAGCCGGCGAGCCAGATAGGCGTCGAAGCCGCCGAACTCCCCGATCACCTCGAGGAGCGCGGCCGCGTTGCCGATGGTCGCCTCGATTTTGGCGCCGTTCCGGACGATGCCGGCGTTCGTCATGAGTCGGGCGCGATCGGCGGCGTCGTAGGCGGCGACCCGCGCCGGTTCGAAGCCATCGAACGCCCTCCTGAAGGCATCTCGTTTGCGCAGGATCGTGATCCACGCAAGTCCGGCCTGGAATCCTTCGAGAGCCAGCCTCTCGAACACGTCGCGATCGTTCGAGACCTGCAGCCCCCATTCGGAGTCGTGGTAGGCCAGCATCAGCGGGTCGGCGATAGCCGAGCCGTCGGGCCACCAGCAGCGAGCGCGGTCGTCAGGCATCACCGGCGGGGCAGGGGAGTGGCCGCGGCTCCGAGAAGGTTCGCCTGGTCCTCGTCGAGGACCTCGGGGCCCGAGGTCGGACCGGCGTCGGGGTCGATCAAGTCGACTGCCCGGAACTGTGGGCGACGAAACGAACGGTGGCATCGCGGAATATCTCCGCTCGCTCCACCACGGTGGACACGGCTTCGTAGTCGATTGGGGCGGCTATGTCGATCGAGGTCGCTTTGCGCAGGTCCGCGGCGTCGAGCAGCCAGCGGAAATAGGCCGAGTACATCCGACCCGTCTGGCCGAACTGCTGGCCGTAGGCGGAACAGACGGCCTGCGCTGGTCCCGGGGCCAGCCCGTCGACGTCGAGGCAGGCTTTGGCGAGTCGGAGCATGGCGACGCAAGCGCGCTCGGCCGCGGTCTCGAGGTCGTTGGCTTCGAGTTCTCGCTGAGCCGAGGCGAGGGCCTGGTTCGCTCCCTCCACGAGTTGTGTGCCGCGCGGAGTCATACGGCCACGGCCTCGGAGCGGATGGCAGTGACCCGTCCGTCCGCGTCGCCGTTCCAAACCGCCTCTGACACGAAGATCCGGCTTACGACGAGGTTTAGTTCTCGCGACAGCGCCGCGCAGACGTGGCTGGTCTTCTCTAGCTCGGCGCCGTAGTGCTCGACCCTGTCCAGGACGACGATGGTTTCCACGTCGGCGTCCTCGGGTGCCACCCCGGCGGCGCGCGAGCCGAAGAGGTAGACGCCTCGGAGCGCGTCGCCGTAGGCGTGACGGATCGAGGACGCCAGGCGCCCGGCCACTTCCAGGCCGAGCGGGTCCGGTGGCGCCGATGGCGCGGTCGACCTTGCCGCGACCAGGGCGACCACGCGTTCTACCTTCGCGGCGATCGTCGGGTCGGCCGGTTCCGTGCCGGCCAGCTTACCGGAGAGCGTCGAAGCTGCGGAAGAACCGGCGGAGTCCACGGACTGGCCTGCCGGGGATTCTGGCGCGACGGCCCGATCCCTTGTCCCGGCCGGGCCGATCGGCTTCGGCGATGCTGCCGGTGCCGGCACGACCAGCCTCGGTGCGCCGTCCGTCCGTTGAGTCTCGCCGGCGCCGCCGCCTAGATCAGGGTTAGCCGCAGCCGGTACGTCGGACGGCGACCGCTTCTGTCGCGGCATGCGATCCGGCCGCGATTTGAATTCCGGGGCCGGCATCGCCACCAGGAGCGTTCTCAGCATCGCCGCGAACGGCGTGTCGGAGGCTCGGAAGTAGACCTGGTTACCCTCGGCCTCGCGTTCGACGAGCCCCGCGGCGACGAGCTTGGCCAGCTCCCGGCTGGCTGTCCCCGGGCTGGTCGCCGATCGGCGCTGGATCTCGCGGAGGTGAAGCCGCCCCACCGACTCGTCCATCAGCAGGGCAAGGATGCGCTGTCGGACCGTCGATCGTCCGAGCGCCAGCTCCACGAGAGGGGCGTTCTCAAACATGAGAACGATCGTCCTCATAAATGGAACGATTGTTCGCAGAACTGGAACACTCGTTCTCGGACACGCGGACAATCGTACTCAGGCCCGAGAACGGGTCAATAGGGGCCGACCCCGATGACCGCCGACGCGTCCGTCGACCCGCCGGGGACCGGGAACTGGTGATCGAACCCAGTCTAGCGCGCCTGCCCACGGTCTTCGCTGCTCGCGGTTTCGAGTGCGGGAGTGGAATCGCCACCGGATCGACGGCCAGCCGACAGCATCGGCGAGGCCACATTGGCATACTCAGCGTATGGCAAGGGCAACTCACCACACCGGGTCGGGACGGGAGGCCTCGCCCGCGCTGCGCCTTCGGAACTCGAGACCGGACTGGATCGACGCTCAGGCGCCGCACCAGTCTTTGCGCCGCTACCGCTCGGTGCGAGCGGTGGTGAGCCTCGTCGCGAAGTTGTTCTCAGCGGTCCGCTGCGAGGGGACCGAGCGGTTGCCCGTCGGGCCCTGCGTTCTGTGCTTCAGTCATCAGAACTGGGCCGATCCGTTCTACGTCTTCACCGTCGTGCCGAAGAATCGCAGGCTGTACTTCTTCGGTCCCAAAGAAGAGGAAATGCGGCGCGGGTTTCGGAACCGTTGGATGCGCTGGGGCGGCGTCGTAATCCCTTACAGGCCGGGGCAGCGCGGACTCGTGGCCGCGACCGCGCGCGCCCATGCGCTGCTGGTGGCGTCGGCGGTCGTCGCGATCGCAGGCGAGGGCCGGATTCATGTCGGCGAGGGCACGATCCTGCCGTTGAACCGTGGGCCGGCCTACCTGTCTATGCGATCCGGGGTTCCGCTGGTTCCGGTGGCGATCAACGGCACCGGCTGGCTTGGGTTTCGGCGTGTCGTGCGCGTCCGCGTCGGCATCCCCATGTCGGCCGTGCCGGAGACGGCCGGCCGGCCCACGGCCGCGGAAGTCAACGCGCTGACGGCACGGGCGCAGTCCGCGCTGGAGCTTCTGGTGGCCGACTTTCCCGACCAGCCCCCGCCAAGGCGAGCCATGCGGTGGCTGACCGAGCTGTTCAACGACTGGCCCGACGGTCAGCGACCGACCGCGCGGGTCGACTAGTCCAGGAGCGGTTCGAGCTGCCCGCGGGCCCGCGCCGGGGCAATGGCACCCGACCGATTATCCGAGGGTCAAGCCGCGCATGCGCCGGTTCAGACGACTCTTTCGGGTCTGCGATACTGCGCTCAACATCCAGAAGGAGGAGAAGTGGGCGCGACAGGCTTGGCTGCGAACCCGACGGAGTATCGGGACCGGCTGCACGAGCAGACAGACGAGCAGATCGACAGCTGGACGGCCGAGTTCCTGAGGGACGTGGCGAAGCGACGCGGCCTGCCCAGGGTCGTTGCGGACTTCAGGAAGGCGACCCGCCTGGACGAGAAGGCCTTCCGGCGTGTCTTCGCACGAGGCGGCGGAGCTCCACAGACCGTGGGAACCGATGGCGAGGACCGCTTGATGGTCCCGACCATCTCCCTTCACTTCCTCGTGCCGGGCCTGCGTGCCGAGTTCCCCGATGCCAGGGAGCGGCTGATCTCGTACCTGGTCTCGGGTTTCGACGAGATCGTGTACGTCTGAGCGCGCGGACGGTGGGCTCAGGTAGTTGTTGACGCAACCATATCTAGTCGGAACCTGCCCGCATCACACCGAACCAGTCTCAACCGCTGCAAACCGCCACGCAGTCGATAGCAGTCCGTCAGGCCACCGCAGAGTGAACCAGGGCGACGCCGCGGCGAACGGGTGTCACTCGGCCGAGTACGGATGAGTCCGCCGAAGCCACCGACTCGACCGCTACTTGTCCGCACCTCTTCGAACGAGGCCGATGGCGTTCTCCAGGCGCACTCTGACGATCATCAGGTACTTGGCCAGGTTCTGGCGGTCAGTGTCGTCGATGTTGCGCATCACTTCGGACTGCAGGACCTCGATCAGGTCGCCCAGGGCATCGGTGAGGCGAGCCCGCACCGCGATGAGAGAGTCGTCGGTCAGCGGTTTCTTGGCTCCGGTGGCCAGCCACATGGCCTCAGCCTCCGCTTCTATGGCGTCTTCCAGAGTTCCGCGCCGCGACGCCTTGGGAGCAAGCCCGGCAGCGACGCGATTGACTCTCGGCGGGGCGTCGATCTTCTCGCGGAGCTTGACGAACGACAGTTCTCCTCGGGCGACCATCTCGGCCAGGTGCTTGCGCTTCTTTGGGTCGGCGACCTTCATCAACTCGTACGCGTGAGAGAGGGTGTCTTTGCGCACAGACACAAGGTCACGAACCTCCTGGGGAGCGTCGGCCAGCCGCAGCCGGTTCTCCAGGTAGCCCTTGTCCTTGCCGAGCTTCTGGGCGAGCTTGCGGATGCTGTAGCCGTGCTGGCGGATCATCTTGTCGTAGATCGTCGGCCTCGTCGAGAGGCGATAGATCCTCGCGCTGAAGGTTCTCGATGACGGAGATCTCGAGCGCGGTCTCATCATCGATTTCTTCGATGAGGGCCGGCACGACGTCCAGGCCGGCTCCCTGGGCTGCCCGCCAGCGTCGCTCGCCGGCGACCAGCTGGTAGTGTCCGTTTGGTTGGGGCCGAACCAGGATCGGCTGAAGGACACCGTGCTCACGCACCGAGGCGGTCGAGATCGTCCAGTCCGGCCTTGTCCATCGCCAGGCGCGGCTGGTTCGGGTTGGGACCGACCCGATCGACGGGGATATTGCGAACGGCCGCCGGCCGGACGATCGTGCTGTCGTCCGCGTTCAGAAGACTGAGGACGTTCTGGGATAGCCCCTGAGAGCGCTCTTCGTTCAGGCGAGCAGTGGCTGCGGCGCGGAAATCTGGCCTAGCCAAGCGCGATTACCTCCCTGGCGAGCTCGCGGTAGTTGTTCGCGGCCTCGGAAGCGGTCGCGTAGGCAGTGATCGGCTGGCCCGTCAGGGGCGCCTCTCCGAGCTTCACCGCGTTCCTGATGATCGTGGCGAAGACGTGGTTCTCGCCGTGCTCGCGCATCTCGTCGAGCATTTCCCGGCCCAGGACCGTTCGGGGATCGTAGAAAGTTGGCAGGAGACCGAGCACGCGCAAGCTCGCGGTTGAGCTTGGAGCGGATCGTAGTGATGACCTTCACGAGCGCGGCGAGGCCCTTCAGGGCGTAGTACTGAGTCTGGACCGGAATGATCACGCCGTTGGCGGCCACCAGGCCGTTGATCGTCAGGAGGCCCAGCGTCGGCGGGCAATCGATCAGGATGTAGTCGTAATGGGCCTGTGCCCACTCGTCGATGGCTTCGGCGAGTGCGTATTCGCGGCCGATGGCGCTCAGGAGATCGACCTCGGTCGACGCCAGATCGAGCGTCGCCGGAGCCACATCGATCCCGTTGGTAGCGCTGGGGATGACGATGTCCTTCAGTCGAACGTGAGGTGCGCCCAGCACGTTCGCCATCGATTGCTCGACGTTTGCCAGGTTGATTCCGAGCCCGACGGTCAGATTGGCCTGGGCGTCCATGTCGACACACAGGACTCGCAGGCTTCTCTCGGCGAGAGCGCCAGCCAGATTGATGGCAGTGGTCGTCTTGCCGACGCCACCTTTCTGGTTTGCTATCGCGATGACATTTGCCACCGTGGCTTCACCTCGCTCGAACGATTTCGTGGCGGACAACCGGCTCGGGCGACGTTTCGCTGCCATTGGCGAGCGAAGCGGCGACGGCCCAGGAATGCGGTCGACTTCCATGTGATGCTACCGCACGATCTCGGGCCGGCGTTTCCGGCTTATCCACAGAATCATCAAGTTGTTCACCGATTCTGTGGATATCGTGGCGCCGTTGCCCATTACTCGAACGGGCCGTGTGCATGACTGCGTCCGCAGTACTCGAAGCCGGGACTATCGCGGCGCCGGGTGTCTTTACGCAAAGACAAGGCGCCTTAGGGGCAAGCCCCTAGCGAGACTCCCCGAGGATGCATACCCGTGGGCGACGTCAGGCACTCCTCGCAGATGGAACTGGCAGGTTGGGGCGAGTCCGTGCCATCATCCCCGCACGCTCGTGCAAGAAGCGATCGGGCAGAGCCGAGAGGTAGCGGTCAGTGGCGGACGATCAGAGTCAAGAACCAGGCGGGCTCAAGGGTGGTCCTGCAGGGGATCCCGGGCGGGATCGCTGGCGAGCCAGCACCAGAGCGAAGGCCGTATCTCGCTCGCCGGAGCGCCAGGAGCGCTTTCTGACCACTTCCGGCTTCGCCATCCAGGACGTTTACACTCCGGCAGATCTCGCCGGCTTTGATGAGACGCGGGATCTCGGCCTGCCGGGCGAGTACCCCTACACCCGTGGTGTGCAGCCGACGATGTACCGGGGCCGCCTGTGGACCATGCGCCAGTACGCGGGGTTCTCCACGGCGGAGGACACGAACCGTCGATTCCGCTACCTGCTGGAGCAGGGCCAGACCGGGCTGTCGGTCGCATTCGATCTCCCCACCCAGATGGGCTACGACTCGGACGCCCCGCAGGCCGAGGGCGAGGTCGGGCGCGTCGGCGTCCCTATTAGCTCCTTGGCCGACATGGAGGTTCTTCTGGACGGGCTTCCGCTCGGCACGGTCAGCACGTCGATGACCATCAATGCCTCCGCGGCAGTCTTGCTGGCCCTCTATGTCGCGGCTGCCGAAAAACAGGGCGTGGCGAGAGGTCAGGTCAGCGGCACAACCCAGAACGACATCCTCAAGGAGTACATCGCCCGCGGTACCTACATCTTCCCGCCTCGGCCCTCCATGCGCCTGGTCACGGACATCTTCGAGTTCTGTTCCAAAGAACTGCCGCGCTGGAACACGATCAGCATCAGCGGCTACCACATGCGCGAAGCCGGCGCGACGGCCGCACAGGAACTGGCCTTCACCCTCGCCGACGGGATCGCCTACGTCGAGTCGGCGCTGAGCCGCGGCCTGGACATCGACGATTTCGCCGACCGGCTCAGCTTCTTCTTCGCGTCATGGAGCGAGTTGTTCGAGGAGGTCGCCAAATTCCGGGCGGCGCGGCGGATGTGGGCGCGGATCGTCAAGGATCGTTTTGCCGCCACCAGCGCGCGATCCATGGCTTGCCGGTTCCACGTTCAGACCGCCGGCTCGTCGCTTACCGCCCAGTCCATAGACAACAACGTCGTCCGGACCACGGTCCAGGCGCTGGCCGCGGTTCTGGGCGGAGCCCAGAGCCTCCACACCAACTCCCGCGACGAGGCCCTGGCGCTGCCCACCGCGGAGGCCGCTCGCCTGGCGCTGCGGACTCAGCAGATCCTCGCCTTCGAATCGGGCGTGACGGAGACCCCCGACCCGCTCGCCGGCAGCTACTACGTCGAGACGCTGACCAACCAGCTTGAGGCCGCCGCAAACGACTACCTCAAGGAGATCGAAGCGCTGGGTGGGACGCTCGCGGCTATCGAAGCCGGCTATCAGCAGCGCCAGATTCAGGAAGCCGCTTACCAGGTTCAACAAGCCGTGGAGAGCGGCGCCAAAGTAGTCGTGGGAGTAAACAAGTACCGCGACGAAGAGACTCAGACACCGTCGCTCCAAAAGATCGACCCTGAAGGCGAACGGCGACAGTGCGAGCGAGTGACCCGCGTCCGCGCCGAGCGTGACGCCGCCGGCTGGAAGGCGGCGATGGATCGCCTGGAGGACTGCGCTCGAGGCCAGGAGAATCTACTGCCGCCGATGATCGAAGCCGTCAAGGCCTACGCCACTGTGGGAGAGGTCTGCGACCGTCTCCGGCTCGTGTGGGGCGAACACCGGGAGTTGATCACGGTCTGACGGTAACGGCCGAGATCCAGGGTGGGCGGTCGACAGGCTGCCGGCAGCTGTCAGCGTCAAGGCAGGCCGGGTCAGCGGACGGTCGAACAAAGCCGTCTGTCGTCCTCCGTGGTCACCGAGGAGCGTCGCAAGTTGACAGCTGCGAGCAGCTGCCAGACTCCATGGCGGCAGCGTCTGGAAATCAAGGTCCAACCACTAGGAACGCGCGCTCTGGCGAGGTGGATCGCTCGTTTCGTAACATATGGACCGTGTCCGCCGGCTGGCGAGATCGCCAACCGCATCGAACGCCTGTCCGGTCCGCGTCACCGTCGATAGCCTCAGGAGAGCGATGAATCAGATCAGTTCTCCCTTTCCCGATGTCATCGGGATCGGCCGGATCCACCACGTCGCCGTAATCGTCCGCGACCTCGAGGCGTCGCTGGGCCTGTACCGCGACAAGCTCGGACTCGAGGTGGAGGCCGTCATGGACATGGCTTACGACCATGTCACGATCGGCTTCCTGACGGTGGGGGAGACCAAGATCGAGCTGGTGCAGCCGACCGACGGAACGACCGGCTCGGCCCGCTTCCTTGAGTCCAAGGGCGAGGGCTTCCACCACGTCTGCTTCGAGGTCCCGGACATCCAGGCCGCTCTGGACAGCCTGGCTGCGAAAGGTCTGACCCTAATCGACGCCGCTCCGCGCAAGGGCGGCGAGGGTCCGGTGGCATTCGTCCACCCGAAGAGCTGCCACGGCGTGCTGGTCGAGCTCATCGAAGCGCCCGGAGGGCCGGCCTGGGCCAGGCTCGAATACTGAGGACCGAGCCGATCCGCGGACGGCCACTCGGCGTCCAGTCCCGTCACGTCCGGTCGTTGACCGCACCGGCCCTAGATTGACCAGGCGAGGAGCACGTCCTCGGCGCCGCGCGCGCGGCGGCAGAAATCCACGATATCCGCCGGCCAGCTGGCGCAGCATCGGCTTTTCCTCGGGATCGACGTCGCACTCCTCGCAGTCGATCAGGTCGATCCAGCGCGCCGCGATCCGGTCGAGCCGGCTCTCGGGCAGCGTGGCGACATCGTCTATCCAGTGCGGATCGACGCGCTCGATCGTGCGCTCGCCGAGTCCGGCCAGGCGTACCTGGAGGTGACTGTCCAGCGGGCAGGCCGCATCGCTGAACGATCCGGGGGAATTGCCACCCGTGGCGTGTCGGGCGGCTTCGGCGAAGAGATCCAGCCAGGTCGGGTCCATGCCTCCGCCGAGCGAGATGTACGCGGCAAATCGAGCCTGATCGCGCAGGCCCTCCCAATCGTCGACGCTGATCGCCAGGAGTATCTCGCGGGCATCTCCCGCCACCAGATCCATGAGGACTCCCACGAACCAGCTCCGCTCCGCCGACGTGGCCACTTCTCGGCGCGATGCCCGCAGACCGATGCGCCAGCGAGTATGAGCCGCCTATCGCCCTGTGGCGAGCCCCGCCAAAGGCGCGGATCTGTCGCAGCTGCACGACGCACTGACCGGGTGGGCAAGCCAGGGACCATCGGGGTAAGCGGCCGGCCGGGGGCTCCGCCGCTTCGCTGGCGTAGTGAGACGCCGCTACGCTCGGTAACCGGCCTCCAGCAACAGCCTCGGCAGCTGGGTGGGGGAGTCCGCCACGTGAACCCCGGCCGCCTCGAGAGCCGCGATCTTCTCCGCCGCGGTGCCCGAGCCGCCCGAGATGATCGCCCCGGCGTGGCCCATGCGGCGACCCGGAGGCGCGGTGCGGCCGGCGATGAACGCCGCCATCGGCACGCCGCGCAAGTGCTCCGCGGCGAACGCGGCCGCTTCCTCCTCCGCCGAGCCGCCGATCTCGCCGATCATGACGATGGCGTCCGTCTCGGGGTCGTCGCGGAATAGCTTGAGCACGTCCAGGAACGTGGTTCCGATGATCGGGTCGCCGCCGATCCCTACGCAGGTCGACTGGCCCAGGCCAGCATCGGTCATGGCCTGGACCGCCTCGTACGTCAGCGTGCCCGAGCGAGACACCACGCCGACGCGACCTGGTTTGTGGATGGCGGCCGGGATGATGCCGACCTTGGCGCGTCCCGGCGACGTCAGGCCGGGGCAGTTTGGGCCGATCAAGCGTGCGCCGGCGCGTCGGACCGCCTCGACGACGGGAATCATGTCGAGCGCCGGGATGCCCTCGGTGATGCAGACGATCGTGCCGATGCCCGCGTCCACGGCCTCGAGCACCGCGTCGGGGGCGCCGCTGGCCGGGATGTAGATGACGGACGTGTTGGCGCCGGTCTGCCGCGACGGCGTCGGCGACGGTGTCGAAGATCGGGACCGTGCCGTCGATCGCCGTCTGGCCGCCCTTGCCCGGCCGTCGTACCCGCCGACGACCTTCGTGCCGTAGTCGATCGAGGCCCGCGTGTGGAACTCGCCCTCGCGCCCGGTGATGCCCTGGACGACGAGGCGAGTGTCGCGGCCGACCAGGATGCTCACGTCGCCGCCCCCTTGCGACATCGCGACGGCCTTCGCGGCGGCTTCGTCGAGCGAGGTCGCCGTCTCGAACTGGGCTTCCTTGCAGCAGCCGAGCGGCCTCCGCCGCGTTCGTGCCGACGATGCGGACGACCATCGGCACCGTCGCGCGTCTGTTCGGCCCGGGCCTCGATCAGACCCGCGCGCGACCTCGTCGCCGCGGGTGATGCCACCGAAGATGTTGACCAGGATCGCCTTCACCTTCGGATCGGCGAGGATCAGCGCCATCGCCCCGGCGACGCGTTTCGTGCACGCGCGCCGCCGCCGATGTCGAGGAAGTTGGCCGGTTCGCCGCCGGCGCGCTTGACGAGGTCCATCGTCGTCATCGCCAGGCCGGCGCCGTTGACCATGCAGCCGATCGTGCCGTCGAGGTTGATGAAGTTGATGCCCGCGCTTTCGAGCCTGCGCGTCGGTCGGGTCCTCCTCGTCGAGGTCGCGCAGCGCCTCGAGGCTCCGGTGCCGTCCCAGCGCCGAGTCGTCGAGCGTGATCTTCGCGTCGAGGCAGACCAGGCGCTGGGTCGGACGAGCCGTCGGCGCGCGGCTTCGCGCGACGATCGCCAGCGGGTTGATCTCGACGAGATCCGCGTCGTTCGCCATCATCGTGGCGAACAGGCCCTGCGCGATGGCCACGAACGGCGCTGAGCAGGGGTCGCCGAGGCCGATCGCGAGCCCGAGCGCGCGGGCCTGGAAGTGCCAGCAGCCCGAGCTAGCGGGTCGGCGAGATCGTCCGGTGGATCGCCTCGGGGTTCTGGCGCGCGACCTCCTCGATCTCGACGCCGCCCTCCGCGGAGGCCATGAGCAGTGATCCGGCGGCTGCCGCGGTCGAGGATCGCGCCGAGGTAGTACTCCTTGACGATGTCGGCCGCCGGCGCGACGAGCACCTTGCGGACGGTGATGCCCTTGATGTCCATGCCCAGGATCTTCGGCCGCGACCGCCTCGCGCCTCGTCGGCGGTCCCGGCGAGCTTCACGCCGCCGGCCTTGCCCCGGCCGCCGACGAGGACCTGGGCCTTGATGACGACCCGGCCGGCCCCGGCGTCGAAGAACGTCTGCGCCGCGGCCTCGCACTTCGGCCGGCGTCCGGGCGACCTCCCAGGGCGGAACGGGCAGTCCCTGGGCCAGCAAGCAGCGACTTCGCGTCCGCTTCCTGGATCTTCACGCGCTGCAGCTCCCCGATTCTCGCGAGCCGGATGGGCGACGGCGACGATCGACCGCGCGGCAGCCCCGGCGACGTCGGCCGCGTGATCCTAGCAGGACGCGATGAGCGGGTGCCGGTCGTCGGTCGGCACAGGCCGCTCGCTGCAGGCGGGCCGGCAGGTCCGCCCGTCGCCGCGACCGACGACCGCGCTCCGGCCGAACGCTCGTCGGCATGCGGCTAGAATTCGCGCCATGGCCCAACCGAATCACGCTCATCCCCGGAGACGGCATCGGCCCGGAGCTGGCCGAGGCGACCCGGCGCGTCCTCGACGCCTCCGGCGTCGACGTTCGATTGGGAGGTCGTCGAGGCCGGCGAGGCCGTCATGGCGAAGGACGGGACGCCGCTGCCGGAGTCACGTCCTCGACTCGATCCGGCGCAACAAGGTCGCCCTCAAGGGCCCGATCACGACGCCGGTCGGCGAGGGCTTCCGCTCCGTCAACGTTGCGCTCCGCCAGGCGCTCGGCCTGTACGCCAACGTCCGGCCGGTCCGTTCGATCGAAGGGCCTCGAGACGCGCTACGACGAACGTCGACCTCGTGATCGTCCGCGAGAACACCGAAGACCTGTACGCGGGCATCGAGCATCATGGTCGGCCGCGGACGCCGCGGAGAGCATCAAGATCATCACCCGCGAGGCTTCCGAGCGGATCGCCCGCTTCGCCTTCGAGTATGCCGTCGCCAACGGCCGCCGCAAGGTCACGGCCGTCCACAAGGCCAACATCATGAAGCTCTCCGACGGCCTGTTCCTCGAGAGCTGCCGGACGGTCGCCGCCGGAGTACGAGGGCCGCGTCGCCTTCGAGGACCGCATCGTCGACAACATGTGCATGCAGCTCGTCCAGAAGCCCGAGCTGTACGACGTGCTCGTCCTGCCCGAACCTCTACGGCGACATCGTCAGCGACCTCTGCGCCGGGCTCGTCGGCGGCCTCGGCGTCGCGCCCGGGCGCGAACATCGGCACGGAAGCCGCGGTCTTCGAGCCGGTCCACGGCTCGGCGCCCAAGTACGCGGGCCAGAACAAGGCCAACCCGACCGCGCTGATCCTGTCGCGGCGTCCTGATGCTCCGCCACCTCGGCGAGCCAGTCCGCCGCGGAGCGGGTCGAGGCCGCCATGCGCGACGGTCATCGCCGAGGGCACGCACGGTGACCTACGACCTCGGCGGGACTGCCGGGACGAGCGAGTTCGCCGACGCGATCGTCGCCCGTCTCGAGCTGGAGGCGACCGTCGGCCTGACCGGCCGCGAGCGCTGACGGCCTCCGGCCTCGGCGCACGCCGGGGTTTCGGGCGAAGGTTCGGGAGGCTGCATGCTGCTCTTCGCTATCGCGGCACCGAGGGGATGCTGGCCTGGGCGTTCCATCGGATCTCGGGCGTCGCGATCTGGGCCTTCGTCCTGCTCCACGTCTTCGACATCTACCTCGTCCGGCGGCAACCCCAAGGTCTACGACGACATCCTCAAGTTCTACGCCAGCCCGCCCGGCCGGATCGCGCGAGGTCGCTGCTGGGCGCGGCGCTCCTCTACCACGCGCTCAACGGCCTGCGGATCATCATCATGGACTTCTGGCCCGCGACTGACCGTCTACCACAAGCAGCTCTGGTACGCCGAACTGGGTGATCTTCGTCGTCGTCGGGCTGCCGGCGCGCGATCATCATCCTCAAGCCCATCGTTCGGGCTGTAGAGGGAGGCGACGAGATGGCCCTGTATTCCCGCGCCGGCCGCGCCTCGACCGCAGGGCGGCGGCTTCGAGCTCGTCGCCTGGTACTGCATGCGGCTGTCTCGGGCGTCGCGCTGTTCGTGCTGGCGCTGCCGCATTTCAGCATCCTGCACTTCCTGTTCGACCCGGCACAGCAGAACAGCGGCTTCATCGACCAGCGCTGGAGCAGCATCTTCTGGCGAACCTTCGACTGGCTGCTCCTGATGATGGTGCTGCTCCACGCCTTCCTCGGGCATGCGCACCGTGACGATCGGACTACACTCAAGGGCGGACGCCGGACGCTCGCCTTGATGGGCCTCTACGCTCCTGGCCATCGTGCTCTTCGTCATGGGCACCGATCGTCGTGATGACGCTGCCGCGCCGATCATGCGGCCGGCGTAGCCGATGGACTACCCGTTCGATGCGCATCGATCGTCGGCGCCGGCGGAGCGGGCCTCTGGGCCGCGCTCGAGCTGGCCCGGCCGGTGTCAACACAGCAGTCCTGACCAAGCTCTACCCCACGCGCTCCCACACCGGCGCCGCCCAGGGCGGCGTCTGCGCCGCGCTGGGCAACCTGGAGGAGGACCACTGGGAGTGGCACATGTTCGACACCGTCAAGGGCGGCGACTACCTCGTCGACCAGGACGCCGCCGAGATCCTGGCCCGCGAGGCCATCGAGACCGTCATCGAGCTCGAGCACATGGGCCTGCCGTTCAACCGGACGCCGGAAGGCAAGATCGACCAGCGGCGGTTCGGCGGCCACACCCGCAACTACGGCGAGGCGCCCGTCCGGCGATCCTGCTTCGCGGCCGACCGGACCGGCCACATGATCCTGCAGACGCTCTACCAGCAGTGCATCAAGCACGGCGTCAAGTTCTTCGACGAGTACCACGTCGTCGACCTGCTCTTCGAGGGCGGCGAGCCGGCGAAGGGCGGCCGAGCCGCCGGCGTGGTGGCCTACCGGCATCGCCGACGGCGAGCTCCACACGTTCCGCGCCAAAGCGGTGCTGCTCGCCACCGGCGGGTTCGGGCGGATGTTCCGGATCACGTCGAACGCCCACAGTCGCTCACCGGCGACGGCGTGGCGCTGTGCCTACCGGCACGGCATCCCGATCGCAGGACATGGAGTTCTACCAGTTCCACCCGACCGGGATCGTCGGCATCGGCATCCTGCTGTCCGAGGCGGCGCGCGGCGAGGGCGGCACTCTCCTCAACGACAGGCGGCGAGCGGTTCATGGAGCGCTACGCGCCGAAGCTGATGGAGCTTGCGCCGCGCGACATGGTCAGCCGCGCGATGTACCAGGAGATCCGCGCCGGGCGCGGGATCGGCGGCAAGGACTACGTGTACCTCGACGTTCGGCATCTCGGCCGCAAGGTCATCGAGGAGAAGCTGCCGGACATCACGGACTTCGCGCGCATCTACCAGGGCGTCGAGCCGATCACGGAGCCGGTCCCGGTCCAGCCCACGGCGCACTACGCGATGGGCGGCATCCCGACCGAACGTCTCGACCCGAGGTCGTCGCGCGACGAGACGAACACGGTCGTGCCCGGGCTGTACGCCGCCGGCGAGTGCGCCTGCGTCAGCGTCCACGGCGCCAACCGGCTGGGCACGAACTCGCTCGTGGACCTGCTGGTCTTCGGGCGGCGGGCCGGCCGGCAGATGGCCCGCGACGTCAAGCGGCGTGGATCTGCCGATGCCTGTCCGCGGAACGTCGGAGGAGCCGGTCCGCGCGGAGCTGCGAGGCGATCCGCGACCGCGCTCGACGCGGCGAGATCGGCGGCCGGTATCCGCAAGGAGCTCGCAGGACGTGATGATGGACGACGTCGGCGTCTACCGCGACGGCACAGCTCCTGACGGCGCCCTGGCGAAGGTCCGCGAGCTGAAGGAGCGCTACGGCCAGCGTCGTCGATCGCCGACAAGGGCCGCGTCTTCAACACGGACCTGCTCGAGGCGCGCGAGCTGGGCTACCTGCTCGACTGCGCCGAGACCACCGTGGCCGGCGGCGCTGGCCCGGACGGAGAGCCGCGGCGCGCATTCGCGCGAGGACTTCCCTGAGCGCGACGACGCGAACTTGCTCACCACACGCTGGCGTATCGAAGGGCCGAGCGGGCCGGCGCTCGCGCTACAAGCCGGTCACGATCACCCGCTTCGAGCCGAAGCCGCGGACGTACTGAGGCGCCGATGGAAGTCGCACTGCGCGATCCTCCGTACGACCCCGAGCAAGCATCGCTGCATGCAGAGTCGACGTCTGCGCATCCTGTCGCTACGACCCGGAGCGCGACCCGCCGCCGCACTGGGAGTCGTACAGGTCGAGGCCGAGCCGATGGACCGCGTCCTCGACCTGCTCCACAAGGTCAAGTCCGAGCAGGACGGCACGCTGACGCTTCCGCCGCTCCTGCGGCGCACGGCGTCTGCGGCTCGGACGCGATGCTCATCAACGGCCGCAACCGGCTGGCCTGCAAGATCCGCGTCGACCAGCTGGGCAAGAAGATCACGGTCGCGCCGCTGCCGGGCCTGCCCGTCGTGAAGGACCTCGTCGTCGACATGGAGCGGCTTCTTCGGCAAGTACCGCAGCGTCAAGCCGTTCCTGATCAACGACGACGCCGGAGCCCGGAGCGCGAGCGGCGCCAGAGCGCCGGAGCAGACGGGCCCGCTTCGACGACACGACCAAGTGCATCCTGTGCGCGGCGTGCACGAGCTCGTGCCCGTCGTTCTGGGCCCAGCCCGGCGTACGTCGGGCCGGCCGCGATCGTCAACGCCCATCGCTTCATCTTCGACTCGCGCGACGAAGGCGCGGACGAGCGGCTCGAGATCCTCGCCGACGAGAACGGCGTCTGGCGCTGCCGGACGATCTTCAACTGCGTCGACGCCTGTCCGCGCGGCATCAACATCACCCGGGCGATCCTCGAGGTCTCCTCGGCGATCGTGGAGCGACGAGGCTGAGCCCCGCGTCGAAGCGTCCTGAGCCGGGATGGGAATCGCTCTGGCACTCCGTTGGGGCGACGAGCCGGCAGCGCGACGGGATCGGCGAGCTCGCCCGCTCCGACGGGCTCGGCCGCGCGGGCCGTGGTCGACGGCTGAACCGAGCCGCGGGCCTCAACGGCTGATCATCCGCACGGACGGCGCCGCCCGGGGCAACCCCGGGCCGGCCTCGCTCGGCGCGGTGCTCATCGACGCCGCCGGGCCGGGCGCGCGCACGGCCCGACGCGCCGCCCGATCGCCACGATCTCCGAGTACCTGGGCGTCCAGACGAACAACGTCGCCGAGTACACGGGCGTCGTCCGGGCGCTCGCCCTCGCCGGCGAACTCGGCGCGCGCGAGGTCGACATGCTGCTGGACTCGAAGCTCATCGTCGAGCAGCTCAACGGCCGCTGGCGGGTCAAGGACGCCAAGCTGATCCCGCTCCACGCCGACGTCAAAGCCCTCCTGGCGCACTTCTCGCGCTGGAGCGCAACGCATGTGCCGCGGGCTCAAAACAAGCAGGCCGACGCGCTCTGCAACGAGGCCATCGACCGAGCCCAGGCCGGGGGGGCGCGCATGGTGGTCGTTCGCCCAAGATAGTCGACCGCAAGATGTTCGGCGGGCCGCGCCGCTACCGCCGGCGGTCGAAGCTGCCCGGCTGAGTCAGACGACCTTCGTACCTTCGATGCCGGACGCCGGTTCGGGGTACTCAGGCTTGAGTTCCTCGATGGCGTCGGCAAGGATCTCGCTGACGGCGAGGTTCCGCAGCCAGTTCCGATTCGCCGGGATCAGGTGCCAGGGAGCGAAGTCGGTGCTCGTCTCGGCCAACATGTCCTCGAAGGCGGCCCGGTAGTCTTCCCAGAGCTTTCGCTCGGCGAGATCGCCCTCGGCGAATTTCCAGCGCTTCGTCGGATCGTCGACCCGATCCTGGAAGCGCCGGCGCTGCTCGTCCTTGTCGATTGCCAGGAAGAACTTGACGATCGTCACACCTTCGCTCGTGAGCATCCGCTCCCAATCGCGGATCTCGCCGTAGTGGCGTCGCCAGTTCTTCTCCGGCTCGAGATCGTGGACCCTGACGATGAGTACCTGCTCGTAATGGCTGCGATTGAAGATACCGATCTCGCCCTTGCCCGGAACCGCGGCGTGAACCCGCCACAGAAAGTCGTGAGCAAGTTCCTTCGGGGTAGGCTCCTTGAACGACGTGACTGGCGTGCCCTGAGGATTGAAAGCTCCGGCGATGATCCGGATCGTGCCGTCCTTTCCGGCTGCGTCGATGCCCTGGAGGACGACGAGCACGGCGTGCTCGCCTTCGGCGTACAGACGTTCCTGTAGATCCGTCAACCGCGCCAGATTGGCTGCCAGCGCGGGCTCGGCGTCGGCCTTGTCGCGGCCGAAGGTCGCGCCGCAGTCGAACTTCGCCAGGTCGACCTTCTGGCCCGGCTTGATCCGCGTCAGTTCTCGAAAAGCCTCGCCCGACTTCTTCGCCATTGTTGTCCTCGATGCACAGGCGCGCGGCGGCGCGACGTCATAACGGGATGATCCTAGCGTCGGACGCCACGGATGGGCAGCTGTCAGGCCGTCAGGCCGTCAGGCGGTAGCGGATCTCCGTTCTCTCGAACCCGCCGAAGTCGATCTCCTGTCGCTGGCCGTCCGGCGTCCAGCCCATCGCCTCGTAGAAGGCTCGGCCCGGCGTGTTGGCCTCGAGCACCCATAGCGTCAGTGTCGTCGCGCCCCGAACCAGCCAATCGTCGACGGCGGTGGCCAGCAGGGCCCTTCCGGCGCCGCCCCGCCAGGCGTCGGGCAGCACGTAGATGGCGTACACCTCAGCGGCCGGGAGTGGCACGTCCTCGTCGCGCGGCGGGCCGCTGGAGACGAAACCGATCGCCACGCCGCCCCGTTCGGCGATCCAGGCCGGGGCCGCGTCCCCTTCGTCACTCTGGAGCCTCGTTTCCAGGGCGACCTGGCGCGCGGCGACGGGCATTCCGTCCAGGAAGTCGTCGGGGATGATGCCGCGGTATGCCGCCTGCCAGCCCGCGACGTTGATCTGGGCGATCGCCCGGGCATCGGCGACGGTCGCCCGTCTTATGCGCAGAGTGTCGTTGTTGGTCAAGCGGTCCACTTCGACTACAATCCCGGCTCGGCGAGTCGGCTGGACGATTGCGAGGCCGGACCTTCGGGTCGAAGCCTCGAGGAAAGTCCGAGCTCCTCAGCGCAGGGTAGCGGGTAACGCCCGTCCGCCGCGAGGCGAGGACCAGTGCCACAGAGACGTAGCCTCGGCTCGGGCTTGCCCGGGTCGGGGAGTGAAACGCGGCAAACTCTGCTCGGAGCAAGGCCAAATAGGAGGACGCGGTTCGGATGCTCGGGCAACCGGGCGTTCGGACGGAAGAGGTCGCGCTGCCCAGTCCTCGGGTCGGCCGCTTGAGCCGTCGGGCAACCGGCGGCCAGAGATGGATGATCGTCGCCGTGGTTTCGGCCGCGGTACAGAACTCGGCTTACAGGCCGGCTCGCCGCCACTCCTGTCGCCGATGGTGCTGCGCTGCGCGGTTTTGCCGCCCGGTCCCGCGCGAGCCGGTCGAGTGGTCTCGACGAAACAGACCAACGGCGACCGCTCTCGGACAGACAGGGCGCGGGCCCGGTTCTCGGAAGCCGCGGGCCGGCGCCTCAGTCCTCGTCCGGACGGAAGATGTGGTTCGCCGTACAGGCCGCGCAGATTTCCGCACTCGACTCCAGGTCGCCCAGCGGCAGCGACATGCGCCGGTCGGGATACAGGCACGTGGCCTCGTACCACGTCTCGCCGGCGGCAGAGATTCGTCCCAGGCGCCTGAACGTGCAGCGGCGGATTCGCGGCGCGTGGACGGGCGCTGCGATCGGCTCTAACTCGGTTACACGTTGTGGCAGAGCCATGGGGCTGGTGTGACCTCCGGAGGCGCGGAGGCTAGCACCGCAGACGAGGGGACAGCAAGGATCGAAAGGTACTAGACTGCCGGGCGTCGGGCGCCCGTCACGTACGTCCAGGGCCAAAACACAACTCCAGGAGACCACGTGGAGTCAGGCGGAGACTCTAGTAGCCAGGAAGATCGAGCGGGGCGGATGCCGCCGGACGAGCAGGACATGAGGCTCGGGCGAGCGCGCGTGTCCCGTGGCTTCGACGCACCGGATGATTCGCGCGCCGTCGACGGAACGGTCGCGTCGAGCGAACTCATCGGGGGCGGCACTGTCGAGGGCGACCAGGCGACGGCCGCAAGTCGGTATGCATCCCCGCCCGGCACTCCCACGGACACGGCCGATCCGGCTGCCCGGTTCCGGCCATGGTCCGAAACGTCTCCGGCCGCGGCCGGCCCGACGCGATGCGAGTTCCTGCGCAGCGTGGGTCCCGACGGCCGGCTGACCGAAGCTCAGCGGACGGCCGTACCCACACATCGATGCGCCGCCTTCGGCGATCCGCTGCCGCTGTCATTGCGCCAGCAAGAACTGGTGTGTCTTCAGCGAGTCCACGTCAGCTGCCCGCGCTACGTCCGCGGAACGCTCCTCGCCAATGAGAATCCGACCCAGCCGGTTGCCGAGGAACGGCGAGTCAGAGGCATTCCCATCCTCAACGTCGTCGGCTTCGGGCTGGTGACGCTGGCCGTCGGGATCCTGATCGCCGCGATGTTCGGTCTGCCGCCGCTCGGCGGGTCGCACGGGTTGGTCGCCGCGGCGACGTCGTCGCCAACGCCCGTTGCCAGCGTCCAGGACTCGGCGGCGCCTTCCGCGGCTGTCACCGCCAGCCCCGTCGTGGTCGCGTCGGCAACGCCGAACGCAACGCCGCTGCCGAGCCCGACGGCCAAAGCGACGCCCAGTCCGACGCCGGTCGCTTCTGCGACCTGGCCTCCGGGCGCGACCGCTTCGAGGATGAATCTCCTGACGCCCTGCACGGGCCAGGCCAACTGCTATCTATACACGGTCAGAGGTCCCGGCCAGAACGGGTCGAGCGTGGCCGACGACGTAGCAGGCATCGCCCGTTTCTTCGGCGTGGACGTCAACGCCATATATACGCTCAACCCGGGCTCAAACGCGGGGATCACGCCGGGTCAGCAGCTGAAGATCCCGCCGCCGACCAGGTAGTCGCGATCCGACTGCGCCGGGCTCAAGCGGGGCCCTGGTGCGCCGGCCGGATATGACATGACGCCAGGGCTCGATGCGCCGGTTTCAGCCGTGGTGCGTCCCGCCGACACCTAAGTGTGTACCCGACGGCGAGCCGTGTCGTCCTCTCGGATGTCAGCCCGCGGTCCCGTCATACGTGCCGTCTCGGGCGTGTGCCAGTCTGATCGGCCGCCGACTCGGTGGCGCCAGTCGCCTGCGAAAGGTGGAGCCATGCGTCGCTCGCTCAGGGTCAAGCTCATTGCCGTTGTTGCGATCGTACTGGTGAGCACCGGGCTTGCGGCGACGATTGCGGCCGTAGTGGCAAATACGGCGCGAGGCGACGTAGCCGCCGTCGGCGGCACCTACTTGCCGGCCACGCGCACCGTCGGCGACCTGCATCTGGCGGCCGCGGAATTCAACCGCGATCAGTTCACCTATGTCGCGTCTGCGTTCGAGTCCGGCAAGTCGGAAGCGGCAACGGCCATGGATCAGCACAAGGGCGAAATCGAGCGGGCCTTCGACAGCCTGGCGGCGGCCACTCTTACACCGGACGCGGCCGCGAAATACACCGCGGCGAAGGCGGATTGGGATGCCTACGTTTCTGCGACGGCCAATCTCAAGACGGCCGGAGATGCGGCCGAACTGAATGCCCTGCAGTCAGGACTTCCGGCCGCAGCCTTCGCGAAGCTCGATTCTGATCTCGATGCGCTGGATGCCTCCGTGGCGACGTCGACCGATCGAGCCGCCGCGGATGCCAACAACCTCATGGGCATCGTGCCCGTTTTCCTGATCGGGGGTTGTGCGCTGGCGATCGCCATCGGCCTGTTCCTGGCGGCATTTCTCTCCGGCCGCATAGTGAAGAGCCTGAAGGCAGTAGAAGGGACGCTCCAGTCGATCTCGGCAGAGGGCATGACCAGCCTCGAGGCCGGCCTCGCGGCCTTCGCCGCCAGCGATCTGACGGTCCGGATCCGTAATGGATCGCGGCCGATCGAGAACTGCGGCTCCGACGAAGTCGGCCAGATGGCCGCTGCGACGAACTCGATGCTGGCACGACTCGACAGCACCATGGATAGCTACGAGACGGCGCGGACAACGCTGGCGGAGGCACTGGGCGAAGTCCACGACGCCGCCCAGGCCGTGTCGAGGACTTCGGCCGAGGTCAACGAGGCCGCGATGCAGTCCGGCCACGGCTCGGAGCAGATTGCTCACACCATCGGTCAGGTGGCGATCGGGGCGTCGGATCAGGCGCGAGCCGCGACCGACACTTCCAACGCCGTCAACGACCTTCGGTCCGTGATCGAATCGGTCCGGGGCGGGGCCGCTGAAACGGCCCGCAGCGTCGAAGCCCAGGCGGTGGCGGTCGACCAGATGACGCGTTCTATTCGATCGGCGTCGCGCGCATCGGCCGACGTCCACGGGCTGGGCGCAGCCGCCGGAGACGCGGCGAACAACGGAGCCGCCACAGTCCGCCAGACGGTCGACGGGATGGCGCGGATCAAAGATGCCGTCGAAGGCGCCGCCGTCAAGGTGACCGAGCTCGGAGCCAAGGGCGAGCAGATCGGGGCCATCGTCGAGACGATCGACGACATCGCCGAGCAGACGAATCTTCTGGCATTGAATGCGGCCATCGAGGCGGCCCGCGCCGGCGAACAGGGCAAGGGCTTTGCCGTCGTCGCCGACGAGGTTCGCAAGCTGGCCGAACGCTCCTCCCGTGCCACCAAGGAGATCGCGGCGCTCATCGCCGAGGTCCAGAAGGGCACCGAAGAAGCTGTCAAGGCCATGCAGATCGGTGCCCGCGAAGTCGAGTCGGGGGCGGGCCTCGCGTCCAGGTCCGGAGCGGCCCTTGACGAGATCGCCTCGGCGGTTCAGTCGTCCAACGCGGCCGTCGCCCGGATCGTGAGGTCTATGGACGATATGCAGGTTTCGAGCGCGGGGCTCGTGTCCGCGTCCGACGCGATCGCCGCCATTGCGCAGGAGACGAATGCCGCGGCCGAATCGATGACGGGCAGCGCCGAACAGGTTGCCCGTGCGGTCGAGTCGATCGCGGCGATCAGCGAGGAGAACTCCGCCTCGGCCGAGGAGGTCTCCGCCGCCACGGAAGAGATGTCGGCGCAGGCCGAGGAGGTAGTCGCTTCGGCGTCTACGCTCGCGGACATGGCCGCCGGGCTCGAGGCCCTCGCCGGACGGTTCAAGCTGGGCGACTCCGGCTCGAACCTGGCTCACGTCGAACCAATGGATCTGCCTCGCTCGAACGAGCGGCGACCGCGCCAGGCCGCGTAGCCGGCGAGCACTGCTCGGTGCGGCGCCGACCTTCAGGCGAGGGACCCGCGCCGGCAGCGCCGTCGCGCCCCGGCGACCTACCCGGTCGGGCCTTTCAGGACCGGCGCGGTCATTGTTCCGCGGGCCCAATGGCACTTTGTCGCGCGGCCCCGTTGGGGCTTCATAGGCGTGCGCCCCGTCACCGGGCGCCCGACGCGGCCGGGAACGCCCGGCCCTGTAAAAGCGAACGAAGGAGCCTGGTATGTCGATCGGTTGGCAGCCGAGCATGGAGACCGGCGCGCCGTTGCTGGATGCGCAGCGGCGGGCCCTGGTCGAACGAGCCGACGCGCTCGTCGCCGCGGTCGACGCCGGTCAGGATCGATCCGGTGTTGAAAGAGCACTCAGGGACTTCGGCAACTACTCCGTTCGCCACTTCTCGCAGGAGGAGGACTGCCACCTCCGTGGCGTCTGCCCGGCGATCCAGTGGAATGGCTCAGCGCGAGCCGAGCTGATCAAGATCGTGGCTGGCTTCCGCGAGTCCTTCGAGCGAAATGGCGCCAGCCCCAAGCTGGCCGAAGACCTCTCGTGCGAGCTTTCCGGATGGGTCGGCCGGTACATCCCGGGCCCGGTGTCGCTTCTGCCCTGCGTCCCTAGTCAGAAGTAGGTTCGAACAGCCTGGCGAAGCCGGGGTAGGCTCGCAGCGGCAATACCTCGAACTCGATAATGCCGGCTGCGACCATCGGCAGGGACTCCAGCGCAGCGTCCGCTTCGGCCATGTCCGTACATTCCAGGACGAGCACCGCGGTCGCCTCGTCAGCGTGGAAATACAGCTCGCGGATCACGCCGGCCTGATACAGCTCCCACGCCCGGCGGGCCTCTGCGGCCCCGAGCTCTGGCGTGAACTGGCTCTCGACCGCGCCATCGACCGGTCTTTCAATTGCCAATATCCGCATCCGGGCCTCCCAGCGACTATGAGGCGGCCGACGGATCCACGATCCGGCCGAGGAACAGTACGGCGCCGTTTCGAGTATCGCGGATGGCGAACAGGAATGGCCGGTCGACCTGAACGGTCGGGCCGCCAGGCATCGTTGAGGCGGCGGCCATGACCACGGCCGTCGCCGCCGTCGCCTCGGTGCCGACCTCGTCCACGGAAATCGTCGCCTGATGGGCGACCTCGGAGATATACAGGGCTTCCTGCGTTGTGATGCCCGAGAAGTCGGCGTGGGCGGCGTCGAAGGCCAGAGGCATGCCCATGCCGGTCAGGGTCGAGGCGAGGTCCGTCCTGGTCTCGGTCTTGAACCGCGGCAGCGCGACTTGAACGTGCTGCTGCTTGAGAGCGGCGGTGATCCGCGCGAACGCGTCCGCCGTCAGGCTCTGCTGGAAAGTCGCGAGGTCGTCCGGGACGACGATCGTCATGGCAAGCGATCCGCCGGCATATGGAACGTCCGCGGCCTTCCAACCCGACCCTTCCGCGTAGCTCCCTTCGATGCCGGCGTCCATGGTCGGCACGTCGACCGTCGACGCGTCGAGCCTCACGAACGGCTGGTCGGAAGTGCCGGCGCGGTCGAAAGGCATGGCCCACGGTGCCTTCATGTAGATGGCGTTGACCAGAACCAGCCGTGTCGCGACGTCGAGGTTGTCGAGAAGCTTTGGAATGCGCTGCTCAGTCTGGTCGGCGATCCAGCCGTTGATCAGCTTCGTGGCGCCGATCGGGTCGCCCCGGAAGTCGACGAGCCTGAGGCCCGCCCCGTATCTCGTCGCCAGGGTATCCAGAAATGGTTGCTCGAGCGCGAGGCCGCGCTGACCGAACGGGGCGTTGGCGACGTGAAGGGCGAGCTGCTCCTCTTTGCCGTTCACCTGGACCGGCCCGGACAGCCCGGCCAGGGCCTGGTCCAGCGAGTTCAGGCCGTTGCCGTCGCCGGCAGCGGCCGCCGAGTGCATCACGGAGTCCATCTGCGAGGCGGTTTCGCCCACGGCGCCCGCCCGGGCCATCGCCAGAGCGATCTCGATGCTGATTGGCGAGAAGACGACGTTTCCCCGAGCGTATGCGTCGGTCTTGAAGAGGTCCAGGCCAAAGGCCGTAATCGCGGTCGCGGCAGCCGCGGCCTGGGCGGGGGAGCCGCCCGCCCTGGCGGCCTGCGAGGTGGCGAGGTCGACGGCGGCGGCAGATCCGGTGCACCCGGAGACCGAGATTCCGACGATCAGCACTGCTCCGGCAAGCCAGGCGAGGTGCGGCCGGGTGTGGTTCGCGTCGTTCCGGCAATCCAGCGACATGTCAGCCCCCTCCATTGTCCGTGTGCGAACGCCTCAATCCTAGCTTCTGACGCGCGGTCCGCCGCTCTGGTTCCTTGCCCGCTGCGACGCCCTGAACAGCCCGGGCCGCCGCCGTCCCGCCCAGTCGGATCGATTCCGTTCCGTGCCGTCGAGGTCGCGTCGTCCGCTCCATCCTCTCGGGAGCCGACGTCGACGCGAGTCCGACGATGTCGACGAGGCGCTCGATCCAGTCGGCGGTGAAGTCGCTCCCAGGATGACGCGGGCCGTCCTGGCGCCCGCCGGCATCTCCATGGCGATGTCTTTCGATTCGGCAGGGCCACCGAGGACCGGTTCGAGTCGCGGGGCGGATTCGGCCCGGATTCCCGCGGTTGAGGGCCGCCGCGTCTACATCGGATCTCCCGCCACGGGCGCACCGGCATAGTGCAACGCCCGTTGACTGGTGAGCAGGGGGGTGTATGATCCCGCCAGGTGGGGAAATGTGGCGGCTAGCGGTGAATAGGACAGGAAATCGGGCCTATCATGAGCCTGGGTGGTGAACCGGCAGCCTCGAAGCGTCGTAAATGCCACCGCTCGCCACATCGAACCCTTTCAGCGGCAATTGGCAGGCAGGACCGGTAGACGAGCGATCGACTGATGTTCATCGGCGAGTACAGGCATTCGGTGGACGCGAAGGGTCGGGTGGCTATCCCGGCCCGCTTCCGCCTGCAACTCGAAGAAGGCTCGGTCGTCGTGCGCTGGGTCGAAGGCTGCGCGGCGATATTTCCGAGGGCTGCCTTCGAGGATCTGGCCGCCAAGTTCGCCTCGCAGCCGATCGCCAACGAAGACGCCAGGGCGGTTGCCCGGCATCTGTTTTCGAGTGCGTTTGAACTGGAGAGCGACAGCCAGGGCCGAGTCGTGCTGCCGGCGGCAATTCGAGATTGGGCCGGCCTGAGCGACGAAGCCGTAATCGTGGGGGCAGGGGAGCGGGTCGACATCTGGTCACCGGCAGTCTGGGCTTCGAAGAGCCTGACACCGGAGACCCTGACCAGCCGGCTCTCGGGCCTGAGTATCTAGGTGATTTCAGTGAGCTTCAAGGACCCGCTCGAAGAGATGACCGGCGGCAGCGCTGCCGGCGGCTCTCCCGAGGGGGGCGCCGAAGTGAAGGTAGGGCACCTGCCGGTGATGGCGGGCGAGGTCCTCGAGACTCTCGCCGTGCGTCCTGGCAGCCTTCAGATCGACGCCACCCTCGGCGGAGCCGGCCACGCCGAGCGGGTCCTCGAGGCTTCCGATCCTGATGGCCGCCTCCTCGGATTGGACGCCGACGGGGCGGCCATCGCCAGAAGCGCACTGCGACTGGCGCGCTTCGGCGACCGCGTGGTGTTGCGCCAGGTCAACTTCGGACTGCTCACCGACGTAGCCCCGGACGCCGGTTTCGGCCAGGTCGACGGCCTGTTCTTCGATCTGGGCCTTTCCAGCTACCAGCTCGTGGACGTAGAGCGAGGCTTCGGCTTCCGGGCCGGCGGCCGACTCGACATGCGCTTCGACACGAGCCGCGGCCAATCGGCCGCGGAACTGCTGGCGACCCTGGGCCAGGACGAACTGGCCGCTCTATTCCGCCGCTACGGCGAAGAGCCCTTTTCCGGGCGCATAGCGCGGACCGTCGTGGAGACCAGGCGCCACACCCCGGTCGAAACGGCCGAACAGCTCGCGGCCCTCGTGGAGCGAGCTGTGCCTTCGCCCAGGGGCCGGCGCCGGACGCACCCGGCCACCCGCGTCTTCCAGGCGCTCCGGATCGCGGTCAACGACGAGATGGCGGCTCTCGAAGCCGGGCTGGCGGCGGCGCTGGTACTGCTCCGTCCGGGCGGCCGGCTCGTCGTCCTGAGCTATCACTCCCTCGAGGACCGCATCGTCAAGCGCTTTATCGCATCCCAGCAGAAAGGCTGCGTCTGCCCGCCGGAAGTGCCGATCTGCGTCTGCGGGCGGCAACCCAACCTGCGTTCTCTCGGCAAGTCGCGCACCCCCGGCGCCGACGAAGTCGCCGCCAATCCACGCTCGCGCAGTGCCCGCCTGCGCGGCGCCGAACGCATCGCGCAAGCCGCATAGACAGACCGGGAAGGAGGAACCGATGAGCAAGCGCCACCAATCCAGCCGACGCAGGACGTACGGCCGCCGTCAGCACGAACTACACGAACTGCACGAGCGCGCCATCGGAACCCTCGGCTGGCCGCTCGAGAATGAAATGCCCGGGCCCGGCGATCGCTGGGAGGCCCGGGCCCTGACCGAGGCGTCCGCCGGCGAGTGGTTCGGCACGCGGGGCATCGACTGATGGCCGTCTACGAGGGCGCTCGCCCGCGCTCGGCCCTTTCTCCCCGCCGGCGCCTGGGGGGTCAACTCCTCCGCCCCCAGGCGCCGGCGCTCCCGCGCCGCCGGCCGCGGGTGATTCTCCACACTCGCCGCCGACCGCGCTTCTTCGGCATTGCCATCGGGGTGATCGCGATCGCGTTTCTGTTGAGCTTCTTCTCGCTCGTGCAGACGGTGCGAGTTTCGGCTTCAGGCTACGACATGGAACAGCTCAACCAGCAATACGGACAGCTCCAGAACCAGCGTCAGCAGGACCTGCTTGACATCGACCGGCTCGACCGGGAATCGGCGATCCGCCGCCAGGCGATCGCCAACGGCCTTTCCCAGTTGCCCGCGCCGGTCGTCATCCCGGCCCGCTGAGCAGGCCAACCCATGCTGGGCCGGACCGACTCCAGACGCCGGTTGTTGTTGCTCCTGGCCGTCCTGGTGCTTCTCTCGACGGGTATGGGGGCGCGCCTGGCTTACTGGCAAATCAACGCCCATGAGCAGCTGGCGACTGCCGCCGCCAACGACCCTGCGTACGGACAACGGGCATTGCCGGCGTTGCGAGGAACGATCTATGACCGAACTGGCACGGTCGTTCTGGCGGAGACCATCTACCGCTACCGCATCGTCGCGGATCTGCACGACATCTCGGCCACCGAGCGCCAGCGCGATGCCGACGCCCTGGTCGACTACCTGGGCCTCGACCCCACCGCCGAAGCGGCTCTGCGCAAGACCATGACCGGCACCGGCTACTACGTCGTGCTGGCAACCAACGTCGACTCGGACATCGCCCGGGACATCACCAGCGCCCAGATCAACGGCGGGATGGCCTCGCTCACCCTCGAGCCGACACCGGTCCGGGTCTATCCCCAGGCGGGCGGCGCACCGCATACCTCGCTCGCGGCCCAGCTGCTGGGCTTCGTCAACGCCAGCGGCAACGGCCAGTACGGGCTGGAGCAGCAATACAACGCCCAGCTCGCGGGCAAGCCCGAGATCATGGCGGTGGACCCGAGCACGCCCGGACCTGCCGGCGAGCACGTCATCGACCCCGGCACTCCAGGAGTCGACATCAAGACCACGATCGATGCCAGCCTGCAGCTGCAGGTAGAGCAGGAAGTCTTCGCCACGTGGCTGGCGGACAAGGCCAAGACCGTGTCGGCCATCGTCATGGACCCGAAGACGGGCGCGGTGCTGGCGGAGGCGAGCTACCCGTCTTACGACGCCAATCAGTACTCGGTCGTGGCAACCCAGGATCCGAGCGTCTTCTCGGACCCCGTGATAAGTGAAGTCTACGAACCAGGCTCAGTGTTCAAGCTGCTCACCGCCTCGGCCGCGCTCCAGTCCGGCACGACCGCCCTGACGACCAAGATCAACGACACGGGCGTCCTGAAGCTCCCCGGTAACCAGGAGGTGGACGACGCCGACAAGAAGTCCAGGGGCTGGATGACCTTCGCCGACATCGTCGCCTGGTCGCGCAACGTCGGCGCGTCGCAGGTCGCCTTCCGTCTCGGCAAGACGACGGCCGCGTCTTCGGCGGTGCTCTACAAGACCTGGCAGTCGTACGGTATCGGCCAGCCCACCGGCATCGACCTGGCGAACGAATTCAGCGGGTACGGGGTCCGCGATCCTGCCACCCATCCCTGGGCTCAGATCGACCTGGCGAACGCGTCGTTCGGGCAGGGCGTGGCCGTGACCCCGATCCAGATGATGCGGGCATACTGCGTCATGGAGAACGGCGGACTGGCGGTGACTCCGCACGTCGTGACGCCCAAGACCACGACCGTGGCCGCAGCTTCGGCGGCCGCTTCCGCGGCAGCCAGCGGGGCCGTGAGCGCCGGCCCGGCCCGAATCATCAGTCCCTCGCTGTCCACCTCGCTCACGAACCTGATGCGCCACGTGGTCGTCACCGTGCCTTCGTACGACCAGGCCACGTTTATCCCCGGCTACTACGTCGGCGGCAAGACCGGCACGGCCCAGATCTGGGACCCGGCCCTCAACAAGGGCAAGGGCGGTTGGATGGACAACATCTACAACTACAGCTTCTACGGCTGGATCGGCACCAACAGCCCGGACCTTGCCGTCGGCGTGGTGATCTACCAGGGGACTCCCACTCGCGTGGCCCAGGGGGTCCTGGACATGCCGATGCAGTCGACCCAGCTGTTCCGCCGGGTCGCCACGGACGCGGCGGTGAGCGAACAACTGCCGGTCAACAAGAGCGGACCCACGGCGCCCGGCGGCAAGAAAGCAAGCCCGCTGGGGTGAAGGTTCAAGCCCGCACCGGAGTCGGTTGGCTGTGCCACACTGGAGAAGTGACCGACACTCGCCATAGGGAGCCTCGGCCCGGAGCGGGGCCGCTCGCCATGACCGCCGCCGTGAGTGCCGCAGTCGGAAGCGGACGACACGCACGTCCGTCCAGACCGGTCGACGAGGTAGCCGTCGGCTCGAGTCGTTTGGACGGGCGCCGGTTCGGCGTCTCGTTTCGGCCGCAGCCGGCGGCGGCATGCCCGGTCATGCAGGAATCTGCGACAGCGGCGTGCGGGGGCTGGACTGCCGGTGCCGGGCTGCGGGGTGGATCGCGCCGGGCCGGTGAGGAGGTTCGGTGAAAGAGCACGGAGTGGAGTTCATCCAGGGGCTGCTCCTCGCCTTCGCCTGCGTGGTCATCCTCATGCCGCCGTTTCTGCGATTGCTGCGCTGGCTCGGCATGGGCAAGCAGATCCGCGAGGACGGCCCGGGCACGCACCTGGTGAAGCAGGGCACGCCCACCATGGGCGGCGTCCTGATCGTGGCCGTCATCCTGATCCTGGCCTACGTCTTCGACGCCTTCGACGCGTCGACGTATTCGCCGCTCTTCGTGCTGGCGCTGGTCGGGGCCCTGGGCGCGATAGACGACTACCTCAACGCCCGGACCGGTATCGGCATCCGCGGCCGCCACAAGATCCTGTGGCAGCTGATCGTGGCCGTTGTGGTCGCCATCTACGTCCAGAACCACTTCGGCTTCAACGGTTTCCGCGTCCCGTTCGTCGGCAACGTCATCCTCACCAACACTTTCCCGATCCCGTTCACCGATCATTCGGTCGAGGTGGGCGCGATCTTCTTCATCGTGGTCGCCGTAATAGCGATCGTGGGCTGCAGCAACGGCGTCAACCTGACCGACGGTCTCGACGGCCTGGCCGGCGGCACGCTCGTCTTCGCCTTCATCAGCTTCCTTATCATCGCCCTGCTCAACCAGCCCCTCCAGCCGAACCTGGCCATGGTCAACGCCATTGCCGTCGGTGCGCTCATGGGCTTCTTATGGTTCAACGTCCATCCGGCCCAGGTGTTCATGGGCGATTCGGGAGCGCTGTCGCTCGGCGGCATGCTGGCCGTCATCGCCCTGATCACGGGCCAGGTGCTGATCCTGCCGCTCATCGGAATCATCTTCGTGCTCGAGGTGGCCTCGGACGTGATTCAGGTTGGCAGCTACAAGCTCCGCGGCAAACGGATCTTCCGAATGGCCCCCCTCCATCACCACTTCGAGCTGGGCGGCTGGGACGAGGAGAAGATCACGATGCGCTTCTGGATAGTCGGTGCCCTGGCGGGCATGCTCGGGGTGACGCTGTTCGTCGCCTCGATACCGAAGCCGAACTAGGCCGATCATGACGGGTCGAGTCGTCGAGCTGGATCGCCTGACGGTGGCGGGCGTCCGAGAAGGCGCGCTCGAAGGTCGTGCGGTGACGGTGCTCGGGCTCGCCCGCAGCGGCATTGCCCTGGCCCGGTTCTTCGCCGACGCCGGCGCCAGGGTCACGATCTACGACGGCAGGCCTGCCGTCGAGCTGGCGGCGGGGATCGGATCGCTCGGCGGCCGCTCCGTCGAGTTGCGTCTCGGGCCGGACGTCGAGCCCTCGTCGAGCTGGGCCAGGGCCGACCTGATCGCCACTTCGCCGAGCATCAACCCGGACTTCCCAACCGCGGAGCCACGGCTGCGGAAAGCCCTGCAAGTCGTAGTCGCCGCGCATCGCGCCGATCCGGCGAACGCGCCGGCCCTGGTCAGCGAAACGGATCTGGTCATGCGGATGTGCCCCTGCCCGACGATAGGCGTGACCGGTACGAAGGGCAAGACCACGACGTCTTCGTTGATCGCTGCTCTGCTGGCGGCCGATCCTGCCCATCCGGTCGTCCTCGGCGGCAATATCGGCGTCCCACTCGTCGAGCGGCTGACGGAGCTTACCGCTGAGCATCGCGTCGTCATCGAACTGTCCGAGCTTCAGATGCCCACTCTCTCGCGGGGTACGACGGTCGCCGTCTACACGAACGTCACGGCCGACCACCTGGATCGCCACGGCTCGTTGGAGGCCTACCGCCTGGTCAAGCGCCGCCTGGCCGAGCTCGTCGACCCGAGCGGCGCCCTGGTGCTCAACGCCGACGACCCGATCGTTTCGGACTACGCGTCGCTTCGAACTGCGCCCGCCGTGACGTACCGTCGCGCCCGACCGGAGCCCGGCGGGTTGGGCCTCGAGGCCGGTTGGATCGTCTCGGCGGGAGTTGCGCGGCTGGGCATCGCCGGCGGGGGAGTGGCCGACGCCGGGGCGGGCGGACGGATCATGCCAACTTCGGAGCTGGTCATTCCCGGTGAGCACAACGTGTCCAACGCGATGGCCGCGGTAGCCGCGGCGCTGCTCTTCGGGCTGCCGCCGGACGCGATCCGCCGGGCGGCGGCCGCGTTCACGGGCGTCGAGCACCGTCTCGAACAGGTGGCCGTGGTCCACGGCGTCCGCTTCGTCAACGATTCGCAGGGGACCCAGCCCGACGCCGTGATTGCGGCGCTGCGGGCGTTCCCGCGGCCGCTGGTCCTGATCGCCGGCGGACGGGACAAGGGCGTGGATCTCAGCGGCCTTGGACCCGTGGCGGCGGAGCGGGCCGACGCGGCGGTCCTGATCGGCGAGTCTGGGGCGACGCTGGCGGCCATGTTCCGCACCTGCGGCATGGCCGGAGTGGAACAGGCCACTTCCCTCGAGGCCGCCGTCGATCGGGCGGACGAGATAGCGCGAAGTCTGCTGGCCCGAGGATCCGATGGCGGGGCGCCGGCGACGGTCCTGCTCAGCCCGGCCGCGGCCAGCTTCGACATGTTCGTCGACTACGCGGCCCGCGGTCGCGCCTTCAAGGCGGCCGTGGCTGCACTGGCCACTCGACGTGGCAATCCGGAGGCGGCCCGATGAACGGCCGGTGGAGCTTGAGCGACCGCTGGGGCCAGGACGAGCCGGTCAGGCAGGAGCGCGTCAACCGCAGTATCGGCCCAAGCCGGCCGAGCGCGGTGAGCGCACGCCAGACCAACCTGCTGGCCAACCCCAGCGCCTTCAGGCGCGAGGTTCACGAGCCGGACTTCATCATCCTCGTGACCGTGCTGGCCCTATCGGCCATCGGCATTTTGATGGTCTACTCGGCCTCGGCCCTCGACTCGTATGCCCACAGCCAGAACACTTTCCAGCTCCTCGCGCCGCAGGTTCTCGCCGGTCTGATGGGCCTGGCCGCAATGCTCCTGCTGATGCGCATCGACTACCGCTACCTCAGGGTCATGAGCGTGCCGCTGGCCGTCCTGGCGGCGATGCTGCTCGTGATCGTAATGGTGCCGAGCCCGCTAAGCATCTCCAGCAACGGGTCCTCCCGATGGCTCTACCTCGGCCCGTTCCTGCCGGACATCCACCCCGCCGAGGTGGCCAAGCTGGCTCTGGTCGTGTATCTGTCGCACTGGCTGGCGACGCGCGGCCTGGGCATTCGAAGCTTCTGGAAGGGCAGCGTTCCCTTCGCGATCATCGTCGTCCCGTTCCTGTTGCTCGTGGCTCGCGAGCCGGATCTGGGTACCGCCGCCGTCATCGTGCTGATCGCTTTCTCTCTCTTCTTCGTGGCCGGGGCAAATCTCTTCCACGTCGTCCTGGCGACCGCGGCCGGGGCCGTCGGCGGCTTGATGCTGATGCTCAGCGTCGGCCACTATCCGGTGGAGCGAGTCCGATGCCTGCTCGACCCGTGGGCCGATCCCCAGGGTGCCTGCTACCAGACAGTGCAGGGCCTCCAGGCGCTGAGCACCGGCGGGCTCTTCGGCACCGGGCTGGGCAATACCCGGATCTTCGTCCCAGGAGACGTGAACGACTTCATCTTCTCGGTCATCGCCCAGGAGCTCGGACTCGTGGGCGGAGCGGTGGTGATCGGCCTGTTCGTCGCCTTTGCCTACGCCGGCATCCGGACCGCGATGCGGGCACCGGACACGTTCGGCGGGCTGGTGGCGGCCGGCATCACGGCCTGGATATGCTTCCAGGCGCTGATCAACGTTGCAGTCGTGGTCGCCGTCGCTCCGGTCACGGGGATCACGCTGCCATTCGTGTCGGCGGGAGGATCGTCGCTGACGGTCAGCCTTGCGGCCGTGGGAATCCTTCTCTCCATCTCTCGCGAAACCGTGGAACGAGGTTGGGTAAGTGCGTCTGATGATCGTGGCCGGGGGTACGGGGGGACATATCTACCCGGCTCTCGCCGTCGCTCGCTCGCTGCAGACTAGGCCCGACGCGCCTGCGTTGCGGTGGGTCGGCGGCCATCGCGGGCTGGAAGCCCAGGTCATACCGGCAACGCGCATCCCGTTCCGGCGGCTCGCGGTGCGCTCGCTGCGTTCGGTAGACCTCGACTTCCACGTCGTCACGGACCCCATCCGGCTGTCGCTCTCTGTTCCGCAGGCGATGGCTATGCTGGCGTTGCGGCGCCCCGGCGCCATCTTCACCACGGGCGGCTACGTGGCCCTGCCGGTCCTGCTCGCCGCCACGGCGCTCCGAGTGCCGGTGGTCATGTGGGACGGCAACGTGGTGCCGGGCAGGAGCGTGCGCGTCACCGCCCGACTGGCCGGCTGTCTGGCCGTCGCGTTCGAGAACACCTGCCGCAGCCTGGGCCGCGGCCATCGACCCTGCTTCGTGACCGGCACGCCGATCAGGGATCCGCGCCACGTGGATAGGGCGGAAGCAAGAAAGGCGTTGAGGATCGAGGCCACGGACAAGGTCATGCTCATCTTCGGCGGTTCGCAGGCCGTGAGGCGCTTCAACTCCGCGGTGGCGGAGGCCTTGTCCGGCCTGGTCGAGCGAGCCATCGTCATCCACGTAACGGGTGACGCGGGCTACGACGAAGCCGTCGCCGGAAGGGACGTGCTGCCGCCGGAGCAGCGGGATCGATACCGGCCGGCGCGTTTCCTCGCCGAAGAGATGACGCTCGCGCTGGCGGCTGCGGACCTCGTCGTGGGCCGGGCGGGTTCGTCGACGCTGGCGGAGGTCGCGGCCTTCGGCCTGCCCATGGTCGTGGTGCCGTATCCGCACGCCGCCGGCCATCAGCGTCGTAACGCCGAGGAGATGGTCCGGTCCGGCGCAGCGCGACTCGTCGAGGACGCGGACTTCGGCGCCGGGTCGCTCCTCGCGGCCGCGGCGATTTTGGATGACCCGAAGGGGCACGCGGCGATGGCGGCCGCGGCCAGATCCCTGGCTCGTCCCGGCGCCGCGGAAGCCGTCGCCGAGCTGGTCCTCTCGGCCGCCGAGGGCAGGCCGTATCCGGAGACAGCCCACGTGGAGGCCGTCTCGCGGAGATCGGCCTTGGCCGGGCCCGGCGGCGTCGCTGCCCGGGCCGGAGCGGAGGCGACGGGGTGAATCGCCGTGTCGGCGGCGTGGACGCCGGGCCGCTGCCGGTCGGCGGCGCGGACGCCGGGCCGCTGCCGGTCGGCGGCGCGGACGCCGGGCCGCTGCCGGGTGCGCCCGACGGGGCCGGCCTCGAAGAAGTTGCCCGCCGGCACGGCGTCGAGTTGCGCCGCGGCGAGCCACTTGCCGGCCACACCACGATGCGAGTCGGCGGGCCGGCGGACCTTTTCGCCCGGACCGGGACCACGGCGGCTTTGATCGAGCTGGTGGCAGCGGCACGCGCCGGCCACGTCCCGATCCACATCCTCGGCCGGGGCAGCGACGTCGTCGTTGCGGACGCCGGTATCCGTGGCTTCGTAGTCCTGTCTCGAGCGGAGGGATACCGGATCGACGGCAATCTGCTCACGGCCGAGGCCGGACTGCCGCTGGCTCGTGCCGCGACGTTGGCCGAGCGAGCCGGGCTGTCGGGCCTCGAGTTCGGGCTGGCGATCCCCGGAACGGTGGGCGGGGCCGTCTGGGCCAACGCCGGGGCGCACGGGTCGGATGTGGCCGGCGTCCTCGAGTCGGTCACGGTGCTGCTGCAGGATGGCGGCCAGGCCACTCGGCCGGCGTCGGAGCTCGGGCTGTCTTACCGCGACAGCAGGTTCAAAGGCACCGATGCCGTCGGGCCGGGGGACCCGCCGCCGGCCGAACTCGTGCTGACGGCAACCTTCCGACTTTCCCCGGCCGACCCGGCCGCCATCAAGGCCCGCCTGGACGACATTCGGCGCTGGCGCCGTGAGCACCAGCCGCTCAGCCAGCCCAGCGCTGGGAGCGTCTTCCGTAACCCTGCCGGAGAATCGGCCGGCCGGCTCGTCGATCTGTGCGGCTTGCGCGGTCGCCGGCTGGGCGGTGCCGCGATCAGCGAGAAGCACGCCAACTTCATCGTGAACGAGGGCGGCGCGACCGCATCCGATGTCCGCCGGCTGGCCGAGTTGGCGAGAGCGGCCGTTGCCGAACGCTTCGGAGTCGAGCTCGAGTTCGAAGTGAAGTTCGTGGGCGATTGGGCCGGCTGGCCCGAGGATCCGGCAAGGTGATCAGCCGCGGGCTTCAGCCCCGCCGCACCGGGGCCCACGCCCGGCGTTCGCGAACGAGGCGAACCCTGGAGCCGCTCCGCTCCGCCCAGGTCGTGGCCGCCATCGTCATGGCCGCTTGCCTGGTGGGCATGTTCGCCGTGAGCGTGGCGCCGTCTTTCGCGGCCAGGACCCTGGAGATACACGGGGCGACGTTCACCAGCCAGTCGATCATCCGCTCGATCCTGGGCATGGACGGCACGCCGAACGTCTTCCGCATCGACACCGATCACGCCGAGTCTCTGCTGGTCCGGCTGCCCGCCGTCGAGTCGGTCAGCGTCACGGTCCGCCTGCCTTCGACGGTCGTCGTGAACATCGTCGAGCGTCAGCCGAAACTCATCTGGGTCATCGGCGACAACCGGTTCGTGGTCGACCAGGACGGGACGCTCTTCGGTCATGTGGATGCCGCGGGCATCCCGATCCCGTCTTCGGTCGGGCCCTTGCCGACACCAAATCCCTACGCAACCCCGAGCCCGTCCGAATCGGCGACCGCCTCGACGCTGCCGTCGGGCGTCGTCGACGAATTGGCCACTCCGCTGCCCACGGCCACTCCGACCCCGACGCCGACTCCCACTCCGACAAAGGCCGCCACAAAGGCCCCGGCCAAGGCCACGCCCACGAAGAAGGGCGCGAAAGCCGCACCCACCCCTTCCCCAAGCCCGGTTCTCTCGCCGACACCGACCGACAATCCGTCGCTCGTGCCTTCGCTGGCGGCTCCGCCGACGGTCGACCCCGCGGCCGGCGCCGGTCCGCCTGCCCTCGGGCTCGGCGTCGTCTTCGATCGCCGGGCCTCCGACGCCGACCTCACGCTCGGCGGGATCGTCGATCCGGTCAATCTCGACGCCGGGTATCGACTGGCCGGACTCACGCCGGCCGACGTGGGGAGCACCGCTCCGGCGCTGGCCGTCGTCGTCGACGACGACCACGGTTTCACGGTCAGTTCCGTCCCGGCGGGTTGGGTGGGGGAGTTCGGGTTCTACGCCCCCACCGTCCGCAAGACGACGGTCATTCCCGAGCAGGTTCAAACGCTCCGCTCGTGCCTTCTGCAGTACGGCGAAGCGCACGTGGCCTGGGTCAGACTCGTAGGAGACGTATCGGAGAACCACGTGAACACGTATTTCCCGCGCTGAGGCGCGAGGTGCAGGCACGGGTTGCCCGGCCTCCCTCGGGTCGGGTAGCCTTCACCTAACCGAAAGCCGTGATCGGCTGAACTCGAATCCGGCGCCGCCAGCCGGACCAACCAGACAAAGCCTCGCGAGCGGGGCCATCACCGAGGACGGGAGCGAGTGGAACGCGAAGCAGTGCTCGTCGGAATCGATGTCGGCACGAGCAAGGTCTGCGCTCTCATTGGCGAGGTGTCAGCCGATGGCACCCTGACGATCGTAGGGAAGGGCGTCGTGCCGGCCAGCGGTCTGAAGAAGGCCGTCGTCGTCAACATCGATCAGACTGTCCGCTCCATTGCGGGCGCGGTGGACCATGCCGAAAGGCTGTCTGGCTACCAGATCGACCGCGCATTCGTAGGCGTCGGCGGTCAGAACGTCGAGAGCCAGAACTCACGCGGCGCAGTGGCGGTCAGCGGCCACACACGCGAAGTCACCAGCGAAGACATCGAGCGGGCCCTCGAAGTCGCTCGAGCCGTTTCCATCCCGTCGAACCGTGAAGTCCTGCACGTGCTGCCCCGCGGCTTCATCGTCGACGGCCAGGAAGGAGTCAAGGATCCGCTCGGCATGAGCGCGGTTCGGCTCGAGATCGAGACGCACATCGTGACGGCGGCCGCGACGGCGGTACGGAACCTGGCCAAATGCGTCCAGGCCGCGAACGTCAAGATCGATGAGCTCGTCGCGGCGTCGCTCGCGTCCGGCGAGGCGGTGCTCTCGGACACCGAGCGCGATCTCGGCGTGGCGGTCGCGGACATCGGCGCCGGCACCATCGACCTGGCGCTCTTCATGGACGGATCGCCCTTCAAGACCGCGGTCCTGCCCGTGGGCGGCAACAACGTGACCAACGACGTGGCCATCGGTCTCAAGACCAGCCTCCAGGTCGCCGAGGAGCTGAAGATCCAGCACGGCAGCTGCGACCTGTCTACCGTGGCGCGCGACGAGGTGATCAACGTCGAGACGCTGGGCGAGGCCGCGGGCCGGACGGTCAGCCGCCTGGACGTCTGCCGGATCATCGAGGCCCGAATGCGCGAGACTTTCGAGATGCTCGGTGCGGAGATCCGCTCGGCCGGCGACGGCATGCTTCCGGCCGGCCTGGTCCTCACCGGCGGCGCTTCCCAGCTTGCCGGCGCCGCGGCTCTCGGCCGCGAGGTTCTGAACATACCTGTTCGCGTCGCCGGACCAAGCGGCGTCGGCGGGCTGACGGACAACATCCTCAACCCCGCTTACAGCACAGCGATCGGACTGCTCTACTGGGGCGCCAAGGGTCTCGAGGCCGCGGAGCGCGGCCCGTACCCCACGACTCCGGCGGGCGGTGTGTTGTGGCGTGTCCGTGGCGCGGTCCGCCAGCTCTTCCCGTAGCGTGAGCGCGCGACCGCCCAGCCGGCGCCGCCGAGCCGCCGGCGGCCCAGCCGCCGGCCGACGAGCGGGGCCGCCTGCGACGCGATGAAGACCACGGAGCTGACGATCCGCACCTGCGCGGCGCCGCGGCCTTTTCGACCTGACCGCGGCTTGCGAGGAGTTCGTGTCCGCCGAGGGCGACGGGCTACTGACTGTCTTCGTGCCGCACGCCACCGCCGGCGTCGTGGTCGTGGAACTGGGCGCGGGTTCCGATACCGATCTGATGGAGGCTCTGGACCGGCTCCTGCCGCGCGACGATCGCTGGGTCCATCGCCACGGATCGCCCGGTCACGGGGCGGACCACCTGGTGCCGATGATCGCCCCACCGTCGCTGACCGTGCCCGTGGTTGGCGGCCGTTTGACCCTCGGGACCTGGCAGTCGATCGCGCTGCTGGACCCTAATCGCGACAACGACACGAGGATCGTCCGACTGGCTTTTCTGCAGGGCTGACGACCGCATTCCACACCTTTCACCGGACCGGCCGCCGATTGGAGCCTCTCGCCTCGAAAGTTCGAACTAACGTTCGACGGCCCTTCGTGAAGGCCTCGTTTCGGTGTGCGATATGCGGCCCAGAAATGCTAGAGTAGGCGTATACTCCAAAGCATCCGAGCCAGCCCCGTTACACGCAGTGCTCTACCGTCTCGGGGGGGCCGGACCGCACGACAAAAGCATCTGCCGGAGATCCACCGGAGGATCAGGAATGCCGCTACGGTCCGATTCCGAGAACTTCGCGCTTATCCGAGTGATCGGTGTTGGGGGCGGCGGAAGCAACGCCGTCAACCGCATGATTCGGGCGGAGATGATGGGGGTGGAGTTCATCGCCTGCAACACGGACGCGCAGGCGCTGCTCCAGTCGGACGCTCCCCACAAGATCCGCATCGGCGACAAGATCACTCGCGGCCTCGGCGCGGGCGGCGACGCCTCGATCGGTCAGCGAGCCGCCGAGGAAGACGCCGAGAAGATACACAGACGCCCTCCGCGACTCGGACATGGTCTTCATCACCGCGGGTCTCGGCGGCGGCACCGGGCTCCGGAGCCGCGCCCGTCGTGGCCGAGATCGCCAAGGAGCTCGGCGCGCTCACCATCGGTGTCGTGACCAAGCCGTTCTCCTTCGAAGGCCAGCGCCGCAAGCTCATCGCCGAGAAGGCCGCCGACGAGCTCGCGAGCCAAGGTCGACACGCTCATCACGATCCCCAACGACCGCCTGCGCGACGTAGTCCAGAAGAACACCTCCATCGTCGACGCGTTCCGTTTCGTGGACGACGTGCTGCGCCAGGGCGTCCAGGGCATCAGCGACATCATCACCGTGCCCGGGTCTCATCAACCTCGACTTCGCCGACGTCCGGACGATCATGAAGGACGCCGGGTCTGCCCTGATGGGCATCGGCCGGGCGAGCGGCGACAACTCGCGCCCTGGACGCCACGCGTCAGGCCATCGCCAGCCCGCTCCTCGAGATCAACATCAACGGCGCCCAGGGCATCCTGTTCAACATCACCGGCTCCTCCAACCTGAGCCTGTCGGAGGTGACGGATGCGGCCGAGGAGATCCGCTCGGTGGCGGATCCGGAGGCGAACATCATCTTCGGCACCGGCTTCGACGATCGCCTGGCGACGAGGTGATGATCACGGTCATCGCCACGGGCTTCGACTCGAGCCGCAAACGCGAGCCTTCGCAGCGCCGCGAGTCCCAGGTCCAGGCCCCGGTCCTGGTCCATAGCAGCCGCCCGGATCCGATGGACTTCCTGGCGGAGATGGACCGCCAGCAACGGATGCAATCGCCGGAACCGCTCAGCCCGCGCCAGCAGCGCGGAGTGATGACATACGGGCCCAACGGCTTGCCGGAACGCCAGCCCGTGCCGGTGCCGGTCCAGCCTTCGCCGTTGCATCGGCCGGTGCCGGATCGCCAGCCTTCGTCGCCCCGACCCACGTACGACGATCAGGACCTGGAGATCCCGAGCTTCCTGCGAATGCGGCCGCCCGCACCGGAAGACAAGGACTAGCCCGTAGAGGGCCAGCCCCAGCTCGTCCTGGGCTCTTCTCGCGACCCTGGCTTGGTGGCCGATTTTCGTGTGACCCGCGAGCGGGTCCTGACGATTGTCGCCGCAGCGTGCGGTCGCGTCGGTCGCGATCCCAACGAAGTCACGCTCGTCGCCGTTTCCAAGACCGTCGACGTGGCGCGGCTCTCGGCCGCGGTCGAGGCCGGTCTGACGCTGCTCGGCGAGAACCGCGTCCAGGAAGCCGAGACCAAGGCGGCGTCCCTGCCCGAGGCGCACTGGCACCTGATCGGGCCGCTGCAGTCGAACAAAGCGCGCCGGGCGCTGGAGTTGTTCGATGCCATCGAGTCGGTGGACTCGTTGGACCTGGCGCGCCGCCTCGATCGATTGGCCGGCGAGCTGGGTCGAGTTCCGCTGGACGTCTTCCTGCAGGTGAACGTGGACCGCGACCGGGCCAAGGCCGGCTTCCTGCCCGAAACGCTCGAGTCGGAGCTTCCTGCGCTCGCCGATCTGTCGAACCTCCGACTTCGCGGCCTGATGACTGTCGGTCGGCTGGTTTCGACGCCCGACGAGGCACGGCCGACCTTCGTGCGCCTGCGCGAGCTTTCGGCGCGGCTGCGCGATCGGTCGGGGGCGGCCGGTTCCTCGGGGTCGTCGGGCGGGTTGGGGGCGGGGCTGTCGATGGGCATGACGGACGATTACGAGGTGGCGGTGGAGGAAGGGGCGACCGTGATCCGGGTTGGGCGAGCTCTGTTCGGAGTTCGGCCGGGCGCGGTCGCGAGTGGGACGTAGCGCGTGGCGCATTTCTCGGCCGCGGAGAGTCGTTGGGCGCGATTCTCGTCGACAAACCTGGCGACTCCGGGCCGGGGGACGATAATCACACCAATATGGTGACCGATCGCCGTCCGCTCGACCGTGTGCCTGCTTCCGCGCGTTTCGCCGTCCGGCTCATGCCGCGAGGCGGTGCCGATCGAATCGACGGCGTCTCCGAGGAGGGAGTACTTCAAGCCCGGGTTTCGGCGCCGGCGGTCGGCGGCGCGGCGAACGCAGCCTTGCTGCGGCTGCTCGCCGACGAACTGGACGTTTCGCGTACGTCCGTCCGGCTGGTCGCGGGCGCGACCGGGCGCCACAAGCTCGTAGTGGTCGACGGCCTCTCGCCACAGGGAGTCGCGGCACGGTGGCCGGGTATCAAGGTCTGATCGGGGAGTTGGCCTCGGGCCAGGGGACCTCGCGCGGCGACGACTTCCGACCGCCCGCGGCGGGCCGCTATAATTCGCCTCCGGCCGCCCGCGACGTGGGCGATTAGCTCAGTTGGTTAGAGCGCACGGTTCACATCCGTGAGGTCACTGGTTCGAGTCCAGTATCGCCCACCATATCTTCCGGACCGGCCCGTAGGTCAGGCGCCCGCCTGTGCCGCCTCGGCTCGGCAGATCGGACAATCGGCGACGCCGAAGGAACCCTTCGACAAATCACCCGATTCGTCGCGCTTCAGTCCGCCGCTGCCTTCGCTGAAGCTGCCTTTCGTGTGCTGCGCGTGGGCGGCTACGAGGTCTCGGCATTGCGGGCAATCGCTGTCGCCGAAGGAACCCCTGAGAAGGTGTCCTTCGTGATCGCGCGCGACTCCGCTGCTGCCCTCGCTAAAACTGCCCTGGAATTCCGGCTCGTGTGCCATCTTCGTAAACCCCCGGTGAGGTGACGCCGGCCTGACCACAAACGGTCGCGCGACGAGGTGAAGATCGTAGTCCACATCAACGGCAGGTCCGTCCTGGGGTTCGCTCTGTGCGCCAGACGCGACCGATCTTCTCTCCTGCCCGCGTGGCCTGAGCGACGCGTCTCGGGAGAGAGTGGGTGAAGTCCGGCCGGCCGCCTAGAATTGCCCAGATGCACAGCCCCGGCCGCTGAAGCGGAAGAGATGGCTACCGATCCCGTTGTTCCGCAGCGGCTTGCCCGGGTCGAGGCGATCCTCGTTCGGGTGCCGTTCAGACGGCCGCTGCTGGACGCGTCGGGCGAGTTCACTCACCGGCGGTCGTGGCTGCTGCGCGTGGTGGACGGCGACGGGCGCGAAGGGCTCGGTGAGGCCACGCTGAACCCTATTGCCGAGGACGTCACGACCGACGCGCTTGCCCGGCTGATCCGAGAGATCGTTCCGGCGCTCGCGGCCGGCAGGGTGCCGGAATGGTCCGAGCTGGCGAAGGAAGGCGAGCCCGGGCGGGCGGCGATGGCGGGCGTCGACGGGGCGATGGCCGCGTTGGCGGCGGCTCGGAACGGCGGCGTCGGGTCGGGTGACGCCCTTGGGGCCACGATACCGGTGAGCGCCACGATCGCGTTCGGCGGGCCCGACGCCGGCGCCGACGCGGCAGCCCAGGCAGTCGAGCTGGGTTTCGGGACGCTCAAGATTTGGGCCGGCTTCGAGAGAACCACGGATCAGCTCGTCGACAGGCTGCGGGCAATGCGTGCGGCGATTGGCCCGGAGCCGAAGCTGCGAGTCGACGCCGGCGGGGCGTGGGATCTGGAGACGGCCACGGAGCGGATCGCGGCCCTCGCGCCGTTCCGCATCGAATACGTGGAGCAGCCACTCGCCGCATGGGATCTGGCCGGCCACGCCGCGCTGCGCCAGAGGGTCAGAGTCCGGATCGCACTCGACGAGAGCGTCGACTCGGAGGGGTCGGCGCGGGCCGCGCTCATGGAAGGTGCGGCCGACGTCCTGGTCGTCAAGCCCGCACGAGTCGGCGGGTCCGCGGCCGCCCGGCGTATTCGGACATCCGCCGCTGCGGCGGGTGCATCGATCGTGCTGGGCACCTATTTCGAAACGGGAGTCGGCATTGCCGCGGTCATGCGGATCGCGGCGTCTCTGCGAGTGGAGGCAGCCCGCGCGCCGTCGGCCGGCCGAACCCCGTCGGCCGGTGCGCCGGGCAGGGCGGTCGCCGGCGCGCCCGGCAGGGCGGTCGAGGACGCAACGAATGGGGAGCCCGCGCACGGTCTGGCCACGGCCGGTCTCCTCGTACACGACCTGCTGCAAATGCCCATCGCGATCGAGAAGGGCCGCATGGCCATTCCCGCCGTCGTCGCCCTGGACGACCCGGAGGTCGACCGTTACACGCTGGAGCGGTTCGAGGCCCGCGGCTAGAAGTCGAGCCTGCCGGCGGGCCTCGGAGTATGTAGTGGGCTGAGGTGACCGGAGTCTGGCGGGGCTTCGACCGGCAGCTCGACCCGGTCCGTGCCGTGCAACGGGAGGCGCGCACTGTGCCGTCCGCTCGAGCCTGAGTTGTATGCGGCCGCCCCGAAGCCCGAGTCAAAGATGCATCATTGCGCTATGACATCGCCCCAGAACAACCCCCGCGAGCTTGATTGCGTCGTCGTCGGCGGTGGCGTCGCAGGCCTGTCCGCCGCGCTGAACATGGCCCGTATGCGCCGGAGTGTGCTCCTGGTCGACGAGCGCGACCGCTTCCTGTGGCGCCACGTGGCCTACAACTACCTTGGGTTTCCCGACGGAGTCGGTGGCGACGAGATCCGGCGGCTGGGCTGGCGCCAGGTCGCGAGATACGGCGCGGAGCTCCTGCTGGGCCACGTTGCCACTGCAACGCGCGCGGGCGACCAATTCCGGTTGCGGATCGAGCGCCTGCCCGAGGGCGGCATGTACGCCGGCCGGCCGGGCCCGAAGGTTCCACGCGACGCGGAGATGGGTCGAACGTTCGCCGAGGTTCCGGAGGGCGGTCCGCTCGAAGTGATGGCCCGCACGGTGATCCTGGCGACCGGCGTATTCGGCCACTTCCCTGAGTTTCCGGGCCGGGACGAATGCGTCGGCAGGAGCCTCTTCTGGTGCCTCCACTGCGAGGGCTACGAGTCGATAGATCGTTCGGTCGCCGTCGTGGGCAGCGACGAGGACGCGGTCCAGACCGCCCTCGACCTCCTGGTGTTCACCGACCGCGTGACGCTCGTTGCCGGCCGCTCGGAAGGCTTCGAAGTGCCGGCTAGCCGGCTCGCGGATCTCGCGGCCAACGGCATCACCGCCCACGCCACGGCGGTCGCGGAATTCGAGAGCCTGGCCGGCCAGATGCAGGCCCTGGTGCTCGATGACGCCGCGCGAACCCGGATCCCGATCGAGCAGGTCTATACGATCCGCGCCACGCGGCCCACCAACGAACTCGCTCGCCAGCTCGGCCTCGAGCTAAACGCGATAGGCCAGATCGTGGTTACGACGGAGCAACTTACCAACGTCCCGGGCGTCTACGCCGCCGGCGACGCGACCAGCCTGCACGATCACCAGTTGTCGGCGGCGGCCCACGAAGGCAACCAGGCCGCCTGCGGCGCCAACTACTTCCTGTATTCGCCCGTGCAGAAGACACCCGCGGGCGCCAAGTAGGAAGACCCCCGCGAGCCGCAGGTGGGCAGACACCCGCCGGCGGAAACCAGGCGGGCGTCCTCGATCCGTTCGGGCCGGCGGGTCGGTCCTGGTGCGCCGCTACTTGACCCGGCCACCCGAACCCACGGGCATCGGGTGCTCCAGTGCCGCCTTCGGCGCCCCGACAAGAGTGAAAGAACTGGCCCAGTCGCCGTTCGTGGCCATCTGCAGGAGGATGTTCAGGAAGCCCATCGCCTCGAGTTCGCGTGCTCGGGCAAGCGTGCCTACCCAGACCGGCCGGAAGCCCATCGAACGCAGCATTTCGCCTACCGTGGCCCTGGCCGCCTCATCGTCCGTTGCGAAGAGCCCGTCCAGCTCTACGCCGTGGGCCTTCGGGTCCGCTTGGACCCTGGCGAAGAGAGTGTTGAAGGCCTTGACCACGTGGGCGCCGGGCATCCACGAGGCGATCATCTCCGCGGCGGACGGGCCGCCCTCGGTCACGAGTCCGGTGCCGTCGGCCTTCATGGGGTTGGTGACGTCGACCACGACCTTGCCCATCACGACCGGGGCAATGTCCGCGGCGACGGACTGAACGGCCGCGTACGGTACGGCGAGAATGACGACGTCCCCGAGTCGCGCCGCCTCGCGCACGCTCGCGGCCGAGCCCTTGCCGCCGAGTGCCTGAGAGGCCTTGTATGCGCTGTCCTGGCTGTTGGCCGCATAAATGATCGAATGGCCGGCCCGACCCAGCGAAGCGCCAACCGCTTTACCTACGTTGCCGGCTCCGATGATCGCGATGTTCATGGCGTAGTTCTCCCGAGACCGCTGTTCTGCAGGTCGGCTCTGCGCCCGCATGCCGACCGTCGGCAAAGCTAACTGCGCCGTAGAGATTGCGTACTCAATCACATTCTGGGGCCCATCAGCCGGACCGGAGCCGCGGCCAGAAGCGAGCCGGGACGCGACCAGCGCCCCGAAACCCTCGAGGGGAGCGCTCGCTCGGATTCGGGCCTTCTGTCATGCTGGCGGTGCCCCGCGGCCAGGAGTCGCGGCCGCACGAGGATGGCAATGCCACTGGACTTGAAACCGCGCAAGCGAATCGGGCTCGTCGCCCACGACAACAAGAAGCAAGATCTCATCGAGTGGGCACGCTACAACCAGCGCTTGCTGGCCAAGCACGACCTGGTCGCGACGGGGACCACGGGCTCGCTCCTCGAGCGCGAGTTGAACCTGCCGGTGACCTGCCTCCAGTCCGGCCCGCTGGGAGGCGACCTCCAGATCGGCGCCATGATCGCCGACGGGACGGTCGATTTCCTGGTGTTCTTCTGGGATCCACTCGAGCCGCAGCCTCACGACACGGACGTGAAGTCGCTCCTCCGGATCGCTGTGGTCTGGAACATACCTGTCGCCTGCGATCGGGCCTCGGCCGATTTCATGATCTCCTCGCCGCTCATGACCGGCTCCTACGAGCGAACGGTGCCCGATTACACGGCCCACAACGACCGCGAGCTGCCGGTGGCCGAAGACGTCGACTGAGCCTGCCGACCGAATGCCCGGCTACTGAGCGGGCCGCGCCGCGCAACCCACTACCCGGCTCTCCGGTACAGGTGTATGCCTGCCCATACAGGAGGCCCTGGTGGGCAAAGCGTCGGGCAAGTTCACTGTCACCGGCGGGGGAGAGCAAGTAGTCCGCGACGCTCCGGGTGAGGTCAAGCTCACGCGGGCCAACGGGACCCAGCGGTTCGACGGCGACATCGTCGGCAGAGGTTCGTCCGAGTGGGTCTTGTGCCACTTCCCCGGCGGCCGGGCCAGGTTCGTTGGATTCCAACGTATCGAAGGCACGATCGAAGGCCGGGCCGGCAGCCTGGTGATGGAGTCGGAGGGGGAGCGAGAGTCGGGCCGCTCGCAGGGCCGGTGGCGGGTGATCTCCGGGTCTGGCACCGGCGATCTCGCGGGCATCGACGGCAGCGGCACTTTCGACGCTCCGGGTGGTCCCGAATTCAACTACGAACTCGAATTCGACCTGGGCTGACCGGCCGCTCAGGCCAAGGATCCCGCGGGACGGGCCGCAACTCCCAGAGGGATCAGCCGCCGAGGAGCGACAGCCAGCCGAGCCCCAGGCCGACGCTCACCACGAACAAGGCGAATCTCGCCAGCCACTCGATGGGGCTGCCTTCGCGCTCCGCGATCTGCCGGGGAGCGTAGACGAGCATGGCGTAGTAGACGGCGGCGCCGAGGACGAGCAGGCCGACGACGCCGGCGGCAGCGGACGAGGTGGTCGGAGCCGGTGGACCCAGCCGGGTGAAGTCGATCCCGCCGGTGACGGCCCGGACCACGCCCCAGAAGATCGCTCCGGCACTGAGCAGGTACGGCGTGACCAACGCTCGCCGAACCGCTGTCGAGACCGTCGGCAGATGAGGCTGGGCCACGGCCAGCACCGCCACCGCCGCGAACGTCGGCAGGAACACGACCCCGGCATCGAACCCGAGTTCGGCGAAGGCGCTGGCGCCAACCAGGAGCAATCCGCCCAGAAGCGGTCCGACTGCGCCGGAATCGAGCATGGACGACCGGACCGGCGGGCCGGCCTGGGCCGCGGGGCCGGCCTGGGCCGCCGGTTCCGCTGCCGATGGCGGGTCGAACTCGCGGATCTCGGCGGCGGAGCCGGGCTGGCGGACGACGACCGGGCTTCGGGTCGCCAGGCAGGCGAGTGCGCCGCAGAAGCCGATCAACCTGAACGCTCCGTCGAGCGGATGCCCGGCGTCGAACGGGCCGGCGACGGTGCTTCCCGTGCCGACGCCCGCCAGCAAAGGCGCGGCCAGCGCGATCCAGCCGGCCAGCAGCCAATCTTCCGCGCGTATCGCCAGGCCGAGCAGTTGCGGTCGCGCCACTGAACCCGCGCTCACGAGCACTCCCGGCCGGTCTCTCCGATGCCTGTTTCGTCGTGGGTGCCCGCCGGAACGACGGCGACGGGCGAAAGCGGCAGGAGCTCAGGTGTGAAGGAAGGTTTGAACACGCGACTGCACCTCCACGTCCGAAACGGGCAGGCTTACCGGTAGCCGCCACCGCCCGAACGGGCCTCCTCGATCGGATCGTGACGGGGAGCCCGGATGTGTCAATCGGCCGGACGACTCGGCCCGCGAGCCGGAACCTGTGTCTCTCGACTCGGGTTGGGCCGCGTTCGTGGCCCAACGGCCGGAACGTGGCATCCTGCTATTCAGAGCAGGCCGAATTCGCGCGGCCCGGAGACGGAGGAGATGGAATGGCTTCTTCAGAGAAGGTCCGCTGGGGCATCCTCGGGCCGGGCCGCATCGCCGCCCGGTTGCTGCAGGAGATCGGCCGGGCGTCGAATGCCGTCGCGGTGGCGGCCGGCAGCCGGAGCCGCGAGCGCGCGGCCGAGTTCGCTTCCAGGTTCGGGATCACCCGCGTTCACGGATCGTACGAAGACCTGCTGGCCGATCCGAACGTCGACGCCATCTACATCGGCCTGCCGAACTCGCTCCATCACCCACTGACGATGCAGGCTCTGGCTGCCGGCAAGCACGTACTGTGCGAGAAGCCCTATACGCGCCATCCGGAGCAGGTCGTCGAGGCCTATGACGCCGCGGACGCGGCTCATCTGATCCTCATGGAGGCCTTCATGTGGCGCCATGCCCCGCAGGTGCGCCGCTTCAAGGAGCTTCTTCCGGAAGTCGGCGAGCTCCGGTCGATCCGGGCTACGTTCAGCTTCGTGCTCGAACGGCAGAATGACGTGCGCCTGGACGCGGACCTCGAGGGCGGTGCCTTGATGGACGTCGGATGCTACTGCATCAGCGGGGTGCGGCTCGTCGCAGGAGAGGAGCCGTCGGTCGTCTTCGGCGAGCAGGTCATGTCGAAGTCGGGGGTCGACGATGCGTTCGCGGGATTGCTACGGTTCCCGTCCGGGGTCGCCGCCGAAATCGTGGCGGGCTTCACCTCCGACCATCGCTCGCTCGAGGCAATCGGCAGCAAGGCCAACCTGCTGATGCGCGATCCGTGGCTGGGCGAGAAAGGCGGCATCCGATTGGGCGACCGCGACGTCAGCGTCACGCCCGAAGACCCGTATCTGCTCGAATTGGAGAACATGAGCGCGGCAATCCTGGGCAACGGCCGGCCTCTGCTCGGACGGGCGGATGCGTTGGGTCAGGCGCGGGCCATCGAGGCGCTCTATCGGTCGGCCGATTCCGGGAAGCCGGTATCCCTGGCCGGCTGACGGGCGCGAGTCGAGGCCGCGCGGGTATGATCCCCGCCGGGCGAGCGAGCAAGGCCACTGCATCGAGGATGGCGCGCGGATGAACCGTCAACTACTGTCGGGCGACGAGGCGGTCGCCCATGCCGCGGTGGCCGCGGGAGTGGCCCTCGGAACGGGATATCCGGGCACGCCTTCCACCGAGATTCTCGAAACCTTCGACGAGATCGGCGGACGGGCCCAATGGGCGCCGAACGAGAAAGTTGCCCTAGAAGTCGGGCTGGGGGCGGCCTTCGCCGGCGCCCGAGTCCTCGTGACGATGAAACACGTCGGCCTGAACGTGGCGGCCGATCCGCTCTTCACCGCGGCCTACACCGGCGTAGGCGGAGCGCTCATCGTGGTCACCGCCGACGACCCGGGCATGTCCTCCTCGCAGAACGAACAGGACAACCGCCGCTACGCGGTCGCCGCCGGGCTGCCGATGGTCGAGCCGTCGGACTCGCAGGAGGCCTACGACTTCTTCCTCGGCGGCGGTCGAAATATCCGAGCGGTGGTCGCTGCCCGTCCTCTTCCGGATGACCACCCGAGTCTGCCACGCGAAGTCCGTGGTTGTCGCCGGTCCGGCGGCCGCGATCGGGGTCGATGGGGGAGCGGCTCCTGCGCGAGCCCCTCATTTCGAGCACGACATCAATGCCCGGGTCATGATCCCGGCCAATGCCCGCCCGGCGCACCGCCGGCTGCGGGCGAAGCTCGCCGAGATCGCCGCATGGGGCGAGGAGTGCGCCCTCAACCGAGTGGAACCGGGGAGTGGCTCCGCCGGCCTGGGCATCGTTGCCGGCGGCGTCTCTATCTGCATGCCGCCGAAGCCGAGCCCGAGGCCGACATCCTCAAGATCGGGCTCGTCAACCCCCTGCCCATCGAGAAGGCCCGCGCTTTCGCCGCGGCGCACCAGCGCACGTTCGTCATCGAGGAAGGCGATCCGGTCGTGGCCGACTCTCTTCGCGCCGCCGGCATTCCCGTGGAAGCCAAGTCGGAGATGTACCGCTTCGGCGAAATGGACGTGGCGCGAGTGCGGCGCATCCTCTCCGGCGACGTGACCCCGGAAGCGGCTCCGGCACGAGGCAAGCCGCCGGAGTTGTGCCCGGCCTGCCCGTACCACACGGTCTACGCCACTCTCCAGAGGCACGACTGCATCGTGGCCGGCGACATCGGCTGCTACAGCCTCGGAGTGCTGCCGCCGTATCGGGCCATGGACACGTGCGTGGCCATGGGCGCGTCCATCGGTGTGGGACTCGGCCTGCGCCACGTCCTGCCGGACGAAGAAGCGCGGCGCGTGGTCTCGATCATCGGCGACTCCACGTTCGTGCACTCCGGTATCGGCGGACTGGTGGAGATGGCCTACAACCCGCCCGCGACCGGCCACGTCGTGATCGTCCTGGACAACGGCACCACCGCCATGACTGGCCAGCAAGAGCATCCGGGTACGGGCCGCCGGCTGGACCACGAGCCCACGAACAAGCTCTCGATCGAGGGTCTGGCGACCGCGATCGGCATTCCGAGCGTGACCGTCATCGACGCCTACGCCGAGCCGGAGGAGTTCGAGCGGCTGCTTCTGGAACGCCTGGCTGCGCCCGAGCTTTCGGTAATAGTTGCCCGCAGGCCGTGCGTTCTCGCCGCCGCCGACATCCGCCGCTGGGAGCAGCAGGCGGCGTCGTTCCGGGCCGTCGCGCCCGAACAGGCCGCGGCCGACCTGCCGTTGGGGGAGCGATGAGCGCCGTCGGCACCGGCGACGCGGTCGTCAACGTCGTCCTCGCCGGGCTGGGCGGTCAGGGCGTGATCAAAGCCTCGGACATCCTCGCCGAGGCGGCGTTGAGAGCCGGCCTCGACGTCAAGAAGTCCGAAATCCACGGCATGAGCCAGCGCGGCGGCTCGGTCACGTCCGACGTGCGGTTCGGGCAGACGGCGGCCGATCGCGTCCTCTCGCCGATGGTGCCCCGCGGCGAGGCGGACTATCTGATCGTTCTCGCCGAATCCGAAGTGGAAGTCGCCCGGCCGCTGCTCCGGTCCGGCGGCGTCCTGCTCGGCCCTTCGCTCATCCCGGACGCGGGTCTGCCCAACAAGCGGTCGCTCAACGTGGCCCTCCTCGGCGCGCTGAGCTCGTACCTGGACTTGCCGGTGGAGGTCGTGCTGGATGCCGTGCGAGCCGCTCTTCCGGAGCGGCTCCACGCGGTCAACGAGCGGGCTTTCGAGCTGGGGCGGTCTCGCGCCCCCCTAGGCAGACGCCACCTGTGACGTTCGTCCCTGATCCGGTTCGGCATCAACCCACCTCACCGTCAGCACCGCGATCACGGCCAGTGTTGCGACCTCGATCACGGTAAAGAACAGGTAGTAGGACGTCGGCGTCCCGACGGCCAGCGAGCCGATCTGGACCAAGGTCATGAACGCGGCGGCCGCGACGTTGGCCCAGCGGGCCGACCTGTGTCCGAGAGCGCGTGACAGCAGAATCATTGCCATGGGGATCTCCATCAGCACGGCCGAGGCCAGCAGGAATTCCGGCGTCATCTGGATGGACCCCCCGGCCGCGTTCCCCGCCACGACGTCCCTGGCGACAGCCGGATCGAACAGCGAGATCACGTCGCAGTACAAGTAGTTGAGAACCATGAATACCCAGAGAGCGGGCAGCGCGACCCTCATGTCCTTCATCTGATCGGTTCCTTCAGTCGACGGTCCGGAGGATTTGTTCGATCGACGCCGTCCGCGACCGGAGCTCTGCCACGTCGACGGCGGTCCGCTGCTGGGCGTCGAGGGTCTTTTCGGCGAGCTGCTCGTAGCGCTGCACGAGCTTCCGCAGGTCTTCGACCTGGTCGGACCCGATCTTCACCTTGCGGTACTCGACTACGGTCGAGATGACGCCTATGAAGATCATGAACGCGACCAGCGCGAGGCCGAGGATCAGGATCACCTGCGGCCAGGTCCAGGAGTCCATAGAGCTTTCTCCTAAGGTTTCGGGCCCTTATCCGGGTCCGAGTGGGTGAGGGTTCGGGCCGCCGCGACGAGCGCCGGGGCGGTCAGGTGGATGTCGAAATCGGCGACCTCGAAGTACTTCATCGCCTTGCCGTCGTCGGAGAGCTCGAGGCTGCCGACGATCAAGCCGACCTCTTCGAGCCTCTGGAGATGCATGTGGAGGAGGGGACGGCTGATGCCGATCTCGCGAGCGAGATGGCTCACGTAATCCCGACCTCCCGCAAGTACGGCAACGATGTTCAGCCGCGTGGGATTTGCCAGAGCGGCCAGCATCGCGACGAGTTCGTCGCCGTTGGGTGGATCTTGCGTACGCTGCTCCTTTCATGTGTAAGAAGAACCTTACACGTGTCAGGCGAACGCGTCAAGCCATGGCGTCCGCCCGGGTGTCGCGAATGCGGCCACCTTTGACTGGCTTGCGAGAGCCCGCGCCGCGAACCGGCGGTTCGATCGGGAGCCTGCCGCGGGGCAGCGCCGGGGCATTCGAATCCGGCCGAAAAGTCGGTGCCGGGCAGGGCACAATCCCGTAGGTAGGAGGCCGCCGTCACACTGGCCTGCCGAGCCCGGACGTCCGCCCGCCAGAGGAGGCCTTCATGAGTATCTGGAACGACCCGCCGGGGGGTTTCCATCCGATCAGCGCGCCGGATTATCTGCCACGCGAACAGCTGGAGCGGATCCAGCTCCAGCGACTCCAGTCGGCGGTCACCCGGGCGTTCAAGAACGTGCCGCTGACGCGCTCCAGGATGGAAGGGCGCAACCTCACGCCCGATTCGATCGGGTCGCTGGCCGACATCGCCAGGCTGCCGTTCACGGTCAAGACGGATCTGCGCGATACGTACCCGTTTGGCTTGTTCGCGAGTCCCATGGAGGAGATCGTCCGGCTCCACGCCTCGTCCGGGACCACGGGCAAGCCCATCGTCGTCGCCTACACCCAGGCCGACCTCGACGTCTGGACGGAGGTCATGGTCCGGAGCCTTCGCCGCCTGCGGCGTCCATCGCGGCGACGTGATCCAGAACGCCTACGGCTACGGGCTGTTCACCGGCGGCCTGGGCGCCCACTACGGCGCGCGAGGCACTCGGAGCCACGGTCATACCGATCAGCGGCGGCAACACCGAGCGTCAGCTGATGGTCATGCAGGACTTCGGCGTCACGGCGATCTGCTGCACGCCGAGCTACTTCCTGCACCTGCTGGAGTCCGCCAGAGAGACGAAGACGACTTCTCGAAGCTCCGAGTCGGCGTCTTCGGCGCCGAGCCCTGGAGCGACTCGATGCGCGAGCGGATCCAGGACGAGAGCGGCATCCGCGCCCACGATATCTACGGCCTGTCGGAGATCATCGGCCCCGGCGTCGGCGTGGAATGCTCGGAGCCAGGCGCGGACTGCACATCTTCGAAGACCATTTCTACCCGGAGATCGTCGATCCGGACACCGGCGAGGTGCTGCCCGACGGCGCCGAAGGCGAGCTCGTCCTCACGACGCTCTCAAGCAGGCGATGCCGCTCCTCCGCTACCGAACGCGCGACGTCACCGCACTCGTCCCCGAGCAATGCGCCTGCGGCCGGACCCTCCGCCGCATCCGCCGCATCGGCCGCCGCTCGGACGACATGCTGATCATCCGCGGCGTGAACGTCTTCCCGTCGCAGGTCGAAACGGCCTTGCTACGAGTCGAAGGCACGTTGCCTCACTACCACATCATCCTGACCCGCGAGAAGGGCCTCGATCAGATGGAGGTCAAGGTCGAAGTCACGCCCGAGGTCTTCTCGGACGAGATCCGCAAGCTGGAAAGCCTCCAGCACCAGCTCGAGGCGTCGATCGAGAACATCCTCGGCGTGCGGGTGAAGGTGACCCTCGTCGGGCCGCGTTCGCTCGCGCGCAGCGAGGGCAAGGCGAAGCGCGTGACGGACCAGCGCAATGTCTGACCTTGAGCGCTGCCGCCAGAGCCTGCCAGCTGCGCTTGAGCGCTGCCGCCAGAGCCTGCCAGCCGCGCTTGAGCGCTGCCGCCAGAGCCTGCCAGCTGCGCTTGAGCGCTGCCGCCAGAGCCTGCCAGCTGCGCTTGAGCGCTGCCGCCAGAGCCTGCCAGCTGCGCTTTGGCGGGCCTCCGGGCCGCGAGCCACTCGCGGACCCCGGCCTGGCGGGCCTCCGGCCCGGGAGCCACTCGCTACACGACGAAATAGTGGAGTAGCTAGATGAAGCTTCAACAGCTCTCACTCTTTCTGGAGAACAAGCCGGGGACGCTCCGCGAGCCGTGCGAGGCGCTGGCCACGGCAGGCATCGACCTGCTGACGATGTCACTGGCGGACACGGCCCAGTTCGGCATTCTGCGGTTCATCGTCCGCGATCCGGAGAGCGCGAAGCGCGTGCTCGAGGACGCAGGCATGGTCGTACGCATGACCGAGGTAATCCCCGTTCAGGTGGAGAACAAGCCCGGTGGCCTGGCTCGAGCCCTGGCCGCGATCGAGCAGGCCGGCCTGGCGGTCGAGTACATGTACGACTTCGGTGCTGCCTGCCGGGGCGGCAAGGCCGCCATCGTCTTCCGCTTCGAGGATCCGGACGCGGCGCTTGCGGCGCTCGAACGAGCCGGCGTTCGCGTCATGGCGATGGAGGAGCTGCTCTCCGACTGATCGGGGATGCTCAGCGGCCTCCAGAGCTCTGGCCCGGGAACGGGCCAAAACTGCCGCCGTGGTCGCTCGGGCTCGCGGATGGCTGGCTGCTGCCTCCGTCGCCGGGGCCGGGCGTCGCATCGCCGCCACCGCTTTCACCCGGACCTCCGGACTCGGCCGGCTTGTGTGAGTCGCCGGGGCCGGGGCCGCGTCCGCCCGATTCGCCTGCGCCGGGCGAACCGTCGGGCTGGTGCGTGTAGTGCGCGTCTTCGCGGTCGGACCTTTCTGGCGCGCCGGATCCCGACGCGTCGACGTCGCGGTCCGGGGACTTCTCGGAGCCATCCGAGCCTGTAGCGCTCGGACCGGCGGGCGTTTCACCGCCCGATGGCAGCGCCGTGGGAACGGGGACACCGATCAGCGCCGCGACGGTCCTGATCGCCAGGTCGATCTCGGCCGTTTCCGGCGGGCGCGACGCGCTGCGGAGCTGCTCGAGGCGGGCAAGCTCGGCGTCGAGTCGGGCGATGGAACTCTGGCGCCCGGCACTGTCGGCGGGCAGCACCATCGACGCAACGACGTCACGGTAGGCGCTGGCGGCGTCGGCGGCGGCGCTCCAGTCGCTCCTGGCAGCGGCCGCGGCGATGTCGGTCAGCCTGGCGTCGGCCCGGGCCAGGTCCGCGTCAACGCGGCTATCGGAACCGGCCGGCGGCAGATTGACCGCCTCCAGTCCGAGCCGTAGCCGGTAGAACGGCTGGCCCGGGCCGCTCTCGGCGGCGGTCAGCCCGACCGTCGAGAGGGTCAGGATCGCGACCGCGCAGATCGCCGCCGCGACTCTGTGGCGAGTCCAGCCGAACGGCCGCCGGTCCGCCGGCGCGTCGATCAAGCCGGCCGGCGCTTGCCGCCCGTCGCCGCCTGCGGCCGCAGACTCGAGGAAAGCGGCGCGAGCGGCGGCATGCATTCGATGCATGGCGGCTCCGTCCGGGGAGAGGGCGTCTTCGGCAAATCGATCCAGCAGCCCTGCCACCCTCTGGTCGCCACGGTCGTCGGACCAGCCCGCGCCATCGGCGCCGGCGTGGCGGCGCAGGGAGATGACGGGGATCCTCATCGCGCGCTCATCCGGGACTCGGAGCCGTCCCGTCCGGGCCGCTCGGGGCCGTCGAAGTCCGCGCCGGCCGCGGGGCCGATCGGCCTCGTGCCAGCAGTCTGGCCGGCGCCGCTGCGCTCTCCGAAGCCGGGCAAGAGGAGGCGCAGGCGGGCCAGCGCTCGATGCTGAAGAACTCGCACGGAACCCTCGCTCCGTCCCATCTGGGCCGCCGTCTCCTGCGGCGTGAGTCCGGCGAAGAAGCGGCAGGCCAGTACCTCTTGCTGGTTCGGCGGCAAACCACCGATCGCGTCGCGCACGATCGCCCAGTCGAAGGCCGTGGAGGCCAGTGCCTCGGGATCACCAGTGTCGGCCGGATGCTGGGCGAGAGCCTCGATCGGGAGGGTGGCGCGGGCTGTGCGGCTCTCGTCGATCCAGGCATTGCGGGCCACGCGAAATAGCCAGGCGGCGAAGGGAACGCCGTTGGAGCGGTAGCGCGGGAGGTGCTCGATCATCTTGAGGAAGACACGTTGCGTCAGATCCTCGGCCGTCTCTTCGGCCGCGACCCGAAACCGGAAGAAACGAAAGACACGGGGCGCGAACAGCGAGTACAGCGCGTCGAAGCTCTCGGCGTCGCCATAGCGAGCACGCTCCACGAGAGACTGGATTTCGTCTTCGGACATCCGCTCCACGCAGGCGGGTGGGGTAGGCCTGGTTGCGAGATCGCCACGGCACTTGTCGCCACGTTCCGTCGCCACGAGTCGGGGTCAGGACGGACGACGAAGCCGCGGCCGCCGCGGTTAGTCGTACGGAGGCCCGTAATGGTCCCTTCCCATTCGAGAAACGCCACCGGGGGCCTCCGCACGTCTCAGGCTTCGGGCCGGATCACAGTCCCGAAAGCCGTCTCAGGGTCGATGGTTGGCGGCTTAGTGGCCGTCGCCGGACTGCCCACCGCCGAATGAGCCAAAGCGCGGGCCGTTGCCCGGCTTGGTCCCGCCACCGAAGAAACCACCGGTCAATCCGTTGGCGACACCCGGGACGACCAGCTTCTGCGAGTCATCCTGGTCGATCTTGGGGGCCTGGGCCGCAGCCGAGCACTTCGGCGGTTCCGACGGTTCGGGGCTCGTGGCGGTCGTCGGCTCCGGAGAAGGCTCCACGCCCTTGGTCTCGTTCTCGTTCTTCTCGGCCTGATCCTGGGTCTGGGTCTTCGGCCTGATCCTCGGCCTGATCCAGGGCAGGGTTGCAGGTCGCGCCGGCGACGGGACTGGTCGGAGCGCTCGGAGCGCTCGTGGGGGCCGTGGTCGGCAACGTCGTGGCCTTGGGCTCTTCAGTCGCTTCGCCGGCCTGGTTCTTGCCGGTTTCCGTGGCGCTGGGCGAGGCGGAACCTGAAGCGACCGCGACCGTCGTAGGGTCGGCGGTTACGCGCGTCGGGGAGTTGGCCGCCGCCACGGCGCCCGTGAGCAATGCCGCCAGGGCGATCACTCCCAGGAAGCCGATGCTGAACTTGCCGAAGCGGATGCCGTGTGCATGTTCGGTCATGCGGTGAACCTGCCTTTCGATTTGCTACGGGGCGCTGATTGCGCAGGTCAGCCGTAGAAACGAAGGCGGCGGCCGCTTGTTACAGGCGAGTTCCGAGGGCGCGACGTTCGGTCCGCAGGGCGCAGCCCGACCTCGGCGTTGCGAGCCTCATCCACCGCGACCACGCAGAAGAGAAACATGCAAGGCGTGCAACTCGCCGGTAGCGAAACCTCCGGCGACGGTCGGGGTCCGTCTTCGATTATTCGCCGGGTGGTCGGCTCGTCCGGCCGGCCATGACGTCCTCAGTCCCACATTTCGCAATCATGCCGAAGTCTCTCGTCCCGGACGTTAGGATGAACCGATCAGCGAGACGGAGCGAGACGGCTCCGAGCGCCATGGTGGGAGGCGGGACGGATGCGGATGCGGACCTTTGGCCGGCTCGGCTGGCAGGTCGGCGAGCTCGGCTACGGCATGTGGGGCATGGGTGGCTGGACGGGCTCGGAGGACAAGGAGTCGATGGCTGCGCTGGGGCTCGCCGCCTCGCGGGGCATCAACTTCTTCGATACTGCCCAGGCGTACGGCGACGGGCATAGCGAGCAGCTTCTGGGCATGTTGCTGGCGAGCCACCGCGGCAAGCGCATCTTCGCCGCCACCAAGGTTCCTCCCAAGAACCGCCAATGGCCGAGCCGTCGCGGGACTTCGCTCCTGCAGGCATTTCCGCGAGCCTACGTCCGCGAGTACGTGGACATCAGCCGATCCAACCTGGGCGTCGATACGATCGACCTGCTGCAACTCCACGTCTGGGAAGACGACTGGTTGGACAGCGGCGAACTGGCCCAGACCGTGGCCGAGCTCAAGCGCGAAGGCTCCATACGCGCCTTCGGAATAAGCCTGAACCGCTGGGAACCGTGGAACGGCATCCGGGCCGTCCGGTCCGGTCTGGTGGACGCCGTCCAGGTCATCTACAACATCTTCGACCAGGCGCCCGAGGATGAGTTGTTCCCGGCCTGCCGCGAGATGGCGTCGCGGTCATCGCCCGGGTGCCGTTCGACGAGGGCAGTCTCATCGGCAACCTTACGTCGAAGTCGACCTGGCCGAAGGCGACTGGCGCGGGACGTACTTCGTCAAGGAGAACCTCGAGGCCTCCGTCGCCCATGCGGACGCTCTCAAGCCGCTCGTGCCCGCCGGTATGACCCTGCCGGACATGGCCTTGCGATTCATCCTGTCCAACCCGGACGTGGGCACCGTAATCCCCGGCATGCGCAAAGCCGGCCACGTCGAATCCAACGCGGCCGCCAGCGAAGCGGGCCCGCTCTCGCCGGAATTGATCTCGCGGTTACGCGCCCACCGCTGGGACCGTCAGCCAACGAGCTGGAGCCAGTAGGCGACTCGCCGCGGGCGGGTGGGCCGGGCCGGTGCCCGGTTGCCCTCCAGGCAGGCCCGAGCCCCGGACGCCCGGCCCGAGCCCCGGACCGCGCCGAAGGTCAGCCGACCGCGGCGGTCGCAGTCGCGAGCCGCCGCAGAACCGCCGGCAGGATGCCGCCCTCGCGGTAGTAGTCGACCTCGATCGGGCCGTCCAGCCGCGCGATGGCGCGAACTGGCGCCGCTGCCGTCGTCGCCCGGGCGCCACGATCGACCTCCGCCGCGGTCGCCAGCCCGCCGGCCAGGCCCCTGACCGAGTACGCTCCCGTCCCGGTCAGGCCCAGCGACGCCGCGTTCTCGCCCTGCACGAACTGGAGCGGCAGGACGCCCATGCCGACGAGGTTGGAGCGGTGGATCCGCTCGTAGCTCTCGGCGATCACGGCCCGCACGCCGAGCAGCGCGGTCCCTTGGCCGCCCAGTCGCGGGAGCACCCGCTGCCGTACTCCGCCCGCCGATCACGATCAGCGGCACGCCCTCGGCCGCGTAGCGCATGGCCGCGTCGTAGATGAACATCGCGTCGCCGTCGGGCAGGTGGCGGTGTACGGCCCCTCGCGATCGACCAGCCGGTTGCGCAGGCGGATGTTGGCGAAGGTGCCGCGCATCATCACCTCGTGCTGCCCGCGGCGCGAGCCGTAGCTGTTGAATTCGAGCGGCCCACACCGTGCGCCTGCAGCCACTGTCCCGCGGGGACTCGGGCGCGATCGTGCCCGCCGGGGAGATGTGGTCGGTCGTCACCGAGTCCCCGAGCACGGCCAGCACGCGCGCGCCCTCGATGTCGGCGACGGCGGAGGCCTCGGCCGTCGAGGCCCTCGAAGAATGGCGGCCGCGCCACGTAGGTCGACTTCGGCTCCCAGGCGTACCGATCGCCGGACGGGATGGGCAGGGCCCGCCAGCGGTCGTCGCCCTCGAACACGCTGGCGTACGTCCGCCGGAAGAGCTCGGGGTCGATCGCCGTGTCGATGGTCGCGCGGATCTCGTCGGCCGACGGCCACAGCTCGTCCAGCATGACGGGCCGGCCCGTGGGATCGTGCCGAGCGGCTCGCGGGTCAGGTCGATGTCGACGCGAGCCGGCCAGCGCGAACGCGACCACCAGCGGCGGCGAGGCGAGGTAGCTCACGCGGCGAGCGGATGGATCCGCCCCTCGAAGTTGCGGTTGCCCGAGAGGACCGCGGCCACGGCCAGGTCGTTCTCCTCGATCGCCCGTCGCGACCGGCGCGTCCAGCGGGCCGCTGTTGCCGATGCAGGTCGTGCAGCCGTAGCCGGCCAGCGCGAACCCGAGCCGTTCGAGCGGCTCCATGAAGCCCGGCCTCGCGGAGGTACGCCGTCACGGCCCGCGAACCGGGGGCGAGGCTCGTCTTGACGGTCGCCGGGACGCGCAGGCCGCGGGCCACGGCGTTTCGGGCCAGCAGTCCGGCCCCGACCATGACCGTCGGGTTCGAGGTGTTCGTGCAGCTCGTGATGGCGGCGATCACGACCGAGCCGTTCGAGATGTCCAGCTCGATCGCCGGCCGCCTCGACTTGGACGGTCGTGTACGACGCGGCGGCTGCAGGCCGCGACCCTTTGCCGCCACCGAGCCGCCTGGCACCCGACGTTCGACGCCCGCGCCGCGACTTTCGACGCGGCCTTCGCCTCGAGCCCTGCGGGAAGGCCGCGCGGAAGTTGTCTTGCAGGTCGCGCAGCGGCACCCGGTCCTGCGGGCGCCGGGTCCGGCCACGCGGGCTCGACCGAGCCGAGGTCCAGCGTCAGCAGCGCGTCGAATTCGGGCGCCGCGCCGGGCTCCGCCACAGACCCTGCGCCTTCGCGTAACGCTCGACGAGCGCGACCTGCTCGGCCGCGCGGCCGGTCAGGCGCAGGTACGCCAGCGTCTCGTCGTCGATCGGGAAGAGCGTCGCGGTCGCCCCGAACTCGGGCGACATGTTCGAGATCGTCGCCCGGTCCGCCAGGGCCAGGCCGGCCAGCCCGTCGCCGGCGAACTCGACGAACGCGCCGACGACGCCATACCAGCGCAGCATCTGGGTCACGACCAGGACGAGGTCCGTGGCCGTGGCGCCGCGCGGCAGCTCGCCGGAGAGTCGCACGCCGACGACCCGTGGCATCGGCTGGTAGAGCGGCTGGCCGAGCAGGACGGCCTCCGCCTCGATGCCGCCGACGCCGTAGCCCAGGACGCCCAGGCCGTTGATCATCGTCGTGTGCGAGTCCGTTCCGACCAGCGTGTCCGGGAAGGCCAGTCGCCGCGGCCGTCGGGTCGCGTCGCCGCGACCACGACGCGGGCCAGGTACTCGAGGTTGACCTGGTGGACGATGCCGGTCCCGGGCGGCACGACGCGCAGGTCGCCGAACGCGGTCTGGGCCCAGCGCAGCAGCTGGTATCGCTCGCCGTTGCGCTCGTATTCGCGCCCGACGTTGAAAGCGAACGAGTCGGCCGTGCCGTAGCGGTCCACCTGGACGGAGTGGTCGATCACCAGATCGGCCGGAACGAGCGGGTTGACCCGGGCCGGATCGCCCCCGAGCTCGGCCATCGCGTCGCGCATCGCGGCCAGGTCCACCACGGCCGGCACGCCGGTGAAGTCCTGGAGGATGACACGCGCCGGCATAAACGGGATCTCGACGTCGGCGCTTCCAGGTGCCGTCGCCCCGTCCAACGACGAAGCGTCGGACGCGGGGGCCTCCGACGCGGGCACTTCCCAGTCGGCTTCGGCCGGCTTGACCGTGGAGGTGGGCGTGGTCGATGCCCCGGGCCGCCAGCTCGAAAGCGCCGCCACGTCCGTGTACCTGACGATTCCGCCACCGGCGTGGCGGAGCACGTTCTCGAGCAGAATCTTGACCGTGACCGGCATGCGCTCTAGATCTACGGCCGGCTTCGCCACCTTGGAGTTGGTCAGGGTGGAGAGTCGGTAGAAGTCCGGCAGGCCTGGGCCCAAGGGGGCCCGGGCGCCGAAGGGATCGCTGGCCATAAGGGCCCTCCTTCGCGGGGCACGGTCAACAGCCAGCCGATTGCGAAAGCCAGGCGCCCCTGGCTCGTTGCCGCCCGCCGCTCACGCACGTCGAAGTGCGCTCCTCGAAGTCGGGCCTTACCCGGCTCCTGCTCGGACGGCGCCTCGTACCGACTGTCGGCCGACCGTGCGACCATCGCCTGAACCCCGGCGGGGGTGCGCCTCTGCCGCCAGGGGCCTAAACTCGGGACCGGCCGCCGTCCTCGACGACCGCCCGGTGCAAGTCCGCCTGAGAGCATACCGCCAGTCCGAGGTCAGGGAGGGAGGTCGCGTCAAATGTCGCGCGACGATGCACGCCGCGGTCCGAGCGGGGGCCGACCTGAGCCCGCGGTACCCGACGGCCCGGCGGGGGCCCCCACGGTGGGAATCGTGGGCGCAGGAGCCGTGGGGACGGCTCTCGGCGTGGCCATCAGCAGGGCGGGCTGGCCGGTCGTGGCGGTGTCGAGTCGAGACGCGGGCAGGCGCGAGCGGTTTCGCAGCCTGGTCCCGAGCGCCAGGCCGTTCTTCGAGCCGACGGCCGTTCTCGACGGTGTTGAACTCGCAATCCTGGCCGTGCCCGACGACGCCATACCGGACGTCATCGAATCGATCCGTCTCTACGGCGGCCAGACGCTCGTTCACACCAGCGGCGCGCTCGGTGCCGAAGTCCTGGAGTCGGCCCTCGCCGCGGGCAGCCACGTGGGCGCCTTCCATCCTCTGGTGTCTTTCACGTCGGACGTGGAGCGGTCCGTCGAAGCCATCAAGGGCGCAACCATCGCTCTCGAAGGAGACGACCGGGTCATCGGCCTGCTGGCCGACCTCGCCGAAGCGATCGGGGAGTGCCGGTTCGACTGCCCCGCGGCGCCAAGGCCGCGTACCACGCCGCCGCGGTGCTGGCCTCAGGCGGACTCGTCGCCCTGCTCGACGCCATAGTCGCGCTCGGTGCCGTCGCCGGGCTGGATGAGCGCGGATCGCTCGCGGTCTACGGCCGTCTCATGGAGCAGACGCTCGCCAATGCTCGAGCTATCGGTGTCGACGCGGCCCTCACCGGTCCCATCACGCGTGGCGACGTAGGCACCCTCGCGGCTCACCTCGACGCTCTGGCACGGTTCGCGCCCGGCGTGGTCGAACTCTACGTCGCCGCCGCACGCCGGGAACTCCGCATTGCCGAGGAGCGGGGCGCGCTGGCACCGGACCAGGCCGCGCGTGTGTTGACCGCGCTTGCAAAGGTCGTGTGACCGGCTAGGATTGCCTGCATGCAGCACAGCATCGCGGCTAAGTTCGCGGCCTGGCCGGCTGCCCGCTTCGTACGCCCTGCCGGCCGCGAGTGGGAGCGTCGACTCGGCCTCCATTCCAGTCTGTCGTTCCAGCGAGCGCCCACCCGCCTCACCATCCTGCGCCCCTCGCGCAGCGGTTTGCTCGCCACCGACTGGCGCCCGGCCCCAACTCGCCCGGACTCGCCCCGCAGCGGCATACCGCGTCCTGCCGTCACGATTTGTTGGACGGGTGGGCGGCCTCAGGCCGCGCGCCGTTCGAGTCTGGCCGCGGCTCCGTGGCGAGGCTGAGCAGCGCCACCGCCACATCCGCGGGCGGGATCGTCTACCGGTTCCAGGAGTCCGTCCCGCAGCTGGTGATCGGCCGCCGCCGGCGTGAGCGGGACTCATACACGTGGACGCTGCCCAAGGGCACTCCCAACGCAGGCGAAACCCTCGAGGAGACCGCCCTGCGCGAGGTCTGCGAGGAAACCGGCCTCACGGTTCGGATACTGTCGCCTCTGGACGCGATCAACTACACGTTCATCCAGGGCGGCACCCGCATTCACAAGACCGTCCATTACTTCATGATGCAACCCACGGGCGGAGCCCTGGAGGGCCACGATCACGAATTCGAGGAGGTCCGCTGGATCTCCTTCGACGAAGCCGCCAATCTGCTCTCTTTCGAGACCGAGCGCTCCCTGGTGAACCTGGCCGCCACCCGACTCCCGGAGGCGGCGGTCTGAGCCTGGGTCCGCTCGAGAAATTGCGCCGGGTCGCGGGCCCGCTCGACACCACGACTGGAGGTCGACCTCGGATGGCTCATCCCCAAGCTGGTCCTCTCGCTACGCCGCTGGCCGACCGTCATGCCGCGCTCGGCGCCCGGATGGTCGAGTTCGCGGGCTGGATGATGCCGCTCCAGTACAGCGGAATCCTCGAGGAGCATCGAGCGGTGAGAGCGAGGGCCGGATTATTCGACCTGTCGCACATGGGCGAGCTCTTCGTCGAGGGCCCCGAGGCGCTTGAAGGCCTCCGCGGCGCCCTGACCACGGATCCGGCGACGTTGAAGCTGGGCCGGGCCCACTATTCGATGATCTGTTTCCCCGAAGGCGGCGTCCTCGACGACCTGATCGTGTACCGCCTCGGCGATATGCGCTTCCTGATCGTGGCCAATGCGTCCAACGCCCGGGCCGTGAGCGATGCACTGGCCGAAAGGCTGCTGGGCCTGCAGGTCGTCCTGGACGATCGCTCACTCGCAACGGCGCTGATTGCCCTGCAGGGGCCTCGCTCCGTCGGCATCTTGACGCCGCTCACAGACGTCGCCCTCGGCGACCTTCGCTACTACGCCATCGCCGAGGGACACGTGGCCGGAGTGCCCGCCCTGGTGGCCCGGACCGGGTATACGGGCGAGGACGGCTTCGAGGTGTTCGTCGACGTGGCCGCGGCGGGCAAGGTGTGGGACGCGCTCATGGCCGCGGGCAGAGCAGCGGACCTCGTCCCGGTGGGCCTCGGCGCCCGGGACACGTTGCGGCTCGAAGCGGGCATGCCGCTCTACGGCAACGAGCTCGGGCCGGACACGACACCGCTGGAAGCCGGCCTTGGCCGGGTCGTGGCTTTCTCCAAGCCGGGTGACTTCGTCGGCCGCGCGGCCCTGGAGAAGGCGCAGATCGAAGGACCGCGCAAGAAGCTGGTCGGCCTGGCCATCCGGGGCCGCGGCATCGCCCGGCACGGCTACGAGATCTTCGATCGTGATCGACGTATAGGCGCCGTAACGAGCGGCACGCTGTCACCGACACTCGGTGAACCGATCGCCATGGCGTACGTAGCGCCGTCGGCAGCCGAGCCCGGTACGATAGTGTCCGTCGGCATAAGGGATCAACGAGTCCCGGCCGAGGTCGTGCCTCTGCCCTTCTACAAGCGGCCGGCCTAGACCGAGCTCGAGCGGCTAGAGTCCACCGGCCAGGCGAGCCTGGCTTCCGGGAAACCGCCGGTCGACCGGCGACAGGAGGAGACAAGGCCATGGTGCCCAAGGATCTGCGCTACACGAAAGAGCATGAGTGGGTCCGCATCGAGGGCGACCTGGCCGTCGTCGGCATCACCGAGTACGCCGCCGAGCAACTCGGTGACATCGTCTTCGTCGAGTTGCCGGAACTGGGCCGGGCGGTAACCCAGTTCGGTGCGGTCGGTGTCATCGAGTCGGTCAAGGCCGTGAGCGATCTCTATGCCCCAATCGGCGGCGAGGTGGTCGAGGCCAACTCCGAACTGGCCGATAAGCCGGAGCTGCTCAACAGCGACCCGTACGGGCGCGGCTGGATGCTCCGGATCAAGGTGGCCGACGCCGGCCAGGCGGCGTCCTTGCTCGACGCGGCGGCCTACGAGGCGCTGACCGCGGAGGCTTGAGCCGGCGCCGGCTCGAGCGGGTGGAGGCTCGACGGCCAGGCAGACCGGGTGGCGCAGACTGTCGCCCCAGCTAGGGAGCTGAAACGATGGCATACGGCCCTCACACGACGGCGGATCGCACCCGGATGCTGCAGGCGATCGGCGTCGCATCGATCGACGACCTGTTCGCCGACATTCCGTCGTCGCTGCGGTCCGGCGTCCTGAACCTCCCGCAACCGGAAACCGAAGTCGAATTGACCGCCCACCTCCAGAAGCTGGCCGGCCGTAACCGCGTCGACCTGATCAGCTTCCTCGGCGCCGGCGCCTATCGCCACTTCACCCCTGCCGTGGTCGACCAGCTGCTGTTGAGAGGCGAGTTCTACACCGCCTACACGCCTTACCAGCCGGAGATCAGCCAGGGGACGCTCCAGACGATCTACGAATACCAGTCGCTCATGGCGGAGCTGACCGGTCTGGACGTTGTCTCGGCGTCGCACTACGACGGAGCCTCGGCCACGGCCGAGGGCGCCCTGATGAGTTGCCGTGCCACTCGCCGCGAACGGGTCCTGGTCAGCCGCGGCGTCCATCCCCATTACCGCGAGGCGATCTGCACGTATTTCGGTGGGGCTTCGCTCGTGGCCGAAGAGATCCCTCTGGTGGGCGAGGGTTCGACCGCCGGCACCACGGATCTGGCCGCCCTGGAACGGATGCTGGCCGATCCCGAACGGCCGGTCGCCGGCGTCATCGTCGCCAACCCGAGCTTCCTGGGCCTGCTTGAACCCATGGCGGAAGCTTCGCGCCTGGCCCACGCGGCGGGGGCCCTGTTCGTCGCCGTCGTCGAGCCGGTCTCGCTGGCGGTCCTCGCCTCGCCGGGCCAGTACGAAGCTGACATAGCCACCGGTGAGGGGCAGCCGCTCGGCATCCCGCTCGCGTTCGGCGGCCCGTATCTCGGCATCCTGGCCTGCCGCGACGCCCTGGTGCGTCAGATCCCCGGACGACTGGTAGGCATGACGACCGACGTGGACGGCAAGCGCGCCTTTGTCATGACCCTGCGCGCTCGCGAGCAGGACATCCGCCGCGAGAAGGCGTCGAGCAACATCTGCACCAACCAGGCCCTCTGCGCCCTGGCCGCAGCCATATACCTGGCGGCTCTCGGCCCGCATGGGCTGCGCGACGTCGCCGCTCTCGGCGCGGTCCGGGCCGCGGAACTCGAGGCTGCCCTGGCGGCCGCCGGTGCCCCGAGGCTCCATCCCGGTGCATATCTCAACGAGTTCGCCGTCCGCGTCCCGGGTGCCCAGGCCGTCCACGACCGCCTCGTCGATCGGGGCATTCTTGCCGGATTGCCGCTGGCGCGAGTCGTTCCCGACGATCCGTCCCTGGCCGACGCGCTCCTGGTCTGCGCCACGGAAGTGACGACGCCGGAGGACATCGCGGCGTTCGCCTCGGCTCTGGCGCAAGAGTTGTCGGGTAGCGCAGAGCCGGGGGGGCCGGGAGTCGCCTCGGCTGCCGCCGCGAGCGCCACGGCCGCCGCCGGGAGTGCCTCGGCCGCCTCGGTCGCCGCGGCCACCGGGGCCGGCCGGAAGGGAGCGGCCCGATGACCGCCGCCGGAGATCGCCTCGGACCCACGCTATTCGAACGGTCGCGGCCCGGGCGCGGCGGCGGTAAAGTGCCGCACCCGCCGAAGGACGCCCTGGCGCGGATCCCCGCCGGCCAGCTGCGAGTGGAAGGTCCGCGGCCTGCCCGAGCTCTCGGAGCCGGAGCTCACCCGCCACTACGTGAATCTGAGCCAGCTCAACTACGCGGTGGACACGGGCTTCTATCCCCTGGGCTCGTGCACGATGAAGTACAACCCCAAGATCGACGAGTGGGCCGCGCGCCTGGCCGGCTTCGCCGATCTCCATCCGCTGGCGCCGGACGAGACGGCGCAGGGCACCCTGCAGCTCCTCTGGGATCTCGAGGCATGCGCTGGCCGAGATCGGCGGTATGAAGGCCGTGACCTTACAACCCGCGGCCGGCGCACAGGGCGAACTGACCGGCATTCTCATGGTCAGGGCCTACCACCGGAGCCGCGGCGACACCGAGCGCTGCGAAGTCCTCGTTCCGGATTCCGCCCATGGCACCAACCCGGCTACGGCCTCGATGGCCGGCTTCAAGACGGTCTCCATCCCGTCCGCTCCGGACGGCGGCGTGGACGTCGATGCGTTCCGGGCGGCCCTCGGTCCTCGCACCGCCGCCGTAATGATCACCAACCCGTCGACGCTCGGCCTTTTCGAGGCCCGGATCGTGTGAGCTGCTGGAGGCGATCCACGCCGCCGGCGCACTGGCCTATATGGACGGGGCCAACCTCAACGCGATCATGGGCCGCTTCAAGCCCGGCGAAGCCGGCTTCGACGTCATGCACATCAACGTCCACAAGACGTTCTGCCACTCCCCACGGCGGCGGCGGGCCGGGCGCCGGGCCCGTCGGAGTGGGGGAGAAGCTGCTGCCCTTCCTGCCCTCACCGCGGGTGCTGCGCGAAGCGGACGGCACGCTTCCGGCTCGAGTCGGCCGGCGAGCGGCCGACCAGCATCGGCCGGGTGCGCGCATTCACCGGTAACGTCGGTGTTCTCGTCCGCGCTTACGCGTACATTCGCGCCCACGGCGGCGCGGGCCTGTGCGAAGTCAGTGACGACGCCGTCCTGGCCGCCAACTACCTCAAGACCCGCCTGTCGGGCATTCTCGATGTCCCGTTCTCCCGGCCGTGCATGCACGAGTTCGTGGCTTCGTCCGCGACGCTCAAGTCGGAGACCGGGGATTCGCACACTGGATGTGGCCAAGCGGCTGATCGACTACGGCTTCCATCCACCCACGATCTATTTCCCGCTGACCGTGGAGGAGGCCCTCCTGATCGAGCCCACGGAGACCGAATCGATCGAGACGCTCGACGCTTTCGTAGATGCGCTCAAGTCGCATCGCCGACGAGGCCGCACACGGATCCGGAGATTGTCCACTCGGCACCGCACGGCTCGCCCGTCCGCCGTCTCGACGAGACCACCGCCGCCCGCCAGCCGAACCTGCGCTGGCGAGCCATGACCGGCGGCCAGACTCCCTGCCCGGATTGACGCTCGCGCGGCCGGCCCCGACGCGTTTGACACCCTCTGGGTGCCTGGGCATAGTACGGCCAAGTGACAGCCCGGCGTTGCCCTCTGCCCAAACCTATGCACCGGTCCGTCTCCATGGAGGGTGAGTTGCCCGAGGCCTTGATTGCCGCTGTCACTCTGGACTCGTCAGGAACCAGCTCGGATGCGTAGTCGTCTGTTCGGCGTCCTTACGGTTGCCATGCTGGTCTGCGCTGCCTGCAACCAATCCACCGGCACGCCGTCTCCGTCGGCGCCGGGCCAGATCCAGCTCCCGAGCGGCCCCGTGGCCGCGCCGTCGCCCTCGCCGGCCGCATTGACCGGGACGTCCTATGTTGCGAGTCCGGCGACTACCAAGGGCGGCAAGATAACGCTCGCCGAATGGCAGTACCCGGATACCGTCAATCCCTACTACGCCATGGCCGAGACGGACATCGAGGCCTCGGACAGCATGTTCGACAACCTCGTGGACGTCACTCCGGATCTCAAATACAAGCCCGGCCTCGCCCTCAACGTGCCCACGCTGGACAACGGCGGCGTCGTCGTCAACGGCAGCGGCATGGACGTTACCTGGGATCTGCGACTCGGCATGCTGTGGTCGGACGGGCAGCCGATCAACTGCGACGACATCAAGGCCACGTGGCAATGGATCGTGAACAAGGACAACTCCGGCCTGGCCGCCGGGACGGTCGGCTGGCAGGACGTGACCGGCGTCGACGGGGGTGCGGGGACCACCTGCGTCATGCACTTCGGGAAGATCTACGAAGGCTATCTGACCCTCGTCTCGCCGCTGCTGCCCGCCCACTACATCACCACCGTGCCCGTCAAGGATGCGGCCACGAAGCTCTACCCGATGGGCAACCTGACCAGCGGCGTCTACAGCGGCCCCTACATCCCGTCGAGCGTGACCCCGCATGCCTCGATCACGCTCAAGCCGAACACCAACTGGGACGCCATCGGCGGTCACGAGCCATGGCTGTCGTCGGTGACGTGGAAGTACTACGGCGACGCCGGCACGATGATCGACGGCTTCAAGGCGGCGGAGTACGACCTGGGCCAGGACCTGAGCAATGCCGACATTCCCGCCCTGACCACGATCGATCAGAACCAGCAAGTCGTCGCCAATTCGTTGACTTACGAACTGCTCGCCTTCAACAACGCCAGCCTCAAAACCAAGTTCGACACCGATGCCTCGGCCATCGTCACGGCCATCAAGCTGGCGACCGATCGGCAGGCGATCGCGTCGGGGCCTCTGGGCGGCAACGTCACAGTCAGCAACAACTTCGTCTCGCCCTTGTCGTGGTTCTACAAGCCGATTGCAGGCTCGACCGCGGCGGACCCCACCACGGCGTTCACTATTCTTGCCAATGCCGGCTGGACCAAAGGCCCCGACGGTTACCTGAGTAAGGGCGGCAAGACGCTCGAGCTGACCTACTGCACCACGACACGCCAATTTCGTCTGGACACCCTGACGCTCATGGCGGCTCAGCTCAAGCAGATCGGCATCAAGGTCGACGTCAACGCCAAGCCCGATTCGGACGTGTTCGGTCTCTGGGACAAAACCAAATCGGACACGCTCTGCAATCTTCGGCACGGCAACTTCGATGTGGCCGAGTTTGCGTACGTGTCGCCGGTGGATCCGCTTTCCGGCTATCGCGTTTACCACTCGAGCCAGATACCGGATAACCCACCCAACGATGGCGAGAACATAACCCGCATCAATCTTCCGGCTCTCGATGCAGCCTACGACACGGTGGATACGACGGTGGATTTCGCCAAAGTTCGGGCCGCCATGTTTACGGTCCAGGATTTGTATGGCTCGGATCGCAATACCTACGAGTTGCCTCTCTATTTCCGCAAGGACGTGTGGCTCGTGAACCCAAAGCTCCACAACTTCACGGGCAATCCGACCTTCGCCGGCGGCGAATGGAACATTGGCGATTGGTGGGTCGGATAGGCGGGCGCGGCGGGCCCGGTTGATCGGGCCGCGAGCCACGCCAGGGTCTGCCCGAGCGCGTCCGCCGGATCTGGAGCGGGATCGACGCAAGTCGCCCTGGAACCTCCGGGACACTCATTCGCAACCAAATGGAGGCCTCGTCGGCAACCGTTCTGGCGCGATTCCCTGAAGTGCCCGAAGCCGGGTCGACAGGGCTCGCCAGGCGTTACCGATTGAACCGAGAACCCGGCGCCAACGTAACTTGAACAGAGAGATCCGGAGCACCAACGTGGCTCCGCTCCGGACACGGCTTTGTGCAGGTGAAATGGAGGTGTGGAGCGGCCGCCGATCCTGAAACTGGAGGTTTGACACGCCCGCAGTGGCCGCGCATAGTGTCGCAACTGGCGGTCCAGCCCACCCGACTGCCCCATCGAACGTTTCTCCCGTCCCAAGTGGTAACCCGAAACGGCAGGCATAGGACGGAAGCAGCGGACTTGTCGCAGCGGGCACCAACCCATTGGGAGGATGTCGATGTCGAAACGTTTAGTGGGATTGCTCTCGGCGGCGAATTCTCGTTGCCTCCGCGTGCTCCAGCAGCACGAGTACTCCCTCGCCGAACGCGACCACGAACGTGACGGCCCCGCCCGCCACGTCGACCGCGGCCGCGAGCCCCACGGGCCTCGATCTGAACCAGGCGCTGTTCGGTACCAACTACAAGCCGGGCCCCGGTAAGACCGGCGGCACGCTCGTCATGGGCGAGTGGCAGCCCGCGACCCAGCTCAACCCGTTCTTCACCACTGCGTTCGCTGACTTCGAAGCCATCCAGCCCGCGCTGCGCGGCTTCCTGACCATCAGCTCCGACGGCAAGTACGTCCCTGACCTCGCCGCGGCCGTCCCAACTGCAGCGAACGGCGGCCTGGTCGTCGACGCGGATGGCAAGGGCATGACCGTCAAGGTCACCCTCAAGCCGAACCTCAAGTGGTCTGACGGCCAGCCGTTGACGGGCAACGACTTCGCCTACACCGTCAAATGGGCCCAGGATCCGGCCCAGAAGGGCTGCACTTCGTGCGGCGTCGGCTTCACCACTACCGATGCCAACGGCAAGACGATCAACCTGATCGACAAGGTCGACGTCTCCTCTGACGGACTGACGGTCTCGATGCATTTCGCCCAGCTGTACGCCAGCTGGCTCTCATTCCTGACGGGCCCGTCGACGATCCTGCCCGAGCACTACATGAAGAACATCCCGATCGCCGACGCGTCGACCAAGTCGATGCCGGTGAGCGCAGCCGCGGCCCAGGTCCCCTGGAGCGGCCCGTTCATGATCACCGCAGCCGGTCCCACTGAGATCGACTACAAGCCGAACCCGTATTGGGCCGGTGGCGTGGGCGGCCCGCATGCGCCGTACCTGGCCGGTCTCAAGTTCCAGTACTTCACCGACAAGAACGGTGAGATCGCCGCCTTCAAGAACGGCGAGATCGACCTCGCTTTCGACCTGACCGATGCCGACGCCACGACCATGAAGGCTACTGATGCCTCCATCGGCAAGGCCGAGGTCACCCCGGCGTGGCAATACGAGCACTTCGACATGAACAACCAGAGCACGAATGCTCCGTTCCTGTCCGACGTGAACGTTCGCAAGGCCATCTATGAGTCGGTGGACAAGCAGTCGCTCATCGACGCCGTGTTCCCCGGCGCCGGCGTCACGCCCGCATGCTCCAACGTCCCGCCCGGCCTGTGGTATCAGACATCGGTTACCTGCCCGTCGTATAACGTCTCGGATGCCAACTCGCTTCTCGACGCGGCCGGCCTGACCAAGGGTTCGGATGGCCTCCGGGCTTACAACGGCAAGACAATCGACCTCCTGCTGTGCACCACCGCCGGCAACTCCACCCGTTTGACCGAACTGCAGAAGCTTCAGGGCGACCTGCAGGCTGTCGGCATCAAGAGCCACGTGGAGACTGCCGATGCGTCCTCAGTAGTGTTTGCCGGCTGGAATGACACAGCCGCCACTCCTACAAAGGACTGCGAGATGTACCGGGGCAACTACGACATAGTTGACTACGCGTACATCATCGGCGGCAGCCCCTACAGCGACAACGACCCGGTCTACGACAGCACGCAGTGGCCGTCCAACGCGGCCACGGGCCACAACGGCGCCAACGACACCAACTTCAAGAGTGCCGCCATGGACTCCGCTCTCGGCATCCTGAAGAGTGCTGTTGACCCGCAGGCTCAGTTGACCGCGATGATCGCGGTTCAGCAGGCTTACGTGGCCGGCCTTCCGGAAATCCCGCTCTACTACCGGGACGAAGTCACAGGCGTCGGCGCCCACGTCGGCAACTGGCCTGGCTACAACCCGAGCTCCATCGGACCCACGTGGGACCCGGAGGACTGGTTCCTCCAGTAACCAGAGGGTCTTACAACTCCCACCAGGAAGGGGCGGGCGATGGTTCCATCGCCCGCCCCATTCAGTAGTTGCAGGCTTCGGGCCAACGGCGATTTGACTCTGCTGTACTCTGTTGCGAATTCGGGGCCTCCGCCCGCTGGCGCGGCCCACTAGTCAACCCGCCGGCCCCCTCCAGCCCAGGAGGGATGGCCCCATGGACCGGCTCACGACGAAGCAGGAAACACACCGATGACCAAGTACATCCTCCGCCGCCTGCTTCAGGCGATCCCGGTCATCTTCCTGATTACTGTCATCTGCTTCTTCCTGATGCTGATGGCGCCGGGCGGACCGCAGGCGCAGTTCAACCAGAACCGCTTCGTGACCCAGGACCAGGTCGACTTGTGGTTGAAACACTGGTGCCTGGTTCGCAACCCCGGCCCCGTCGACATGGTCAAGGAATACGGCAGCTGGCTGGGCGTCTGGAACTGCCAGTCGGCCAGCGTCTTGAGTGACCACGGCCTGCCCAACTTCCTGCCGGGCGTCCTGGGCGGCGGCGACAACGGCATGCTCCACGGGGATTGGGCCATCTCGATCTCTCTGAACCAGCCCGTCCTTGACGTCATCCTGGGCCGGCTGCCGGTCACGCTCTTGCTGATGACGACCGCCACCCTGATCTGGCTCACCATGGCCATGTTCCTTGGGGTCATGGGGGCGGTCAGGCGGTACAGCCTGTTCGACCAGGGCGTTACGTTCATGAGCTACACGTTCTACTCGCTACCCACGTTCTGGCTCGGCCTGATGTTGATATTCCTGTTCGGGGTTTCGTTACATTGGTTCCCGACCCAGCTGATCCAATCCCCGAGGATCTCGCCAGGCCCGTTTGCGTCCGCGGTCTGGTGGCAGGCCTTCTGGACAGACCCCACCAAGTACGGCTGGGATGTCGCGATGCACCTGGTGTTACCGGTGATAACCCTCGTGGCGGTGAGCGTGGCGGGAGACAGCCGCTTCGTGCGCTCGGCCATGCTGGAGTCGCTCAACCAGGATTACGTCAGGACGGCCCGCGCCAAGGGCCTGGGGGAACGGCGCGTTGTCTTGCGGCACGCCTTCCGGAACGCCCTGTTGCCCATCATCACCAACGCGGCCCTGGAGGTGGCGTTCATCTTCTCGGGCGCGATCGCGACCGAAACGATCTTCAGTCTGCAGGGCATCGGGTATCTCTTCTACACGTCCCTGCTGGCGCATGACTACTTCCTGGTCATGGGGATCGTGTTCATAAGCTCGATCATGGTCGTCTTCTTCAATCTGGTCGCGGACGTGCTGTACGCCGTCGCCGACCCGCGTATTCGGTACGACTGAGGCCCCGACGATGAGTCTGCGAATTGACACGGCCCCGGGGGCGGAGATCCCGGTCACGGGCGCCGCGGAACTGGGAATCGCCGGAACCACCGACGTAGAAGTAGCTCTCGAGTCGCTGAATCAGTGGCAGCTCGCGCGGAAGCGCTTCCTGCGCCACAAGATGGCTCTCGTAGGGCTGGCGATCTTCATGATCGATCGTCCTGATAGCGATCATCGGCCCGATCGTCGCTCCCTACAATCCGATCGACATCCCGGGCGCGCAGACGCAGGGCGGAGACCCACCGTCGTTCACACATCTCTTCGGCACCGACGACGCCGGCCGCGACGTATTCACGAACGTGGTCAACGGCGCGCATGTCTCGCTTGCCGTCAGCCTGTTCTCGACGCTGATAGCCGGGTTCGTCGGCATCATCGTCGGCTCGATCGCCGGGGCGGCCGGTGGGCTCACGGACAACATCCTGATGCGAATCGTCGACGTGTCGTTCGCCGTTCCACTCCTGGTCATGATCCTGGTCGCGGCGGTGTTCTTCGGCCAGGGAAGCATGCTCTCGCTCATCCTCGTCTTCGGGTTACTCCAATGGGGATTGATAGCGAGGCTGGTGCGGGCCCAGTTCCTGAGCCTTCGCGAGGCGGACTTCATAGAGGCGGCCAGGGCAGTCGGCGTCGAAGAATCTGCGCGATCACATTCCGCCATATCCTGCCCAACGCTCTTGGCCCGGTCATCGTCGTCATGACCCTGCTGATGGCTTCGAACATCGTCCTCGAGGCCTTCGTGAGCTTCCTCAACTTCGGCATCGCCCCAACTGAAGCCACCTGGGGCAACGCTCTGTCGAACTCGCAGGGCGCAATGGGCGCCGGCAACTGGTGGTGGGCGTTCTTCCCGGGCATGTGCTATTGCCCTGACGGTGATCTCGATCAACTTCATCGGCGATGGACTGCGCGACGCACTTGATCCGAGGGCCCGACTGTGACCAAGATGGTCGATCTGAACGACGCGGCACCTGTCGTCGAGCGTCGTGTGGTCGGTCCGCCGCCGCCCGACGACGTCCTGCTGGACGTTCGCGACCTCAAGACCCACTTCCACGTGATGGACGGCACCGTGCCGGCCGTCGACGGCGTGGACTTCCAGCTCAAGCGCGGCGAAACGCTCGGCCTGGTAGGCGAGTCCGGCTGCGGCAAGAGCGTCACGGCGCTGACGATCATGCGCCTCATCGATATCCCGCCCGGCGAGATCGTGGCGGGTGAGATCTGGTTCGACGGCCGCGACATCCTGGGGCTGCCCATGTCGGAGATCCGGAAGATACGCGGCAGCGACATGAGCATGATCTTCCAGGAGCCTATGACGTCCCTGAACCCGGTCTTCACGGTCGGCGACCAGATTGCCGAGGCGGTCAAGGCCCACCGGAAGGTGTCCCAGAAAGAAGCCTGGGATCGGGCCCTCGAGATGCTGCGGCCGGTCGGCATCCCGGCCCCGGAGCGCCGCGCCAAGCAGTATCCCCATGAGCTGTCGGGCGGCATGCGCCAGCGCGTCATGATCGCCATGGCCCTGACCTGCGATCCGAAGCTCCTCATCGCCGACGAGCCGACGACGGCGCTCGACGTCACGATCCAGGCGCAGATCCTCGAGCTCATCAAAGCCATGCAGGCACGGACCGGCAGCGGCCCTGCTGCTCATCACCCACGACCTCGGCCGTCGTGGCCGAGACCGTCCAGCGGATGGCCGTCATGTACGCCGGCAAGATCGTCGAGACCGGCACCGCCGACGAAGTCCTGCTCAATCCGAAGCATCCGTACACCCAGGGTCTGCTCACCTCGATCCCGTCCAACGTGCCAGCGCGGCCAGCGCCTGAACGTCATCCAGGGCACGGTCCCGAACCCGTTCCGCATGCCGGCCGGCTGCCGGTTCGAGCCGCGCTGCCCGATGGTCTTCGATCCGTGCCGCGACAACGATCCGCCCCTCGAGGATGACGGACCCGAACCGGTCGGCGGCATGCTGGCTGCACTATCCGCCGGCGGAGCGTCCCGCGAGCAAGAACGTGGCTCCGGCCGGGCCGGTCCAGGTACAACGGGTGGGCAAACCGTGACCGAACCTCAGGTGCAAGCCATCGCGGAATCTGAGTCCGCACAGTCGGACCAGGCCGAAGTCCTCGTTTCGGCCAAGGGGCTGGTCAAGTACTTCCCGATCATGGGCGGCCTCCTCCGCCACAAGATCGGCGACGTGAAAGCCGTTGACGGGGTCAGCTTCGATATCCACAAGGGCGAGGTTTTCGGCCTCGTCGGCGAGTCCGGCTGCGGCAAGACCACGCTGGGCCGGACGACCCTCTACTTGCAGCGCCCTACCGCCGGGTCGGTCGAGTTTGCCGGCCAGGATCTCGGAAGCCTGAAGTCCAACGACCTGCGCCGCATGCGACGTCGCATGCAGCTCATCTTCCAGGACCCGTATGGCTCGCTCAATCCCAGGATGCCGGTCAGCGACATCATCGGCGAGGGCCTGCTGGCCCAGGGCATGAAGTCACGCGCGGCCCGGGTCAAGAAGGTCGAGGATACGCTCGAGGCAGTCGGGCTGCGGCGCGACTACACGCGGCGCTATCCCCACGAATTCTCGGGCGGCCAGCGGCAGCGCATCGGCATCGCCCGCGCCCTCGCCCTCGATCCCGAGTTCATCGTCTGCGATGAGGCCGTCTCCGCCCTCGACGTTTCGATCCAGTCGCAGATCCTCAACCTGTTGCTGGACCTCCGTCGCGAATTCAACCTGACCTATTTGTTCATCGCCCACAATCTCTCGGTCATCGAGTATGTGAGCGACCGAATCGGCGTCATGTATCTCGGCAAGATGGTAGAGGTCGCGACGTCCGACCAGCTCTTCCGGGAACCGCGACACCCGTATAGCGTCGCCCTCTTGTCGGCAATTCCGGATCCAGATCCTAGAGTCCGCAAGAAGCGCCTCGTGCTCCGTGGCGACGTTCCGTCACCGGCCAACCCACCGTCGGGTTGCCGGTTCCACACTCGTTGCTGGCTGCGCGAGAAGCTCGGCAATCCCGAAGAGTGCTCGACGATCGATCCTCCTTTGCGCGACACGGGTGGCGGTCAATTGACCGCCTGTCATTTCTCCGATCAGGTTTCGAGCCAGGTCGCCCAGGAAGCAGCAGCCAGGCAGTCGGTGATAGCCACGGCGGTCGCCGACGCCGAGTAGCCGGGGTCGCCGAGTAGCCGGGGTCGCCGAGTAGCCGGGGTCGCCGTCACAAGTCGGGAAGCCTTTTCGATCGCGCTAACCGGGCTGGATAGACGGTATGCACGGAACGGCCTTCTGTTGTACGGTGGCGCTGCGTTTCGGAGCCCTGAGCCAGGGCAATGTGATCTCAGCCAGGAGGAGGGCCCACTACGCCTGATCGGCGCGGTTCCTGCCGATCTTTGCCTGGCGAAATCTCGAGAAAGGGAGTGGAGATGAAGCGTTTAGCGTCTTTGCTGGCCGTGGCGGCCCTGATTGCCACGGCGTGTAGCAGCAGCAATGCAACCCCCACGGCGGTCCCGGTAACCGCCGCGCCGCCTGTCACGACCCCCGTGCCGGCCGCGTCGGGCTCGGCCACGACCGCGTGCGTGCCTCAGGCTCCGGATGCTCCGGCCGCCACGGCCGGCGCCAAGGGCGGAAATCTGATCGTCGGCCTTGACGGCGACATGGTCTTTGCCGATCCCTCGCTGGTGTCCGACGGCAACTCGCTGTACGTCGCGGCGCAGGTGGTCCAGGGCCTGGTCGGCCTCAAGCCCGGAACCATCAGCCAGGTAGTCCCGGTCCTCGCCGCGTGCCTGCCCACCGTCAGCGCGGACGGCAAGACCTACACCTTCACGCTTCGGACAGGCATCAAGTTCTCGGACGGCACTCCGATGAACGCCGCCGCCGTGAAGTTCAACTACGACCGCTGGAACGCCTACACCAAGGGCGACCTCCAGGACAACGCCTACTACTACGGCGCCGTCTTCGGCGGCTTCGGCTCGGACTCCAACATCGCGTCCGTCGCGGCCCCGGATGACACCACCGTCGTCATCACCCTGAAGAACCCGCAGTCGAACTTCCTGCTTGCCTCGACCCTCCAGGTGTTCGGCATCCAGAGCCCGACCGCGCTTCAGGCCGCCAAGGCAGATTCGACCCCCCTCAGCGGCAACAACTACGCCCAGGGCAAGGGCACCAGACATGGTCGGCACCGGTCCGTTCACATTCAAGGAATGGGTGCCCGGCGACCACGTCACGCTGGTCAAGAATCCCAGCTACTGGGATGCTCCGAACGCAGCCAACGTCGACCAGATCACATTCAAGCCGATGGGTGACTCGACAGCCAAGCTGCAGGCCCTCCAGACCAACACCATCGACATGGCGGAGACCATCTCTCCGACCGACGTCACAACGGCCAAGAGCTCCGGACTTTCGATCATCGATCGCGGCCAGTCCTGCAACATGGGCTACCTCGGTCTGAACCAGGCCCTCCAGAGCAAGACCGCCGGCGCCGCGGCGACCCCGACTATCTACGCCAACAAGAGCGTCCGTTTCGCGATCGGCGAGGCCATCAACAAGCAGGCGATCATCGACGCGCTCTACGGCGGCCAGGGCAAGATCCCGCAGAGCTGGATGCCGCCGGCCACGACCGGTTTCAAGGCCGAGACCATCCCGGCCTATGACGCCGCCAAGGCCAAGACCGACCTCGCCGCAGCCGGCCTCACCGCCGACCAGCTCAAGGTCGACCTGTACTACCCCTCCAACGTCGTTCGCCCGTACATGCCGGATCCGAAGAACGAGGCTCAGGCCATCGCCCAGGATCTGACTGCGGCCGGCTTCACGGTCTCCCTCAAGACCGAAGACTGGCACGGCGGATACGTCACCGACGCGACCAACGGCAACCTGCCGATGTACCTCTTCGGATGGACATGCGACTGGGCCGGCGCCGACAACTTCCTCAACACCGCCTTCTTCGGCTACTCCGGCGGCAAGCCGAACCGCGCAGTTCGGCTACAAGAACGATCAGATGAACACGCTGATTCCAGCAGGCTCTCCAGGCGCCGACCGTTGAAGCGGCCAACGCGCTGCTGGGGCCAGGCCCAGGATCTGATCGCGGCCGATCTGCCCACCATCCCGATAGTCAACTCGACCCCTCCGGGGGCAATGACGTCCAAGGTCCACGGCTTCGTCGGCGCAGGCAACGCCATCGAGTACTTCAATACGGTTTGGATCCAGTAGGCGTGAGCGGGCGATAGCCCGGCTTCACGCAGGCCCGCGGGGTCGACGAAGCCTCCGGCTTTCGGCCCCGCTGCGGCTGTAACATTCCCGCGACACTTCCCCCCGGGGTCGTAAGGCCCCGGGGGACCTCTAATCAGGGAAGGATTTCATTGGCCCGTGCTTAGGTTCATCGTCCGTCGGGTGCTGGGGGCGATTCCTGTCCTGTTCGGGCTATCCGTGATCCTGTTCCTGTTCCTGCGGCTGCTGCCGGGCGATCCGGCCATCGCGATCCTGGGCCAGCACGCCACGCCGCAGCTGATCGCCCAAATCCACGAGACCCTGGGACTCGACAAGCCGATGTACGTCCAGTACATCGACTATCTGGGCCAGCTCCTTCAGGGCAACTTCGGGGCCAGCATCATCGACAGCCGGTCCGTTGTCGAAACCTTCAGCCAGCGATTTCCCGTGACCGTCGAGCTGACTATCGGTGCGTTGATCTTCGCGGTGGGGCTGGGCATCCCTCTCGGTCGGCTGGCGGCGCGGCATCCCAACGGCTGGCTCGACGGCTTCGTCACCGTCCTGTCGCTGTTCGGGATCTCGATCCCGATCTTCGTGCTGGGCAACCTGCTCATCTTCATCTTCGGCGTGCAGCTCCACTGGCTGCCCTCATCGGGGCCGCTCGATGCCCGCCTCGACGTGCCGGCCGTGACGCATTTCCCACTCATAGACGCGGCCCTGACCGGCAACATCAACGCGGTCGAGGACGCAATCGCGCACCTGATCCTGCCGGCGATCGCCCTGGGCTCGATCCCGCTGGCGATCGTCACCCGGATCACCCGTGCCTCGGTCATCGACGTCAGCAACGAGGATTACGTCAGAACGGCCCGAGCCAAGGGTCTGACCAGCGCCCGCGTGGACGACCGCCACATCATGCGGAACGCCTGGCTGCCGGTGACGACCGTCATCGGACTGCAGGTCGGGTCGTTACTGGCCGGGGCGGTGCTGACGGAGACCGTCTTCGCCTGGAGCGGCGTCGGATCGTGGGTTGTCACATCGATCCAGAACCATGACTACATCGTCGTGCAATCGCTGATCCTGATCTTCGCCGTCATCTTCCTCACGGTGAATCTCATCGTGGACATCGGCTACGCCTTCTTGAACCCGCGGATCAGGTATTCGTGACATGAGTGCAAACACTGTGGCCGTAGTCGTGCGCGCCGCGCCGCGGGCAAGTCGGGGCCTGTGGCGGGATGCCTTGAGCCGGTTGCTCCGCAACGGTCCGGCTCTACTCGGCTTGTTCCTGATCGCGCTCTTCGTGCTCGGTCGCCATCCTCGCGCCCGTAATCAGCCCGTACGACCCGACGGCGGGGAGCATCGCGGACTTCAGACACGGGCCGAGCCTTGCGCACATCTTCGGCACGGACACACAGGGCCGCGACGAGTTCAGCCGTGTCCTGTGGGGCGCCCGGATCAGCCTGACCGTTGGGATCGTGGCGGTCTTCTTCGGGATGATCTTCGGTTGCCTGGTCGGAGCCATTGCGGGTGGCGCGGGCGGCGCCGTCGACTCGATCCTGATGCGCGTGATTGACGTCCTGCTGGCCATCCCCGGCATCCTGCTCGCCATCGGCATCGTGGCCTGGTTGGGCCAGGGCGAGATCCAGATCGTGCTGGCCGTCGGCATTTCATATGCGCCGATATTCGCCCGCCTGCTACGCGGCAGCCTCCTGTCCCTGAGGGAGTCGGACTATGTCATGGCGGCACGGTCGATGGGGGCGTCGCCGTCTCGGATTCTGCTGAGACACATGCTCCCCAACGCCCTGACCCCGCTCATCGTCCAGGCGACCCTGGCCGCGGCCACCGCTATCATCGACGTGGCCGGTCTCGGCTTCCTGGGCCTCGGCCCGGGCGACCCGCGCGTCGCCGAGTGGGGCGAGATGCTGACCGACTCGCGCGGCTTCCTCCAGAACGCGCCGTATCTGATCTTCTTCCCCGGCATCGCCATCGTCATCAGCGCGATCGGCTTCAACCTGCTGGGCGATGGTTTGCGCGAGGCCCTCGACCCGCGCCTGAAGAGGTAGCGCCCATGGCCCTGCTGTCTGTGCGCGATCTCGTCGTGCGCTTCAAGACCCACGACGCCACGGTCTACGCCGTCAACGGCGTCTCCTTCGATCTGGATGCGGGTGAGACCCTCGGCCTGGTCGGCGAGTCCGGCTGCGGCAAGAGCGTCACCAACCTCGCCGTGATGCGCCTGCTTCCGTCACCGGCCGGACGGATCGAGGGCGGGCACGTCTACTTCCAGGACGAAGACCTGCTGGAATTGGACGAATCGGAGATGCGCGACCTCCGCGGCAAAGAGATCGCCATGATCTTCCAGGATCCGATGACGAGCTTGAACCCTGTTCTGACCGTCGAGGAACAGATGGTCGAGACCATCAGGGCACACCGGAAGGTCACGTCCCGTGATGCTCGCGCCAGGGCGATCGAGCTTCTGGCAATGGTCGGCATCCCCGAGCCCGAGACGCGGCTGCGCAACTTCCCCCATCAGTTCAGCGGTGGCATGCGGCAGCGCGTCATGATCGCGATGGCGCTCGCGCTGGAACCCAAGCTCCTGATCGCCGACGAGCCCACGACGGCACTCGACGTCACGATCCAGGCCCAGGTGCTGGAGTTGCTTAGCCGCCTGGCCGCGGACCACGGCACGGCCGTGATCCTGATCACCCACGATCTGGGAGTCGTGGCCGGGATGACGCGCCGGACCAACGTCATGTATGCGGGCTTCGTGGTGGAGAGCGCCACCACCTCCGATCTTTTCGCCCGACCGTCCCACCCGTACACCGTCGGCCTGCTGCACTCGATGCCGCGCCTGGACGCACAACCCGGCGAACCGCTGATACCAATCGAGGGAACCCCGCCGGATCTGCGCTTCAAGCCCGTCGGCTGCCCCTTCGCGCCGCGCTGCGCCTGGCGGGTCGAGCAGTGCTGGATCCAGATGCCCGAGCTGGAGGCGCTCGATGGGGCCGCAGAGGTCCAGCGGACCGGCCCTCATGCCACCCACACGGCGGCATGCTGGAACCGACCCACCGCGGATGAGGCACTCGCCGGCCAGCCGCTCCGGGCCGACTTCGTGCCCGCCCCGGAACCCGTGGCGGTGGCACGATGATGCCGCCGCTCGCGCCCGCGCCGGCCACTCCGTCGACTCCGTCGACGCAGGCGCCGCTCGTCCAGGTCGAGGACCTGAAGACCTACTTCCCGATTACCAGTGGCGTCTTGCTCAGCCGCCACGTCGGGGACATCCGGGCCGTCGACGGCGTCTCGTTCTCGATCCAGAAGGGTGAGACGCTGGGGCTGGTCGGGGAGTCCGGTTGCGGCAAGAGCACCGTGGGACGCACGCTGCTGCGGCTCTATCGCCCGACCGCCGGACGGATCATCTTCGACGGGCAGGAGATCACGGCGACCGAGGGTTCCACGCTGCGCGGCGTTCGCCGCCGCATGCAGATGATCTTCCAGGACCCGTATGCGAGCCTCGACCCGCGAATGACGGCGGCCGGCATCGTTTCCGAGCCGATGGAGATCCACGCGATCGGGTCCGGCCGCGAACGCCGCGAAAAGGTGCGGGATCTGCTCGCAACCGTCGGCCTGGATCCGGACTACGGCGACCGCTATCCGCACGAGTTCAGCGGCGGTCAGCGCCAGCGCATCGGCGTGGCTCGGGCTCTGGCCCTGCATCCGGACCTCATCGTCGCCGATGAGCCGATCAGCGCCCTGGACGTCTCGATCCAGGCCCAGATCATCAATCTCCTCGAGCGGCTCCAGGGCGAGTTTGGTCTGACGTATCTGTTCATCGCCCACGACCTCTCGGTCGTCCGCCACATCAGCGACCGGATCGCGGTCATGTACCTGGGCCGTATCGCCGAATTGGCCGGCTCGAGAGAGCTTTATGAGCGACCGCTCCACCCGTACTCGGTCGCCCTGCTTTCCGCCGTGCCGATCCCGGACCCCGCGATCGAGGGTCGCCGGCGCCGCATCATCCTCACCGGCGACGTGCCGAGCCCCTCGAACCCTCCGTCCGGGTGCCGCTTCCACACTCGCTGCTGGCTGCGCGAGCGTCTCGGGAACCCCGAGCGCTGCACCGTCGAGGAGCCCGTGCTCAGGGAGCTGGCCCCGCTACACGAGGTCTCCTGCCACTTCGCCGAAGAGGTGGACGGGACGGCGGAGCAGGTTCAGGTAACGGGTCGCCGCGGTGCCGCCAGGGTGGCCGCCGGAGGTTCCGACGGCGCCGTCGCGGGTGCCTCGGCCGGTCCGGAATGGGGCGCCGCCGGCTACGAGGCGACAGCCGCGGCACTTTCCGGCGACGCAGCCCCGGCCGGTCCGACCTCGACTCCACCCACCACACCCACGGCTCCTGAGGGGCCGCCGTCTAGACCTCGCAGGCAAGGCTAGACTTCGACATTGGAAATTCGCACCACGACACACGCCCAATGTCCATTTGGACGTTCCCGAGGCAGAGGTCGCCTCGAGCGGCAGGGTCGGTTCCAGAGCCGCCTGACAGGGACTCGTTCGGCCCGCTAAGGTTTAACCCGCATGAGGCCCTGCCCTCGGATGGGGTGCCCGCAATCGGTCCGGTGCGCCGGGCCGCGGGCAGGAAGCAAGATCAGGAAGGATGAGGACGTGAAGCGTTGGGCGTCGATGCTGGCCGTGACGGCCCTGATAGTGGCGGCCTGTGGCGGCTCGAGCGCGACCGGTCTCAACGGCGGGCCCAAGCAAGGCGGCACGCTGACCGTCGCCCTTGACAGCGACATCCACTACGCGGATCCATCACTCGTCAGCGACGGCAGCTCCCTCTACGTCGCGAACCAGGTTGTGGAAGGCCTCGTCGGGCTGGAGCCGGGGTCCATCAGCGACATCGTCCCGGTGCTCGCTTCGGAGATGCCGCAGGTCAGCAAAGACGGCCTCACGTATACGTTCAAGCTCCGGACCGGCGTCAAGTTCCATGACGGAACCGACTTCAACGCCGCCGCGGTCAAATTCAACTACGATCGCTGGAAGAACTTCGCCAAGGGCGACCTCCAGACGAACGCCTACTACTACGCCTCGGTGTTCGGCGGCTTCGGGGACGCGTCCAACATCCTCAGCGTCGAGGCGCCCGATCCGGCGACGGTGGTCTTCCAGCTGCGCCATCCGCAGAGCAACTTCCTCATCAGCCAGACGGTCGCCGCGTTCGGCATCCAGAGCCCCACCGCGATCCAGGCCAACGATGGCAACAACGCCACGTTGACCCAGAACCCCTATGCCCTCGGGTCAAACGGCAAGGGCAAGGCGATGGTCGGTACGGGACCGTTCATGTTCAGCCAATGGGTGCCGGGCGACAACGTCACTCTGGTCGCAAACCCCAACTACTGGGATTCGCTCGATGCGCCTCATCTGGACAAGGTCGTCTTCAAACCGTTTGCGGACGACGCGGCCGAACTCAAGGCACTTCAGGCGGGCTCGGTGGACCTGATCGAATCGCTCGATCCGGCGGGAGTCAAGACGGTATCCGGCGATTCGAGCTTGATGGTTCTCGACCGCGGCCAGGGCTGCAACGTCACCCAGCTGGGGATGAACAACTTCGACACGGTCAACGGCCTGCCCAATCTGCTGGCCAACAAAGGCGTGCGATTTGCCATCGCGGCGACGGTCAACAAGCCTGCCTACGTGACCACGTTCTACGCCGGCGAGGCGACGGTCGCCGACAACTGGCTCCCGGCCGGCTCGCTGTACTACAAGCGCGAGTATCTGCCCACCTACAACATCAGCGGCTCGAGAGGCTACCTGGCCCAGGCCGGCGTGCCCACGAGCGGCCTGACGCTGGACCTGTGGTATCCGACCGGCGCGCCGGCCTCGGTAATGCCCGATCCGGAGAGCTTCGCCAAGGCCATCGCCGCGGACCTGGGCGCGGGTGGTTTCACGGTCACGGTGAAGTCCGAGGCCTACTCGCCCAACTTCCTGGCCGACGAGGCCGCGGGCAAGCTGCAAATGTGGCTGCAGAGCCAATCGTGCCGTTGGGCGGCGCCGGACGATTTCCTCTACTCGGCCTTCTTCCACTACACCAACGGCGTGCCGTCGACGATGTTCAACTACAAGAACGACGATCTCAACACCGCCATGACGGCCGCGATGTCGGGCGTGGACACGGCCGAAGTCGCCGCCCAGTGGCAGAAGGCCCAGGATCTGATCGCGGCAGACATGCCGACGGTCCCGATCCTGGACGCCAATCTGCCGGCGGCCGCCCGATCGTACGTGAAGGGCTTCGTCGGAGCGGGCAATCGAGTCGAGGTCCTGGATACGGTCTGGCTGAGCAAATAGGCGGTCGGGCTCGCCTCGCAGCGAGCCACTTCCGATCAGCGAGGCCCGAGCCCCGTCGTCGCCCCGCGCAACGCCTGGGCCCCACGGCGCAAAGAGCCTGAGCCGCACCGCGCCGGCTGTTGTCCACGGTGCTCCTCGCTAGACTTCGGGAATGAAACCGCTCCGGATAGCTCTCGCTCAAATGGCGCCGCGTCTCGGCGCACTCGAGGACAACCTCGCCCGACACTACGCGATCCTGGCCGAAGCCAGGTCCGGCGGGGCCGGCCTGGTGGTCTTTCCCGAACTTGGCCTGACCGGATACCAGCTCCAGGATCTCGCGGCCGAACTGGCCATGCGCGTCGATGACCCGCGCTTGCTTGCTCTCGCCGCGGAAACGACCGGCATGTCCGCGGTGGTCTCATTTGTCGAGGAATCCGCCGATCACCGGCTCTTCATCAGCGCCGCGCTGCTCGAGGACGGCGCCGTGGGGTTCGTCCACCGCAAGCTCTTCCTGCCGACGTACGGGCTCTTCGACGAGCGGCGTTTCTTCGGCGCGGGCGATCGGCTGCGGGCAACGGACTCGCGTGTGGGCGTCAGGTTGGGCATCGCAGTCTGTGAAGATTTCTGGCATCTCGCGGTTCCGGAGACGCTCGCCCTGGACGGCGCCCAGATCCTGATCAATGTGTCGTCGTCGCCGGGACGCGATCTGGCGGCGGTCCACGAAGTCGGTCTGGGAACCGCCGCCTCGTGGCGGAATCTGATGCGCACCTACGCCCAGCTCACGACGAGTTTCGCGGTGTTCTGCAACCGGGTCGGGGTGGACGAGACGGTCAGCTTCTGGGGCGGCTCCGAAGTGATCGCACCGAGCGGCGAGGCTATCTTCAGCGCGCCCCTCTTTGACGAAGGACTGCATTTCGTTGACCTCGAACTGGGCGATGTCAGGCGTGAGCGAGTCGGCCTCCCACTGCTGCGCGACGAACGCCCGGAACTGCACCTGCGCGAGTTGCGACGGATCCTTGCGGAAAGGACGGGCCTGCCCATCGACGAGGCCAGCGAGCCGGCCGGCGGTCCGGCGGCCGATGGACGGGCGGTGCAATCGCACCCGGCGCCGGCGCAGAAGCGCGCCGGCGTGTCGGATCGGGCGAGAACGTAATGTCGGGCGACGCCGATCACGGCGCAGCCGAAGCTTCGGCGGCTTCACCGCTTTTCGAGTTGCCGCCCGAACTGGCCATAGACACGGACGTGGCCCGACGAGTCACGGTCGGTTTCATCCGGAACCAGCTGGCTCAAGCCGGGTTCGGTCGGGCGCTCCTGGGACTGTCGGGCGGCATCGACTCGGCGCTCGTTGCGTTCCTGGCGGCGGAGGCAGTCGGGCCCGCGAACCTGTTGTGCGTGCTGATGCCGTATCGGACTTCTTCGCCAGAGTCGGTCGACCACGCCCGCCTGGTAGTCGACACGCTCGGCTGCGCCAGCGCCACCGTCGAGATCAGTCGGATCGTGGACGGCTATTTCGGCCGGGACGGTCGGGTGGGGGAGGGCGGCGACGAGGCGCTTTCGGCCGGTCAGCTGCGGCGGGGAAACTTCATGGCCCGGGCACGGATGTGCGTCCTCTACGACCGTTCGGTCCTGTGGGGCGGACTGGTCGTGGGAACCGGCAACAAGACCGAGGCGCTCATCGGCTACACGACGTTGTTCGGCGATTCGGCCTGCGCCTTCAACCCGATCGGCGATCTCTACAAGAGCCAGGTCCGCCAGGTTGCCGCCGCGGTCGGGGTGCCGGCGGAGATCATCCGAAAGGCTCCCTCGGCCGACCTGTGGCCGGGGCAGACCGACGAGGTCGAGGCCGGTTTCACCTACCCAGAGCTGGATCGGATGCTCTTCTGGATGATCGACAAGCGCCGTAACGACGACGAGTTGGAGGCGATGGGCTTCCCGCCTGCCGCCGTCGCCCGCGTGAAGCGACTGGTGGCCGTGTCCGAGTTCAAGCGCCAGGTTCCGCCCGTCGCCAAGCTCGGGCCACGGACGACGGGCGTCGATTACCTCTATCCGCGGCGGCGCCCCGGATCGGCGCGTTAGTGGGCACGGCGGCGGGCGAATCGCGGGCCGAGGGGCACGCCAGGGACGTCGCGGATGCGGCCTCGTCCCGCGGCCGACTCTTCGTCGTGGCCACGCCCATCGGGAATCTCGGCGACGTCACGTTCCGGGCGATCGAGACCCTGCGCAGTGTGCCGCTGGTCGCGGCCGAAGACACGCGGCTGACCCGCCGGCTCTTCGCCCGGTACGAGATCGCCACGCGGCTGGTGAGCTACCACGCGCAGAGCGGCAAGGGCCGCGAGTTGGAGCTGCTCGAGCACCTGCGCCAGGCGCACGACCTCGCTCTCGTCACCGACGCGGGAACGCCTCTGATCAGCGACCCCGGGGCCGAGCTGGCCTCGGCCTGGGCGGCCGAGGGAGGCACGGTCGTCCCGATCCCCGGGGCATCGGCGGTTCTCGCGGCCCTTGTTGCGAGCGGGCTGTCCGCGGCACGGTGGAGCTTCGAGGGGTTCCTGCCGCGCAGCGGCCGCGAGCGCAAGACGCGACTGGCCCGCATCGCGGCCGACGAACGAGCCTGCGTCGTTTACGAGGCGCCGTCGCGCGTTCCGGCCACGCTCGGTGATCTCGCCGCCGCAGCCGGCCCCGAGCGCCGGGCGGCCGTGTGCCGGGAGCTGACCAAGATCCACGAGGAAGTGGTTCGGGGAGAGTTGGGCCAGCTGGCGGCTCGCGCGGCCGCGGGCGAGGTCACTCTGCGAGGAGAGTTCGCCATCGTCGTCGAGGCGGTCGCGGCCGGTGGGGCCGCCGCGAAGCAGCTCGACGGGGAGGGGCTCGCCAGGCCGCCCGCGTCGCTCCCGGATGCTCGGGCCGAGGTGGACCGGCTCGTCGCGGGCGGGACCAAACGCTCCGTGGCGGCTCGCCAGGTCGCCGCCACGACCGGCCTCGACCGCCACGAGCTGTATCGCCGGAGCTGACCGCCTTGGGCCCCGATGGGCCGGAAGGGGCCCCGGGCCGCGCCGCTATACAATCGCGTCAGAGGAGGTTCGTGCCAGAACCTCGTGTCTCGCCACGACCATAGGGAGGGTCAAATGACGGGCAAGTCCCGGATCTTTGGGCTCATCGCAACGGCGGTATTGGTGTCGGCTTGCTCAAGTGCCGCCACCCCAGCACCGACAACGGCCCCGACCAGCGCACCGACCGCGGCTGTCTCGACCGCACCGAGCACCGCACCGAGCGCCGCGCCGTCTTCGAACATGAAGATCGGCGTCGTCACCGACGTAGGCCGGGTCGATGACAAGAACTTCAACCAGTACTCGTACGAAGGCGCCAAGACGGCCGCGGCGACCCTCGGCGCCACCGTCAACTACGTCGTCCCGAAGGACTCCTCGGACTACGCCAAGGACATCCAGGGCTTCGTGGACCAGAAGTACGACGTCATCGTGACGGTCGGCTTCAACCTCGGCACCGATACGATCAAGGCCGCCAAGGCCAATCCCAACATCTGGTTCATCGCAGTCGACGTGGCTCCCTGCGTCGACGCCACCGGTGCGCCGGACAGCACCTTCGCCTGCCAGGGCGATGCCGCGACGCTGCTGCCGAAGCTCATCGGCATCCAGTTCGAGGAAGACCAGGCCGGCTACCTCGCGGGCATCGTCGCCGCGTCGATCAGCAAGACCGGCAAGATCGGACAAATCGGCGGGATCAACAACAACCCGGCCGTCGTCCGCTATCTCCAGGGCTACCAGCTCGGCGCTCTGTCCTACAACCCGAACATCTCCGTCCAGACCGGCTTCTTCTCCACCGGTGACCTCGGCAAGGCCTACGGCGACCCGGTCTGGGGCAAGACCTTCAGCACCCAGTTCATCGCCCAGAAGGGCATCGACGTGGTCTTCCAGGTCGCCGGCTCCACGGGCAACGGCGCCCTCGACGCGGCCTGCGCGGCCAACATCGCCGCCATCGGCGTCGACGTGGACGAGTACCTTTCCTATCCGTCGGCTGACAAGTGCATCGTGACCTCGGCCGAGAAGCATCTGTCCAGCGCCGTTTCGCAGACCATCGCCAACATCGCCGCCGGCACGGCCAAGGGCGGCATCTCCAAGTTCGATGCCACCAATGACGGCATCGGCTATTCCCCCTTCCACAACACCAGCATCACCATCCCCGCCGACGTCCAGGGCAAGCTGGACGCGGCCGTCGCCGCAATGAAGGCCGGTACTCTCAAGACCTGCCCCGACAAGTGCGGCACCTGGGCTCCGTAACCGCGAGTCTGTAACTCCCAGTACCTTGTCGAGCGGGTCGCGTCATTGGGGCGCGGCCCGCTCATCGTATTCGGCCAATTTCGGGCGATCGAGGTAGTCATGACCGAGGACGCCGCAATCAGCACCGCCGCCGCTCTCCAGATGCAGGGGATTACGAAGCGATATCCCGGCGTTGTGGCGAACGACCACATCGACCTCGACCTGCGCCGCGGCGAGATACACGCCCTCCTCGGGGAGAACGGCGCCGGCAAGACGACGCTGATGAACGTCCTGTACGGACTAGCCCGGCCCGACGAGGGCAGGATCCTGATGGACGGTCAGCCTGTCGAGATCGCCGGGCCCGTCCGACGCGATCGCCCGCGGAATCAGCATGGTTCACCAGCATTTCATGCTGGTCCCGGTTCTGACCGTGGCCGAGAACGTCATCCTCGGCGCCGAGACCATGGCCAACCCCGTCTTCGTCGACCGGCGCGAGGCGAGCCAGGCGGATCGGCGAACTGGCCGGCGATTCGGCTTCGACCTGGACCCGGACGTCAAGGTCGGATCCCTCTCGGTCGGGCAGCAGCAGCGGGTCGAGATCCTGAAGGCGCTCTACCGCGAGGCCCGAATCCTGGTCCTCGACGAGCCGACGGCCGTGCTGACGCCGCAGGAGACCGAGGAGATCTTCGGCGCTGCTGCGCCGGCTGGCCGCCGACGGCCGGTCGATCGTCTTCATCAGCCACAAGCTCTACGAGGTCCTCGACGTCGCCGACCGGATCACCGTCATCCGGCGCGGCCGAGTGATCGGCGAGCGGCGGCCCGCGCGAAACGACCGAGGAGGAGCTCGCCGAGCTCATGGTCGGCCGCGAGGTCGAGCTGACCGTCGACCGGGGAGAGTCGCATCCCGGCCGAGCCCGCACTCGCGCGTCGAAGGACTGCGGGTCGCCGACGACCGCCGCCACGAGGTCGTCCCGGACGCGACTCTCGAGATCAGCGCCGGAGAGATCCTCGGCATGGCCGGCGTCGCCGGCAACGGCCAGGACGAGCTCGTCCAGGCACTGATCGGCTTGCGGCACGCGCTCGGCGGCAAGGTCACGCTGCTGACGGCGGGACGTCACGGGGTTCTCGCCGCGCCGGCATCAACGAGGCGGGCGTGGGATACGTTCCCGGCGACCGCCATCGCTTTGGGCTGATCCTGGCGTTCCCCGTGTACGACAACCTGGTGCTGACGAGCTACTACCGGCCGCCGTTCGCGCATGGCCCGCTCCGGGACGACGCGCGCAATCCTGCGCGTCCGCGACCCGACAGATCGATCGACTTCGACATCCGGACGCCGTCCGCCCGGGTCGGCCACTTCGACCCTGTCGGGCGGCAACCAGCAGAAGGTCGTGGTTGCCCGTGAATTCGACCGCGACCTGAAGCTCCTGATCCTGGACCAGCCGACTCGCGGCCTGGACGTGGGCAGCATCGAGTTCATCCACAACCAGATAATCGCCAAGCGCGACGCGGGCACGGCCGTGCTCCTCGTCTCGGCGGAGCTGGACGAGATCATGGAGATGTCCGACCGGATCGCGGTCATGTATCGGGGACGGATCGTGGCCGAGCTGCGACGGTCGGACGGCCGACAAGAGCGAGGTGGGCCTGCTGATGGCCACCGGCGGGCGGGAGCCGGCACGACCCAGAAGGAGGCACTGGCATGAGCGATCTCGACTCGGTCCGTCCGGCCTTCTCGATCGCAGGTCCACCGCTCGCGTGATCCTCGGCGCCGCCCAGCCGATCGCCGAGCCGGTCGTTGCGATCGTCCTGGCCCTCATCGTGGGCGCCATCGGCATCGCGCTCCTGAGCGGGTCTGGTACCGAACCACGCCTGGCTCGATTTCGGACTGCCGCTCGCCGCGTATTCCGCCCTCATCGAAGGCGCTCGTCAGCCCGAACGGCCTGACCTCCACGCTCGTCTACGCCACGCCGCTCATCCTCGCGGGCCTTGGCGTGGCCCTGGGCTTCAAGGCCGGGCTGTTCAACATCGGCGGGCGCGGCCAGTTCCTGATGGGTGCGGTCGGGGCGATGACCGTGGCCACGTTCATAGGGCCGGCCCGGAGCTCCTACGTAACCATTCCACTGGCCCTGCTCGTCGGCGGCCTGTTCGGGGCCGGGGCCGGGTTCATCCCCGGCTGTCCTCAAGGCCACGTCCGGCGCCCACGAAGTCGTGACCACGATCATGCTCAACTACGTCTTCGTGTTCGTAACCTATTGGGCGATCAGCGGACCACTGGCTCTGCCCAACGCGCCGCAGCCCATCACCGGCGACGTCACGAACCCGAATGCCTCCCTGCCGGTGTTCCTGGGCCGTGACGGCAACATCGGGATCCTCGTTGCCCTGGCCGCCGTGCCCCTGGTGTGGTTCCTGCTGTACCGGACGACGCTGGGCTTCGAGATCCGGGCGGCCGGCGCCAACCCCGATGCGGCGCGCTACGGCGGCATGAGGACCAACCGCCTGATCGTGCTCGCGATGTCCCTGGCCGGGTTCATGGCCGGCCTGGCCGGCTCTACGACCCTGCTCGGCGTCGATCCACCAGATGGCGCCCGGCTACGACACTACCATCGGCTTCGACGCGATCACGGTGGCTCTGCTGGGCCGTTCGAACCCGGTCGGCGTCATGTTCGCGGGCTTGCTCTTGGGTGCGATGCGGGCCGGCGCCCAGACGATGCAGATCCAGGCCGGCGTGCCGCCGGAGCTGGTCGACGCCTTGCAGGCGATCATCCTGCTTGTTCCTCGTCGTCAACACGCTCAGACGCTGGCTGGCGCACCGCTCATCCGCGCCGGGCCCCGCCGTTCCGGTGGGGATCGCGGCCTCCGCGGAGGGTGCGGCATGAACGCCATCCCGGACGCCCTCACCGCAGTACCGGTTCTGGGCATCGTCTTTCAGTTCCTGGGCTACATCCTCTCGAACATCGGCTATATGTCCCACACCACGGTCGCGGTCGCGGCCCCCATCACCCTGGCCGCGCTTTGCGGCGTCATGTGCGAGAAGTCCGGCGTGGTCAACATCGGCCTCGAAGGGATAATGCTGACGGCGGCATTCGTCGGATGGATCGCCGGCGTCGTGGCGGTCGGCATTCTTCGGGCCGGGCGAACCGCTGCCCTTCTTCGGCGTTACGCTGCCTCTCCTGATCGGCCTCGCCGCCGCGATCCTGGTAGGCATGGCGGTGTCGCTCCTGCACGCCTGGCTGTCCATCTCGTTACGGGTGGATCAGATCATCAGCGGCACGATCATCAACATCGGCGCCGCCGGCATCACGGGATACATGTACAGCCTGGTGTCGCGGCCAGTCGCCCGTTGGAGCGGGCCAGTTCACCGCGTATCAGCCGCCGAGGAAGCGGTTGACCTGCCGATCGTCGGCTGGCTGATCAACGCCATCTTCAATCAGGGTCCGATCGGCTTGACCACCATCGTGATCGTCATATTCCTCCAGGTCATGTTCCTACGGTCGCGCTGGGGCCTCCGAACGCGAGCCGCCGGCGAGCACCCGAGAGCAGCCGAAACTGTCGGCATCGATGTGATCCGGTTGCGATACAGGAACGTCGTGCTGTCCGGAGCCCTCGCGGCACTGGGCGGCGCCTGGCTGAGCATGGAGTTCAACGGCAGCTTCAACGCGAACATGACCCAGGGCCGGGGCTTCATCGGTCTCGCGGCCATGATCGTCGGCCGCTGGACACCGCTGGGCGCCTTCGGAGCCGCTCTGCTGTTCGCTTCGGTCACGGGCCTGAGTTCGTCGATCCAGATCTCGCCTCCGAGCGGCGAGCTGGGCACGCTGATGGGCCGCGTCCCCGGCGAGTTCTGGGAGGCGCTGCCCTACATCATTACGATTGTGGTCCTGGCCGGCCTCATCGGCCGAAGCATTGCCCCGGCCGCGGACGGCCAGCCGTACGAACGCGAGTCGGCCAGCTGACCGGCGGGCTCGCGCTCCGTCCCGGCGATCGGTCGGAGGCGCGTTCCGCGCCGGCGGCTCAGCCTCGCAGAAGCGACGGGTAGAACGTGGACTTGCCGGCGGCGGTCTTGAGCCGCTGCCACGCGTCGAGGATCACGACGGCTTCGTTGGCGGCGCGGATAGCCCGATCTTCGGCGCCGTTGTCGCCGAAGGCGTTGGTGACCCTGTTGGCGACCGCCCCGAGGACGGCGCCGCTGCGCATCCCGAAGAGCCGGGACAGGATGAACAGCGCCGAACACTCCATCTCCAGGCAGGCGACGCCGGCCTTCTGGAGGTCTTCGATCAAGCCGTCGACGCCGCTCTGCCAGAACCCACCGGTGACCGGTCGCTCCTGGCCGACATAGAACGAGCTGACGCTGCAGACCACGCCGACGTGATACCTGAAGCCGAGGCGCTCGCACGCCTCGATCAACGCCATGTAGACCTCCGGATCGGCGAAGGCGGGATGTTCGAGCGGCAGATAGCGCTCGGACGTGCCGTCGCGACGGACCGCTGCGACCGGCACGATGAGGTCGCCGGGTTCGATCTCGCCACGCAGCGCTCCGCACGTCCCGACGCGGATTACCGTCCGGCCGCCGATCGTTGCGAACTCGTGAGCGGCGATCTCCAGACTGGGGGCGCCGACGCCGCTCGATATGGCTCCGATGGGCACGCCCTTGAACGTGCCGCGAGCGGATCGATACTCGCGATGGAAGGCCAGTTCCAGGCCATCGTCCCACGTGGCCCGCATCTTCTCGACGCGCCCGGGGTCGCCGGGCATGAGTACGGTCGACGGTATCTGCCCGGTAGACAGATGCAGGTGATACTGTGCGCCAGTCTCATTGGTGGGAGCGTCGGCGCGACGCTCTTCGCCTGACAAACGCGGAGTGGTTTCCATCGGCCGTCCTTCTCTCCCGCCGGTGACTCGGTGGTCTGTGCAGACGCTATCACTCCCTGAGAGCAGCAGTGCGTGGTGAGGTATCCGCGATGTCCGGCAGCGGCATTGAGCTGATCGATCGTTCCGCGGCCGCCGCGCGACTTCCCGAGTTCGATCGGCTCCTGGAGATGGCCCTGACCGCCCAGGGGCGAGCTCGCGCACCCTACTCCGGGTTCCGCGTTGGGGCGGCGGTGCTCGGCGGCAGCGGTGCGGCATTCCTCGGCTGCAACGTCGAATCGGCTTCCTACGGGGCCACGATCTGTGCCGAGCGCGGTGCGGTCGTGGGCGCGATCGCGGCCGGCGAGACCGACATTCGGGCCTGCGTAGTCGTCACTCCCACGGAGGAGCCATCCAGTCCGTGCGGGATCTGCCGCCAGCTGCTGGCGGAGTTCGGCCCGGACCTGGTTGTCTTCGCCGCGTCGAGCCGCTCCGCTGCCGTGTATGCGGCGCACCTCGGCGACCTGCTGCCGCTTGCCTTCTGGGCCAAGAACCTCCACGAAGCACCTGCGGACGCCGCCGGATGAGTATCCTGCCGCCGCGCTCGATACCGAGTGGCGCGGGCTTCGTCCTGGGCCGTGAGATCCCTCCGGCTGAGCAGTCGGCTGCCCTGGCCGCGCTGGAGCGGGCCGTTCGGGACCGGACCGCACTGCGGCCGCAGGTAGGCCTGGTGCTCGGCTCCGGCCTGGGTGGTTTCGCCGACACGCTGGAACTCGAGGTCGCGATCCCATTCGGCGATCTGCCGGGCTGGCCCAATGCCACCGCGCCGGGCCATGCCGGGCGGCTGCTGTTCGGGCATCTGGCCGGCGTCCCGATTGTCATCCAGCAGGGCCGGTTCCACCTCTACGAAGGCCACTCGGCGGGCTTCGTAGTGCAGCCCATCCTGCTGATGTCGCGCCTCGGGACGCGCGTCGTCGTTCTCACGAATGCAGCGGGTGGAGTCAATCCCGCCTTCGGCGCCGGCACCCTGATGGCCATCGCCGACCACATCAACATGACCGGCCGGTCGCCGCTCTTTGGACCCAACGCGCCGGAAATCGGCCCGCGCTTCCCCGACATGAGCAACGTCTGGGACCCCGAGTTACGAGCCCGCCTCCACGCCTCGGCCGAGGTGGAAGGAGTGGCTTTGGCCGACGGCGTCTATGCGTGCCTCGTGGGCCCGAGTTATGAGACTCCGGCCGAAGTCCGGATGCTGGCCCGCCTCGGAGTGGATGCCGTCGGCATGTCCACCGCCCTCGAGGCGGTCGCGGCGCGATGGGCAGGGTTGCGGGTCTGCGGGGTCTCTCTGGTCACGAACCCGGGCGCCGGGCTGTCCGAGGCGGAGCTAAGCCACGCCGACGTTCTGGCCGCCGCGGATCTGGCGGGACCGCGCCTGGCCCGGGTCCTGGCCAGGTTCATAGCCGAGCTCACTCTCGACTGAGTCGCGGACGTGCCGGTGCCCGGTGCGATATTGCCGCGACCGCGGCCGGCGTTCGGCATGGGCCGCTGGCGAGCGTTGGCGGGGCGGAGTTACCGGGGCGCGGCGTGGGGGTCGCGCCACGCCCCGGGGGACGGTGATCTATGCCAGGACGAGCACCTCTTCGTCGTCGCTCGAGGCGTCCGGGGCCGTTTCGTCGACCTGGGCATCGGCCATGGTGATGACGCCCACCTCGGCTGCCTCGTTGGGGGAAATGCCGGTGGATTCCGCGGTGGCATCTCCGGCTGCCTGAGCGGCCAGCGAATCGGCCTCGTAATCGCGCTTGCGCCGGCCCGACAGCATTTCGACGGAAGTCGCCACGACCTCGGTCTTCCAGTGGCGTGCACCGCGGTCATCGTCCCACTGGCGGGTCTGGAGCCGGCCTTCGATCGCCACCTGCTGGCCCTTGCCCAAATACTGGCCGCAGACTTGGGCAAGCCGGTCCGTATGACCGACACCGTTTGGAAAACCAACAAGGGTGCCGTGACAGGGTAGGTGTCACAGGCGTTGCATAAAGTCCTCGCCATAGGGAACCGAGTCCTTCGGTGGCAGACAGCCGCCGGACGGCTGCGGAAAGAGCCGAGTCCTTCGAGGCCAGGCGAGGGCGACGGTCATGGTCAGGCCACTCACGAGCGGCGTGGAACGCCCGCCGTGTCCTCGCGGACACGACGGCATCATCTATCTCGACGGGCGTCGGAAGACGACCCAGGGCGGCTTTGAGCGCACACGGTTTCGATGTGTCCCGCGCGAGGTAGGTGAGAAGCCGCATGTCTATCTCGGACAGATGCCGAGACGCAAGAAGCGATCCGCCGAGTCCGAGTGTGACGCGTGCGAGCGTGTCTTTGCCCGTGCCCAGGGCTACACCGGCGCAAGTCACTTTGCCTTCGTTGTGCGGGAGATCGCTACGGTGCTCGTGAAGGTCGGGCGCGGGATGGCGTATCGAGAGATCAGCCGCGACATGCGCGACGCGCATAGCCGGCTTTCGAGACGCGGTGAGCATCCGGGTTATCCGGCGGGATCCGGGCAACTCGCCTCGGACTACACCGATGTCTTCGCGCCGGTTGTTCTCGGACCAATCGCGCCAAAGATGTGGCCGCCGATCGTGGCGATTGACTCGCTGCCGCTCGTCGTTTCCGATCACTCCGAGTGCTGCCCCAAGACACCCAAGGCTCCGCCGCTCAAACACGATGTCCTCGCTCCGCCGCGCTTTGAGGATTCTCATTGACGACGCCGGCGACCCAGTGCTCATGCCGACAACGACGAGCGCACAGCCGCGCAAACCCAAGCGGTATAGCCCAAAGACCGGGCACAGCGGCAAGACCCATGTCATCGGGCATGTCCTCGTGGCCGTCGGCCAGAACACGATGGGCGAGAAGCCCAAACTCCTGCTCGCGCGGTTCGTCGGTTCCGGCGACGAACTCTCCTGGACCGAGTTCCTTCTCTCGCTGCCCGGAACGCCAACCTGGATCGTAAGTGACGGCGCTCGCGCGATCCACAACGCGATCGCCTCGATCTGGCATGGCAAGGTCATCCACTATCGCTGCGAGGCGCACCTCGCCAAGAACATGGAATCGGTCGCCCGTGAGAAAGACGGAGCGCAGGACAAAGATCAGATCTTCCCGTTCATCGAGCAGGCCCAATACAGCATGGAGAAGTGGCGACTCGCGGAGGCAGTCGCGGAACTCGGCGGCTACACGAATCTCGCGGCTTGGCTCCACAAGAACACTCGACTCATGGCCTCGCAACTCGTGAAGCGCAAGCGGATTCGGCACTCGATGTATCCGCGCTCGAACGGCGCGTGTGAGCGCGGTATCGCGGTCATCAAGAAGGCGATTTACGACCGGATGCCTCACTTCCGCAATGCGAGCCGGCTCAACCTGTTCCTGGCGCTCGTGGTGGCCAATTCCAACGGCCAGGCATCGGTCGCCGCCTATTCCAAGACTCTCCGCACCTACCTCGAAGGAATGGGCGGTCAGGTCGGGATCGAGTGGGATGCGTTGCGCGATCCCAAAGACGGCCCCTCGTCAATCGAGACGATGCTCGACGAGGCGATCGCACGTTCGCGCGACTATGCCAAGCAACGCGAGTCCGCGCGCCGAGCGGCTGCCTACAAGGTTCAGAAAGCGATCCTCGAAATCGAAGAGAAGTCCCTTGGATTTCCGAGTCGGCGGCGAAAGGATTTGCCGCCCAAGATCAAGCCGAGCGGCTCCGTCGCCGGCAAGAAGTTGTCCGAGAGTGCGCATCTTGTGGCCGAGTGGCATCCGACACGCAACGGCGATCTAACCCCTGCCGATGTGACCCAAGGTCAGGGCCTCGCGGTGTGGTGGAAGTGTCCGCATGGTCAGGATCACGAGTGGCAGGCCCAGATCCGTAGTCGCACCATCTCGGGATCCCGTTGCCCATTCTGTTTCTCGCGCCGGGTCGCTCCGTCGGAGGCGCTCGACAAGACCAATCCCGGCATCGTGGCCCAGTGGCATCCGACCAAGAACGGCACGAAGAAGCCGCAGGATTTCTCCTACGGCTCCGAGCAATACGCCTGGTGGCAATGCGACCGCTACCACTCGCACATCTGGCGGGCGAGGATCAACTCACGAACGGGCGTCGTCGCCTCCGGTTGTCCCCGATGTGCTGCGATGGCCGGCAAGGGTGTGACCAAGACGCCCAAGGACCTGGCTCAGATCGCGCCACAGCCCGCTTTCGCCTAAGCCGCCGGACCGCTCCCGTATCGGGATTCCAACTCGATCCGCTGCGCACGCAGTCGAGCGGCAGCGACATGGATGCCATAAGTGAGCCAGCCCACAGAGGCAGCCACTTGAATGGCGTAGATGAATCCCAGGATGGACATGGAAACGCTGCCGCCTGCTATGGCGAGCCCGGTGACGATGATCTCAAAGAAGACGAACAACATCAGTCCGCCTTCCATGACGTATCGCCGCTTGATGGTGTCCATCGTCATGGGAACGCTCAGACCAAGAGCGACCCGAGATGGGGCGTAGGCCACAAACGGGGCGACGATCAGCCAGACGAGTAGGAGTTCCATGGCGCTTTCTCCAGTGAAGGCTTAGGCGCTGTCAGTGTCGGGAGAAGTTCCCATTCGTCAAGAGGCCCATTCCGAATCGTGGAAACGCGAGCGAGGGGCGGCGAGGCGGGGCATCGAGAGATCAACGCCACCCTATCGAGCCTGTTCTCTATACGGATCCGTGAATGGGTATACGACCACTTGCATTTGGGTTTTCAAACGGTGTCGGTCATCCGTGCGTAGCCAAGACGCCGGCGGATCTTGCCCAGATCGCGGTGATGCGCGAGCCGGCTATCGCCTGACCGGCGTGGGCCTATCCGCTACCGAGGCGCGGAGATTACCAGGAGTCGGCTACATACGACCCCGCCATGTAGGCCACCCACAGAATAGCGAAGGTAACGACGAGCCCCATGTAACCCATGGCCAGAGACAAGACGCCCCCATGGACGAATGCACTCACGCTCATCGCTCCGGCCAGCAGCGCCCCGATGATCGGGACTGCGACCGTCAGGGTTAGGCCGATCTTCCCCAGGCGAGAGGTCCTATGGCGGGCCAGTATGGCTTCCAATGTCATGTCGGGCTCTGTTACAGGTTCCATCGCGCGAGGGATAGATCGCTCCACCTTGACCGAGACGAGCTGCTTGGACAGTGCTACGGCCAATAGCGTTCCCGCGAGGGATGCCGCCGCGAACGCGAGGCTCCTCGTCCCTGTTGGCTGACTCATCGAGATCGCGCTCCTTACTTCATCTTGTGGCCGGTAGTGGCCGCCGCCGCCAACTCCAACGGCTTACCGCTCTACCTTCTGCGAAACCCGCTCTCTGTCAATGGGTTTGTCGAGGCGAGTGTGGCGGGCGGGCGTAGGACCCCAGGGCATACCTAACGATGCATGACTATGCGTTCTGGCCGTATTTGAGTTTTCCAACCGGTGTCGGTCATACGAGCCGGTCCCAGACCACGACGTTGTGGTACTCGGCCCGCTCCTTGCCGTTGCCTCGGTATTCGTTGGTAGCCACCGCGAAGGTGGCGACGCTCGATCCGCTGGCCAGCGACCGCAGTTCCGGATCGCGCGTGAGCCGGCCGGTCAGAAGGACCTTGTTCATGGTCCCTGTCTCCTCTTGTTGCGCCCCTCTAGAGCGGCGCGGTTCATGGCGGCGGGTGCTAGAACCCTATCTGTGGCCGCTCAACCGGTGCTTATCTGAGGATTATTCGGGCAACTGCTTCCGCGGCACGGGTGTGCCGGCGGGCCGGTTTCGCGCAAACGGGTTTCCCACGAGCGTCGGGCGAACTTTCGCCGGCTTTGATAGTGCTTCCGGCCGAGGATCGCCCCGGCGGATCGACCGTGGCCTGCGGGCACCGATCCAGCACAGGCAGCCACGTGCCGGGGAACTCTCGTACTACGGCGTACTGGGGTTGCGTGGGTGCAACGGTGACGGCGAACACCGGTGCGCCCGTGCATCGGACTTCGACTGACCAACGTGCCATAGCCGAGACGTACTAGTCCGGGGCACACTCCCGCAAACGCAGCGGACCGCCTGGCGGTCGGGGTAACGAGGAGGCATCAGCCACATGATCAACAAATCCTGCAGCGGTCAGGGCAACGTCCGCGCCCATCGCCGAGGCAGCCAATTCATCGGTATCCCGCAGGTTCTGGCGGCCGGCGCCCTCGCAATTGTCGCCCTGGGAACCGGCGCGCAGGCCACACTCGCCTACGGAACGCCGCTGCAGTGCACTGCTCGCTCTCAGGCCGCGGTCTTCGCTCCATGGGGCGACAAGGCCTACTACTTCCTCGCCTCGAACGGCAACTTCGAAAACGGATCGACCAACTGGTCGCTCACGGGCGGCGCGTCCGTCGCCTCCGGCAACGAGACTTCATACGTCGGCGCCAGGTCGGATTCTCACAGCCTCAACATCCCGGCAGGTGGAGCAGCCGAGTCGCGGACGTTCTGCGTGTCACGGGGCGAGGACGTCGTACGCCTGTTCGTGAACAACTCCCATACGAGCGGGGCCATCCTGCATGTCGACGCGACTGTCGTGAACCCCGATACCGGGGCCGTCGGCTACTCGGCGTTCGACGTCAACGGCGACGTGCCTTCATCGGCGTGGTCGCCGACGGCACAGCTCAAGATCCCGAATTTGCTCGGCGGCAGCGGGACCGAGCAGCTCACCCTTCGCCTTTCGATCCGCGGAACGCCGACGACCTGGAAGGTCGACGACATCTACGTCGATCCGTTCAAGTCCTGGTGACTGAAACACGAGCTCGACACCACGAATGGCAGGGACACTGGTAGATCGTGCGGTCGCGAGTGGCATGGCATATCGCACCCGTGATCGGTTGCCCGCACAGGAGATACCAATCGGGCGGGACTCCGATCTGATCGAGGCAATCGACGAGGCGGCCACGATCCGCGCGGCACGGCGTCGCGCCCATTCTGAGCGGGGCGTCCCCGATCGGATGTCCGGCTACGTGACGGGCGGATCCTTCGCCCTGACGCTGGGGGCGTGGCTGATCATCTCGCCGCCGCCAGCGTTCTCGGTCGCCCTCCTGGTTGCCTGCGTGGCGGCTCACGCAGTGGCGTCCCGCATCGAGTTCGAGATCGGCCCGGGCACATCGCTGCCCACGACGCCGGTCCTGTACGTCTCGCTGTTCCTGTTGCCGCCCCAGCTCGTGCCGATCGTCGTTCTCGCCGGGCTCCTGACCGCTGCCTTGTTCGCCCGCCTGCGAGATCCCGACCGACGGGAGCGGATCCCGGTCCTGGCCGGGTCGTCCTGGCATTCAGTCGGCCCCGCCCTCGTTTTCGCGCTATTCGGCGCCAGGGGCCTCGCTCCGGAAGCACTCGGCGTCTACGGTCTGGCGCTGATGGCGCAGTTCGGCTGCGACGCCGCCGCGTCGTGGGTCCGGAACTGCTACGGCCTCGGCCTCCCGACCGCCAAGCTGGCCGGTGCGCTGCGCTTCACGTTCCTCTCCGACCTGATGCTGGCACCGATCGGCATGGCCGCGGCTTTGGCCGCGCCGGGCTCCGCGGGCGCATTGCTGTTCCTGGCCGGCCCGATCCTCCTGCTGGCGATGCTTCAGCGCGATCGCGAGCGCCACATCGACCGCGCCGTGGTGCTGAGCGAAGCTTTTACCCAGAGCGCCGACAGAGCCAGGCGGGACGTTCTGACCGGGCTCCGCAACCGGCTGGCCTGGGAAGAAGCCATCGCCAACCACTCCGAGAAACTCGCCCCGGTGGGCGTGGTCCTGGCGGACGTCGACGGTTTGAAGGCCACGAACGACGCCCTTGGTCACGATGCCGGCGATCGGCTCCTCGTGGCCATGGCGGAGGCGATCCTCAGGGCCACGCCCGCCGACGGCGGCGCGGTCGCGGCCCGGCTCGGCGGCGATGAGTTCGGGATCCTTCTGCCGGGAGCGCTTGCGGGTCGTACAGAGTCGATTGCCGACGCCCTTCAGCGCTCACTCGCGGGCGCACCCAAGACTCCGGACGATCAGCCCGTCCGGGCCTCGATAGGCTATGGGCTGGCCCGGAGTGGCGCGACACTGTCGTTCGCCTCGCAGGCGGCCGACCGTCGCGTCTACGACGACAAGGCTCGCAAGGATGTCGGCCGGCGCTGAAGCAGGGTGAATGCTCGGGTCGGAGTGAGTCGGCCCTGCGCGGACACCGGAACAGACGGCCCGCAATTCGTAATCGACACGGCGGTTGCGCGCGGTTCGCGGCATCGGCGTCGACCAGGAGCCGAGCTATGCTGGCGGCGTCGGAGTCGGCCGGCAGTGGACGGGCTGGTGGTAACTTCAGCCCGGCACTCGAGTCGGACGGAACGCCCGTCGCCCGGGGAGGCAGCAACTCCGGCCAGACGAACCTGCTGGTGGGTCTGTCGAAGGTGACAGCGATCTACGCCCGGCGGCGATCATGCTGTCGAAATAGTGAACACCGGATCCTGGAGAGGAATCGTCATGACGCAGACCATCAAGGCGAGGCTCGCTAATCGGGCGCCGCTGGATCTTGCCGCACTCGATGAGCACGCCCTGCTGGGCTGCATCGACCACTCATTGCTCAGGCCCGAACTTATGCGCGCCGACGTCGAGGCCGGCTGCGACGTCGCGATCGAATGGGAGACGGCGACGGTGTGCTGCCGGCCGGCCGACCTGCCGCTCGTGGTCAGCCGGTTGCGCCGGACGCCGGTCGGGCCGACGACGGTGATCGGCTTCCCGCACGGCGCCCACATGCCCAACATCAAGGAGCGTGAGGCGCTCGTCGCCGTGGAGCAGGGGGCGGTCGAACTGGACGTAGTGATCAACATCGGCGCGCTGCGTGCCGGCGACCTGGGCTACGTCCGTGATGAGCTGTCCGGTCTGATCTACGCGGTCGCGCCGACGCCGGTGAAGGTTATCCTCGAGACCGCCTATCTGACTCCCGAGCAGGTCGAGGCGGGTTGCCGCGTGGCCGTGGAGGCCAGGGCGTCGTTCGTCAAGAACGGGACCGGCTACTCGCCTCGTGGCGCCGAAGCGGGCGAGATCGCCCTGATGCGCCGGGTCGTCGGCGATCGCGTCGGCGTCAAGGCCGCGGGCGGAATCCGAACCCTGGACGCCATGCTGGCGATGGTCGCCGCCGGAGCTTGCCGCGTGGGCGCAACCGCCACGGCCGCAATCGCCGCGGAGTGGAAGGCTCGTGGCCCCGAAGCGGTTCAGGCCGTCCTGGCCGGCAAAGCTCAGGTGACGGCTCCTCTGGACGGCGCCTACTAGCTCGACACGGCGCCCGGAGACTGGACCAGCGGGAGCCTGCCGCTCCGACCCCCCGTTCGCGGTACGTCTGGGTGGGTCGTCCGTGTTTCGGGCCTGTGCCAGACTGCCCGCGAAATGTGCGACGCTGACTTTCGAGCGGCCTGTCTTGCGCGATCGCCGTGCCCATCGGGTCCCGCGCGAGACGCCGGGGGACGTGGCGGGCGCCGCCTCTCGCGGACCCGTACGGGCTTGCCACGGCCGCCCCGATGACGGCGGGAATGTGCGATCCGGTCACCGGAGACGGCGCATCCGCGGACGCGGCCGCGCTCGACAGCGCCCCGGCGTCTGAGATCGTGGTGCCGCGCACGGTTCTTGTCCGGCGGCTGCTCTTCATCGCCCTGTCGCTGATCGGCTACGGCTTTGCCGCGATCGTCGGGAGCTGGTTCGTCGGCACGGGACGCTTGCTCGATCCGGCCGGGTCGGACGTCGGTGCCGTGCTCGTCGCCGCGGGCGAAGCCTTCCGGGCGGGCCGGCCGGTCTACAGCACCACCGGCATGGCCTTCTTCTACGCCCCGCCGATCGTGCTGATCCTGGCGGCATTCTCGCTGCTGCCTTATGCCGTGTGTGTCGGGATCGTCCTTGCGGCCAATGCAGCCGCGTTGCGCTTCCTGGCAGGGAGCTGGCAGCGCGTCGGCTACACCTTCTGGTTCCTGCCGATCGCATTCCTGCCCTGGCTCGGCACGCTGGACCTGCCGATGGCCGCGGTCATCGTGCTCACCGTACAGCGCGGATACGTCGCCTTGCCCGTTCTCTTCGGCTTCATGAAGTTCGGGCCTTTGCTGGCCGTCGACCTCGCCAAATGGCGTCGCGCCGCAGCCATCGTCGCGCTGTCCTGTGCCGTTACCCTGCCGGTCGCGTGGCTTTGGCCGCAGTGGATCACGCAACTGAGCTGGGAGGCCGTCAAGCCCGTAGGGCCGATCGTGCCAATCCCGTTCGCCATCCGGCTGCCCGTTGCGCTCATGCTCGTCATGAGCCGCAGGCCGGTGCTTCGGGCGATCGGAGCCGTAGTTGCCACGCCGGCGTTCTACTGGCACAGCTTCGCGCTTCTCCTGGCGCCCATTGCGGTATGGCGAGGGGCGGCCGCGCGCTCGGAGACTCGCTCGCTCGTGCCCTCGGTGGACCGGCGCCGGCGACTCTTCACCAGTCGCGCTTCGACGATCTGACCGGCGCGCCTCCTGGTTTTGTACTACTCCGATGCTGTACTCTTGGCCGGACCTGGTTGCTCCAGTTGAGGGATTGACGCAGCCCTGGAGGTCTAAATTGTGGCGTTTGGGGGAGTCACCGGTCGCCTGTCCGCCAACCCCGCGGCATGGCTCGGTGACGGGCGGGCATACAGGACGACCGCGTCGGCGATTTTGCAGGCGCTCCCGATTGTGCGGCTGCGACGGTCAGCCCTGCTTGCGGCTTCGTTGGCGGGCTACACCATCGCGGCTTACGTCGCGTTCCGTTACGTCTTCCTCGACAACGTGATCTTCGACCCTCGAGCCTCCGACGTCGGGAAGGTCTTCACCGCGGCGGGAGAAGCTTTCCGTTCCGGCCGGCCGGTCTACAGCTTCGACGGGGAGCCTTTCTTCTACGCCCCGCCGATCGTGCTCCTGTTCGCGCTTCTCTCGTTGCTGCCGTTTCCCGTGTGCTTCGGGCTGGTTCTGGCGGCCAATTTCGCCGGGTTGCGATACCTCGCCGGGAGCTGGCGGGCGGTGGGCTACGCGTTCTGGCTCCTGCCCGTCGCGATCGTGCCGTGGGCCGGAACTGTGGATCTGGCAATGGCCGCGGCGATCGTCCTCGCCATCCGGCGGCGAAGCGTCGTGCTGCCCGTCCTGTTCGGCATGATGAAGTTCAGCCCACTCCTGGCGCTCGACCCTGGCCGCTGGCGGCGAACGCTTGTTGTGATCGGCCTGGCGGGCGTGGCCACGCTGCCGGTCGTCTGGCTGTGGCCGGAGTGGCTCGTTCAGCTGGCCAGAGGCGCGACCCAACCGTTCGGCCTGATGGTGCCGATCCCGTTCGCCGCGCGGCTCCCGATAGGGCTTCTGCTGGTACTGAGCCGCCGGCCCGCGCTGCGGGCGCTGGGCGCCGTCATCGCGACCCCGGCTTTCTACCTCCATACCTTCGCGCTCTTGCTGGCGCCGATTGCTCTGCTGCGGCCGGGAGCCACGGTCGTGGAGACCACCACGGTTCCGGTCCGGTGGAGCTCACGGTCCTTCGGCCGGCGGTCGCCGTCCCCTGGCCGGCAGGGCGTGGTCCTGAGCCAGGGCGCGCTGGCGCTCGGCGGCAGCTCCGGGGCGCCAGGCGGCAGTTCGCAGTCGATTTATCGCGGCTGCTAGCGGTCCGCAGAGTCCGGTTGAGCCCTTCGGTCCTGGTATACTGCCGCTGCCCAACGGCCCGAGCGCCTGCGGGTTCCAGAGACAACACCGCCAAGGAGGCCACGTTGCCCCAGGAAGGCGTGCAGTTCGCCCCGTGAGACGGACCACCACCTTCGCTCCCTCAGGAGCCGCGACTCCACCGGAGGGGCAGTCTACCCAGGTCCCCGGCCAGCCGGCCGAGGACTTTTTAGTTTCCCGGGGTGTTCCGATGGACGACCGCCGGGGCGAGCACGAGGCAGCCCCGAGGCTGCCCTCAGGGGAGGAATAGATGCCCGCCACCGTGATCGTCGGCCTGCAGTGGGGCGACGAAGGCAAAGGCAAGACTACGGACTTCCTCGCCGAGGACGTGACGGCCGTCGTCCGATACCAGGGCGGCGACAACGCCGGTCACACGATCATGCTCGGGGACGAGGTCTTCAAGCTCCACCTCGTGCCGTCCGGCGTGCTGTACCCGCACATCGCCCCGATCATCGGCAACGGCGTCGTGGTCAACCCGGCCACGCTCATCGCCGAGCTGGACATGCTCGCCAGCCGCGGCCTCGAGGTCGATCGGGTCCGAGTCAGCAAGCACGCCCACGTGATCATGCCGTACCACATCGCCCTCGACGGAGCGATGGAAGCGCGCCTGGCCAAAGCCGCGGTCGGGACCACCCGGCGCGGCATCGGACCGGCCTACGCGGACCGGGCCTGGCGCATCGGCATCCGGATGGAGGACCTGCTGGACGGCCCGGCCTTGAGAGGCAAGCTGGCTCGAATACTCCCCGAGAAGAACGCCACCCTGCAGCGCCAGCATCGGGTCGAGGGCTTCGACCTCGACGAGCTGGTCGGTCTGGCGACGGAGTGGGGGACGCGCCTGCGGCCTCACCTGGCCGACACCACGCAGCTGGTCCAGCAGATGCTGGCCCGCGGCGACCACCTCCTGTTCGAAGGCGCCCAGGGCGCGCTGCTGGACCTGGACCACGGAAGCTATCCGTTCGTCACGTCCTCCAACCCGATCGCGGGCGGGGCATGCACCGGTGGCGGTATCGGGCCACTTCAGGTCGACGAAGTGATCGGCGTCATGAAGGCCTACGCCACGCGCGTTGGCGCCGGGCCCTTCCCGACGGAGCTGACCGAGGAGATCGGCGAGGGGATCATCGATCGAGGCCGCGAGTTCGGGACCACGACGGGTCGGCGCCGACGGGTCGGCTGGTTCGACGCCGTGCCGCTGCGATATGCCGCCGCGGTCAACAGCGTCAGCTCGATCATGCTCAACAAGATCGACATACTGTCGGGCCTCGACGAAGTCCTGATCTGCATGGCCTACGAAGTCGACGGCGAGCGAGTCGACTGGTGGCCATCGGACGCGGACATCCTGGCGCGCGCCGAGCCGGTTTACGAACGGTTCCCGGGCTGGACCGAGCCGATCCACGACTGCCGCTCTATGAGCGACCTGCCGGAGAACGCGCGACGCTACGTGGATGCGGTGGAGCGGCTCTCCGGGGCTCCGATCTGCCTCGTGTCGGTCGGGCCGGAACGCCATCAGACGATCCAGCGGATGGCTCGACCACTGCGGCCCAAGCCACTCACCGCAGCCCTCCCGCCGGCGGACGGATGAACATGCAGCCGACCGCCGACGGAGATCCCGCGATGGCCGGTCCCGCCCGAGTGCTCGTGCTCGGCGGCGGTGGCCGCGAGCACGCCCTCGTCTGGAGCCTCGGCCGGGAAGCCGCGGTCGAAGCCGTCTTCGTGGCCCCGGGCAGCGACGCCATCGGCGACGAGCCGAAGGCTTGCTGCTTCCCGGAAGTCTCGGCCGTCGACGCCGTCGCGGTCGTGGACCTGGCCACTCGCGAAGACGTGGACCTGGTCGTGGTCGGGCCCGAGGCGCCGCTGGCCGCAGGTGTTGTGGACGCCCTGCTGGACGCAGGAATACCCACCTTCGGTCCCACCAGGGCAGCGGCACGGATTGAATCGAGCAAGGCGTTCTGCCGGTCGGTCGCCGAAGCCGCGGGTGTCAGGATTGCGCGGGGACGTCAGTTCGCGACGCTTGGGCCCGCGCTCGTCTTCGCCCGGGAGCTCGTCGACGCCCACGGGTCGTGCGGCGTGGTGATCAAGGCCGACGGCCTGATGGCGGGCAAAGGCGTGACGGTCTGCGACGACTACGCCACCGCGGCGGCCGCGCTGAACGAGCTGGCCGCGGGACTGCGTCCCGACCCGGAGGCCGGCCCGGACGAGGACGGCGCCGCCGGCTCGGCAGAGCCGTTCGTGGTGGTAGAGGAGCGGTTGATCGGCGCGGAGGCCAGCTTGATTGCCCTGTGCGACGACCACGGCGCCATTGCGTTGCCGCCCGCCCGCGACCACAAGCGGCTCGGTGACGGCGACGCCGGACCGAATACGGGTGGCATGGGCGCCTACAGCCCGGTGCCGGACCTGCCGGAAAGTCTCTGCGCCACGCTCGTGGACATGATCCACGTGCCGATCCTGGCCGAGCTGGCCCGCCGCGGCATTCCGTTCCGCGGCGCTCTCTACGCCGGCCTGATGCTCACGCCGGAAGGCCCGGTCCTCCTCGAATGCAACGCTCGATTCGGCGACCCTGAGACCCAGGCCCTTCTGCCGCGTCTGGCCGTACCGCTCGGGCCGCTGCTCTACGGTGCGGCGCAAGGCGATCTGGCCGGCGCCGCCGGCGAACTGGGGCTCCACGGCCGGATGCTGCCGACGACCGGCGACGCGGCGGTGGCCATCGTGCTGGCTGCGGCCGACTACCCGGAGGCGCCTCGCAAGGGCGACGAGGTCGACGGGTCTGGAAGTGGCGGCGAGAACCGGCGCCGCGATCTTCCACGCGGGAACGGCGAGGGACTCGGCCGGCGTCTTCCACACCTGCGGCGGCCGCGTTCTGGCGGTGGTCGGGCTCGGGACGACGATCGCCGCCGCCCGCGCCGACGCTGAGAAGACGGCCGATTGCATCCAGTGGTCTGGCATGCAGCGCCGTCACGACATCGCCGCGGTCCTTCCCGGGGCCGCGAACCCCGCAGCCGGCTCGCCCGATCCGGTTTCGGAAAAGGCCTGGGAGGCCGGGGCCGACACCGGGCCAACGGCGCCGCAGGTGACGACCAGGTCGCCGGGCAGTCCGTCGGCCGGCCCTCCCCGAAAGGGCGCGGCGTCGCCCGGTGGCGACTCAGCCGAGTCCGGAAAGGGCGACCTGTGATCCCGCGCTACACGCTGCCCGAGATGGGCGCCGTCTGGACGGAGCAGGCCCGCTTCGAGGCGATGCTCCGCGTCGAGATCGCGGTGGCTCGCGCGCAGGTCGCGCCGTGGCCTGGTCCCGGCCGAGGCGCTCGCCGGCCATCGAGGCGCGCGCCCGGGTCGACGTCGCAGCGCATCGCCGAGATCGAGCAGACGACCGACCACGACGTCATCGCCTTCGTCAGCCAGGTCGCCGAGACGGTCGGCGAGGAGGGCCGGTATCCTGCATCTCGGACTCGACCAGCAGCGACGTCGTCGACACGGCGCTGGCGCTCCAGCTCCGGACAGCCGGGGAGCGTCTGCTGGCCGACTGCGACCGGCTGATCGAGGCACTCGTCGTCCGAGCCCGCGCCGAAGCCGACACGGTGATGATGGGGCGAACCCATTCGGTCCACGCCGAGCCGACGACGTTCGGGCATGAAGCTCGCCGGCTGGGCCTTCGAGGTCGCACCGCGACCGGGTCAGGCTGGCCGCCGCGGTGGACGACGTCGCGACCGGCAAGATCTCCGGCCCGGTCGGCACGTACAGCCACCTCGAGCCGGACCTCGAGGAAGAGGTGCTCGCGGACCTGGGTCTGCATCGCGACCCGGTGTCCACGCAGATCGTCCAGCGCGACCGTCACGCGGCTCCTGGTCGCCGCATCGCCATCACCGGCGGCAGCCTGGAACGCTTCGCCACCGAAGTCCGCAACCTCCAGCACACCGAGATCGGCGAGCTCATGGAGCCGTTCCGGGCCGGCCAGAAGGGCAGCTCGGCGATGCCCCACAAGCGCAACCCCATCCTGTCGCGAGCGGATCGCCGGCATGGCCCGGCTCCTGCGCGGCTATGCCGCCGACGGCGATGGAGAACCAGCCGCTCTGGCACGAGCGCGACATCAGCCACTCCAGCGCGGAGCGTGTGCTCCTGCCCGACGCCACGATCCTGCTCGACTACATGCTCGTGAAGACGCGCGGGCTGGTCGAGCGTCTGGTGGTCCGGCCGGAGCGGATGCGCGAGAACATCGAGCGCGGCCTGGGCCTCCATTGCAGCAGCCGCGTGCTGCTGGCGCTGGTCGAAGAGGCGGGCCTGTCGCGCGAGGAGGCCTACGCTGTCGTCCAGCGCAGCGCGCTGCGAGCCGCCGACGAGCGGCGCCAGCTGCGCGACTTGCTCGCCGCCGATCCGGACGTGCGCCTCGAGGCTGTCCGACGAAGCCCTCGCCGCCTGCTTCGACGAAAGCCACTTCCTGCGAAACGTGGCAACCGCCATGGCACGCCTGGACCAGTTGGTTCCTCAGGGCGACGTTCCGGCTCGAAAGGAGGCCGCAGATGCAGCCAGGTGACACCGGTTCCCGGCCTGCCGCTCCGGCCGGCTCCGAGCGGCTCGGGGATCCGCGCGCCGCGGGCTCGACGCTCCACGCATCGGGCGGATTCGTCCGGTCCGGCAAGGTGCGCGACCTCTACGAGGTAGGGGATCGGCTGCTGCTCGTGGCCAGCGACCGGCGTCCGCCTTCGACGTGGTTCTGCCGACGCCCATCCCCGACAAGGGCCGGGTTCTCACCGGCCTGTCGCGGTTCTGGTTCGAGCCGGACCGGCGACATCATCACGAACCACCTCCTGGCGACGGATCCGGCCAGGCTGCCCGCCGGCTTCGCCGACGATGCGGGACTCCGCGAGTTGCGGGGCCGGATGATGCTTTGCCGGCGCGCCAGGGTGCTGCCGGTCGAGGTCATCGTCCGCGGCTACGTCGCCGGTTCGGGCTGGAAGGACTACCGGCGCAGCCGGCGCCATCTGCGGCATCGAGCTGCCGGCCGGTCTGCGCGAGATCGACCGTCTGCCGGAACCGATCTTCACGCCGTCGACCAAGGCCGAAGTGGGCCACGACGAGAACATCGGCTTCGACGCGATGGTCGATCTCGTCGGCGGAGAGCATCGGCCGAATGGTGCGCGACGTCGCGCTTCGCCTCTACCGCCGGGGCGCCCAGATCGCCGAGAAGGCCGGCATCATGCTGGCCGACACGAAGTTCGAGTTCGGGCTCGCCCTCGATTGGGCGCACGGGCGGCCGGCGAAACCGAACCCGAGCGATTCGCCTCAGGCGAGTTGCTCCTGATCGACGAGGTCCTGACGCCCGACTCCAGCCGCTTCTGGGACGCCGCCGACTACGAGCCGGGACGAGCCCAGGCCAGCTACGACAAGCAATTCGTCCGCGACTGGCTGGAAGGCCAGCCATGGGACAAGACCTACCCGGGCCCGGAGCTGCCGGCGGAGATCGTGGCCGGAACGCGGGCCCGGTATGTGGAGGCGTTCGAGCGGATCACCGGGGCCAGCTTCGACCGTTACCTGCAGGAGGATCGTGATCGCGCCGATGAGCGAGTTCCGCTACGCCGTCAACGTCGCTGCCCAAACCCGGCATCCTGGACCCGCAGGGTCGGGCCGTGGAGCAGAGCCTGCCTCACCTCAGCGTCACCACCGTGTCGACGTCCGCGTCGGGCGCCGCGTGGAGATGACCGTCGAGCTCGGAGGGCGAGTCGCGGCTCGGCTCGTGGTCGACGGCCTCGCCAGAGAGCTGCTGAGCAACCCGCTGATCGAGGCCTACGCCATCGAGTTGCTCGAGGGCGACATCGTCGGTCCGTTTCGAAAGTGCCGGCGCTGTGAGGGTCGGCGTCGTCATCTTCCCCGGCTCGAACTCGCGACGTCGACGCGCTCAACGCGCTGCCCGTGGCCGGCGTCGAGCGCGGTCTCCGCTCTGGCACGAGTCGCCCGACCTGCGCGGCGTGTCGGCCGGTGATCCTGCCCGGCGGCTTCGCCGTACGGCGACTACCTCCGCGCCGGCGTCATCGCGCGGTTCTCGCCGGTCATGGCGGGGTCGCAGGATTTCGCCGCGCGCGGCGGGCTGGTCCTGGGCATCTGCAACGGCTTCCAGGTGCTGGCCGAAGCCGGGCTCGTGCCCGGGCGCGCTGCTGCGCAATCGCTCGCTGCGGTTCGCCGGCCGCCTGGTCGACATCAAGCCCGAGCGTCTCGACTCGCCGTTCACGCGGGCCGCCAGCCGGCGCGCCCCTGCGCATGCCGGTCGCCCACGGCGAGGGCTGCTACTACGCCGACGAGGCGACGCTCGACCAGCTCGAGCGGAACGGCCAGGTGCTGTTCCGCTACGTCCACGCGGACGGCACGCGCGCTCGACCCCGACGATCCGGCGAACCCGAACGGCTCGCTGCGGGCCATCGCGGGCGTCTGCAACGCGGCCGGCAACGTCGCCGGCCTGATGCCGCACCCCGAGCGGATGTCCGAAGGCATCCTGGGATCGCGACGACGGCCTGCAGCTGATCCGCTCGCTGGTCGAGAGCGCGGCGGAGCGGGAATCAGCCGGGCGGCCGGCCGCCAAGCTCAAGGCAAGCGTGGCGGCGGCACGTGACCGACGCGACGACCACGCCGGCCGCCGGAGCCGCTCCATCGGCAGCTGGGCCTGACGGACGGCGAGCTCGAGGCCATCCGCGCAGCGCTCGGCCGCGACCCAAACGACCTCGAGCTGGCGATGTTCAGCGTGATGTGGAGCGAGCACTGCTCGTACAAGAGCTCCAAGCCGCTGCTCGAGACGCTCCCGACGCGCGGGCACGGGCATGATGGCCGGCCCGGGCGACAACGCCGGCGTCGTCGCGATCGGCGACGGGCTGGCTGTCGCGTTCAAGATCGAGAGCGCACAACCACCCGTCGGCGGTCGAGCCGTACCAGGGCGCGGCGACCGGCGTCGGCGGCATCCTGCGCGACATCTTCACCATGGGCGCGCGACCGATCGCGGTCCTCGACGCGCTCCGCTTCGGCGACCCGTCGGATCCGCGGACGCGGCACCTCGTCGACGGCGTCGTCCGCGGCGTCGGCGGCTACGGCAACTGCGTCGGCGTGCCCGACCGTCGGCGGCGAGCTCGTCTTCGACCCGTCCTACCAGGGCAATCCGCTCGTCAACGTCATGGCCATCGGCCTGCTCGAGGAGCGGATCTGATCACTGGCCGAGGCGCCCGGGCCCGGCAACCTCGTCGGTCCTGTTCGGCTCCACCACCGGCCGCGACGGCATCGGCGGCGCGTCGCGTCCTCGCCTCGGCCACGTTCGCAGGACGAGCGATCCGTCCAAGCGGCCCAGCGTCCAGGTCGGCGACCCTTCGCCGAGAAGCTGCTGATCGAGGCGAGCCTCGAGCTGATCGAGCGCGGGCTCGTGGTAGGGACTCCAGGACCTCGGCGCCGGCGGGAATCACCTGCGCCACGTCCGAGACCGCCGACCGGGCGGGCACGGGCATCCTGCTGGACCTCGACGCGATCCCGCGGCGCGAGCCCGGCATGGCGCCCTTGGAGGTGATGATCTCCGAGTCCCAGGAGCGGATGCTCGCGATCGTGCGGCCGGACGAGCTCGACGCCGTCGCGCGAGGTCTGCGACGCGCTGGGGCCTGCCCGATCGCGCTGGTCGGCCGCGTCACGGCCGACGGCGACATGGCGATCGTCGAAGGCGGCATCGGCGCCGAACGGTCCGCCGAACGCCGGCGCCCGGGAAATGGCCCGGATCCCGGCCGCGGCGCTCACCAGCGAGGCGATCGTCCACCAGCGCCTGGCCACGCCGCCGACCCGCCGCCGCCAGGCGCCGGCGCCGGGCATCCCGCTGACCGCCTCAGGACGGCCTGCCGGAGCGGGGCATGGACCCGGGCGCGGTGCTGCGCGGCGCTGCTCGGCAGCCCGAACCTCGCGAGCCGGCGCTGGGTCTACGAGCAGTACGACGCGACGCGTCCAGACGCAACACGGTCGACGTGGCCCGGTCACGGCGCGGCCGTCCTGCGCGTCAAGGGCACGCGCGAAGGCGCTCGTGGCCACGACCGACGGCAACCAGACCGTGGGCGCCCTCGATCCGTACCTCGGGCGCGCAGCTCTCGCGTCGCCGAGGCCACGCGCAACGTCTCGATCACGGGCGCGCGCCCGCTGGGCGTCACCAACTGCCTCAACTTCGGCAATCCCGAGCGGCCCGGAGGCGTTCTGGCAGCTCCAGGAGGCGGTGCGCGGCCTGGGCGACGCGTGCCGGGCGCTCGGCGTCCCGGTCACCGGCGGCAACGTCTCCCTCTACAACGAGTCGCCGGGCGGCGCGATCGCGCCGACGCCCGAGATCGGCGTCGTCGGCCTGCTCGACGACGTCGCGACGCTGGTCCGGCCGCCGTTCCGCCGCCGCGGGCGACGCGGTCGTGCTCGCTCGGCGAGGCGCATGCCGGGCCTGGCCGGCTCGCGCCTACGCGGCACTGGCCGGGCCGCCGTCGGAGGATGCGCCTCCGGCCCTCGATCTGGCGCGCGAAGCGGCGCTGCAGTCGTTCTCCGCGAGGCCATCGGTCGCGGCCTCGTGGCCTCCGCCCAGGACGTGTCCGGCGGCGGCCTGGCCGTCGCGCTCGCCGAATGCTGCGATCTGGGGCGGCCTCGGCGCGACAGCTGCGGCTGCAGCGTCTCGGGCTCGCCGGCCGTCGAGCTGTTCGGCGAGAGCCCGTCGCGTCGTCGTGGTCTTCCTGCCGGCCGCGCCACGCCGCGGCCATCGTGCTGCTGGCGCGCCAGTTCGGGCTGCCGGCCACGTCTCGGCACGGTCGGCGGCGATCGGCTCCGCATCGAGCTGGCCGGCCAGGGCGCGACGGGCGCGGCCGAGGAACGCGGCTCTCGCGTCGCCGACGCGCTGGACGTGTCGCTCGGCCGACCTGCGCCACGCCTGGGACCACGGCCTGGCCCGCGGCCCTCGGCGGAGCCGACGCGCGGCCGACCGGTGTCCTACGCACTCGGACCGCTCCGGCGACCACACCGCTCCGGCCGGGGCAAGGGACCTAGCCGATGTGCGGCATCTTCGGCGCGTGCTCCCGGGCAGCGGATGCGCGCCGGGCATCGCCGCGCTCGGCGCTCTTCTCGCTCCAGCACCGCGGCCAGGAATCGGCCGGGGTGGCCGTCAGCGACGGCGAGCAGCTGATGCTCTACAAGGACCTGGGCCTGATCGCCCAGGTCCTCGACGAGCGCCGCCTGCCGAGCCTGCGCGGCTCGCTGGCGATCGCGCATTGCCGCTACTCGACGACCGGATCGACGGTCTGGGAGAACGCCCAGCCGACGTTCCGGCTCGGGCCGCGGCGGGCCCTCGCCATCGGCCACAACGGCAACCTCGTCAACACCCGCGAGCTGCTCGGCGCGGCTCGCGGCGGCAAGCCACGCCTGCCCGCCATCGACGGACACGGAGCTCCTGACCGCGCTCCTCGCGCGACGATCCTCGCGGCGGACATCGTCGATGCGCTGCAAGCGCGTCCTGCCGACCGTCCAGGGCGCCTACTCGCTGGTCATCCTCGACGAGCAGCGCGTCATCGGCGTGCGCGATCCGTTCGGCTTCCGGCCGCTCGTGCTGGGCCGGCTCGAGCCGCGCCGACGGACGATCCGGAGGGCGAGGACATTCGGGCGGCTGGGTCCTCAGCTCCGAGACGGCGGCCCTCGACGTCGCCGGCGCGGAGTACGTGCGCGACGTCGAGCCGGGCGAGATCGTCGTCCTCGAAGAGGGCCGGCGAGCCGCGTCTCCGTCCGCTTCGCCGAAGGCCACGAGCAGCTCGTGCGTCTTCGAGCTGATCTACTTCGGCCGGCCCGATTCCTACATGCTCGGCCGCAACCTCTACGAGTCGCGGCGCCGGAATGGGCGTGGCGCTGGCCGCGCGAAGCGCCGGTCGACGCCGACCTCGTGATGCCCGTGCCGGACACGGGCGCGCCGGCCGCGGCCGGCTTCGCCGAGGCTTCGCGGGCTGCCGTACCGCGAGGGCATGGTCCGCAACCGCTACTCGGGCCGGACGTTCATCCAGCCGACCAGGCGATGCGCCAGCGCGGCGTGACCGTCAAGCTCAGCCCGCTGCGCGAGGTCGTGCGCGGGCAAGCGGCTCATCGTCGTCGACGACTCGATCGTCCGCGGCACCACGACCAGCAGATCGTCGCGCTGCTGCGCAAGGCCGGCGCCGCGGAGGTCCATCTCCGCGATCAGCTCGCCGCCGATCCACCATCCCTGCTTCTACGGCATCGACACTCAGATCGAGACGGAGCTGATCGCCTCGACGCATTCGGTGGAGGAGATCCGCGAGTTCGTCGGCGCGGATTCGCTCAGCTTCCTTTCGATCGAGCGGCGTCCTGTCGGCCCTGGACCTGCCGTACGAGCGCTTCTGCTTCGCCTGCTTCGACGGCCGCTACCCGGTGCCCGTCCCGTACGACGCTGCGCGCACAAGTTCGTGCTGGAGGATGCCGCCGGCGAACCCGTCTCCCAGGGTCGAGGTCGAGGCGATCGCGGCCACGCATTCCGACAAATCGAATGGGTGAGGACGACGCCCGAGCGGCGAGCCTCGGAGCGAAATCGGGCGGGGCGTGGGAGGCCTACCGGCGAGCCGGCGTCGACATCGACGCCGGAGAACGCGCCGTGGAGCTGATGCGCAGCTCCGTGGCGGCCACGCGCCGGCCCGAGGTGATCGGCGGGTTGGGCGGCTTCGCCTCGGCGATGGCGCTGCCGGCCGGCCTGCGCGAGCCGGTGCTGGTCAGCTCCACGGACGGCGTCGGAACCAAGACGGCGATCGCGCTGGCTCTGGGCCGCTACGACACGATCGGCCAGGACCTCGTGGCGATGTGCGCCGACGACCTCGTCTGCGTCGGGGCCGAGCCGCTCTTCTTCCTCGACTACGTCGCCGTCGGTCGGGTCTTCCCGGAGCGGGTAGCGGCGCTCGTCGCTTCCATCGCCCGGGGCTGCGGGCTCGCCGGCTGCTCGCTGATCGGCGGCGAGACGGCCGAGCATCCGGGTCTGATGAAGCCCGACGAATTCGACCTCGCCGGCTTCTGCGTCGGCGTCGTCGAGCGCGACCGCCTGCTGGACAGAACCGCCGCCCGGCCCGGCGACGCGTTGATCGGGATCGCCTCGTCGGGCCTGCATTCGAACGGTTTCTCGCTGGTCCGGCGCGCGATCGCCGAGGCGGAGATTCCTCTGGGCGAGGGTTACGCCGAACTGGCGGGCCGAATTCTCGGCCCGGCCACGACCGTGGAGCCGGAGATGGCGAGCCTGACCCTGGGCGACGTGCTCCTGACGCCGACGCGGATCTACGCCCGGGCGATCCTGAACCTGCGGCGGCGGCTCGACGAAGCCGCCACTCCGCTGGCGGGCGTTGCGCACATCACCGGCGGGGGCCTGCCCGGCAACGTCCCCCGCGTTCTGGCGGAGGGTCTTCGCGCCTGCGTCGATCCCGGGACCTGGCCGATGCCGTCGGTCATGCGGCTCGTCGGCGCCCTGGGCGGGCTTTCGGACGAGGAACTGCGCTCGACCTTCAACGGCGGCCTCGGGATGGTCTGCGTGGTGCCGCCGGCCGGAGTGGATGCGGCGATATCGAGCCTCGCGGAGGACGGTCTGGCGGCCTGGCGGGTCGGAGAGGTGGAGGCGATCGGCGCGTCGGAGGCGCGCTATCTGGAGTCCTGAGGAGTAGGGTGTTGAGCGGCGCGGGCGCGCCGCTCGGCGGAACGGAGGAGGAACGGCGTGGCGCACAGAATCGCGGTTGGCGTTTCGGGAACCGGAAGCAATCTGCGTGCCCTGCACGCCGCGGCTCAGCGAAGGGTGCTCGATGCGGAGATCGCCCTCGTCTTCGCCGATCGAGATTGCGCCGCCATCGACTGGGCCGTTGAGCAGGGTCTCGACACACTGGTCGTGCCGATACCGCCTCTCACCAAGGTCGAGGAACGCGACGCCGCAATCGACGTGCTGGCCGAATCGCTCCGGGCCGTGGCGCCCGAGCTGATCGTCCTCGCCGGTTTCATGCGTGTCTTGAATCCCGGATCGATCGGAGCCATGAAGTGCCCGATCATCAACCTGCATCCGGCGCTCCTGCCCTCGTTCCCTGGCGCCCACGGCGTCCGCGACGCGCTCGCCGCCGGAGTCAAAGTCACCGGCGTGACCGTACATTTCGTGAACGACTCGCTCGACGGCGGCCCGATCATCCTGCAGGACACCGTCGCGGTCCTGCCGGGCGACACCGAAGAGACGCTGTCCGAACGGATCCACTCCCTGGAACATCGGCTGCTGCCGCGAGCGGTCGGCCTGTCGCTGGCCCGCGCCCTCACGATTGCGCCGGATGGCCGAACCGTTCGGATCGACCCTGCCCGCGCCGCCGAGAAGATGCCGGTGCCGCTGCGGGCTCTGCTGTCGGTCTCCGACAAGACTGGTCTGACCGAATTCGGAGCGGGCCTCGTGCGCCTGGGCTTCGAGCTCGTATCAACCGGCGGCACGGCGCGAGCATTGCGCACAGCCGGCTTGCCGGTCACCGACGTGGCCGCGGTCACCGGCTTCCCGGAGATGCTCGACGGCCGCGTCAAGACGCTCCACCCTCGGATCCACGGCGGCATCCTGGCCGACCGGCGGATCGCCTCCCATCGAGAGCAGCTCGCCGCCGCCGCGATCGATCCGTTCGACCTCGTCGTGGTCAACCTCTATCCGTTCGCCGCGGCGGCAGAAAAGCCCGGCATCTCCTTCGACGATCTGGTCGAGGAGATCGACATCGGCGGGCCGTCCATGGTCCGGGCAGCGGCCAAGAATCACGCTTCAGTCGCCATCGTCACCTCGCCCTCGCGGTATGCCGAGGTCCTCGCCGAGCTGGAAGCCAGGGGTCGAGTGGGGGAGGGACTCCGCTCGGCGCTGGCGGTCGAAGCCTTCCGCCACACCGGCGCCTACGACGCCCGAATCGCCTCGGAGCTGCCCGGCAGGATGGCAGCCGCCGGCGTTGACCTGCCCGACGAGCCGGGCCTGCCGGGGTCCGTCGACCCATACCCGCAGACTCTGGTCGTGGGTCTGGAGAAAGTCGAGACGCTGCGCTACGGCGAGAACCCGCACCAGCAGGCCGCCCGCTACCGCCGTCCCGGCACGACCAAATGGGCCGGGCCGTTCGCTCTCGGCGGCTCGATCCTCCAGGGCAAGGCCCTGAGCTACAACAACGTGCTCGACGCTTCCGGCGCCGACGCCATCGCCCGCCAGCTGCGCGGCCCGGCCTGTGTCGTGGTCAAGCACACCAATCCATGCGGCGCGGCCGAGCGGGCGACGCTTCTGGAGGCCTGGCAGTCGGCTCTGGCCGGCGACCCCGCCTCCGCGTACGGCGGCGTCGTGGCTCTGACCCGGCAAGTGGACGCCGCCACCGCCGAGGGCCTCGCCTCCATCTTCCTGGAAGTGATCGTGGCGCCGTCCTATTCCCCGGAGGCGCTCGCCATCCTGGCTCGCAAGACGAACCTGCGTCTGCTCGAGGACCACGTCCTGGGCTCGAGTGAAGTGGCCCCGGCCCCCAATCCGCTCGGTTCGATCCGTGTCGCCGGCGGCGCGGTGCTGGTAACGGCGGCGGATCTCGTGCCCGACGATCCGGCGACCTGGAAACTGGCCACCACCCGCGGCCCTTCAGAGCAGGAGACGCGCGATCTGGACCTGGCCTGGCGCCTGTGCCGCGGGGTCGTGTCCAACGCGATCGTTCTCGTCAAGGACGGCATGGAGATCGGCCTTGGCTCCGGACAGACGAGCCGGGTCGACGCCGCCCGACAGGCCGTGGCCAAGGCTATCGCCTTCCACGGGCCGGAGTCGCTTCGGGGCGCGGCCTGCGGCTCCGACGCCTTCTACCCGTTTCCCGACGCGGTCCAGGTCTGCCTGGACGCGGGCGTCAGCGCGTTCGCCCAGCCGGGCGGCTCGATGCACGACGCCGAGGTGATCGAGGTCGCGGAGAAGGCCGGCGTGGCGATGTTGATCACGGGCGTTCGCCACTTCCGCCACTGAACCTGGGCCATGCCGCGGGCCAAACCGGTGGATCGCGGTCCGGCCGGGGCGACGGGGGCAACCGGGGCCGCCCGGAACGACCAACCGACCGGCCGGGCTCACACGCGTGCGGCCCGCAGACGACTAGCTGAACTCGCCGAACGTGCCGACGAGCGGGATCGCCAGGGCGACAAGAACCGCCAGATTGATCGCCGCGTTGGCGTAGACACGGTGTCTCAGCGACTGCGCCGTGTCCAGGAGGAACCACAGCCCGAGCCCGCCGGCGATCGCCCACCAGGCCCACGCCTGCCTGCCGGGGAACGCCTGCCAGGCCAGGATCGCGACGGTCAAGCCCCAGCCGGCCATGACCGCGCCCATCACGGCATAGCTCCAGGCCTGGAACTTGCGCATCGACTCGTCCGGGGCCGAGCGCCAGAAGGCCGGATCGATCAGCTTGTTCATCAAGGCAAACGCGGGCGTGTCGGCAAGCAGGGCCAGACCAATCCCGGCGACGGCCATCCCGAGGCCGACCACGCCGAGCCACGTTCGAAAGACCTCGAACATCTCCCTCTCCTCCGCTAGGGACCCGCGAGCCCGATCTACTTGATCGATCGCAGGTCTGCTTCGATCGGTTCGCGTTCGTCCGGATCTGGTACCGACTTGAGCGCTTCGCGGGCGCGGTCCAGCCAGGCGTTCTTCTCGCCTTTGCTACCCGCCAGGGCGTATGCGCGGGCGAGGGCTTCATAGGCGGCCGCGATGTCCCAGCTCTGGGCGCCGCCGAATTCCGTGAGGAGCTCGAGGCAGCGATGCGCGTGCCAGATGGCCGAAGAGGGTCGACCGAGGACGGCATAGACGCGTGAACAGAGCCACTCTCCGCGAGCCCAGGTTACCGGCTCGCCGGCCCGGCCCCAGTAGTAGCGTGAGGCGTGGGCGGCGTGGAGCATCTCGTCGTCCTGCTCCGGCCTCCGCCTGGGCATGTCGAGCAGACGCCAGACTTCGCTGAACAGGCCCGCTGCGAGCTGGCGTTCGGTCTCCCGGTCCAGCGCGGGCATTCGGGTTGGTGGCATGACGCCTCCGTGGATCCGCTTGTTCGGCTGCCGGCAGGAATCCTGGCGCATTCTTGCGGCTCGTCAAGCCGATCGACGTCCTGGTCCCAGCCGACGTCCCGAGTCCGGTCCGGCTCTCGGGCCCCGGGGTCGGCCCCTGGACCCACCGCCTGATAACATCGGGCGCCATGAGCCCTGCCGATCGCTTCTACATCACAACCGCCATCGCCTACGCCAACAACAAGCCCGGCCTGCACACCCTCTACGAGGTGATCGGGGCCGACGTTCTGGCGCGCTGGCATCGGATGAAGGGCGACGACACGCGGTTCCTTACCGGCACGGACGAGCATTCCGTCAACATCGCCCAGAAGGCGGCCGAGCTCGGCAAGACCACCGAGTCGTTCGTCGACGAGAACGTGGCCCTCTTCCGGGCCGCCGAAGACGCGCTGTTGATAAGCCCGGATCGGTTCATCAGGACGACCGATCCGGACCACGTCCGGGCGGCTCAGGAGATGATCCGCCGCGCCTACGACAAGGGCGACATCTATCTCGGCAAATACGAGGGCTGGTATTGCCCGGCCGAGGGCTTCAAGGCCAGGTCCGACGTGGTCGAGACGGCGGAAGGCGCGCGCTGCCCAAGCCATCCCACGGTGCAGCTCGAATGGCTTTCCGAGCAAAACTGGTTCTTCCGACTGTCGGCCTACCAGGAGCGTTTGGCCCGCTACTTCGAGGAGCATCCGGACTTCGCCCAACCGGACTACCGGCGCAACGAGATGATCGGGTTCATTCGCGGCGGGCTGGAGGACTTCTCGGTCAGCCGAGCCGGCGCGACGTGGGGAATCCCATTCCCGATAATGCCCGACGGTTCCAGTTCACAGCGCCCCGACGGTAGCTGGGATCCGGCCGCGGGCACCATCTACGTCTGGTACGACGCCCTGATCAACTACATCACCGGCGCGGGTTTCCCCGACGACCCGGCTGCGTTCGCCCGCTGGTGGCCGGCCGACCTGCATGTCATCGGCAAGGACATCGCCCGTTTCCACACGATCTACTGGCCGGCGATGCTGTGGAGCGGCGATCTCGAACCGCCCAGGCACGTCTGGATCCACGGCTTCCTGCTGGCCCAGGGCGAACGGATGAGCAAGAGCCTGGGCAACTTCCTGGATCCCATGGACGTGGTGGCGACGCTCGGGGCGGACGGCGCCCGATACGTGACTCTCCGGGAGGTCGCCTTCGATCGCGACACGGACGTCAGCTGGGAGTCGTTCGTGCGCCGCTACAACGCGGACCTCGCCAACGACTTCGGCAATTTGCTCAACCGGTCGATCTCGATGGCGAATCGCTATTTCGACGGCGAGAGGCCGGCGATCGGTCCGGACGCGGGCCTGGCTTCCGCCTGGACCGACACGCTGGTCGCATATCGCGAGCGGCTCGAAGGCTGCCTGTTGCACGATGCGCTCGCCAGCGTGTGGGAATTCGTCGGTGCGGCGAACCGGCTCGTGGACGCCGAGCAGCCCTGGACGCTGGCAAAAGCGATGAAGGCCGGCGACGAGGACGCAGGGGCTCGCCTGAGGGCCGTGCTGGGCGATCTGGTCGAGGCCTGCCGGCTGATCGCGCTCGCGGCGGCGCCGTTCATTCCCGGGGCGTCCGCGCGCGCTCTTGCCCAGCTCGGCTACGAGTATCCATATGGCGCCGACGGCAACGGCGGCCCGGCCCTCCTGGACGAGCTCCGCTGGGGCGCGCATGCCGCGGAACCGGGTCGACTCGCGACGGCCGAGCCTCTCTTCCCGAGAATCGAGACCGAACCCGCGACCACCAGGGCCGCCGGCTGAACGGCGATTGCGGCGGCAGGGAGGACCGATGCGACTGATCGATAGCCATGCCCATCTGCAGGCACCGGCGTTCGAATCCGACCTCGCCGACGTGCTCGCGGCGGCGCGCGCGGCGGGCGTCGAGCGACTCCTGGTACCCGGTTGGAGCGCCGAATCGTCGGCGGCCGCCGTCGAGCTGGCTCGTGAGACCGATTGGCTCGACGCGGCGGTTGGCATCCACCCACACGACGCTGCCGCGTCGACGGATGCGGACTGGGCTGCGGTCGCGCGGCTCGCCGCCGACGCCAGGGTCGTGGGCATCGGCGAGACGGGACTCGACTACGACCGCATGCACTCCCCGCAGGAGGCGCAGCTCGCCAACCTCCGACGCCACCTGCGCCTTGCCCTGGACACGGGCAAGCCGGCGATCCTGCACTGCCGTTCCGCGGCCGGTTCCTGCGCTGCCCAGGACGCGCTGATCGCCGAGCTCCGCGCCGCCGGCTTCGGGGGAGCGGCCGCTGCCCGGGCGTTTGGGGAGCGCCCGCCCGCCGTGCTCCACTCGTTCTCCGGATCCGTGGACTACGCCCGCGCCGCGCTTGACATGGGTCTCGCCATTGCCTTCGGCGGGCTCGTGTTCCGGCGTGGCGAGGAAGCGTCCGCCGAAGTGGCGCAGCTGGTTCCCGCCACGCGACTCCTCATCGAGACCGACGCACCGTACCTGGCGCCGCCCGGAGTTCCGCGTGGCTCGGCACCCGGTTTCTCCGGCCGGCGCAACGCACCAGAATGGGTCCGCATCGCCGGGGAGTGGCTCGCGGAGCGTCGCGGCCAGACGCCGGATAGCATTGGGTCGGCCTTAGTCGCCGCGTACGACGCCACTTTCCGGAGCCACTCCGCAGGCTGATGCCTCGCCGGGCGGCCCGGAGCGCCACTGCCGAGGAGAGGATCATGACCGACCGGAGCTTCGAGCAAGCCAACGATGAGTCGCGAGAGCGTCTCGCCGGACTCGTCGCGACGCTGACTCCGAGTCAGCTCGAGATGGACCTCGGCGAAGGCTGGACCGTCGCGTCGGCCCTGGCGCATGCCGGGTTCTGGGATCGCTGGCAGGCCGAGCGGTGGAGCCAGGTTCTGGAGGGGACGTGGACCGCCGATGACGACACAATCCTCGCCGCCGAACACCTCGCCAACGAAGCCCTTCATCCGTACTGGGCAGGTGCGAGCGCGCAGGACATTCCGGCGCTGGCCCTCGAGGCGGCGGCCAGGCTCGATGCCCTGATTGCCCGTGCTCCGGACGACGTCGTCGATTCGATCGAAGGGACGCCCATTTCGTTCCTGCTCCACCGGCATCGCCATCGCGGCGACCACCTGGACCATATCGAGCGGACCATCGCCGCCGCGATTGGATCGGCGCCCGATCGATCCTTCGTGGAGAAGAACGCGGCCAGCCGACGCCGACTGACCGATCTGGTCGGCCGTCTGACGCCCGCCGATCTGGCTCTCGCGACCGCCCCATCGGACGAGGGCGGCTGGACCGTCGCGCAGACGCTCGGCCACCTGGCCTTCTGGGATCGGTCGATGGAGACCCGCTGGCGGATGGCCCTCGAAACCGCCGGCCCCGACGGCCGGCTCGAACCGGTCGGCGTCCCGCAGGGCATGACCGAGGCCATCAACCGACCGCTGGCGTATCTCCTCGAGGCCTGGACCGGGCAGCTCGGCGTGGACGTCGGCGCCCAGGCCGTTGCCGCTGCCGAGTCGCTCGACTCGCTGCTGAGCGAAGTCGCCGATCGGATGACGCCCGGTCTGCAGACCATGAGACCCAGCACCGTCAACCGCTGGATTCACCGCGACGGGCACCTGGACGCAGTCGAGGCGGCCGTCGAAGGGCGAAATCGACGGTCGTAGCCTTCGCGACCGGCCCGATCGCGCCCTCCCGGCCAATCGGCCCTGACGCGCCATTTTCGCAACTGGCGGCTGGTGGATCTACGGCGGAAAGTAATATCTGTCGCGGCAATATCCGTGATAGCTCGCGGAGTGCAATCATCGGGAGGAAGATCATGTTCTCGTTCGGCCCCCGTCGCCGTCAGCTCGGGCAGGGACTCGCGGAGTACGCGCTGATCCTGGCGCTCATCGCCATCGTCGCGGTGGCAGCTCTGGTGTTCCTCAGCGGTGCCATCAACCATATCCTGAGCACCGTCGGCAACTCGCTCTAGGCACTCGGTCGAGACGGGCGGGCCTCCGCCCGTCTCCCAATCGCGGTTCCGCCGACCGCCGGCGGCCGCTCGCGAGCGGCCGCTTGACAGTCCGAACGGCCCTGGTTAGGCTGTTAGCACTCTCGATGGTAGAGTGCTAATTCGACGGAAAGGCGTCGTCGCGGCGCGACCGGAGAGGCCCAACGGCCCCTCTTGGGATCAAACGCGGCAGGCTCGCGGGCCCTCGCCTCAGCCGGTCGAATATCTCGGGCCACAGCGTTCGCAGCCGGTCCGCGCCGGTGTCGAACGGACTACATCCAGGAGTCGTGACGGCAGGCGTATGCCACCGTCCTCAGGAGGAACTGCGCGTTGGCAACCGCCACTGCGACCAGCAAGAAGCTGAAGCCCCTCGGCGATCGCGTCGTCATCAAGCCGACCCCTCGCGAGGAGATGACCAAGAGCGGCATCGTTCTGCCGGATACCGCCAAAGAGAAGCCTCAGGAAGGCAGCATCCTCGCCGCCGGGCCGGGAAAGATCCTCGATGACGGCAAGCGAGAAGCGATGGACGTCAAGGTCGGCGACCGGGTCCTGTACGCCAAGTACGCCGGCACCGAGTTCAAGGTCGACGGCGAGGACCTCCTCATCGTCAGCCAGAAGGACATCCTCGCGATCGTCGAGGACTAGGCGGGCCGAGCGAACGGCGCCTACAACCGACGCGGCCACCGGGGCTGACCCGGCCGGCCAAAGGAATGCGGAGGAAACACAGACTTGGCTAAGCAGCTCGTCTTCGACGAGACCGCTCGTCGATCCCTCAAGCGCGGCGTCGACCGCCTGGCCGAGGCCGTCAAGGTCACGATCGGCCCCAAGGGCCGTAACGTCGTCCTCGACAAGAAGTTCGGCGCTCCGACCATCACCAACGACGGCGTGACGATCGCCCGCGACATCGAGCTCGAAGATCCGTTCGAGAACATGGGCGCCCAGCTGCTCAAGGAAGTCGCGACCAAGACCGACGACGTCGCCGGCGACGGCACGACCACCGCCGTCGTCCTGGGCCAGGCGATGATCAACGAAGGCATCCGCAACGTCACCGCGGGCGCCAACCCGATGCTCATCCGCATCGGCATCGAGAAGGCCGTCGAGGCCGTCGTCGCCGAGATCAAGAAGCAGTCCCGACCGATCGACTCCCGCGAGCAGATCGCGGCCATCGCGACCATCTCCGCCGCGGATCCCGAAGTCGGCGAGATCATCGCCGAGGTGATGGACAAGGTCGGCAAGGACGGCGTCGTCACCGTCGAAGAAGGCCAGTCGCTCGGCCTCGAGAAGGAATACACCGAGGGCATGCAGTTCGACCGAGGCTACATCTCGGCCTACTTCGTGACCAACGCCGATCGGATGGAGGCCGTCCTCGACAATCCGCGGATCCTCATCACCGACAGGAAGATCTCCGCGGTTCCGGACATGCTGCCGGCGCTCGAGAAGGTCGTCCAGATGGGCCGCCCGCTCCTGATCATCGCCGAGGACGTCGACGGCGAGGCCCTCGCGACCCTGGTCGTCAACAAGCTCAAGGGCACCATCCAGGTCCTGGCCGTGAAGGCCCCGGGCTTCGGTGATCGCCGCAAGGAAATGCTCCGCGACATCGCCATCCTGACCGGCGGCACCGTCATCAGCGAGGAGATCGGTCGCAAGCTCGACTCCGTCACGATCGAAGACCTCGGCGAGGCCCGCCGGGTCGTCGCCACCAAGGACGACACGACGATCGTCGAAGGCGCCGGCTCCGCCGAAGCCGATCAAGGCCCGGATCGACGCAGATCAAGGCGCAGATCGAGGAGACCACCTCCGACTACGACCGCGAGAAGCTCCAGGAGCGCCTCGCCAAGCTCGCCGGCGGCGTCGCCGTCATCAAGGTCGGCGCGGCCACCGAGGTCGAGCTCAAGGAGAAGAAGCACCGCATCGAGGACGCCCTGTCCACCGTGCGTGCCGGCATCGAGGAGGGCATGGTCGCCGGTGGCGGCGCGACGCTCCTGCATTGCCAGGCGGTCCTCGACAAGCTCAAGGTCGGCGAGGCCGACGCCCAGGTCGGCGTCGACATCGTCCGGCGAGCTCTCGAGTACCCGATCCGCCAGATCGCCGACAACGCCGGCGCTCACGGCGAGGTCATCGTGGACCAGGTTCGCGGCATGAAGGTCGGCTTTGGCTACGACGCCCTCCGCGGCGAGTTCGGCGACATGTTCGAAAAGGGCATCGTGGACGCCGCCAAGGTGACCCGGTCCGCCCTCGAGAACGCGGCCTCGATCGCCAAGATGGTGCTCACGACCGAAACCCTCATCACCGACCTTCCCGAGAAGAAGGACGCTTCCGCCAATGGTCACAACCATGGCGGAGAGATGGACTTCTAGCTTCGCAACCCGTGGGCGAACTCTCTGAGAGAGTCAACGTCCCACACCGCATCTGAAACGACAAGGCCGGACGACCGGCAAGCGGGAGCCTCGGGCGAGCAGCCCGGGGCTCTTTCTTGTTACAGAATGAGACAAATACTCACTTGTCGAGTCAGTGTTTGACACGGGCTCTGGCGGCGGCCGATTGTGCCCCAGGACTTAACGCCCCCAGAGGAGGTTCGAACCTTGGCTCGCGTCCCTAAGCCTGCTCTCTCTCTTTTGGCCGGATTTGTACTCATCGTGGCGAGCGCCTGCAGCAGCAACGCGGCCACGGCCGGCGCCACCAACCAGGTGGCCGGCGCATCCGGTGCCCCGGGATCGTCGGTCGCGGGTGCCTCCGGCGCCGCGTTCAATCCGAACGATCCCAGTTCGATCATCGACCAGGTAATCAGCAGCGGATCTGCGATCAAGTCGTTCCACCTCAAGCTGGCCGTCACCGGGACGGTCAACGCCTCAGCTCTCTCGAGCGACGCGGGTAGCGGCGCGGCGGGTGCGGGCGGCGTAGGTCTCAGCGGCAACATCAAGCTGGACGGAACCGCTCTCGAAGGGGACGTCGACGTGGCCAATTCGGCTGCGCACCTGACCTTCAATGCGCCGTCGACGGTCATGGGTGCCCCGTTGTCCGGCGACCTGATCCTGGTCGACAACGCCTTCTACTACAAGGTCACCCTGTGGGGGCCCATGTACACGAAGACCGACCTGAGCGCCCTGTCGAGCCTGGCGAGCTTCGCGCCGGTTGCCATTCCGACGCCCGACGCCTCGGCCATGACCGGCATTACCGACGAAATCAACCAGCTCCGCGCCGCCATGGATCAAGCCGGAGTCAAGGCGAACCTGGTTGGAGTTGAGCAGATCGGCGGGCAGGATGCCTACCACATCGCCCTCACGATTCCACTGGACCAGATCAACGCCGAGATTGCCGCACAGGCCAGCGCGGCGCCCGGTATGAAGATCGACTCTGCCTCGGTCGACTTCTGGATCTACAAGTCCAACAACCGCCTGGCTCAGTTCGAGGCCAAGGCCGCCTCGTCCGCCATAGGAAACGTCGATCTCATGTTGACGGTGTCGGCCTACGACCAGCCGGTGACGGTCACGGCGCCGCCTGCCAGCGAGGTTCAGGCCGCTCAGTAGGTTCCGTATCCCGGAGTGCAAGCTCCGGGCGCCGAATGAGGAACCCCGGGCGTCGCTCGGGGTTCCTCGGTACGTGACGCTCAGGCGGGTTTGACACCAGGTGAGTTGGTGGCCAGGCTTGAGGGATGCCGAAACTTACGCCGAGGGCCGCCTGGGAGCGGTTCCTCTTGACTTGTCCTCTGCATTTACCCGTGGCTCGGACACTCTGCGCGCTGGTCCTGGCGGCCGGGGTTGCCGGCTGCGGCTCTTCCGCCCCCTCTGCGCCGGCCCTCTCGAACCCGCAAGAGATCGTGAACGGGAGCCTGACGGCTCTGGCGGCGGCTTCGGCGGTCCATGTCGAAGGTACCGTCGACGGTTCGGTGAATGCCGCCGCACTCAGCGCGCTGGCCGGCGCCAGCCTGGGCTTGTCTGGGAACCTGAAGCTCGACGGCGCCACGTTCGCCGGCGACGTCGACATTCGAAATCAAGCGCTTCAGCTGACGGCGACCTTCCCGAGTCTATTCGGCACGAAGGTCGACCTGATTGCAGTCGACGGCTTCACTTACACCCGAATCAACACCTTTGGGCCCAAGTACAGCAAGCAGAAGGCCGAGGTGCCGGCGCTCTCCAGCGCGGCTCCGGGGGGCGCGGCCGCCTCGATCGCCACGTTGAGTCCGGCGGCCGCGATCGAAGAGCTCCGGACGGAACTTGGGTCTGCCATCTCGTCGGCGACCCTGGTGGGGCATGACTCGGTCGGCGGCCGCGACGCCTATCACGTCTCCGCCACTGTCCCCGCGGACGTTCTGCTCCGACAGATGGCGGAGATGCTCGGCGGCGCATCGACCCAGGCCCTGGGTTTCGACCTGGCGCCGGTCGACTATTGGGTCTACTCCGATGGGCTCGAGCCGGCGAAGCTGGCCCTGTCGGCCACCTCGACCTCGCTGGGATCTCTCAAGGTGACGGTCACGCTGACCAAGTACGGCCAGTCCGTCCAGATCCAGGCTCCGCCCGACAGCGAGATCGAAGCCGGCTGAGCCGGAGTTTCAGGTCACCGACGGCCCGTCCAGTTACACTGCCACAGGCCGCCGCGAGCGGCCGCGCCCTGCACGGGCGATCGAGATGGTATAGAAATCGCCCTGCCGGCATCTCGTGTGGAGGACTCAGGTGTATCGTCGGAAGTCGCTAGCCATCGCCGCCGCCGGCCTACTCGCCGTGATTGCGCTCGTCGCAGCCGGATGCACGTCGGCGCCCCTGACCGACTCTCGGCAGATTCTGAGCAAGGCGCAGACGACGCTCTCTCAGCTGAACTCCGTCCACTTCCATCTCGAGGCGGGCGGCCAGTTCATCATCGGCGTGGAACCGCCCGCTACTCCCAGCCCGACTCCTGAGGCCTCGGCCAGCGCTTCACCCACGGCCGCCCCGACGGCATCGCCTTCTGCGTCGCCCTCGGCCGGAGCGTCATCGTCGGCCAGTGCCCACGCTTCTGCCAGCGCCAGCCCTACCGCAACTCCGACGCCCACGCCGACTCCCACCCCGACGCCTACTCCTTCGCCCAGTCCGTCGCCCGAGTCCAGCGCATCGCCGACGCCCACTCCGACTCCCGTCTATACGGCCATGCCCGTCGCCCTGACGGGTTCGGTGGCCGACGGCGACGTGGATTTTGCGAACAAGCGGGCCCACGTCATCGGTGGCGCGCCGGGCATCCCGGGCGTCTCAGGCGAGTTGATCGTCATCGATCCGTACGCCTACTACCGCGGCTACGGCCAGACCGTGTATCAACTCGAGGACGACTCGACGCTGCCGTTCAACCCGGCTCTGTCGAGCGGTCCTTTGTACGTGGTGACGCAGATGCTGGCCGTGGCCAACGACTCCGGGTCCAGCCCGGTGTTGGTTGGGACCGAGCAGGAACCCAGCGGTCCGGCCTACCACATCCGCGTGAGCGTCTCCCAGAGCGCCCTCAATTCCAACCTCTCGAGCCTCCAGGTCGTGCAGGCGCTGGGCAGCGGTCAGCTGGATATCTGGATCACGCAGGACAGTTTCGAACTCGAGCGGATGGAGTTCTCGACGAGCGACCCCAGCGCGGGGGCAGCGGCGGTCCGCCTGCAGCTCTCGAACTGGAACAACGTCCCCTTCATAGAGGGCCCGCCGCCCGAGCAGTTCAACCTCCCGAGCGACACGCCGATCGCGTCGTACTAGCGTCGGAGGAGTGGCCGGGGTCCGCACGCCCGGCCAAATCCAGCGCCCATACAATTCTCGGGTGAGCCAAACTCCAAGCCGCGGGCGGCAGGCCCGTTCTCAACGCGCATCCGGCCCGGCAGCTTCCGAGCCGCCGGGTTCGTGGTGGGACGCTCCCGCCGCCGAGGTGCCGCAGGCCGCCCCGGATGCCCCCGACTTGGTGCCGCAGGCCGCCCAAGACGCCCCGGACGCGGTGCCGCCACCCGCCGCCCCGCCCTTCGCCGACGAGCCACCCCCGCCCGACGAGGCGCCGCCCGAGGCGTTCGACGGGCCTCGAATTCGAACCGCCGGAGCCATCGCCGTTCGAGCCCGAGCCGGTGGCCCTGGCCGAGCGTCAGGCCGCGACGGAGGCCCTGGCGGAGCGGATCCTCTCCCGGCTGAACCCCGAGCAGCAGCGCGCCGTTCGCACGACCGACGGCCCGGTCCTGATCCTGGCCGGCGCGGGCAGCGGCAAGACGCGCGTGCTGGCCCATCGCGTCGCGTACCTGGTCGGCGTCAAGGGCGTCCGGCCGTGGCAGATCCTTGCCGTCACCTTCACCAACAAGGCGGCGTCGGAGTTGCGTGCCCGAATCACGGGCCTCATCGGCGACGAGGCCGGGCGCGAGGTGGCCATGGGTACGTTCCATGCCCTGTGCGCTCGCGTCCTCCGGCGCGACGGTCCGGCCATCGGGCTGGATCCGCATTTCGTCGTCTACGACTCGGATGACCAGCAGGCGCTGATGAAGCAGATCCTGCGCGACGAGGACCTGCCGACGACCGGCGAGTACAAGCCGAGCGCCATCCTGGGCGCCATCTCACGGGCCAAGAACGAGATGCTCGACGCCGAGTTCGTCGCCGCCAACGCTCACACCCATCGCGAGCGCGAGATCGGACGCCTCTTCCGCCGTTATCAGGCTCGGCTCAAGGCCGCCGCCGCGCTCGACTTCGACGATCTGCTTCTGGAGGCGGTCAGGCTCTTCCACGATGCCCCGTCTGCGCTGGAGCGATACCAGGGCCGCTGGCGCTATCTCCACGTCGACGAGTATCAGGACACCAACCGGCCCCAATACCTGTGGGTCAAGGCCCTGGCGGGAGCCCACCACAACCTGTGCGTGGTCGGGGACGACGACCAATCCATCTATTCCTGGCGTGGCGCCGACATTCGCAACATCCTTGATTTCGAAGGCGACTATCCGGACGCGACCGTGGTCAAGCTGGAGCAAAACTACCGTTCCACGCAGCTCATCCTGGACGCCGCCCATGCCGTCGTCACGCACAACTCCTCCCGCAAGGACAAGAAGCTCTGGACCGACAACAGCGGCGGCCGCCGGATCTCGCGCTTCGAGGCCTACAACGAGGAGGAGGAAGCGGAGTGGATCGCGCGCCAGATCGAAGAGCTGACCGGCGCCCGCAGCTCGGCGCTGACACGGCGAGCCGACGAGGACGCCGAAACCTGGGAGCGCGGCGACGTTGCGGTCATGTACCGGACCAATGCCCAGAGCCGCGCCATAGAAGAAGCGTTCCTGCGCTACAGCATTCGCTACCAGCTGGTCGGCGGAACGCGCTTCTACCAGCGCCGTGAAGTCAAGGATGCCCTGGCTTACCTCCGCATCCTGCGCAACGACACGGACCAGGTCAGCTTCGAGCGGATCCTCAATGTGCCGGCGAGGGGGATCGGCGAGAAGAGCCTGGAAGAGCTGCGGGTCGCGGCGGCCGGCGGGCGAACGATTCGACCCGAAGGCAGTGCCGGAGCAGCTGGGCGCCCGGCGGCCGGGGTTCGGCAGGCTGGCAGCCCGAGCGACGGAGGTGGCACCGTCGCCGCCACGGGCGGTGCGCCGGCCTCCGCGAAAGCCGCGGACGCCGGAGGGTCGGGGAGTCCGGCGGGAGGGGCGGAGGCCGTGGATGAGCCGCAGCCCGCTGGCCCCGCGGAGCCCGCGGGGCCGACATACTGGAGTGCCATAGTCGACGGCGCCGAAGGGCGGCTCGAGTCGCTCGGGTCCCGGGCGAGAACGGCACTGGGCGGTTTCGCCGCACTTGTGGAGCGCTTGCGTTCCCGGATAGGGGTCCTGGCCCTGCCGGAGCTGCTCGACGCGGTACTGGAGGAATCCGGCTACCGGGCGATGCTCGCCGACGGCTCCGAGGAGGGAGAGGAGCGCTGGGCCAACCTGCTCGAGCTGCGCTCCGTCACCACCCGCTACGACGACCTGTCGCCGGATGACGCACTGGATCGGTTCCTGGAGGAAACCGCGCTCGTGGCCGACCAGGATTCCTACCAGGCCGGCGCCGACGCCGTCACGCTCATCACGCTGCATGCCGCGAAGGGGCTCGAGTTCCCGATCGTGTTCATCGCCGGCCTCGAGGAGGGCGTCTTCCCGCATAGCCGCTCGCTCGACGACGAGAAGCAGCTGGAAGAAGAGCGGCGGCTGGCCTACGTCGGCATCACGAGGGCAAAGCGGAGACTGTTCCTCTCCCACGCGGCACGACGCGCCACCTGGGGCCAGGGCGGCCTGTCGGTTCCGAGCCGGTTCCTCTTCGAGATACCGGCCGAACTCATGACCGGCCCGCGCCTGGAGCGCGGCGACGACTTCGACGACGACATGGGCCAGGTGGACCCGGACCTGGTCTTCGGGCGACGGCTCGGCAGCCGGTTCGGCACGCCGATCCGAACCGGCGGGGGAGCGTATCGGAATGGCAGCGGCCAGCCCGGCGCCCCCAGGGCGGGGGAGTCGTTCCATCCGACGCGCGACCTGGGTGCTCGCCGCGAAGCCTACGAATTGGGGGCGCGGTCCGGCAGTCTGAACGTGCCCGGTTCGCCGGGCGGCGGCTTGCCGCCCCGTCGCGCCGGCTCCGAATCTCCGCCTGCGTTGCGGCCGGCCGTCGCGGCCCGCCCCCGCATCCCCGGGGAGCGGCAATTCCGGGACGGCGATCGCGTCCGCCACCCTCGTCTCGGCGATGGCATCGTGGTGACGTCGAAACTGACACGCAACGATGAGGAAGTCACGGTGGCCTTTTCGAACGGCGGCGGCGTCAAGACCCTGCTGGCGAGCATCGCAAATCTGGAGCTGATCGGCTGAGCACCCAGGGCACGTAATAGTCGCCGCCGCCGGCGTCCGGCGGGCACCGGCGATGCCGTGTCCCACGATCCCTGTCTCACCTCTCGACCCGCGGATTGACCGTCCGTGCCGTCGCCGTCGATCCTGTCGACGCCAACTCGGGTTCTCATTGCTGCCCCAAGAGATCCCGGTCGCCCCCGCCGTCGCTGCGCGCCGGCCGAATACGATCGGGGATTTCCTTGCCACGCGACCTCATCCTTGTAGACCCGTCTCTGGTATTCACCCCGCTTGAAGCGAGCCTGTCGTGAGCGCGACGGGTCTTCGGCCCCTGCCCGCCCTGCCCGGACTTGCAGGGTCGCGGCTCGTCGCCGGCGTCGCCAGGCTGGGCGTCTACCTGCGAGAAAGCAGTGCCGAATTTTTCGTCGTGCCCGGCCTGGCCTGGATTGCATACATGGCGGCCGGGTTCGCAATCGTCGTCCGATCCCACAGCATCATCGGCGACGCCTGGAGCCGCGTCGGCAACGCCTACTACGTCTTCTTTAGCCGCGACCCGCACCTGGCGGCGATCGGCTTCGTCTGGAATCCACTGCCGTCGATCGCGGTGATGCCGCTGCTGCCGCTCAAGGCCCTCTGGCCGGACTTGGTGGCCACTGGTTTCGCCGCCAGCATCGTGTCCGCGGCGTGTATGGCGGCCTCGGTCTGGCAGGTTCAGGGAATAGCCTCCGACTGGGGTCTGCGCCGGTCGGCCCGGCTGCTCGTCACGATCCTGTTTGCCCTGGATCCGATGATCCTGTACTACGGCGCGAACGGGATGAGCGAGGCGATGTTCATCCTCACGCTCCTCGTGACCGTCCGGTACCTGGGACGCTGGTCGCGCGACGGCCAGACGACGTCCCTGGTCATTGCCGGTCTGGCCCTCGCCGTGTCCTACATGACCCGCTACGAGGCGGTCGTGGCCGCCCTCGGGGCAACCGGCGCCGTCGTAATCCTTTCGGCTAAGAGTCGCTCGGGTGACATCCGCGAGCGCCTCGGCGAAGGTCTTGCCGACGCCACCGTTCTCGCCGTCCCGTTTGTCTGCGCGTTCGTGGCGTGGGCCGTGGCGAGCTGGCTGATCGTTCGGGATCCCTTCCAGCAGTTCAGCTCGATCTACGGCGTGGTCTCTCAGCTCGCCGTCGCCCAGTCGAGCGTGGCCCAGACAACGGGTCAGGGGACTCCCGCAGCGTACGCCTGGAGCGTCCGGCAGCTGATCGGGCTCGAGCCCGGGATCTTGCCGCTGGGCTTGCTCGCTCTCGTCGCTACTGTTCGCGGCCGGATCGGCCTGACCATGCCCGCGGTGGCCCTGCTCGGAGGCGTGGTTGCCTTCTCCGTCTTCGGGTTCCTGACCGGCCGCACGCTGGGCTGGCTGCGCTACTCGATCACCGAGATTCCGATGGCGTCGGTGCTGGCTATCGCCGTCCTCGCCCCCAGGCCTGCGGTGCGCGGGACCGATCCCGAACCTGACTCCCGGCCACGGCCGGCCGCCTCGAGGTACCGGGTGGGCCGTCTCGCCGGCATGGCGATGGGGCCGGCCGCAGTAATGCTCGTGGCCATTGCGGTGCCCGTCGGCGGCTTGACCATGCTGGACCCGGGTCAGAACCCGGGTTACGGCGGCGAGGCGTTCCAGCTGCGGCCACTGCTCTTCCCGGCCGAGGCGATCGGCCAGATCACCCCGTTCGGCCAGTACGAGGTCGGGCATCAGGCCGCGACCTATCTGGACGGCCTGCACCTCGGCAACGGAGCGGTCCTGGTCGACGGCGCGATGGGCTTTCCCATCATCCTCGAGTCGTCGAACCCGACTCAATTCATAACCACTCCCGACAGGGACTTCCAGGCCGCCTTATCCGACCCGGTGTCGTTTGGCGTGCAGTACATGCTCGTTCCGGAGGCGGTCGGCTATCAGAGCCTGGACGCCATCAACCGGGCCTATCCGGGCATCTACGACAACGGCGCCGGTGTCGGCCAGTACGTTCGCAGCTTCTCGGCGGGCGGCAACAACTGGCGCCTTTACCGGGTTCTCACTTGATGCGGCGGGGGCATTTCCGCGGCGCCCGACTGCCGCGGCCATCTACGAGCAATCACCCGGAGGGTCGACCAATGACGCGCCCCGGCTCCAGATCTCGGCTCGTGACGGTGCTGGTCGTGCTGGCCGGTCTGCTCACGCCGGGGACGATCATGCCAGCTGCCCCGGTGGCGGCTGCCGGCCCGGCGAGCGACTGGCCGATGTACCTGCACGACGGCTCGCTATCGGCGGCCAGCACCGAGACGATCCTGGCGCCCGGCGCGGCAGCATCATTGCGACCTCTCTGGACGTTCAAGACGGGCGGAGTAATCGCCGCCTCCGCCACGGTCGTGGGAGGCGTGGCCTACGTGGGTTCCTGGGACGGTTACGAATACGCTCTGAACGCCACGACAGGTGCGCTGATCTGGAAGACCTTCCTTGGCATCACCACCGCCCCGGCCTGCTCGCCTCCGTCTCTGGGCGTCTCATCGGCGCCGGCGGTGGTGGGCGGGGTGGTCTACCTCGGCGGCGGCGACTCCAACTGGTACGCCCTGAACGCGGCCACGGGCGCCGTCCTCTGGAGCGTGCCCACCGGCGACAACAGCGCCGCCGGCGGCCACTACAACTGGAGCAGCCCGCTCATCGTGGGCAACTCGGCCTACATCGGCATCGCCAGCCTGGGCGACTGTCCGCTCGTCCAGGGCCAGCTGCTGCGGGTCGACCTGACCAGCCACGCGGTCGTGGCCTCGGTCAACTTCGTGCCCACAGGCCAGGTAGGGGGCGGGGTCTGGACCACGCCGGCGATCGATACCGCCACCAACACCGTCTACGTCACCACCGGCACCCTCAACCAGGTCACCCAGACCACGAGCGAGGCCGTCGTGGCGCTCGATGCCACGAGCCTGGCCATCAAGAGCTTCTGGCAGATACCCCGCAGCGCCGCCAACGCCGACTCCGACTGGGGCACCTCGCCGGTCCTGTTCTCGGCGGGCGGTCGGGCCATGGTGGCCGCGATTGACAAGAACGGCTTTCTCTACGCCTTCGACCGAACCAACCTCGCCGCCGGGCCACTCTGGTCCGACCAGATCGCCATCGGGGGCATCTGCCCCACCTGTGGCGACGCCAGCGTAGCCTCGATGGCCTATGCCGCGGGAACGCTCTTCGTCGGGGGCGGCAACACCACCATCGGCGGGATGGGCTATCCGGGCGCGGTCCGGGCCATCGACCCGGCCACGGGCGCAGTCATCTGGGCCCACGGTGAGGCCGGTCCCATCATTCCGGCCCTGGCCTACGACAACGGCATGGTCCTGGCCGGCTCCGGGCCCAGGCTCGAGGTCCTCGATGCCACCGATGGCGCGCGGCTCTTCAGCTATGCCACAGGCGCGGTCATCTACGCGCCGCCCTCGATCTCGGACGGAGTGGTCTACATCGGCTCGGGCGACGGCAACGAGTACGCCTTCAGCCCGGTCGTAGCCACGACACCGCCGGCCGATCCGGGCTGTCCGGCGGGATTTGTCTGCGCCGACATCGGTAGTGCCGCCCCCCAGGGCTCCGAGGCGGTCGCCTCGGGCAGCTGGACCATCAGCGCCGGAGGCGCGGGCATCGGTGCCACCGCCGACCAGCTCCGCTTCATGAGCGAGCAGGCAAGCGGCGATTTCGGGGCCACCGTCCGGGTCGTCTCGGAGTCGGGCGGCTCGAGCGCTCAGGCGGGTTTGATGGCTCGTCAGGCCGCCGATCCGGGCTCGCCCTTCTATGCCGTCGGCGTCGCCGTCGGCGGCAACGTCGCTGTGTCCTACCGGACGGGGTTCGGGGGACCGGTCAAGTCGGTCAATCTTGCCCTGGTCGGGCAGCCGCGATATGTGGAGATTATACGCGGCGGCGATTTGTTCAGCGCCGCCACCTCGACCGACGGCGCGACCTACACGCTCGTTCCGGGCTCCACCGCGACGGTGGACATGCCGACGCTGCTGGCAGTCGGGCCGTACGCGACTTCGGGCGTGGCCGGGACGGCGTCGAACACTTCGCTGGACTCGCTTTCCATCTCCGGAGCCGGCCCCGTGGCCGTCCCTCCGGCGCCGGCCTCGCCGTGCCCTTCGAGCTGGTCGTGCACCGACGTGGGCAATCCGGCCACCGTCGGTAACCAGACCATCTCAGGTTCGAGCTGGGTCATCTCCGGCTCCGGCGCGTCGTCGGGCGCAAATGCCTACGGCGATCAGTTCCATCTCGTCAGCCAGCCGATCGCAGGAGATGCCACCCTTTCCGCGCATGTCGCCTCAGTGGCAGGAGCTGGCGGCGCCCAGGCCGGGCTGGTCTTCCGGACGGACACGACGAGTGGCGCCGCTTCCTACGGCGCCTTCGTGACGCCGTCCAACGGCATCCAGATCGTCTATCGGACGGCGGCCGGCCTTCGGACGTCGATCGCGGCCACGAGCTCCGGAACGGCTCCCGCCTACTTGCAGATCACCCGCTACGGAAACACGTACACGGCCTTCGGCTCCACAGACGGCGTCACCTGGAGCGCGATCGTCGGCTCCAGCGTCACCTTCGGCGCCGCCGGTCCGATGGTCGCCGGATTGGCCGTCAACTCGGCCGGGACCGGCAGTGCCAGCGACAGCTTCGACTCTGTCTCGCTTGCCGGCAGCGCATCTCCGCCGCCGTCGCTGTGCCCGTCCGGCTGGACATGCCAGGACATAGGCTTTCCGACCCCGGCAGCGGGCTCGCAATACAGCGTCGGGTCGAGCCTGTCCGTCTCGGCCGGCGGCTCGGACATCTGGGGCACCTTCGATGCCTTCCGCCTGCTCAGCCAGCCGCTCGCCGCCGACGGCTCGATCAGCGTCCGCGTCGATTCTCAGGCGAACACGAGCGTCTGGGCCAAGGCCGGCGTGATGATACGGGCGACCTCGGATCCGGGCTCGCCGTATTTCGCCGAGTTCGTGACACCCGGCAACGGCGTCGCCGTCCAGTGGCGCTCGACCCAGGCCGGCGCCTCCTCGCAGGTCCTGGCCGCCGGCACCGTGCCCGCCTGGCTGGAAGTGGCCCGCGCTGGCTCGACGTTCACCGCCTACACGAGCGCCGACGGCGTGACGTGGACGGCCATACCCGGCGCCAGCGTCACCCTCACGATGAGCGGCAGTCTGCTGGCCGGTTTGGCCGTGACCTCCCACAACGGCGGCCAGATGGGTGCCGCCACGTTCGACACGCCGACCTGGACCAACTCCGCGCCACCGCCTCCGGGCGCCTGCCCGACCGCCTGGACCTGCGCCGACATCGGCAATGTCGGGATCGCCGGCGGCCAGTCCCTGACCGCGGGAACCTGGAGCGTCCAGGGCGGGGGAGGGGACATCTGGGACGTCGCCGACAACTTCCACTATGCCTGGCAACCGCTCACAACCGACGGCGGTCTGAGCGTCCGTGCGGTCGCCCAGTCGAACACGTCGGCTTGGGCCAAGGCCGGTCCGATGATCCGCGCCACGACCGACCCCGGTTCGCCCTACTACGCGGCGTTCTTGACGCCCGGCAACGGCGTCGCCGTTCAGTGGCGGGCCGCTCAGGGCGGTGCTTCGTCGCAGGTTGTGACCGGCGGCGCGCCGCCGGTGTTCCTGCGAGTGGCTCGGTCCGGTGGCTCCTACACCGCCTACACCTCCGCCGACGGCCTGGCCTGGACGGCCGTTCCCGGTTCGACGGTCGACCTCGGGCTCACCGGCCCGGTGCTGGCCGGGCTCGCGGTGACGTCCCACAACTGGGGCGTTCTGAGCACGGCCACCTTCGATACGGTCGCCTTCCAGAGCCTGACCGCACCCTGGCTCGACGCCGACGTAGGCGCGCCCGCCATTGCCGGCTCGGCCAGTTCGAACGGCGGCGTATTCACCGTGAAAGCCGCCGGCTCGGACATCTACGCCGCGTCGGATCAGTTCCACTTCGTCTATCAGCCGTTGAGCGGCGATACGGTCCTCAGGGCCCGCGCGGCCACTCAGGCCAACACGAGTTCCTGGGCCAAGGCCGGCGTCATGCTCCGCGCCACCACCGATCCCGGCTCTCCCTACTACGCCGCGTTCGTCACGCCCGCCAACGGCGTGGCGGTTCAGTGGCGCAAGACCCAGGCCGGCGGCACGACCCAGAAGACCACCGCCGGCGCCACGCCCGTGTACCTCGAGGTGTCGCGCAGCGGGAATACCTTCACGGCATACACATCACCCGACGGAACGAGCTGGACGGCGGTCCCCGGTTCCACCGTGACCTTCGCAATGCCGGCCGGCGTTCTGGCGGGTCTCGCGGCCACGTCCCACAGCGCCTCCAGGCTCGGGACGGCGAGCTTCGACAGTGTCTCGATCGGCGGCACTGCGCCGCCTCCGCCCAACGACTTCTCGATCGCGCCATCTCCGGCCAGCGTCACTGTGGTCGCCGGCGGGTCTGGCTCGTCGAGTATTGCCACGACTCTGGTTTCGGGCTCGGCCGAGACCGTGTCCCTGACCGCCGCAGGGGCGCCGGCAGGCGCCTCCGCCACCGTCAACCCGACCTCGATAACCGCGGGAGCCTCGTCGACGCTGACGATCAACGTCGGCGCCGGCGTCGCGGCCGGAACCTACTCCGTAGCGGTGACCGGCACGGCTCCTTCGGCGACCCATGGCACCACGGTGACCCTGATCGTGACCCCGGCGTCGCAAACGCTGCCGTCCCCCTGGGTCGACGCCGACGTCGGCGCCCCGCCCATCGCGGGTTCCGCGACGTATTCGGCCGGCGTCTTCACCGTCGCTGGTTCGGGCGCGGACATATTCGGCTCGTCCGACCAGTTCAACTACGTGTACCAGCCTTCGACCGGCAACGGCACCCTCATCGCCCGTGTGACGTCGATGACCAACACCAGCTCGAACGCCAAGGCCGGGATCATCTGGAAGGCCTCGACGACGGCCGGCTCCCCGTACATCCTCATCGCGGCGGCGCCGTCCGGGCTCGTCAAGGTCCAGTACAACTTCAGCGGGTCGGTCAAGACCAGCACCTATTCCTATCCCAACGTCTGGATGAAGCTGGTCCGATCGGGGAGTTCATTCAGTGCCTACCTGTCGTCGGACGGGTCGACCTGGACGGCGGTCCTGTCGAACAAATCGCTGGGCACCATTACGGCGGCGGCTACCGTCGGCCTGTTCGAGTGTTCCCACAGCACGACCAAGCTGGGCACGGCGACCTTCGACAACGTCAGCTTCACACCCGGTCCATGACGGCTTCCCGCGCCGTCGGCCGGCGGGGCCTCTCGTGGGTTCTGCTCATCGGCCTGGTTGCCGGCGCCTGCAGCGGCTCAGGCGTGGCTGCCGGGTCGGCTCCACGACCCGCCGGTTCCGCCTCAGAGTTCGCTCCGGGCCCCGGAGCGGCGTCGACGGCAACTCGCGATCCTGTTCCCACGCCGACGGCCACGCCGACGGCAACGCCGATCTCGGCCTCGGCCGCCGCGGCTCCATGTCTGGCGGCGGGCCCCACGGGGCCGTTTCTGGCGACGAACGGTGCCAGCTTCACCTGTGAAGGCCGGCCGGTACGGCTGACCGGCTTCACGTTCTATCCCGCGTTGCTGGGCGGCGCCCGGGCGTGGCACGATCCGAGCTTTCTCAGCTACATCGACCACGTCCTGGACATGGGGGTCGCGGCCGGGCAGAACCTCATCCGGGCGACCGACCAGTGGGACCCCAACGCCACCGGCCAGTCGGCCGACGATCCGATCGTCTGGGCGAACATGGATTACCTGGTCCGGGCCGCCCGAACTCGAGGCATCTTCGTCGTCATCGACCTTTCCGCCTACAAGTGGCTGTTGATGAGCCAACACAAGGACGCGTCGAACCCGGACCTGTGGACGAGCTTCATCGACTCCGTGGCGGCCAGGTATCGTGATCAACCCGGCGTCGCGCTCTACTCGATCGTCGGAGAACCGAGCCCGCCGACCAGCCAGGCGCAGGCCCAGTCGCTCCTCGACTTCTACCGCAAGACGAGCGCCAGCCTTCGCCAGGCCGATCCGAACCACCTGATCACGGTCGGCGGCTTCAACCACATGGAGGACCACCCGGAGCTGGGTTGGTGGCAGGCGATCGACGCGCTGCCGGACAACGACGTCGTGGGCGTCAAGACGTACTCGCAGCACGACCTCAACCTTATGCCCGCGATCGCGGCGTACGGCCGGAGTGTCGGCAAGCCCGTGCTCGACGAGGAGTTCGGCATGCCTCAGGGCTACGGTGACGCCGCCTTCGCCGGAGGCTCCGCCTACAACGGCCTGTCGGTCGGACGCGCCGCCTTCTTCGAATCCGTGTACGGCACCGGGGATTCGCTAGGTTTCGCTGGCTTCATCTTCTGGAACATGGGCTGCCAGATGGGCCCTACCAGCTTCGAAGTCAATCCCTCGACGCCGGCAGCCTGGTCGGTGGTGGTGGCCAACGGTTCCAGGTCCCTGACCGGCGCCTCGCCCGCACCCGACCCGGCACTCTGCCCCTGAGGCCGGCTCCCAGGCCGCAACGGGTGGGCGACCTCCGCGACCGGCCTACCTGATACCTACCCATCCGGGTATTGCCAGCCCGTCGGCTCATCGGCTGGTGAAACGGTTGTCTCGGTGGCCGGCCAAAGTAACAGTAGTTAACGAAGGATTTGGATACTCCTGTTGCTCCCGCAGCCGAAGGTTAAGGGCAGTTAACCGAAGGCCCGCAATGGGGCGCATCGCCTGCTCTCATCGATTCGAAATCACTCGACTCAGCACTCGTCCTGATCCCGAATGGGGTCGTCCGGCCGGCCGCAGGTCTGGGTAGGACCGCGGCCCGCCGGGGGCACCAACAAAGCCCGCGCCGAGCATTCGAACCGGTTCCCTTCCCTCAGGTGTCCCGCTAACGACCACAGGGGGTTCCATGCGTCCCATGCCTGCGGCCCTGGCCGCGCGTACCCGCCGCCCCTCGACCGACCATCCGTTGCGTGGCGTAGCCGACCGGCCCATGAGCCGTCTTGTGCGGCTCGCGGCCGCGGTCGTTCTCGCGGCCGCGGCGATTCTCTCGGGTCCCGCGCCGATTCCGGTCACAGCCGCCGCCAACGCCGCCTTCCCGGACTTGCCCGCCGGCTTCGCCAAGGTGCAACTGGCCCACGGGCTCAAGAAGCCAACCGCCTTCGTGTTCGCGCCCAACGGCGACATCTACATCGCCGAGCAGTTCATCGGAATCGTTCTGTACCGGGGCGGCTCCGTCCTGAGCACGCCCGTGCTGAGTCTCACGGTCGACCAGGGAACGGAAGCCGGCATCCTGGGGCTGGCTCTGGATCCCAACTTCTCCACCAACGGCTACATCTACGTGGACTACAGCACGGCCGACCTGCACGCGCAGGTCTCGCGCTTCACGGTCACAGGTGGGGGCACGACCGCAAGCCCGGCCAGCGAGAAGGTCCTGGTCCGTGGCGATGAGTTGCAGTCCGCCCACCACGGCGTCAACGACATCCACGTTGGGCCCGACGGCAAGCTCTGGATCGGCATGGGTGACAACGACCCGTCGATCAGCAACGGCCACACCCTCAACAACATCTACGGCAAGATCCTGCGGATCAACCTGGACGGCACAATTCCGGCCGACAACCCGTTCGTCAACGTCTCCGGTGCCGTGCCCTCGATCTACGCCTACGGGCTGCGCAACCCGTTCCGGTTCACGTTCCTGCCCAACGGCAAGGCCATGACGGAGGACACAGGCTCGAGCTACTGGGAAGAGCTCGACACTATCCAGCGGGGCGGCAACTACGGCTGGGACTACTACGAGGGCAACTGCTTCACCTGCGGGTACATCAACCCGACGTATGCCTACGGCCACATTCCGACCGACAGCGCCACCTCCGCCCTGGCCGCCTACACCGGCTCGGTGTTCCCCTCGACCTACTCCGACACGGTGTTCTTCGGCGACTACGTCCGCCAGGACATCGAGGCCGTCAAGTTCGACCCGACCTACACGACCGAGATCTCGCAGACGGTCTTCGACAGCGCCGCCGGCACGGTCGCCGACCTCCAGGAAGGGCCCGACGGAAATCTCTACTACGTCGGCATCTACGAGGGCTCGTTCTGGGAGATCTATCCGACGGGCCCGTTCGCGCCGACGGCCAACGCGACGTCCACGCCGACCGCCGGGCAGGCGCCGCTGACGGTCCAGTTCTCGTCGGCCGGGTCGTCCGATCCGACCGGCGCAGCGCTCGGCTACAGCTGGGACTTCGGCGACGGGTCGGCCCCGTCGACCGCCGCGAACCCGAGTCACACGTACACCACGAACGGGACCTACACCGCCGACGCTGACGGTGGCGAGTTCGGGAGGCACCGCGAGCGCGACGATCGACCGTCCGAGTGGGGGTGGCGCCTCCGATTGCCGCCATCACGTCGCCGTCGGCGGGCACCTACGACGCCGGCCAGACCATCTCGTTCTCCGGCTCCGCGACCGACGCGCAGGACGGCACGCTGCCTGCCAGCGCCTACAACTGGACGGTCGACTTCTACGAGAGCGGCGTCGCCAAGCCCTTCTACGTCAACGAGGTGCCCGGACCGTTCTTCTCGGCGTCGGGGGTCCAGAGCGGCACGTTCCAGATCCCCATCGACCCGAGCAATACGCCCTCGACCTTCTACCGGATCACGATGACGGTGAGGGACTCGGCCGGCGCCCAGACCACCGTCACCCGTGACATCCATCCGAACACCACGAGCTGGACGGTCGGGACCAACGTACCCGGATCGCTGGTCGTGGTCGACGGAACGCTTCAGGCCGCGCCGTACACGCAGCAGGATGTGGTCGGCGTCACGCATCTCCTGATGGGTCTGCCCGGGCAGACCGTCGGCGGCGTGGAGTACAGGCTCCACAGCTGGTCCGGCGGTACGGCCGGTCAGTCGAATCGGTTCACGAGCACTGCCTCGCCACAAACCTTCACCACGGTGCTCGACCCGGTGAACAGCGCCGTGCCGGTCGGCTGGTCGAGCGTCGACATCGGTAGCCCGATCACCGCCGGCACGGCCCGGTATGCGGCCTCCGACGGCGCCTTCTACATCGACGGCTCCGGCTCGGACATATACGGCACGAAGGACCAGTTCCACTACGTGTACCAGACCCTCACAGGCGACGGCACCATCGTGGCTCGCGTCCTTTACCAGACCAACTCGGATGCCTGGGCCAAGGCCGGGGTGATGTTCAAGGAGTCCGCCGTCTCAGGAGCCCCCTGGGTGGACGCCCTGGTGTCGCCCGACGTCAGCTCCTCCACCCCGAACATCAACGGCGTGAGTTGCACTGTCAACGGCTGTGCGGCTCCTCTGCCGCCGGTGGACCCGGCCGTGGGCAACGGCGTCCGCGAGCAGTATTCGCCGAGCGGGTCCGTCCAGCCGGCGTCGCCACTCCCCAACTACTTCTATCCCAACAAGTGGCTGAAGCTGCAGCGGGTCGGCAATACGTTCACGGCCTATCAGTCTCTCGACGGCGCCACCTGGAGCAAGATCGGCAGCAGGACCGTGACCATGGCCAGCACGGCCACAGTGGGGTTGTTCGCGACGTCGCACGACGTTGGCCAGCTCAGCAGTGTCGGCTTCGACAACGTGTCGGTCAGCGGCTCGGTCGCGCTCCCACCAGATGACTTCTCGATTTCGGCGAATCCGACGGTAATCCCGGTGACCGCCGGGGCAGCGGGGTCGACAAGCGTCGGCACGGCGGTCGTGTCGGGCAGCCCGCAGACCGTCGACCTGTCGGCGTCGGGCATGCCGTCGGGCGTGACCGTGGGCTTCAGCCCGACGTCGGTGACGACGGGTACGTCGTCGGCCCTCACGCTCAACGTCGGGGCCTCGACTGCGCCAGGGTCCTACCCGATCACGGTCACCGGCACGTCTTCGACCGCGGCCCACAGCACCACAGTCACGCTCACCGTGTCCGCGGCCGGCGGACTGCCCTCGCCGTGGCTCGATACGGACGTCGGGGCGCCGGCGCCGGCCGGCTCCGCCTCCGTTGCGGGCGGCGTCTTCACCGTGAACGGCTCCGGGGCGGACATCTTCGGGACCAACGACCAGTTCAACTACCTGTACCAGCCGACCAGCGGAAACGGAACCATCGTCGCCCGGGTCACTTCCGAAACGAACGCCGGCAGCACCAACGACAAGGCCGGGGTCATCTGGAAGGCTTCGACGGTGGCCGGTTCGCCGTACATCCTGATCGGCGCTTCGTATCAGGGCGTCGTGAAGGTCCAGTACAACTTCAACGGCAGCGTCACCAGCTCGACGTTCACTTACCCGAACCTGTGGCTGAAGCTGGTCCGGTCGGGCAGCCTCTTCAGCGCCTACGTAAGCGCCGACGGCGCGACCTGGACTGCGGTGCTGCTCAACAAGAGCCTGACGACGATCCCCACCGCCGCCACGGTCGGTCTATTCGAGTGCTCGCACAAGTCCGGCTCCCTGGGAACCGCGACCTTCGACAACGTCAGCTTCACGCCGGGACCGTGACCATGAAGCGCCCCTCTACCAGCCTGCTGGCGCGTTCGGTGCTGGCCCTGGCCCTGACCGCGCAGGCGTTCCTGACCGTGGGGGCCGGCGCCGGGCCGGCCTTCGCGGCCGGAACCGGACCGGGTGGCCTGCTGGTCTCGGTCGGCTATGCCGAAGACAAGGAGACCAACAATCCCAACCCGGCCAACTTCCCCGTGCCCTGGCAGGGTTCGCCCAACGTCGTATTCCTGGGCGGACCGGTGGTCGGCCAGACGCAGTGCGGCTCGCTGCCGAGCTGTTTCGACGCGGGCGCCATACGCCTGGACAATCCGACTCCAAGCGCCGTCGCGGTCTCTGACGTGACCGTCGACGTCCACTCGTCCATTCCCGGCGGCAAGGTCTTCGACTTGTGGGGGTCGTTCTCGGTACCGGCCGGCGGGAGCGTCATTCTCACGGAGAATCCCCAGGAGATAGGGCAAGCTCCGACGACTTCGACACCAGCGGCTATCCGGGCAACGTCTGTACACCGATAACTGTCGCCCCGACCGTCAGGATAACCGTCGCGGGAGTGGCGACGACGCTCGCCGACAGCACCCATGTCCTCGACACGGGCGGCATCGACCAGGGCTTCTGCGGCACGGGCGGCAGCAAGAACGAATCGATCCAGTGGCGTCCCATCGGCGCCCCCGGTTCGAGCTCCGCAACGCTCAGCCTGACTCCGGGAGCCGTTTCCGAGCCAACCGGCGGCGCCGTCACCGAGACCGCCGCGCTTGTGGATGGCGGTGGAAACGCCCTGCCCGGAGTCCCGATTGCGTTCTCGGTCACTTCGGGACCGAACGCCGGACTGTCGGGTAACGGCGTGACCGACGCGGCCGGTCGGGTGGACTTCCACTTTTCAGATGCCGCTGCCGGCACGGACGTCGTCTCCGCCTCCGTGACTACCGTCGGCACGTTCGCCACGCAATCGATGGTGACCTGGGGCGGATCCGGACCGACCTGGTTCGGGGCCGACATCGGCTCGCCGCCCATCGCCGGCAGTGACTCGTCTGCCGGCGGCCTGTGGACGATAACCGGGTCGGGTCGCGACATCGGCGGCACCACCGACCAGTTCCACTTCGTTTCCCAGCCTGTCGTCGGCGACGCGACGATTTCGGCCCGGGTCGTGAGCCAGACCAGGACCAACAGCCGGGCGCGAGCGGGGCTGATGTTCCGCCAGAGCGTGGATCCGGCATCGGCGTTCGTCGCCGTCCTGGCTACGCCCCGGGCCGGCGTCTGGGTCATGGAGCGCCCGAGCTTCGGCGCCCAGGTTGTGAACATGGCCATGCCGGCGGGCGCCGCACCGATCTACCTGCGCCTGGATCGCAGCGGGTCGTCCGTCGAGGCCTCTACTTCTCCCGACGGGACCACGTGGACGCCGATCTCGGGCGGGGCCGCTACGTTCGCCGTCGGCGGCGCCGTCCTGGCCGGCATGGCGGTCACGTCTCACACCTTGACGGCCGCGGGCGAGGCCACCTTCGACGACCTCGTCCTGACCGGCGGGGGAGCGACCGCCCCGAGCCCGAGTCCCGTGGCTGCGTCAAGCCCCACGCCGGCACCGACGCCGACGACCGGCCCGACCGCCAGCCCTGCGCCGACCGCCAGCCCGGCGCCGACGGCGACGGCCACGGCCGCGCTCACGGCCGCGCCCACGTCGGGTAGCGGCCTGCCGTCGCCCTGGCTGGACACCGACGTGGGCTCGCCCCTGCCCGCCGGGTCGGCCGGCTACTCGGCCGGCACGTTCTCCGTTGCGGGATCGGGCGCCGACATCTTCGGCTCCAGCGACCAGTTCCGCTACGTCTACCAACCGACCGGCGGCAATGGAACGATCGTCGCGCGCGTCACCGGCGAGACCAACGCCGGCAGCACGAACGACAAGGCCGGCGTGATCTGGAAGGCGTCGATCGCCGCCGGTTCGGACTACATCTTGATTGCCGCCTCGTACCAGGGCGTCGTCAAGGTCCAGTACAGCTTCAGCGGATCAGTGGGTGCGGGCACATTCAGCTATCCGAACGCCTGGATGAGACTCGTCCGCTCGGGTAACACCTTCACCGCTTCCGTCTCGCCGGACGGCGTTGTATGGGCGGCGGTTATTACCAGGTCCCTGCCGACGATCCCGGCGGCGGCGACCGTCGGCATTTTCGAGTGCTCGCATAAACCCGGCGCGCTCGGGACCGCGACCTTCGACAACGTCATCTTCAGTCCAGGGCCGTAGCGACACGAATTGGCCAATGCATTCAAGACCGGACGGTCTGGAAAGGATGGAAAAGCGGAAGCAGCAACCAACCAAGCGGCATCTCCGCAGCGAAACCGCAGACGTATCCAGGCACCCCGGAGGCGGGACCGAGGGGCCTCGACAGAGCACCAGCACATGGACGGCTGGATCCGCAAACAGGAGGAGTAGTGCGAAGACTCGCGTCCGCCTCATTGCTAGCGCTCGCTATGGCCGTGGCGAGTATCGCCCCGGTTTTTGCCAGTAGCGGCCATTCGATAACCGTGTGGGGGACTCTCAACCCCTACTCACACGTCGAGGTCCACGGCAATTACCTCGTTCCCGACGGCACACAGGGAAGGGTCGTCCTGACGCTCTACGTGAGTCCGGACGGACAGAACTGGCAGAACAGCGGCCAGTTCAAGACGCTGGACGTGGTCCGAGGCCAGACGGATTACTCCTTCTGGTTCCCCGGCCAGCAGAGCTTCGACAAGGACAAATTCTTCCGGGTGGTCGGGGACGGCACCCAGTCTCGAGACCTCAACAAGGACGAATGCGGGCACCGCGTCCCAGAGGCGCCGGCGTCGTCGCTCCTGCTGATCGGAGCGGCCCCGGCCTTCGCCCTGGTCGGTCTCCGCGTTACCAGGATCCGACTGCCGCTGCCACAGCTGCACCGAATCTTCTAGCCACTCGCGCCGGCGTTCCCCGCCGGCTCGCGTGAACGCCTTCGCGGTCGGGCGCCGGGCCGGCTGAACGCCGCCCCGGAGCCCGGCCCCGATCCTGCCTGACAGCCAAGGGGGCGTCTTTGGAACTCGCGAAACCGGCCGGCAATCCCGCGGTGGAGCTGGCCTCGACTCCAGTGAATCAGAACCTGCGTGGGCTTCTGGACAGGCTGCCCGTCCGCGGCCTCGCGCTCGTGATCTCGGTGGGCCTGGCCTACAACTACTCCCTTCAGACTCTGCTGAGCGGCCTGAGCCTCCAGACACCTCTGGCATATCTGGCTCTGGTGCCGCCCATCGCCCTGATCCTCGGCGCCCTCAACTTCCGCCTTCAGCCACGGCTGCGGCCAATTCACGACCGCCAGCTCGATTGGATCATCGGACTCATCCTGATCGGTGTCGCAGCCTCGATCGACTTGCTGCTCCCGTCCTCCTACTCGGCGGACTTCTGGCTTCACCGCCTCGACATGCTCGGGCTGCCCTTCTTCGTGGCAGGCCTCGTTTCCCTTCTGTACGGCCTGCGCCGTCTCTGGGCTCTCCGCTGGGCGGTGCTATTCCTGCTGCTCGCCTGGCCGGACCCTTACGTCACTTTTCTGGCGGCGGCCATAGGCACGTCCACCGATGTGGCGCTGGCCGCAGTCGGCGTCTCCCTACGCCTGATCCCGGTGGCGCAGCCGCTCGGCGATGGCAACTTCCTGATCACACACGGCAGCGACCAGTTCAGCCTGGCGGTCGGTTCCGCCTGTAGCGGCATCAACAGCCTGGTTGGCTTCATCATCCTCGGAGGAGCGCTGAATACGATCTTCAGCGGCGGTTTCTTCCGCCGCGTGCTGTGGCTCGCGGTCGGCCTCCTCGTCGTGGGTGCGCTGAACGTGGCCCGCATCGACCTGATCTTCCTGGCCGGCTGGGGGCTGGGCGAATCGTTCGCCATCGACGTGCTCCACCCGGTCGCGGGGATCGTGGTCTTCGGCATCGGGGCGCTGGCGATGCTCGGCATCGCCCCGTTCTTCGGCCTGCGCATTCCGGAGTCGCCGTCGCACGAGGAGGCTCCCGCCGCCACGCCGCCGCCCGTTCGGATGCCGGCACCCACCCCGACGCCCGCTGCCGCTTCGGCTTCCGCTCCGAATCTCGCGCCAAGATCGGCGATGCGCCGCCAGCGGTTCACCCGGCTGCGAATGGCCTTGCCCGTGGCTGCGGTCCTATCCCTGGCTCTGGTGCTGGCGGTCTCCGATGCTGGTTTCGCCCATTACGATTCGCTCGTCGATGCCTTCGGCAACCCGACGCTCGGCGCGATCGACCCGAATGTCGTCGCGGTCGCCGGATGGCAGGCGGCGCCGTCGATCCCTTACGGCCAGGCCACCTCGTACTTCGGGTCGCACGGCACCTGGGACAGAGTCGCCTTCACTGCCGTGGAGCCGCAGGGATCCGGCCCCTCGGCGGTATACCTGGACGTGATCCGTACGGACGATCCGGGCAGCCTCGGTTCCTACGACGTCGAGTCTTGCTACAACTTCCACGGCTTCAGCCAGGTTTCGCTCGGCTCGTCGGACGTCGGAGCCGGGGTGCGGGCCAAGGTCGCCAGCTACCGCAACCCGATCGCGGGCACCGACTGGTCGATCCTCTGGTGGGAGTGGCCCTACGATGCCGGCGGCCAGACCCGCTATGAAAGGCTCGTCCTTCTGGCGCCGCTTGATCCCAGGACCGGGCCGGGAGGAGCCACATCGATGGCGACTTTCGATACGGCCCGGTCGACACTGGAGACGATGGCTCGCTCCATAGTCAGGGCGGGTCTGAGCGACCCGGCTCAAACCGCCGATCCGGGGTCCGTGCAATGACCGAAGCCGTGCAGCCCGTTCCGTCGCGCCGACGCCCTCGAAAGAGCTCACCGCGGGTCGTGACGCCGCCCCTTCTTCACCCCGATCTGACCGCCCGACGGACGGTTTCGTCAATGCAGAAGCGAGTAGGCCTGGTCCTGCTCGTGATTCTCGGTTTGGGCTTCGTGCTGGCGCCACTGACGACCGCCGTTTGCCTGGTCGCGCTGGCAACCTTCCTGTTCCTGGCGGCCTTCGTATACAGGCTTTCGGCATTCTGGCTGTCCGTGCGGCGCCCGGAAGTCATCTCGATCTCGGACGCCGAGGCTCGTTCGATCCCCGACGCCAGCCTGCCGGTATATACGATCCTGGTGCCTGCGTATCGCGAACCGTCGGTGATCGGAGCGCTCATCGATCGCCTGTCCGCTCTGGAGTACCCGGTCGGCAAGCTCGACATCCGTCTGCTGCTCGAGGAAGACGACGCCGAAACCATCGCCGCGGCACGAGCAGCCAACCCGGGCCCGCATTTCACGATCGTCCTGGTCCCGGATTCCGAGCCGAAGACCAAGCCCAAGGCCTGCAACTACGGCCTGGTGGGTTCGCGTGGGTCGATCGTGACCATCTACGACGCAGAGGACCGTCCCGAGCCTCTGCAGCTTCGCAGGGCAGTCGCCGCTTTCCAAACGCTGCCGCCGTCGATCGCCTGCTTGCAGGCCAAGCTCTCCTTCTACAACTCCGAGCAGAACCTGCTGACGAGCTGGTTCACGATCGAGTACTCGATGTGGTTCTCGTTCTTGCTGCCCGGATTGGTCTCGCAGCGCGGACCCTTGCCTCTGGGCGGGACATCGAACCATTTCCGAGCCGACATCCTGCAGGCCGTAGGAGGGTGGGACTCCTACAACGTGACCGAAGACGCCGACGTCGGCATTCGGCTTGCCCGCGAGGGCTATCAGACTCGGGTCCTGGACAGCACGACCTGCGAAGAGGCTAACAGCGACATCATCAACTGGGTCAAGCAGCGCTCGCGCTGGTACAAGGGATACCTCCAGACCTGGCTCGTGCATACGCGCCATGTTCGGGAGCTCCGGCGCGGACTCGGCTGGCGCGGGTTGGTGGGTTTCAACCTCTTCGTGGCCGGAACGCCCCTGCTGGCCCTGATCAGCCCGATCTTCTGGGTACTGACTCTGCTCTGGTTCACGGTCCACCCGCCTGTACTGCTGGCGCTGTTCCCGGCCTGGCTCTACTACGTCAGCCTTGCGGTCATGGTCGCCGGCAATTTCAGCCTCTACTACTCCTGGCTGATCAGCGCCCGTGCGGCGGGGTCCTGGCGACTCGTGCCGGCAGCTCTGATCGTGCCGGTCTACTGGCTGCTGATGTCGCTGGCCGTCGTCAAGGCGGTGATGCAGCTGGTGAGTGCGCCGTCCTTCTGGGAGAAAACGGTCCACGGCCTCGATCAGGCGGTCTCGCCGAACCCGGAGTAGCGGGTCCCTTCGCGGGGTATTGGCAGCAGCGCCGGATGCGGGTACCATGACTCCTGTACTTCGCGATTTATCGGCTCCAGAAGGACGAGCAGCCGCCGGGCCTGCTGCGCCCTTGCAGACGGCAGAAAGCCGTTGGCCGATCGCCGGGCTCATCACGCCCCCGCGACCACTCGTATCGATCCGGCGCTGCCGGGCCCGCCAGATTACGCTGGCCGTTGGCTCAGTAAGGTGTTATGAGTGCAGGCAATGTCTTCGTCGCCACTTATCCGCCCCGCCGGTGCGGAATTCGCGACATTCACGCGCGACCTGGCGGGGGTAACGGGCGACCACGAGATCGCGGTTCTCCATCCGCCGGATGGGCCGGATGTGTATCCGATCGAAGTCCAGCACCGCATCCGACGTGACACGCGCGCGGACTACGTCAGTGTCGCCCGGACACTGAACCGCTCGAGCGCGCGGGTCGTCTCGATCCAGCACGAATACGGGATCTGGGGCGGCGACGACGGCGAGTCCGTGCTCGACTTTGTCGATGCCCTGTCCAAGCCCGTCGTCACGACCCTGCATACGGTTCCGCAGGAACCTTCGTGGGGACAGCGCCGCATCCTGATGAGGCTTGTCGAAGCCAGCGCCGCCACGGTCGTTATGTCACGGTCTGCCGCCGCGCTACTGGGCCGTACGTACGGGGTGGACCCCAACGAGATCGACGTCGTGCCGCACGGCGTCCCGCATCTGCCCCTCCTCGATCCGGACACCGTCAAGCCGACGCTGGGCATGGAGACGGCCCCGATGATCCTGTGCTTCGGTCTCCTCGGACCGGGCAAAGGCTACGAATTGGTCATCGAAGCGATGCCGGCCGTGATCGAGGCTTCGCCGTCGGCCTACTACGTCATCCTCGGAGCGACCCATCCGGAATTGCTGAGACGCGATGGCGAGGCCTACCGAACGAGACTGATGAACCTGGCCCAGGCTCTGGGCGTCGCCGACCACGTCCTGTTCGTCGATCGCTTCGTGACTCGCTCGGAGCTGGGCAAGTGGCTGACCGCCGCTGACATCTTCGTCACCCCGTACCCCAATCGTGAGCAGATCGTATCCGGGACCCTGGCCTACGCGATGAGTGCGGGCAAGGCGATCGTCTCGACCCGCTATCCCTACGCCGTGGAGATGCTCGAGGGCGGACGCGGAAAGCTCGTGGCTTCCACGGAGCCGGGTGTCCTGGCCGAGTCGTTGGTCGAGCTGCTGGCCGACCACGAGCTGCGCCACCGCATGGGCAGGCGTGCCTACGAATTCAGCCGGACGATGATCTGGCCGGAAGTCGGGGCCAGATACAGCAGGATCTTCGAGCGCGTCAGCGCCGGGGGAATGCGCTCGACCGTGGATGCGGAGAAGGTGGGAGCGCGCCATGCTGGATCGTGAGCTCGCCCCCGGCGGTCTCCAGTCCGGCAGACGTAATTCGGCCAGAGGTGCGGGTTCCGGGGATTCGGAGTTCCACGGCCGCGTCCGCCAGCCACACCCGAAGCGCCGGGCTCTGTACCCGGTGAGCCGGGTGCACCTGGACGTCATGACCGACGATGTCGGCCTGTGGCAGCACGCCCGAGGAGACCGCCCCGATCGCACCTTCGGGTACTGCACCGACGACGTCGCGCGCGAGATCGTCGTCGACGTGTTGCACGCTCGCGAACTCGGCCGGGCCGCCGTCCAGGGAAGTCTGGAGCGGTCGCTCAGGTTCGTCGGAGATGCCTTCCGGAATGGCTCGGGCCGGTTCATGAACATGCGCGACGCCAACGGCAAGTGGCTCGATGTCGATGCGTCCGAGGACTGCCACGCCCGATCTCTCGTGGGCCTGGCGGCGGTGATCGCGGAAATGCCCGGAACGGACATGGCAGGCGAAGCAAGCAGTCTGTTCGTCCGAGCCATTCCGGCGGCGACCGCCTTTGGGTCGTTGCGGCCCATCTCCGCGGCCTTGATCGCCTGCGACTCGGTCATGGATGCCATCTCGACAGGCGAAGCGAAGTCGGCCGCGCGGGCGACGTTCGAGCTGCTGGCCGATCGATTGGCCGATGCGGCGGCGCCTATCGCGGCCGATTGGCCCTGGCCGGAAAATGTGCTCACCTACGAGAACGCCCTGCTGCCCCAAGCGCTCATCACGGCCGGAGGGCGGCCCGGCGGGCGGGCCCTGCTGGATCGAGGCTGCGCCTTGCTGGACTGGCTGATCGACGTTCAGACGACCGAATCCGGCAGCTTCTCGCCGATCGGCAACTCCGGCTGGTGGCCTCGCGGCGGCGCTCGGAGCCGGTTCGACCAGCAGCCGATCGAGGCCGCCGTGATGGTTGCCACCGCCGCGTCCGCCTTCCGCGCGACGGGTCGCCGGCGCTACGTAAACGCCGCCGAGGCCGCCTACGGCTGGTTCCTCGGCGACAACGACCTTGGAATTGCGATGGCCGATCCGGCGCTGGGAGGTTGCTTCGACGGGCTCCAGCCGACCGGACCGAACGCCAATCAGGGCGCCGAATTCGACGCTCATGTGGCTCGGGGCGCTCGAGCAGATACGCCGGCTCCGCGGCGCCGACAATGCCGGCCTGCATGCGGTTGCCTCGTCGGCCTCGGGCGGCGACCCTCGGCCCCCAACCGGCCGGGACGCTCGCCCGTGAGCCAGCTTAGCGGCCGGCATCTGTTCGTCAGACACCCATCCAACCCGATCATCACTCCGGATCACCTTCCGTATCCGGCCAATACCGTCTTCAACCCGGGCGCCGCTCACGTCGACGGCGAGACGGTGCTGCTGTTGCGGGTCGAAGACTTGCGAGGCATCTCGAGCCTGCTGGTCGCTCGCAGCAACGACGGCGTCGGGGCCTGGCGGCTCGACGAGAAGCCCTTGCTCGCGCCGGACCCGGCCCATCCTGAGGAGATCTGGGGTTGCGAGGACCCACGGCTCGTGTATCTGCCCGAGCGCGAAGAGTGGGCGATCACGTACACCGCTTACAGCAACGGCGGCCCGCTCGTGTCCCTGGCAGTGACCAGGGATTTCCGGGAAGTCACCCGCCTGGGTCCGGTCATGCCGCCCGACGACAAGGACGCCGCGCTCTTCCCGCACCGCTTCGAGGGCCGCTGGATCATGATCCACCGTCCGGCTCCGATTCGCGGTCCGGCCAACATCTGGATCTCCTACTCGCCCGACCTCCGCCACTGGGGCGACCACAAGATGCTGCTCGAAGCCCGCGAGGGCGCCTGGTGGGATGCCCAGAAGATAGGGCTTGGGCCGCCGCCGCTGGCCACTTCTCTGGGCTGGCTGATGATGTATCACGGAGCTCACGCGACGGCTTCGGGGCCGATCTACCGAGTCGGCCTGGCCCTGCTCGACATCGATCATCCGGACGTGGTTCTGCGCCGATCGGACGAGTGGGTGCTGGCCCCGGCCACGACCTACGAGTCCGTGGGCGATGTGGACAAAGTCCTCTTCCCCAACGGCTGGGTTCTGGACGAGGCCGCCGACAGGTTGTGCCTGTACTACGGGGCCGGCGATTTCGGTTGTGGGCCTGGCGGTCGCGCGCTACAGCGAAGTTCTCGAGTACATGGCCCAGGCTCCGCTCCACATGCATCGCCGCGCCACGGACGTGAACTGGGGCTAGCCGAGAACGAGTCCCGAGCCGCCCCGGCCGATCTTCCCGGTCTGTCCTAGCGAACGGCCTGGGCGGCCTTCTCGTCGATCTGCCTCAGCACCTCCTTGAGTTGCTCGATCGCGATGTGGTCGTCCTCGACCACCAGAAGCAGCTGCAGGCCGGCCTTGACGAGTTGCAGCTCGTCGGCGGTCAACTCCAGGGCTACCGGTTGTTCGACGCCTGGTTTCATCGTCGCATCCTCCACACTCTCGTGAGACGCGCCACTCAACCCTAGCCCTCCGCCGCCGAATGGCAAGTGGTCCACCCGGCCGGTGCGGCCGCGGCGACGATATCGATGCGCGACCACCGGCGGCCCACGATGCGCGACCATTCGGACATGTTCTCGGCAAGCTTCCGGGTCCACGGATCGCTTGAATACTTCGTGGCCGCCGCACGCCGGGGCGATCCGATCCTGCGCCGGTTCGAGGGTCCGGCCGGCGTCGTCGATGCGATCCAGGCGCTCGGCGTGCCGCACACGGAAATCGACCTGATCCTGGCGAATGGTCGACCGGTCGAGTTCGACTACCGGCTTCGGCCAGACGATCGCATCGACGTGTTCGGGCTCGACCGGCCGGCCGAATGGGCGGCATTTCCGGGCCTGATGCAGGCTCCGACCGGACCGCGGCAGTTCGTGCTCGACGGACATCTTGGACGCCTGGCCCGATACCTGCGGATGCTCGGCTTCGACACGCGTTATGCCCGAGATGCCGCGGACCCTGAGCTGGCCCGCGTCTCTGCCGAGGAATCCAGGATCCTGCTTACGCGAGATCGAGGCCTGCTGAAGCGTTCGATAGTCCGCAACGGCTATCTCGTCCGCGCCGACGATCCGCGCCGGCAGCTCGGCGAGGTCGCGGAACGCTACGGGCTCGCCGCCGCGGCGATGCCCTTCACGCGCTGTGTCCGCTGCAACGGCGCCATCGAGCCGGTCGACCGGGCGGAGGTGGCCGAGCGCCTGGCAGGCGAGCCGCGAACGCTCCGGTACTTCGACCATTTCGGGCGCTGCGCCGACTGCGGTTCGATCTACTGGCCCGGGTCGCATTTCGACCGAATGAGCCTGCTGATCCGGGAGATGTTGGTCGCCGGCCCGGGCGGGACCGCCGTCGCGCCGGGCGACGGGGTCCAGTCGCGTCCAGCGTCCGGGGCAGGCCGCGGCGGAGCGCAACCGCCCGGGATCGGCGAGAATCGGAGACGAGGCTGAGCGCGATTGCCGGCGAGTGGAGGGCGAACGGTGGCCGAGTCGGTTGACCAGAAGGTCGGGCAGGCGGGCGTGGGAGGACCGGGCGAGCCGGTCGAATTCGACGTCGGTCGAATTGACGTCGCCGGTCGAGCCGGCCGGGTTGCCGGTCGCGGCCGAGGCGGTCGCGGCCGCACTGTCGCTGGGGGAGGACGGCGCGAAGGCCAGGCTGGACGAGCTGGTCCCGATCATTCGCCACGCCAACGAGCTTTACTACGTGGCGGACGCGCCCGATCTCAGCGATGCCGAGTATGACCGGCTCATGCGCGAGCTGGTTGCCATCGAGACTGCCTTTCCGGCGTTGCTGACGCCCGACTCGCCGACGCAGCGCGTGGGGGCGGCGCCGGCGGGAGCCTTCAGCGAGGTGGTTCATCGGCGGCCGATGCTCTCGCTCGGCAACGTGTTCGACGAGGACGAGTTGCGCGGGTTCGACCAGCGCGTACGGCGCGGCCTGGGCCTGCCGGCCGCCCCGGCCGAGGCTCCCGAGCTCCGCTACGTGGCCGAACTCAAGATCGACGGCCTGGCCATTTCGCTGCGCTACGAACGCGGCCGGTTCGTCCAGGGCGCGACCCGGGGCGACGGCACCACCGGTGAGGACGTTACCGCCAACCTGCGCACCATCGAAGCGCTGCCGGAGAAGCTGGTCGAGCCGGCCACCATAGAGGTTCGGGGTGAGGTCTTCATGCCCAAGGCGGAGTTCGCCCGGATCAACGCCGAGCGCGAAGAGGCCGGTCTGCCGACCTACGCCAACCCACGCAACAGCGGCGCGGGTTCTCTACGCCAGATCGACCCGGCGGTGACGGCGGCGCGGCGGTTGTCGTCGTGGTCGTATCAGTTGCTCGAAGGCGGACCGGACGGACGGGGCGGCTCGGAGGGCCGGGGCGGACCGGACGGCGGGGGCGGCTCGGAGGTCCGCAGGACGGTCAGCAGCCAGTCGGGGGCTCTGGCCAGGCTGTCGGCCCTGGGCTTCCCGGTCAACCCGGACCGCTCGGAAGGAGTGGACATCGACGGCGTTCTGCGCTTCCTCGAGTTGTGGCGCGAGAAGCGGCATGAGCTCCCGTACGAGACCGACGGCGTGGTGGTCAAGGTTGATCGCTACGACCAGCAGGACCGGCTCGGCATGGTCGCTCGCGCTCCCCGCTGGGCGATCGCCTACAAGTTCCCGCCCGAACAGGTCGAGACGGTCATCGAGGACATCGTGGCCTACGTCGGTCGGACGGGCACCCTTACTCCTGTGGCGCACATGCGTCCGGCGAAAGTGGCCGGGTCCACCGTGGCCCGAGCCACGCTCCACAACCTCGACGAGGTTCGCCGAAAGGACCTGCGGATCGGCGACTGGATCGTTCTCCAGAAGGCCGGAGACGTGATCCCGGAAGTCGTGCGGCCGATTCCCGATCGGAGGACGGGAGCCGAACGCATCTTCGAGATGCCGGCCAATTGCCCGGTCTGCGGTACGGCCGATCGTCCGCGACGAGGGCGCGGTCCGCCACTACTGCCCGAACCAGAAATGTCCGGCCCGCCTGTCGCAGGAGTTCGCCCATTTTGCCGGCCGCGGCGGGATGGACATCGAAGGCGCCGGCTGGGCCGTTCTCGAACAGTTGCTGGAGCGGGGCCTGGTCAAGACCCGCGGCGACTTCTACAGGCTTACCGTCGAGGACCTCGTTGGCCTGGACCGGTTCGCCCGCAAGAGCGCCGAGAACCTGAAGGCGTCGATCGAGAGGTCGCGCCGGCGGCCGCTCGCTCGCGTCTTGAACGCACTCGGCATTCCCCAGGTCGGCGAGCAGACGGCAATTGACCTCGCCGGCTGGATGGCCGGGCGATGGCCGCTCGAGCCGGGCGAATCGGAAGGGGAGTGGACGCCGTCGGGTGGCTCGCGCCCTGCCCGAGGTCCCCGCCGGCGGACTTCCAGGAAGTCCCGGGCGTGGGGGCCGTGGTGGCCGCCAGCATCGCCGGCTACTTCGGTGCGCCCGAATCCGCGGCGGTGCTGCTGGACCTGGTCGATGCCGGCGTAGTCGCCGAGCCGCCCGCCAGACGCGTGCGCTCCGGGGAGTGGCACGCCGACCGGCCCGCTCGCCGGCAAGACCGTCGTCGTCACGGGCTCGCTCTCGGGCTTCGACCGGGCCGGGGCCGAGGAGGCGATCCGCGCCGCCGGCGGGCACGCCGCCGGCTCCGTCTCGAAGAGCACCTCCTATGTCGTGGCCGGCGAAGCGGCCGGAACTCAAAGCTGGCCAAAGCCCAGCAGCTCGGCATACCGGTCCTCGACGAAGACGCCTTCCGCCGGTTGCTGGCGGCCGAGGAGCGTTAGCGGACGCGCCTTCGGAGCGCCGGGCCGCGTGGGGTCGCGCCGGGTCGCGCCGGTCGCGCCGGGTCGCGTGGGACGGCGGCCCGATCCTCAGCCCATCGCCGAGTTGATCTGGCCCCAGATCCAGTCGGGCCGCCAGTCGGGCGCGGGGCCGAGGATCAGCCGCGGCGCCCGCCAGGTCTCCCGCCAGCCTCGCGCCTGGAGTTCCCGCCACCCCTCGGAGTGTTCGTCGGCGATGCCGGCTCGAACGTGCGCGCCCGCGTCGGCCGGGATTATGTGGCGGTGCAGGTCGAGCAGGTAGAGCCCGTCGTCGAAGCGCGGCGCCACGACGGCGCCGTATGCCCGCTCTGCGGGCAGGAGGAAGCCGCACGGGGCGCCGGAACGTTCGAGGACCCAACCGTCGGCGATCTGGGCCAGCACGGCCAGGGCAACGTGGCGGTCCTCCGCGGTCGCCTGCCGGTCGAGTTCGCAGACGGCAGGCAGATCGGCCGGCTCGAGCCTCCGGACAGTGGCACCGTCGGGGAGTGCCGGTGGGTCGGCCAGGCGCTCAGCCTCGAGCTGGTGGTAGCTCGTGATCTGCCGGAAACCCATGCGCTCGTACATCGGCCGGCCCTCGTCAGTTGCCTCGAGCGAGAGCGTCACGCAACCGGAGGCCCGCAGGCGCGCGCACAGCTCCTCGGTCATCGCTCGTCCGATGCCGCGGCCACGAAACGCGGCGTCGACCACCAGCGACCCCAGCCAGCCGACCGGGCCGTTCGCGGTGGCGAGTCCGGTCGCGATCACCCGTTCTCCCAACAGCCCTACGAGGGGCTGGCAGGTCGAGACTCGCAGCACGAAATCGTACAGACGCCGCCGGTCGCGCCAGCCCTGCGCGCGGGCAAGCGAGACGGCCGCGTCGACGTCCGCCGGCGTCATGGGCCTCAGCAGGACCATTCCGGTGCCACCCGCCATGTCGGATCTCACCCGAACGCGAACCCGAGAAGGCCCCAGCTCATCTCGGGCTGCCAGTCGATCGGGTCGCCGCGCAGCATCCTGGGCGTCACGAAAGTCGGACCCCAGCCGCGCTCTTCCAGCAGCCTTCGACGCTTGTCGTGGCCCTGTAGGACTGCCGCGCGCACCGTTCTCGCGCGTCGCCGGCCCAGGTGGCGTAGAAGGTCGAGCAGGACCACCGCATCGTCGGGATCGGGCGCGACGACGGCGGCCGAGTCGGGCAGGATCGACACCAGGAAGCCGAGCAGGTCGGCCCCCGATTCGAGGAGCCAGCCACTCTCGGCCATCCCGCCCAGCAATCCCCGCCGGTCTTCACCCGTGGCGCGCCGGTCGAGCCGACCTACGCGGTCCAGGTCGCCAGGGACCATCCGGCGCAGAGTGGCCCCGGGACGTGGCACGGGCATGGCATCCGAGGGCAGAGCCTCGAGGATCTGATACCAGGCGTCGATGCGGAAGCCCATCTTCTCGTAGAGCGGCTGACCGTAGACGGACGCGATCAGGGCCTGGGTCCTGCAACCGGCGGCGTCCAGCCGGGCGCAGACCGCCTCAGTCATGGCCTTGCCCAGGCCCTGCCGCCGCAATCTGGGATCGACGAAGATGGACCCCACCCAGCCGACCGGGCCGTTGATCGTGGCGAGTCCGGTGGCCACGACAGAACCGTCGCGAACCGCGACCAGAGACTTGCAGCTGGGAACGGCCGCGACCTGCTCGAGGAACGAGCGCCGTTCGCCCCAGCCTCCCGACCGATACAACTCGACCGCTGGATCGATATCGTCGGTCGTCATCTCGCGGATGTCGAAATCGGTCACGGCTCTCGCTCGCTGGGAGTCAGGCTCAACACAACTTTAGGCGAAGGGGAGCCCGGCTGCGATCCGGCCAGGCTCGGCTGCGATCCGGTCATTCTCCGCCCGTCCATTTGCCCGAGGCAGGCGACCTTTGCAGTCGTGCATACTGGCGAGACGTGCGCAACTTCTCGGTTCCAAGAATCGCCATGAGATTCGAGCGGCCGGGCCGGGACGAAAGCTTGCCGCCTGGCGGCATCGTCTCGCCGGACCTTCCGTGCCGTGGCCGCGGTCGCGATCCTGGCCGCGCTGCCCGTCGGGTGCATCGGCGGCAGTCCGTCGGCTTCGTCGCCATCGGTCGCGTGGTCCCCCGAGGCAACTTCCGCGACCTCGGGAGTCTCGTCGTCTGCGTCCGCCTCGGTGCCACCGGCTCCATCGGCGCCATCGGCGACGGCCGGCGAGACCTTCGTTGCCCTGGCCACCTGGTCGCCGCCGGCCACGGCCGCGGCCGGCCAATCCCCGGCCGCCCAATCACCAAGCGGTTCTCCACAGACCGATTGGACCCTGGACCTGTTCGACGGGGCGGGCGTACGCCACCAGAACCCCGACCCGATGGCGTGCACTGCCGCATCCGCCCAGACCGCGTTGAATCTCATTGCACTCGACGGCGGCGCCACGTCCTGGTCGCCCACGACCTCATATGCGACGCAAGAGGAGATTCTCCAATACGAGCGGTCCAACATGACGCTGCCGACCTGGCTGCCGGGGTCCGACCCGCACGGAACCCGAAATGCCCTGAACTTCAACGGCTGGGGCTCCCTGCAGGCAGGTGTCTACGTCGACGCCGCCTATACGACCTTCGCCGCGGCCGCCAAAGGCGTGGTGTCGTCGATCGCCCGGACCCGCAAACCCGCCATCGTCTTCTCGTGGATGGGAGGCCACGCGCAGCTGGTGACCGGCTATAAGGCGCACGGCGACAATCCCGCGACCGGCGACAACTTCAGCGTGGTTGGCGTCTACCTGACCGATCCGCTGGAAGGGGTGGCGACTCTCGTCTACGACGGCGCGACCCACGACGTCCAGCCCATCGCGGACGACACCTGGATCAGTCTGGCGGCGTGGAAATCCGGCCCGGACGCCGTCCAATTCGACCGCTACTGGCAATCGGACTCGACCATGCGAGACCCGATCGACGGCCGAGTGGGGCGCACGGAGTGGTACAACAAATGGGTGGCCGTCCTCGCCACTCGCTAGCGACGGGGGATTGAGTCGTACGTCGGTCCGGACGCTCGCGGGATCCGGAGACTCCCTCGGTCGCCGGATCGGCACGCGGTCGCCGCACGTTCCATCGGCGTGCGGAACGCGAGCGGCGGCATCGCCCCCGAGGCGGCCCGGGGCTTGTCGGCCTCCGGTTGGTGACGGCGTGGTCTCCCATCTGGTACCTTCCCGGTAGGCCCGCCCGGTCCGCCGTACCGGGGAGACATTCGCAGGAGATCATGGCCAACCTGACCCGTGCCGACGTCGAGCACGTCGCGCACCTCGCGCGCCTCGGCATGACCGAGGACGAGCTGGCGCGCCTGGAGGGTCAGCTGAACCACATCCTCGACCAGTACACGATCCTCACGGGCCTGGACACAGAGCAGATCCCGCCCACGGCCCAGACGATCGAGCTGGAGAACATCCTGCGCGAGGACGTGGTCACAGACTCCCTGACGGCGGACGAAGCGCTGGCCAACGCCCCCGAGCGGAGTGGCGACCACTTCGTGGTGCCGGCGATCCTGGGCGGCGAGGGCTGGCGCCTAGACCATGCCGGACCTGACGCGGCTCCACGCTCACGAGATGGCGCGCCTCCTGCGCGCCGGCGAGGTGTCGTCGCGGGCCCTGACCGAGGCCCACCTCAAGTCGCGGAGCGACAGAACCGGGCCCTCAACGCCTGGCTGGCGATCGACCGGGCCGATGCCCTGGCCCAGGCCGACGCGGCCGACAGCGCGCCTCGCCGAGGCGCGCGCTCCGGGTCCGCCGCGCTCGCCGCGCTCCACCCGCTCTGCGGGGTGCCGGTCGCGCTCAAGGACCTGGTTTCGGTGAAGGGCGGCCAGGCCACGGCCGGCTCGCGGATCCTCGAGGGCTACGTCGCCCCGTTCGATGCCCACCTCGACGGCGCGGCTCGCGCGACGTCGGGCGCCGTGATCCTCGGCAAGACCAACATGGACGAGTTCGCGATGGGCTCCTCGACCGAGCACTGGCCTACGGCCCGCGGCCAACCCGTGGGCGCTCGACCGCGTCCCGGGCGGCAGCGCGGCGGTTCCGCGGCCGCGGTCGCGGCCTACCACTGCGCCGCTGCTCGATCGGCACGGACACGGGCGGATCGCATCCGCCAGCCGGCCGCGCTGTGCGGGATCGTCGGGCTGAAGCCGACGTACGGCCGCGTCAGCCGCTACGGCATCGTCGCGTTCGCCAGCTCGCTCGACCAGATCGGCCCGTTCGCGCGCGACGTCCGCGACGCCGCCGCTGCTCCTGCACGCCGTCGCCGGCCGCGACGAGCGCGACGCGACTTCCGCGCCGGATCCCCGTGCCCGCGACCTGCTCGACCTCCCGGCCGGCGACGATGAAGCGGCGGCGTATCCTGCGGGGCCGCCGGCTCGGCGCTGCCGCGGGAGTACTTCGTCGCGGGCATGGAGCCGGGCGTGGAGGCGCGCGTCCGCGAGGCCGTCGCGGCCCTCGAAGCCGCCGGGGCCGCGATCGACGGACGTCTCGCTGCCGCACACGGACTACGGCCTGGCCACGTACTACATCATCGCGCCGGCCGAGGCAGTCGGCGAACCTGGCCCGCTACGACGGCATCCGCTACGGCCACGCCGTGCGCGCGGGCGACGTGCATCGCCGAACTACCTCAGACCCGCGGGCGACGGGCTTCGGGCCCGAGGTCAAGCGCCGGATCATGCTCGGCACCTACGCGCTCTCGGCCGGCTACTACGACGCCTACTACCTGAAGGCGCAGAAGGTGCGGACGCTGATCAAGGCGGACTTCGACGCGGTCTGGGCGAGCGGCTTCGACGCGATCGTCGCGCCGACCAGCCCCACCGTCGCGTTCCCGCTCGGGCGCCCGGCTGGACGATCCGGTCGCGATGTACCTGTCCGACGCGTGCACGCTGCCGGTGAACATGGCAGGCCTGCCGGGCCTTCGATCCCGTGCGGCCTGTCGGAGGGGCTGCCGGTCGGCCTCCAGATCATCGGAGCGCCGTGGGACGAGAGCCGCGATGCTTCGCGTCGGCTCGCGCGTACGAAGGCGATCACGGCCAGAGCACCCTGGCGGGGCCTCGAGCCCGCCGAGCTGCAGCTGACCGACGATCCCAACACGCCCAGCCCGATCGAGCGGAAGGAGCGCCAGACGACGGCGCCCCGCCTCGCGGGCCACGGCCAAGCCTGAGGAAGCCCCGATGACACTGTCTCCCGACACCTCCAGCCGACTCACGACCGACCCGTCCATCCTGAACCCCGAGGCCGAACCTGAGCGACCGCCGCTCTCGACCCGAGTCCTGGCCCGCCGCGTGGATCGAAGTGCCCGCGATCGGGCATCCGCCGCTTCTTCGACATCATGGCCACGATGACCGACGTCATCAGCCTCGGAGTGGGGGAGCCCGACTTCGACACGCCGGAGCAGGTCATCGAGGCTGGCCGCCATTCCCTCGCCGCCCGACGGACCCACTACGCGAGCAACTACGGCACGATCGAACTGCGCCGCGCCCTGGCCCACCACCTCGAGCGGCTGTACGGCGTTCGCTACGACCCCAGCGAGGAGATCCTCGATCACGATCGGCGCGTCCGAGGCCCTGGACGTGGCCTGCCGCGCCACCCTGGACCCGGGCGACGAGGTCATCGCTCCACGAGCCGTCCTACGTTTCGTATCGACCGTGCATCGTCTTCGCCGGCGGTGTGCCCGTCGGGGTCAACACCACGATCGAAGAGGACTTCGCCCTCGACCCGGCCAAGGTCGAAGCGGCCATCACGCCCAGGACCAAGGCCATGCTCCTCAACTACCCCTGCAATCCCACCGGCGCGGTGCTGCCGCACGAAGTCCAGGACGAGATTGCCCGTATCGCCGTCCGCCACGACCTGCTGGTCTACACGCGACGAGATCTACGACCGGCTCGTCTACGGCGGCTACGAGATGCGGACGATGTCGTCGCTGCCGGGCATGCGAAGGCGGACCGTCCTGATGGGCGGCTTCTCCAAGGCGTACGCCATGACGGGCTGGCGGATCGGCTACATCTGCGCGCCGTCGGAGATCCTCGAAGGCATCCTGAAAGTCCACCAGTACGTGATCATGTCCGCGCCGACGGTGGCCCAGGACGCCGCCCTCGAAGCGCTCAAGTCGGGCGAGTCGGACGTGCGGTGGATGCTCAGCCACTACGATCGCCGCCGCGCAGCTCCTGGTCGAAGGCTTCAACAAGATCGGCCTGCGAACGTTCGAGCCGAAGGGCGCCTTCTACGTCTTCCCGCAGATCACTTCGACGGGGCTCGACGAGCGAACAGTTCGCCGAGCAGCTGCTCCGCAAGGAATCGGTCGCGGTTGTTCCGGGCTCGGCGTTCGGCGAGGCCGGCGAGGGCCATGTCCGCTGCTGCTACGCCACGTCCGAGGCCGAGCTCAAAGAGGCGCTGGTCCGCATCGATCGCTTCGTCAAGACGCTCAGGAGCGACTCGTGAGCACGGCCGAGGCCGTCGCAACTCGCTACGAGGCCGTCATCGGCATCGAGATCCACTGCCAGCTCAAGACCGTCAGCAAGATGTTCTGCGGCTGCTCCACCGATATCGATGGGGCAGCGCCGAACACGCGTACGTGCCCGGTCTGCCTGGGGCTGCCCGGCGTACTGCCGACGATCAACAAGAAGGCGGTCGAGTGGGTGATTGCGACCGGCTACGCCATCGACGCCGAGATCGCCTCGACCACTCGCTGGGATCGCAAGAACTACTTCTACCCCGACATCCCCAAGGGCTATCAGATCAGCCAGTACCAGCTGCCTCTGGCCGCCAACGGTCGCCTCGCCTTCGACACCATCGAGGGGCCGTTAGCCGTCCGGGTGCGGCGGGCTCACCTCGAAGAGGACACGGGCCGCCTGATCCACGAGGACCGCGAAGGGCCCGACGGCGCCGCCCGGCGAGTGAGCTTGATCGACTTCAATAGATCCGGCATGCCGCTCATGGAGATCGTCACCGAGCCGGACATCCGGACGGCCGAACAGGCCCGCCGCTATGCCGAAGAACTGCGCCTGCTGATGCGCACGATCGGCGCATCGGACGCGGAGATGGAGAACGGCCAGATGCGGGTCGAGGCGAACGTCTCGATCCGGCCACGCGGCCGGGAGGCGTTCGGCACGCGCGTCGAGGTCAAGAACATGAACTCGATGCGGGCCGTGGAGCGGGCGATCGGCTTCGAGATCTCGCGCCAGACGGAGCTGGTCGACGGCGGCGGCGCGGTTCACATGGAAACGCGCGGCTGGGACGAACCGAGTCAGTCGACCTATCACATGCGGCCGAAGGAAGAAGAGAACGACTACCGCTACTTCCCCGAGCCGGATTTGCCGCCTCTGGTGACCACGCCGCAATGGCTGGCCGAAATCAAGGCGCGACTGCCCGAATTGCCGGCGGTCAGGCGGACGCGCTACCAGGCGGAGTTCGGCCTGTCGGCCTACGACGCTTCCGTGCTGGTCAACGACGCGGCCGCGACGGCTCTCTTCGAGGGTGGACTGGCAGCGGGCCGGGGTCTGCCGCCGAAACTCCTCGCCAACTGGGTGACGGGCGAATACATGCGTCTGGCCAAGGGCGGGGAGGGGAGCGGCGGCGCCGTCGATCCTGCCGAGCTCGCCGCGCTGCTCAAGCTGGTCGCCGACGGGGCCATCTCGGGAACCAACGCCAAGGAAGTCTTCGGCGAACATTTCGCGTCGGGCGCGAAGATCGCCGCGATCATCGAAGCGCGCGGCTTCCGTCAGATCTCGGATGCCGGGGCCATTGGCGCGGCCATCGGCAGCGTGCTCGCCGCCAACCCGGCCGCCGTCGCGGACTATCGAGCCGGCAAGGGCGCCGCCGTCGGCTTCCTGGTCGGCCAGGTGATGAAGGCCACGCGCGGCCAGGCCAATGCCGCGATGGTCCAGACCGCTCTTCGGGAGAGGCTCGACAAGGCCGAGTAGACGGCGGAAGGAGCGCAATGGGTCCGATCAACCTGGTCCTGTGGGCGTTCGGGGTCGTGCTCATCGCCGCCGGCTACCTGCGCGCCCGGGGCCCGTGGAGCCGCTACCAGGAGCTCAAGTCCCAGGAGGCAAACCTGGCCCGCTACGAGGGTTGGCGCGGCACCCGACTTCGCGACGAGGGCCCCAGCGCGGCCTCGATCATGGCCCAAGAGCTCCGGCGCAAGGCCCAGATCGGCGGCTTGATCCTCATCGCCGGTTTCGTGCTGGTCTTCGCGGGTTTCGCCGTTCACTAGAACAACATCGCCTCCTGCGGTTCCTCGGACTCCCCCAGCCAGAGCGGCTGGACCAAGGTCACAGGGCTGACCATTCCCTCAGGCGCTCGATCCGGTCAGTACGGCCTCAAGGTCACGACCTCGGCTACCTCGACCTCGGGCGCCTACTAGGACATCTCGGGTCCGACGTATGCCTAGGGCCACACTTGCCACGTACCGGCGCCTAGATGAGGCCAAGGCCGTCAACAGTGTCGGATCCAAGGGCGACAGTCACGACAACGCCCTCGCCGAGTCGGTCAACGGCCCCTACAAAGGAGAGCTCATCCGCCGGTGGAAACGCTGGCGAACGCGCGCGGAGAGCTCGAGCTCGCAACCGCGGCGTGGATTCACTGGTACAACACCGAGCGGCTCCACGGCACCTGCGGCGATATCCCGCCGGCCGAGTTCGAGGAGGCCTACTATCGCCAACTAGATGAGGCGCATGCCGCCTGATTCCAATTCTGGGAGTCTCCACTGCGTAGGGCGGTTCAGTCGGCGAAGGCGGCGGCCCCGAGGTCGGGCACGAGGCCATCCTTGGTGTAGAAGCCGACTTCGCCAGATTGGCCACCCGCGGCGGGTGCGCTCGATCCATTGACGGCGCTCACCAGGGCTCCGAACAGGGTGGCTCGGTCCGTCGGCGCCCTCGCGGTCAGCGTCTTGGCCAGCGCGTCGGCGCCGAGGTTCAGCCCGGCGGGTCGTCGCAAGGCTAGCTAGTCAGGATCGAAACGTACTGAGACGAGTGTCCTCAGCCTCCGTCGTGCGGAGCGCTCCGCGGGGCTCTGGTACAGACTGCCGTTCCCGGGCCGTGCCTCTTGCCCTCTCAGCTGCTCACCCAGGCGTGTCTGTGCTCAGCGGTGCCGCCCGCCTGACTTCGAACCCGTCGAGCAGGGCGTCCAGTCCATATTCGAACGGCTGGCTGTGGTGGTGGCCAAGGAGCATCGGAAACATCCGCCGCATGACGGGATAGCGGTCGAGTGGCAGTGCGGCGACGCGTGCAGACATCTCCGCCGCGAACTGCTCCCACGTGTAGCCAGAAGCCTCGATCTCGGCCGTGGGCATGACCTCGCCAAGGACGCAGCCGACGGTGTAGTTGATGAGCGTGGCGCCGGCCGCGGCTGCCTCGGTCTCTGAGAAGCCTGCGCCGAGCAGGGTGGAGCAGACGTACTCCATGAGCCGGAGAGTGTTGGGGCCGATGGCCAGTCGCGTGCCGCGCAGCACCGCGGCGGTCCGATGCTTGAGCAGCACGGCTCGGAAGTTGAGAGAGACGGTGCGCATCGCGGTCCGCCAATCGGCGCTGTCGGCCGGCAGTTCGACCTCGGCCATCAGCGCGTCGAGGGTCAGGTCGAGGAGCTCACCCTTGTTGTGGACGTGTCGGTAGAGCGACGTCGCGGCCGTGTGCAGCTCGTCGGCGAGCGTCCGCATGGACAGGCCGTCGACTCCGTGGCGGTCCAGGATCGTCACCGCGGCGGCGACGATACGGGCGCGGCTAAGCGGCTCGCGAGGCAGGGTTGCCTCGGTTTCGGGCGTGTCGCTCCACGCCCCGAGGAAGGGTGGCTGTTGAGCTGGGCTCACGATGCTGCTGCCTCCTGTCGGCCGATCGATCGATCGATCGATTGTAGTCGCCGTTCGCGTTGCGCACACTTGACGCATAGCGTACGCCGTACGCTATGATAACACCGTACGCAGCGGGCAACCAGGCGCGGCGGACGCGCGGTGTCGCCCGCGGGCAGCAGATAGGGAGCGTCGACGGTGCACGGAACGCACGGAATTCACGGGTCCGGGAGCCACGCCCCGCACGCGACGAGTCGGGCCGGCTCGAGTCCTGTCGCGGGAGGCCACCCGCGACGGTGGTGGGCGCTGGCGGTCATCGACCTGTGTCTGCTCGCCATCACGATGGACAACACGATCCTCAACGTCGCACTGCCGACGATCTCGCGACAGCTCGACGCGACCGGCTCGCAGCTCCAGTGGATGGTCGACGCCTACATCGTCGTGTTCGCGGGCCTGCTGCTGACGTCGGGGACGCTCGGCGACCGGCTGGGTCGACGGAAGCTGATGCTCGCGGGCCTGAGCGTATTCGGCATCGCCTCCGCGGCGACGCTACTGGTCACGACCGCCGATCAGCTGATCACGATCCGCGGTGCCATGGGCCTGGGCGGAGCGCTGCTGATGCCGGCGACGCTGTCGCTCATCACGAACCTCTTTTCCGATGCCGAGCGGCCGCGGGCAATCGCGACCTGGGCCGCGATCGCAGGCGTGGGAATGGTGCTGGGGCCGATCGTCGGCGGGGCCCTGCTCGAGAACTTCGACTGGAACGCGGTCTTCCTGTTCAACGTACCGATCGTCCTGGTCGGCATCGTCGGCACGCTGCATCTCATTCCGGAATCTCGCGATGAAAGCCCGGACCGGCTGGACCCGATCGGCGCGGTGCTGTCGATAGCCGGCCTGGCCACCCTCGTCTACGGCATCATCCAGGCTCCGGCGGCGGGCTGGACCGCTCCCGAGACTCTCGCCGGAATCGGTGCGGGCCTGGGCCTGGTCGTCGCGTTCGTCGTCTGGGAGCTCCATTACAGCGCCCCGATGTTCGACATCAAGCTCTTCGCTCGGCCGGCCTTCGGCGCGACGAGCCTGGCCGAAACGGTGGCTCACTTCGCCCTGGTCGGCGGCACCTTCGCCCTGACGCAGTACCTCCAGTTCGTCTGGGGTCAGCGGCCACTCGAGGCCGGCCTGTCGATGTTGCCGGTCGCCTTCGGTGTGGTCGTCGGATCGGTCCTGGCCAACAGGCTGCTGCCCCGGATCGGCGCCAGATATCTGATCGTGAGCGGCATGGCGGGCATCTCGGTCAGCCTCCTGCTCATCTCTCGGCTCAGTGTCGGCTCTTCCTACCCGGCCTTCGCGGCCATGCTGGGCTTCATGTCGCTGGGCATGGGCCTGGCCATGGCGCCGGCGACGGACGCGATCATGGGCGCGGTCGACAAGGCCCGAGCCGGCGTCGGCTCGGCGACCAACGACACCACTCGCGAACTCGGTTCGGCGATGGGCGTCGCGGTCTTCGGCAGCATCCTGTCCTCCGCGTACCGGGACGATCTGGCCGCGCGGCTGAACCAGCTGCCAGGTGGCCTGGCGGGCTTGCCTGCCGGCGTGGGCGCGGCCGTCCGAGACTCGATCGGCTCCGCGACGGTTGCCGCAGGCGGTCTGCCCTCGGAAACCGCCGCGGCCGTTCTCTCCGCGGCCCGGCAATCCTTCGTCTCCGGGATGTCCACCGCGGCGGCCATCGGGGCGGTCGTGGTGGCGGTCGGCGCGGTCCTGGTATTTGCCTGGCTGCCGGCCCGGGTTCCGAGCTCGGCCGCCGATGAGGCGACCGGGAGTGCACCCGGCAAGGACGCCGAAAGCGCCTCCTCGAAGTTGCCTGCCGCCGACGGCGCCGCGGGTTGACGTGGTGGAGCCGCCGGCCGAACTCGTCGCCGCTACGTAGCACGCAGGGCCCGACACTGGGCCAAAGGTGAGACGCGGATTGGATAGCAGGGGTAGGACGGAGAATCAGCCGGCCGGTGGCACAATGCCCACGTCACCCGGATCGAGGCGACACCCCGCTGCCAGACCACGTTCTGTGCGGCGCGGGCTCGATCAGGGCGGCGCAGGAATTCGAACACTCCAGGCAGCACGCGCGACGCCGTCTTTCGGGACGGCGTCGTGCGTTTCTATGCCACAGAGTCAGCGGCGCGGAACCCGGCGCAGTTCGACGGCCGTGCAGCGATCCATGACCACGGCCAGGCCGCCCACGGCGGCGATCCGGGCACTCTCCCAGTTGACGACGCCGAGCTGGAGCCACAGCGCCCGGGCTCCCAGCGCGACCGCTTCGCGGGCGATCGACTGGGTCAGTTCGGATCGGCGGAAGACGTCGACGATGTCGATCCGGCCGCCGAGCGCAGCCGCCGCTTCGGCAAGCGTCGCCACGGCGGGCACGCCCTCGACCTCGGTCTCGTTCGGGTTCACCGGAATGCACTCGTAGCCGGCACGGACCAGGGAGCGGAACACGCCGTTCGACGGGCGATCGGGGTTGGACGAGGCCCCGACGACGGCGATGCGCCGCGCAGTCCTCAGCAATTCGGCGATGGCCTCGTCGTCGAGCAGGGAAACGTGGACGTCGGGCTCACGAGGATCGTTCATACGCTGGAAGGTACCGCAGATGCGCCCGGGCCGGCCGACGCGGGAGGCTCCGGGTTCGGAGGGGTGGACGCGGGCCGCGGGGGGCCGTTCTTCAGCGCGCCGATCACCGCGTCGAGTTGACCCTGGAAGCCCGGTGGGAGGTCGGCGTGGAATTCGCTCAACGCGATGCCCCCGCTCGCCAGGTCGTCTACCAGCACGCGCTGCAGCGGCTTGCTCGAGTTGATCGCCAGGATCGCCGCGCCGACTGCCGTGTCGTAGCGATTGAGGACGCTGACGATCAAGCACGGCTGGACGTCGGGCACCGTTTGCCATGCGTCGGTGTCGACTGCAACCAGCTGCGCCTTGCGAGCGCACGCGTCGCGCATGGCTCCGATTCCGGCCAGGCTGGGCATGGCCAGGATCACCGTGTCGCCTGCCTTGACCAGGGCGGCCGAAGCCGCGCGGCCCTTGTCGGGCAGGTCAGGCGAACCCGCATATCCGATCGTGAGCGCGATGCCGGCGCTCGCTTGCGATGCGCCGCTCCGGAAACCGGCTGCGTAATTGGCCGAGCGGGTGTCCGTCTTGGTGTCGCCCACCATGCCGACACCGCCGGATCCGGCGAACGACGCGGCAACGTAGCCCGCCAGGTAACCGGCCTCGGCCTCATCGAAGGCGACGCCGTGGACGTTCGATGGCGAACCCGCGGCCACCGCCACGTTCATCTCAAGGAACTGGGTGGCCGGATGAGCCGTCGCCGCCTGCTGGACCGCGGCATCCGATTCCTGCCCTACGGTAACGACGACGGCGCCCTCAGTCTGGGCGGCCTGCTCGAGGTCGGTCTCGATGTCCGCCGGAGACGACGGCACCACCAGGGAAGCCCGGGCACCGATCGAAGCCGTGGCGGTCTGGATCCCTTTCCAGGTCAACCCCGCGGGTGTCCAATCCTTCGGCTCGCCGATCGTCGCCACGAGTGTCACCGACTTGACCAGCGGAACCGGCGTCGGGGTGGGCGTGGCGGTTGCGGTCGACGTGCTCGTTCCGGCGTTCGACCGGGCGGTCGGCGACGAGGTGGCGCCGGGCCCGCTCGAGAAGAGGCTGCAGCCGGCCAGCGCCACCGACAGGAGGGCTATCGCGGCCGTGGCGCGAAGCTGCGGCACGGTTGGCTGGCGCATAGTCGGTGCTTGCATCGTTGCCGAATTGTACGGGTCCGAGCCGGACGCCCGGCTGCCGGGACGATCCGTGCGGCGGAACCGCGGCCTCGTACGCGGCCGATCGGGTCGCTGGCGGCGAGACTTGCCTCGCGGGCTAGCATGAACCGCAGGAGGAGCAGGTGACCATCCCATGGATCGAAGCCCTGGACAGGCGGGTCCAGGTCGCGGACGGCGTCGTGCTGCGCGTCCTCGATTGGCTGCCGGCGGGCCCGGCCGACGGCGCCGGAAACGCCGCCTCTGGGCGCAGCGCAAGCGCGCCGTTCCTTCTGGTTCATGGCCTGGCTTCGAACGCGCGGCTCTGGGACGGCGTGGCGCGTCGCCTGGCCGGTGCCGGTCGTCGCTCGGTAGCGGTCGACCTGCGTGGCCACGGCCGTTCCGACAAGCCGGACGGCGGCTACGACTTCGCCACGATCTCCGGCGACCTGCATACCCTGATCGGCGCGCTGGCGCCCGACTTCGAGCGCCCGATCATGGTCGGGCAATCCTGGGGCGCCAACGTGATGCTGGACTTCGGCGTCCGCTACCCGGAAGCGACGAGCGGCATCGTCCTGGTCGACGGCGGGTTGACGGACCTGCGCGACGCTTTCCCGACGTGGGACATCTGCTGGGATCGGCTCGCCCCGCCGCCGCTGATCGGCACTGCCGCTGTCTTCGGTGGAGAGCTACTTCCGATCGGCCCATGCCGACTGGCCCGAGGAGGGCTTCGAGGGCTCGCTCGGCAACTTCGAGATCCGGCCCGGATCGGACCATCGCCCCGTGGCTTTCACGCGATCACCACAAGGCCATCCTCGAGGCGATGTGGGGCCAGCGAACGGCCGACTCTCTGGCGGTCGCTGCGTGTTCCCGCTCTCATCGTCCCGGTCGACGGCGGCGAGAGCGACTGGACGAAGGCCAAGCGGGCCGGCGCCGCCGACGCGCTCGCGGCAACGGACGGCGAGCGGGGTCCCGGCTCGAGTCGAGCTGGTTCACGGGCGACCACGACATCCACGCCCAGCATCCGGCCGAGCTCGCCGAGGCCATCCTCGCCGCCGATCGCGAAGGCCTGTTCTCCGGAGCCGTGCCGGCGTGAGCGAAGGAACGGCTGCTCGAACGAACGCGCGACCGCCGGCTCGACCGACCGCTTCGGACCCTGCCCGCAAAGCCGCCTCGGGGGAGGCCGGGCTGCCCCGCATCCTCACCATCATGGGTTCGGGCGAGACGACCCCGACCATGGCTCGGGTTCACCGAGCCGTGCTCGATCGCCTGGGTCGGCGGCCGGTGCCGGCGGTCGTCCTGGACACGCCGTACGGATTCCAGGAGAACGCCGAGGACATCACCGAGCGGGCGGTCGACTATTTCCGCGCGACCGTCGGCGCGCCGTTTTCGGTGGCGTCGTTCCGTTCCGCCGACGCCGACCCGCTCGTCCGCGAGACCGCCCTCGTCCGGATCCGCGAGGCCCGGCTCGTCTTCACCGGCCCGGGCAGCCCGTCCTACGCTCTGCGGCAATGGGCCGGTTCGGAGATCCCGCGTCTGCTCGCCGACAAGCTGGCTCGTGGCGGCGCCGTCACGATGGCCAGTGCGGCCGCCCTCACGCTGGGTCGATACACGATCCCGGTCTACGAGATCTACAAAGTTGGCGAGGCCCCGCGCTGGCTCGACGGGCTGGACCTGCTCACGCCGCTTGGCCTGCCGGTCGCGGTAGTCCCGCACTACGACAACGCGGAGGGCGGCAACCACGACACTCGGTTCTGCTACCTGGGCGAACGGCGACTGCGGACTCTCGAGGCCGAACTGCCCGACGAGGTCTTCATCCTGGGCGTCGACGGGCACACGGCCCTGGTGCTGGACCTCGACGCGGGCACGGCCTCGGTTCTCGGGCTGGGCACGGTCACGGTTCGAAAGGATGGCCGGAGCACGGTCTTCCCGGCGGGCAGCGAACTCCTGATCGGCGACCTGGTGGCGGCCGCGAGGGGTGCTGCGCCGGTCGGTGTGGCCGCCGCCGACGCGGCCGAAGACTCGCCGGGCGTGCCGGTGCTGGCCGTGGCCACGTCGGCTCCACTCCGCGAGGAAGTGGCTCGGCTCGAGGCCGTCTTCAACGCGTCGTTGGACGAGTGCGATGCGCCCGCCGCCGTCCGCGCGGTCCTGGCGCTCGAAGAGACGATCCAGGCCTGGTCGCACGACACGGACCAGTCGGATGCCCTCGCCAATGCGCGCTCCGCCCTGCGCGCCGCGGTCGTCTGCCTGGGCGAGATGGCTGCCGAGGGTACGACAGACCCGGCGCAAACGGTCCGTCCCTTCGTCGACGCCCTGCTGGCGGAGCGGGTCCGCGCCCGAGTCGCCCGCGAGTGGGCCGCCGCCGATGCCATCCGGGACCGACTCCTGGCCGCCGGCATCGAACTTCACGACACTCCCGACGGCACCACCTGGGAGCTGCGCGCGCGACAGCCGGTCGGCTAAGCCGCGCGGCCCTCAGCCCTCGCCGCGCCCGCGCCCCCGGCCGCGTGGCCGCGCCCGCCACCCCGGCCGCACCAGGACGCCGGCAGGACGGCGCCTCCTTGCCGCCAGGGCCGCCGGATCTTGCGATCCCGCGAATGTCCGGCTCAGCCGGACAGGATCCGTTTCTCGGCGCGCCTCGGGCGCCACCTTCGGGTTCCGAGCCCAGCCATCGCTATGAATAAGGGACAGACAAGCGCCGCGAGTCAATCTCCGGCCTTCAGCAGGTGGTTTCGGGAGGCGTAGAAGCGCAGAACGTGCAAGACGATCGAAAGCAGTCCGTTCCAGCCGGACAAATGCAGGCTGCCGCCCCGGGCGAGCCGTCGGCGCAGCGGATCGAGCGTGAAGTAGCCCGGCTCGCCTTCGGGATGGGCCGGCAACTCAAAGACGAGCGGCGTGGACGTCTTCTGACCATTCGTCAGCTCGGCGACAGAGCCGGTCTGGGGCGCTCCACGATCCAGGGCGTCGAGAGCGGCAGCCCGGCGACGCTGGGGACCTACATTCGCATCGCCGACGCAATGAGGCTTCGAGTGGAAGTCGACGTCGTCGATCGCCGATCTCGACGGCGTCCGCCCGCGCTATCGCCACTATGCTGACGCGGCTGCCGCTCTGAGGGAGTCGCCTCCCGGCGGTCGTCGAGCTTGTCGCGAGGCGCGACGGATCGAGCGCCACACCTGAAGAACTCATCGTCGACCTGGAAGCCTGACGTCAGGCCGAACAGCCATCCGTCGCTTGCCTCCGACGCGGTACCCTTACCCCCCGTGACCGTCGCCCCCAACGATTTCGTCCACCTGCATCTCCACTCCGAGTTCAGCCTGCTGGACGGACTCGGGCGGATAAACGAGCTCGCCGAACAGGGGTCCGAGCTCGGTTTCGACGCGATGGCCATCACGGACCACGGGGCGCTGTACGGGGCGGTTGCGTTCACGCAGGCCGTCGCCGCGAAGGGCATGAAGCCTATCGTCGGCGTCGAGACGTACGTCGCTCGGCGGAGCATGCACGACAAGGAGGGCAAGGCCGACAGCCAGCCCTTTCACCTGCTGCTCCTGGCCGAGAACTGGGAGGGTTATCAGAACCTCTGCCGTCTGGTCACGGACGCTCACCTGGAGGGCTATTACTACAGGCCACGCATCGACAACGACATCCTGGCGCGATATTCGAAGGGCCTGATCGGAGGGTCGGCCTGTCTCGGCGGCGAAATCGCCAAGGCGCTCGAGGTTGACGACTGGGAGCTGGCTCGCAAGACGGCCGGCTTCTACCGCGACCTCTTCGGCCGGGAGCGTTTCTTCCTCGAGATGATGGACCATCACATGCCCGAGCAGCTGGCTCTCAACCCCAAGCTGATCAAGCTGGGTAAGGAGGTTGGGCTCGACGTCATCGTGACCAACGACCTGCACTACGTCCGGCGCGACCAGCACGAGGCCCACGACGTCCTGCTATGCGTCGGCACCGGCTCCAACCTGGACACCCCCGACCGCTTCCGGTTCGACAGCTCCGAGTTCTACCTGAAGTCGGCGGCGGAGATGGCGGCCCTGTTCCCGGACAACCTGGACGCCATCCGGCGCACCCGAACCATCGCCGAGATGGTGGATATGAAGCTCCCATTCGGGCAGCTTCGAATCCCGAGCTTCCCGGTGCCGGAAGGCGAGACGATCGAGACCTGGCTCCGAAAGGAATGCAACGCCGGACTGGCGCGCCGATACGGAACGGTCACCCCGGAGCTCCAGGCCCGCCTCGACTACGAACTCGACGTCATCTGCCGCATGGGCTACGCGGGCTACTTCCTGATCGTGGCGGACTTCACGGCGTTTGCCCGCCAGCAGCGGATCGCGATCACAGTCCGTGGCTCCGCGCCGGGCAGCATCGTGACCTACACCCTCGGCATCACGCCCGTGGATCCGATCCACTACCAGCTGCCCTTCGAGCGGTTCCTCAACCCGGACCGTGTCACGATGCCCGATATCGACGTCGACTTCGAGGACGGCCGGCGGGAAGAAGTCATCAACTACGTCAGCCGCAAGTACGGCGCCGACCACGTTGCCCAGATCATCACCTTCGGCACGATGCTGGCCAAAGCGGCGGTCCGCGACGTGGCCCGCGTCGTCGGCATGACATACGGCGAAGGCGATCGAATCGCCAAGGCGATCCCGAACCAGCTCGGCATCAAGCTCGATGAGGCGATCGAGACCAGCCCGGCCCTGAAGGACATGTACGCCAACGAGCCGGCGGTAAGACGCGTCATCGACTTCGCGAAGCACCTGGAGGGCGTGGCCAGGAACGCGTCCACTCACGCGGCGGGCGTGGTCATCAGCCGCGAGCCGCTCACGGAACTCATGCCACTTCAGCGCGCCACCAACTCGGACGCGGTCATGACCCAGTACGAGATGCACGCGGTCGATGCGCTCGGACTGCTCAAGTTCGACTTCCTGGGGCTTTCGAACCTGACGATCCTGCGCGTCGCCGTGGACCTGATCCGAGCCCATCGCGGTGAGGAGATCGACCTCGAGAAGATACCGCTCGACGACACCAAAACGTTCGAATTGCTGGCGTCCGGCGAGACGACGGGCGTCTTCCAGCTCGAGTCCGCGGGTATGCGGCGCTACATCCGCGAGCTTCGTCCGAGCACCGTCTTCGACCTGGCGGCCATGGTCGCGCTCTACCGGCCGGGACCGATGGACAACATCCCGTCCTACATCAAGCGCAAGCACGGCGAGGAGAAGGTCACCTACCTCCACCCGCTCCTCGAGCCGTATCTCAATCGAACCTACGGCGTCTTCGTGTACCAGGAAGACATCATGTCGGCGTCGACGGCGCTGGCCGGCTTCACCGGACCCGAGGCCGACATGCTCGGCTACGCCATCCGCAAGAAGAAGGCCGCGCTCATGCGCGACATGCGCGAGAAATTCGTGCGCCAGGCGGCCGATCGGGGCGTCAAGCCGCAGGTCATCGACGCCGTCTTCGCCGCCTTCCAGCCGTTCGAGCGCTACGGCTTCAACAAAGCCCACGCCACCTGCTACGGATTGATCGCCTACCAGACCGCGTATCTGAAGGCGAACTACACCGTCGACTACATGACATCCGTGCTGACCGCGTTCCGCGACAACGAAGAAAAGGTCGCCGCCGCCGTGGCCGAATGCCGGCGGCTGGGCATCGAAGTTCGGTCGCCCGACGTCCACCGCTCGTTCGTGGAATTCACCGTTGAGGACGACGCAATTCGCTTCGGGCTCCTCGCGGTCAAGAACGTCGGCGAGGGCGCTATCGAGTCGATCATCGCGGCACGGCAGGAGGGCGGTGACTTCAAGTCGCTGGCGGATTTCTGCGCGCGCGTCGACCTGCGCCTCGTGAACAAGCGGGTGATGGAGTGCCTCGTCAAAGTCGGGGCGATGAGCCGCTTCGGGCACGCAGCCCAGCTGCTCGAGGCCCTGGACGATGCCATGGCGGGCGGCCAGGCCGCTCAACGTGACCGGACCACTGGCCAGACCTCGCTCTTCGAGATCGGCGCGGACGAGGGTAGTCTCGAGAAACCGCTGCCGCAGGTTCCCGAGGCGCTCTCGCGGGAGAGGCTGCGCTGGGAGAAGGAGTTGCTGGGGCTCTACCTGTCCGAGCACCCACTTGGGGCGCTGTCCGAACAGATAGCGCAGTTCGTGACGGCCTACTCGAGCGACCTGAAGGACGAGTCCCTCGACGGGCAGCGGGTCGTGATCGGCGGAATCGTGACCGGCATTCGGACCGTCGTCACGCGAAACAAAGAGACGATGGCCGTCGCGACTCTGGAGGATCTTCAGGGGACGCTGGAAGTGGTTGTGTTCCCGCGGATGTACGCGACGAGTTCCGGGACCTTCTCCGAAGCGGCCATCCTCCTCGTGGCCGGGCGGGTGGACCATCGAGGCGAGGAGGCCTCGTTGCTCGCGGACGCGGTCTGGGTCTGGGAAGACGCCGTGCTCCGGGGTCCGACGGCTATCGCCCAGGAGGTGGCGGCGGGGGAGCGGGCAAGGGGCGGCGGGCGACGCTGGGGCAACGGCAGTGGCAATGGCAGTGGCAATGGCAACGGCAATGGGCACGCCCGACCGGCTCCGCTCGCTGCGCCCGTGACGACGACCGGGGTGCCGAGCGGTGCCACCTCCACGGCTTCGCCGGCGGCTTCGGCAGCGGCACCCTCTGCTCGACCGGCGACCGTCGTGCGGGTGTCACCGCTGCGTGGCGGTGGAGTGACGGTCGTGACGGGCTCCGCAGGCGTGGCGGCCGCGCCGCCGGCACCCCCGCCACCGTTCGAGCCGCTCTCATCTGCGCCCGCCCCGGATGATCTGGCCGTGCTAGCCCCGGAACGCGAGGAGCCGCCGCTACCCGACGAGGCGCGAGCCGTTGCGGCCCGCGCCTCTGCCGCACCCACGGCGCCGCTGCAGGCAACCGATGCCGTCATCCTCAACGTCCGCTTTACGCGCGGTGCCGACACGGCCCGCATCGTGCTGGCGATGGAGGAGTTGCGATCGGTGCTCAAGGAAAGGCCAGGCGACACGCGCGTCGTCTTCCACATCCCCGACGGCAAGGGCACGCTGCCTCTCGAGGTGCGGAGCGGCGTGGCCTACGACGCCGAGTTGCTGGCCGAAGTGAACCGCCGGTTGGGTGAAGGCCTGGTGAAACTCGAACTGGAAGTGAGAACCCGTTGACCGCTCCGGCTCCGCGTCCTGAGGCCGCGAATCCTGAGGCCGGGGCACGGTCCCGATCGAGGCTCTCCGGAGCCGGCGACGGACCCGCGTTCCGAGCCCTCGGCCATGACCGGCGTTCACAGTCGATCGGCACCGCGATTGCCGTGGTTGGTCCGCTGGCCGGCGCCCTGGTGGGTTGGTACTCCGCCAGCTTCGGGCTCACGGCCATCCTCGTTCTCGTGCCAACGCCCGCCGTGCTCGCAGCTACGGCGCTCGCCCGCCACGCCGCCGTTGGGGCCGCGAGCCACGGCGATTCGAGTCTCCCAGAACTGTCCGCGGTACGTTTCGCGTTCGGCCCGCTCAGAGGGAGCCGGGCATTGAGCGTGTGGACGGTCCGACTTCGCTTCGCCATCCTCAGCTTGCTGTTCGGCGCGTGGATCCTGGTCGGGATCGTCGTCGGAATGGCGGCGTCGGGCGGCGCCTTCTGGCTCTAGCGGCGCGGGCAACGGGCGGCCGAGGGAAGCGGCGCAGCCCGCCGGCCGGGCTCAAAAGCGGCGCGAGGTGGGCCGCCGGGTTCCAATATCGCCCCCGCCGGAACAGCGCTCGCCGCCGGCGCGTCAGAGTCGCGAGTGCGGCGGCCGCTCGAATCGTGCCATAGTAGATAGAGCGTCCGGCCGCCGGACGCCGGTCCCGACCGAGGGTTTCCGCGCATTTGCCCTCACGCCGGCTGGCCTCGTGGAGGAAGCATTTGAGGTCGATTCTCAGACACCCGGCCATGGCTGCGCTTCTTTCGGCCGTGTTTCCGGGTCTCGGGCAGGCTGCCGCAGGCAAGCCGCACAGGGGAGCGATCGTCGCGATTCCGGCCGCCACCCTGGCCATCGTCCTCGCATTCATGCTGGTCTTCGCCAGGAAGACCCTGTTCGAGGGTCTGGTTACCTCGCCGTGGCTGGTGAGTCTGCTGATCCTCGATGTGATCGCCGGCCTGTACCACGTCTGGGCCGTCGTCGATGCCTATCGCACGACGGATGTCGTCGCGCCGCGGAGCTTCCCGGTCCGGCGTGTGCCCGGCCACAGCGCCCGACCGTCGCCGCGGCTCGGCGTCTCCGTCCTGATGGTCGTTCTCGTGGCCATCCTGGGCGGTCATATGTGGCTCGGCGTTACGGACGTGACCGCTCAGAATGCGCTCTCTTGCGTCTTCAATCCCGGGGGCCTGTGCGGCGCGTCGGACGGCGGCAACTACGGTCCGGGCACCAGCGTCGCCGACGTGTCGCTCGACCCCGCTGACTTCGCCACTCCGGCAGCCGGCGGGCCTGCCGCTTCGCCGATCCCCGGCTGGGTCGCCAACACCGACGGCGTCCACGTGCGCTCCGGACCCGGGACTTCGTACGGATCGACGGCGACCATCGCTCTGGGGACGACCGTAACGGGTCAGGTCGTGGCCGGCAGTTCCTACACGACCGCCGCCGGGACGAGCACGGATTGGATCAAGATCGACGACGGCCAGCCACTCGCCGGCGGCTTCGTCGCCAGGGCGTACTTCGACGCGACGACGATCCAGGCGGCAACGGCCGGTCCGACTACCAGCATGAGCCCGATCGTCTTTCCAACCTCGACGCTGCCGCCGGCGACCGGCGTGGCCACCAACTGGGATGCCGACGGCTATCTCAACGTCCTGCTCGTCGGCGCCGACGCCGGCGGCGGTAGAGCCGACATGCGGACGGACACGATGATGCTCATGCAGGTCAAGATCTCGACCGGCCAGGCCGCCCTCTATGGGATTCCGCGGAACCTGTTCAATGTGCCGCTTCCGCCGCAGTGGCAGGACGCGTGGGCGTGCCACTGCTTCTACGGCTACTCCGGTGCCGCCGCCAGCGGCGGCAACTACATGCTCAACGCCCTCTGGCAATGGGGCGCCTGGCGGGCTCCGGAAAAGTTCCCCGGCACCGGGGCGACCACGGACTTCGAGCGCGGCTTCAAGGTCCTCGAAGCGACGGTTGGGCAGCTTACGGGCGTCCACGTCGACGGCGTCGTCTACATCAACCTGCTTGGCTTCGTGAAGATCATCGACGATCTTGGAGGCCTGGACATGTACGTGCCGTACAAGGTCTACGACGCGACGATGCCGTTCGCGGACAAGGAAGGCACCTACGTTCTCGACATAGAACCGGGCCAGCAGCACATGGACGGGCTGACAGCACTCGCCTACGCGCGGAGCCGCCACCAGGCCGACGACACGCAACGCATGGCACGCCAGCAGAGCGTGATCAAGGCCCTGCGGGCCGACTTCAACCCGTGCCTGTTGCTGCCGCGAGTTCCGTCGCTGCTCAGCGACCTGGGCGGCATGCTGTGGACGGACCTGCCACGCGACGATGCCCCCAGGCTGGCGGCTCTCGCTCAGGGCGTCAGCGGCAACAACGTCCAGAGTTACTCCTTCATTCCGCAGAACGGTTTCGCGGAATACGTGACGCCTGCCGAAGTCACCCAGATACAGAGCGTGGTCGCGCACGGGCTGGACAAGGCGCCCGCGCCCAAACCAAGCTCCGGGTCGGGCAGCGGCGGCGGCGGCCTGAGCTGCTAGCCGATCGCATGGACGCGTCTCGACAGGACCGCGATCACGAGGCCGGCCCGTCCGGCCTGGCCGGCACGGTGGGCCCGTCGCGGCGTGCCGGAATGCCGACGCCACCACCGCGGCGCCTTCGCGGAGTTTCGCCCGGAGCGGCGGCGCTCCTATCCTTCCTGCTGCCCGGCCTCGGTCAGGCGCTGGCGGGCAGATGGCGCCGCGGTGCGATCGTCGCCGTGCCGGCGCTTGCGCTCGGGTTCTTCCTGGTCGGGCTCGTGCTGTTCGCGCGACACCAGATCTACGGGATGCTGTTCTCGGAGAACGCCCTGACCTCGTTCTTCCTTCTGGACGTGGTCATCCTGCTGTATCGGCTATGGGCGATCGTCGACGCCTATCTCCTGGTCTCCACGCCGGGTGCGAGGATGGGCGCAGGCACGGGAGCGGGCGACAAAGTCCAGTCGAAGCTGCCGGTCGTGCGAGCCCGCAGGCCGCTGACCGTCGTCGTGCTGGGCGCGGTCCTCGTAGCCACGATCGGGACGCATCTGGCCCTGGGCGCCGTGGACGTTCAATACCGCGACACCCTCAGCTCGATCTTCAACCCCGACGCGCCGAGCTGGTTCGGCGGCAACGGCAATCTGGGGGCGGGCGAGACCATCGCGCCGTATGCGGACCAGTCGGGCGCGACCGACGCCCCGGACGCGACGCCGTCCGCCACCACCGCCTCAGCTTGGCCGGGTGGATCGCCCAGTCCGACTCCCGCCGGAACGCCCACGCCGCTGCCGACGCCCGGGCCTACGACCGGGGACGGCATCCCTATCTTCGCGGTCGACAACGTCAGCGGGCCGAATACGCCGCCATCGGCCTGGGCCGCCGACGGCAAGCTGAACGTTCTGCTGGTCGGGGCCGACGAGGGAGTCGGCCGCTGGAGTCTGCGTACGGACACGATGATCCTGCTCGAGGTCGACATCGCCACGGGGAGATCGGTCATGTACGGCATCCCGCGCAACCTCGAGAACGTGCCTCTCCCGCCCGAATCCGCCGACGCGTATCCGTGCCATTGCTTCCCGTACCCGAACCTGCTCAACGCCCTCTGGCGCGACGCGGTCAACCGGCCCGCGGCCTATCCATACTCAGGCACGGATTTCGTGCGCGGCTTCAAGGCTCTCGAAGGCGCCATCGGGCAGTTCCTGGGCCTCCACGTCGACGGCGCGGTCGTCATCAACTTGATGGGCTTCGTGAATTTCATCAACGCGCTTGGCGGCCTGGACATCAACGTTCCGGTCGAGGTCAGGGACAGTCAGTACTCGAGGCCGCAGGACGGCAAGGACATCACCATCGACATCAAGGCCGGCCAGCAGCACATGGATGGACTGACCGCGCTGGCCTATGCGCGCAGCCGGCACCAGGATTTGGACTACGGCCGGATGTCGCGTCAGCAGGCCGTTCTGATCGCGTTGCGTGCCCAGCTCCATCCCTGTTCTCTGCTATCGAAGATCCCCGATCTCGTGGGCGCACTCGGCAGCGCCTTCTGGACGGACATGCCGGTCGAGGACGCTCCGACGCTCCTGGCGCTGGCCGAGCGTATCGGTACGGGCAATGTGAAGAGCATCGAGCTGGTACCGTCCGTCACTAACAACCCGGTGGGGTTCCTCAACGTTCCTCGCCTGGCGATCGTGCGAGACATCGTCGCCCATGGTCTCGACGGCGTTGCCCCGGCGGGTGGCGGTGGTGGCGGCACGGGCGGCGGCCTGAGCTGCTAGCGGCGATCGAGACGTAGACGTGGTGAAATGGGTGGGCGCACCCGGGTTCAGGCACAATCGTCGAGCTAGAGGTTGCTGGTGAGCGAACAGTGGCGCGAGGGGTATAGGACAGACAGCGGAACGCGGCGTCGTTTCCCGACTTCCGGGCCGATGCTTGCCGCCGCTCTCTCTTTCATCTTCCCCGGCGCCGGCCAGATCGCGGCCGGCGATAGCCGTCGCGGTCAGATCGTGGCACTGCCGGCGCTTGCGGCTCTTGGCGCCTTCGCCGTCATCCTGATCTTTGCGCGCAGCTCGCTGTTCGGACTGGCGGTCGACCAGGGCTGGCTCACGAGCCTGCTCCTCCTGGACGTGGTGGGTTTCGTCTATCACCTGTGGGCAATCGTCGACGCATATCTGGTCGGCACCCGGGCCGAGCGGATGGACCGGACGCAGCGCAAGAAGCGGACCGGCGCCGCGGCCCCGGTCAAATGGGCCACCGTCTTCGGGATCGTCGCCATCCTGACGACGACCGTCGCGGTCCACGGCGCCGTGGCCAAGGTGGACATGGACTGGCAGCACTCGCTCTACTGCCTGACGGCTACGACGCCCTGCTTCATCAGCGACAGCAACGTCGCCGCGGATTCGAGCGCGACGGTCAACTACGCCGACGACCCGGGAGCGCCGGTCGATCAGGGCAGCCCAAGTCCGACGCCCTCAGCGTCCGCCGCCCCGCTGACCAGCTTCGACCTGAGTGCCCTGCCGTCAAATGAGACGACCAGCAACTCTCAGAACTGGGCAGCCGACGGCCAGTTCAACGTGCTCCTGATCGGAGCGGACTTCGAGGCCGGTACGTCGCGGGCGACTGCCTGGCTCAGGCCGGACACGATGATCGTCCTGCACGTGGACATGAGCTCGGGCAAGGCGGCCTTGATCGGCGTCCCGAGGAACAACGTCTGCGTGCCCCTGCCGCAGTCGATCGCCCAGCATTTCGCCACGGCCACAAACGGCTGCCCGGCCTACACCTGGTCCGGCGGCTCTGGGATCGCGTCCGGCCAGCTCAACTGGCTGGCTCAGGAAGCGACACTCCACCCTGAATTGTTCCCCGGCTACCCACAGGACTCCGCGCACGCGTGGTACCGCGGCGAACTGGCCACCGAGGATGCAGTGGCCACGCTCACCGGCCTCACGATCGATGGCTTCATGACCATCAACCTGTCGGGCCTGTCTTCATTGATCGACGATCTTGGCGGGATCGACATCTACGTCCCGCAGCGCGTCTACGACCAGCCCTGCGGGCCGAAGGGCACCTGGATGGCTGCCTATTACGTCTGCTCGGACTACTACTACGGCTACAACGTCCCCGGCCCGTTCAGCAACGTCCAGAAGATGATCGACGACGCGGCCAAGTCCAACGGGATGCAGACCATCAGCTGGCATGGCAATACCGACGCAAACGGGACCGACATCGCTTTCTCGATCAAGGTCGGCAATCAGCACATGGACGGCAACTGGGTCCTGGCCTACGCCCGTTCCCGCAAGTTCTCCGCGGGCGGCGATTTCGGCCGCATGCAGCGTCAGCAGATTGTGCTCCAGGCGATTCGCAAGACGTTCGATCCATGCAAGATCCTGCCCAGCGTCCCGAGCCTGCTGCAGGACATAGGAGGCGTCTTCAACACCAACCTGCCGCTCGACGACGCGCCTCAATGGGCTCGACTCGCTCAGAGGATCGTCGGCGGCTCGGTCAAGACGATCGTCCTGGATCCCACCTCGATGGGCGAGTCGTTCATCAACACGTATCCGGCCATCGACGCCACGTCCTGGGCCAAGATCAAGGACACCGTTGCCCATTCGCTCGACGACGTTCCGGCCGCGAGCAGCAGCGGCGCCGGCAGCGGCGGAGGCGGGCTCAGCTGCTAGTAGCCAGTGGAACTCTCGGCGCAGGCGACCGGCAGCGTTCGACGGTAGGGTAGTGGTGCCGACGGCGGGAGTTGAACCCGCATGACCTCACGGCCACTCGATTTTGAGTCGAGCGCGTATGCCAGTTCCGCCACGTCGGCACGGTCCGGCGGGCATGGTACAGCCTGCGAGGCGCGAAGGTGACGCCGCGGTCGCGGGCGAGGGCGGGGCGGAGCCGTGCGGGGGCCGGGGCCGGCGCCACGCTGGGCGCGCCGATGGACGCATGGCCAGCCCGCGCCACGTGCTATCCTCGCGCCGCCGCGGCCCAACGGGGCGCCGATAGAAGGCAAAGCGTTCGTGGACGAGAGTCTGGCTGAAGGGCCGGTCGTGACCGGCGAGAGGGCAGTGGACCAATCCGATAGCGACGCGCTTGACGAGCCGGGCGGGCGACTCGCCGTCGGCGCCGACCAGCCGACGGATCCCACCGGCTCGCCGCCGCGGCCCAACCAGCTGCCGCAGCCGGCCGCGGCGGCGCCGCACGAGGCCGACCAGTCCGGCCAGCTCATCGACGTCGCCCTGGTGGACGAAGCCGTCGGCGGCAGGCTGGAGGCCTTCAACCAGCTCGTGGCTCGCCACCAGGACCATCTGTTCGCCCTGGTCTACCGCCTCGTCCCGGATCGAGACCAGGCGGCCGATGCCGTCCAGGAGGCGTTCTTTAGCGCCTACAGGAATCTTGGTTCGTTTCGAGGGGGCAGCGTCCGCAGCTGGCTGAGCCGGATCGCGGTCAATGCTGCGATGGACCTCCAGCGGGCTCGGCGTCGCCGGCCGAGTCAGCCGTATCCGGCGTTCGAGGACGAGAGCTGGCAGCCACCGGCCGAGCCCGAAGTCGAGCCCGAGTCCAAGGCCCTCGCCGCCGAACGATCGAAGGCTCTCGCCCGGGCGCTCGATCAGCTGCCCTTCGAACAGCGGAACTGCATCGTGCTGTTCGACGTGGAGGGATACGACTACGCCGAAATCGCCGCGATCATGCGTGTCGAGGTCGGGACCGTGAAGTCCCGCATCCATCGCGGACGGCTCACCCTGCGACGCACGCTGGCGCCGGATCGGGAACTCTTCCGTGGCTGAGATCGTCTGAGGAACGTGATGGACCGAACCGCTGCCACCTCCCACGCCGACCACGACGAGCTGCTGATCGTCCGTCTGTTCGGTGGCGACGTCGACGAGGTGGAACGCTCTCGCGCGCTGGACCTCATGGCCGATTGCGAGGCATGCGCGACGCTCTTTGCCGACCTCGGGTCCATCGCCGACGCAACGGCGGCGCTGCCGGTCCCGGCCAGGCCGCGGGACTTCAGCCTCTCGACCGAGGACGCGGCCCGACTCCGGCGTCGGCGTTTTGGCCGGCAGTGGATCTTCGGAGCCGGCTCGCGACGTTCACTCGGCGGTTCGCTCGCGGCCATTGGGCTCGTCGGAGTTGTGGCGACCGGTGCAGTGTCACTCATGAGCGGCTCGGCCATGAGCTCGATGACGACTTCGAGCGAGCACAACGTGAACCTGGCGGCGGCCCCCGCCGCCAGTTCCGCCTACGGCGGCGCGGAGGCGGCAACCGCAGCGCCGCTTGCGTCCCGCGCTCCGGCGGGAGTCGATCTCCAATCGAGTGCCGGCGGCGTGGCCGCACCCAGCCAGAGCGACCTGGCCACGCCGGCGGGCGCGGTCCAGCCCGTTTCTGCTCCGACGGTCGCGGCCGCGTCTCCCGACAGGCAGTTCGCAGCCCAGTCTCCGGGAACGACGCCCGGAGCGATCGCGGCCGGCGGCGACCAGGGGTCGATAGTCGGCGCCGACGCGGGCACGCAGGCAGCCACGCCATCGGACGAATCGGCCGGCCAGGCCACGATGGACGCCCGCTTGATATGGATCGGTGGGTTTGCGGCCCTATTCGTGGTCGGACTGCTGGTCGTCTTCCTGCCGCGGCGACCGCGCCGCCATGGTCGAGGCAGCCGTTCCTGAGTTGGGCCTGGCCGGCCTTTTCGCCGTGTGTTTCGTACTCTCCTCGTGACACAGGCGTGGTGGCGCAGCCCGCTCGCCTTCGGCTTGCATCTCGGCCGGATTCGTGTCGAGCTAGCCGCTGCGGCGCGCCCCGCGGGTACACTTAGCTCGCCGGCCCATGCTGCGCCGGCTTCGCACTCGAGGCCCAGATGCCCCGCCTGATGCTGCTCGACAGCAACGGCTTGATCTATCGCGGTTACCACGCCCTGCCGCCGCTGACGACGAGCAAGGGCGAGCTTGTCAACGCCGTGTTCGGGTTCTGCAGCATCCTCCTGCGCGGAATCCAGGACCTCCAGCCGGAATACGTAGCGGCCTGCTTCGACCTGCCGGGGCCCACCTTCCGCCACGAGCAGTTCGCCGAGTACAAGGCCACCCGCACGGCCATGCCGGACGACCTGCGGGCCCAGTTCCCCAAGGTTCGCGAAGTCGTGGCCGCGCTGCGCATCCCCGTCTACGAGATGGCCGGCTACGAGGCCGACGACGTCATCGGCACGATCACCCGAGACCTGGACGCGCGCGGCATCGACACGACGGTCGTGACCGGCGACCTGGACATGCTCCAGATCGTGACCGACCACACGCGGCTGATGACGACGCGACAGGGCGTCGACTCGACGATCTACTACGACCCGGCAAAGATCCGGGAGCGGTTCGAGCTGCGGCCCGACCAGATGATCGACTACAAGGCGCTCAAGGGCGACCCGACGGACAACATCCCGGGCATCCCCGGAGTGGGGGAGAAGACCGCGGCCAAGCTCGTCGGCGATTTCGGTTCGGTCGAGGGGATCTACGAGCGGCTGGCCGAGGTGAAGCCGGACAAGCTGCGCGAGAAGCTCGTCGAGGCGCGCGAGCAGGTCTTCCGGAGCCGCGAGCTTTCCCGCATCGTGCGCGATCTGCCGATCACGCTGGATCTGGAGGCTGCCCGCCTCTCCGACTACGACCGCGCCGAGGTGGTGCGCCTCTTCCGCGAATTCGAGTTCCGGACGCTGATCGATCGGCTGCCGCCGCTCGCCGGCGAGTCGGCCGGGGCGGCGATGGAGGCTCTGCGTTCGGTCGCCGGCAGCGTCCCGGCGGCCCGGGTTCCGGGCGCTCCGGCGGCGGGTGGCGGAGCGGCGGCGGCTGGCGGAGCGGCGGGCTGGCGGTCGCGGCCCCAGGGCCGCGAGACCGGCGTCCGGTCGATCGCTCATCGGCCAGGGTGAGGGGCTGCAGCTCTCGATGGACTTCGGGACCACCGGTCTCGGAGTCGGAGCGCGTCCGGCGCCGGCGGATTCGCCCGACGCGGCCCCGGCCCCTGCCCGCTCGCGGCCGGCCGGCTCAGCCGAACCGATCGATGCGGCCGACGCCCTCCGCGCGGCCGTGGCCGACCCGACGTTGCTGGACCGGTTCGAGGCCGAGTGAAGCCGACGCGGCCGACGCCGCCGCCTGGCTGGCCGGCCGTGACGAGGTCGGCGCGGCGCTGCTCATGGACGATCCGCGGCCGATGCGCGGCCTGCCGCAGGCGCTGGCCGTGGCGGGGACGGATGGCCGCGTCCTCGTCGCCGACACGCACGAGGCCATCGGCCTGCTCGGCGACCTGCTCCTCAAGTCCGGGGCGCGCGTCGTCGGCCACGAGACGAAGCCACTCGTGGTCGCGAACATCGCGGGCGGAGCCGACGCAGCCGCTTCCCGTCGCCTTCGACACTCAAATCGCCGCGTATCTCCTGAACGCCTCGCTCCGAAGCCAGACCATCGCCGACGTCGCCCATGAGCGGCTCGACGTGACGCTGCCGCCTGCCGGCGACGTGCCGCCGGCCGTCCGCATCGGGCTGGACGCCCTGGCCGCGCTGGCGGTTCGCGAGCCGCTCGAATCGGCGCTCGCGGGAAGCCGGCCTGGACCGGCTGTTCCGCGAGATCGAGATGCCTCTGATCCCGGTTCTGGCCGACATGGAGGCAGCCGGCGTCGCCATCGACCGCGAGGCTCTGGCGCTGCTGGACACGGAGTTCAGCCGGGAGATGGCGCGTCTGGAGGCCGAGATCTACGTGGACGTCGGCCACGACTTCAACCTCGGCTCGCCCAAGCAGCTCGAGCAGATCCTCTTCTACGAACTGAACCTTCCCAAAGGCAAGCGGACCAAGACCGGCTATTCGACCGACGCGTCGGTGCTCGAAGAGCTGAAGCCGGCGCATCCGATGATCGGCAAGCTTCTCGAATGGCGGCTCTACTCGAAGCTGCGCTCGACCTACATCGAAGCCCTGCCGTTGCTGGTGTCCGAGCGCGACGGTCGGCTGCACACCACCTTCCATCAGGCCGTAGCGGCCACCGGCCGGCTCAGCTCGTCCGATCCGAACCTGCAGAACATCCCGATCCGTTCGGACCTGGGCCGCCGAATCCGCCGCGCGTTCGTGGCCGGCGGGCCCGACGTGACCCTGGTAGCCGCCGACTACTCGCAGATCGAGCTCCGCATCCTGGCCCACGTCTCCGGCGACGAGCACCTCCGCGACGCCTTTGCCCGCGGCGCCGACATCCACCGCGAGACTGCCGCCCGCGTCCTCCACAAGGACGGCGCGGATGTGACCCACGACGAGCGCTCGATGGCGAAGATGGTCAACTTCGGGCTGGCCTACGGCATGAGCGATTTCGGCCTGTCGTCGCGGGCGGGCATCTCGCGGGGCGAGGCGAAGGAGTTCATCGACAACTACTTCGCCACGTACTCGGGGATCAGCTACTACATGCTCCACATCAAGGAGCTGGCTCGGCAGCAGGGCTGGGTCTCGACCCTGCTCGGCCGGCGACGATTCATCCCTGAGTTGCGCATGTCCAACCCATCGCTGCGCGGCGCGGGCGAGCGGATGGCGATCAACATGCCGATCCAGGGCACGGCCGCGGACATCATCAAGATCGCGATGATCCGGCTGCCCGAGCGGTTGCGCGCCGCCGGCCTCAAGGCGCGGATGCTGCTTCAGGTCCACGACGAGCTGGTGCTCGAGGTGCCCCGCGGCGAGGTGGACCGCGTGGCGCCGATCCTGCGCGAGACGATGGAGGGAGCGCTCAAGCTGGACGTACCGCTGACCGTCGACGTCAAGGTCGGCGACGACTGGGAGTCGATGCGGCCGCTGACCCGCGAAGACGCCGTGCTGGCAGAACTCGGTGAGGCTCCCGCCGAGGTCGTGGCGGGCTGAGCGTCCGGTGTGTCACGGGCCGGCACGCGGCGCGACCTCGGCCCGGGCATGAAAAGGCCCCGGCAGGGGCTGTCCAGCATTCCGGTCGAGTGGAGCTGACCGGCGCGGACTACCTCGCGCGGGGCCTTTAGAAAGCGCCTAGTGGTTCCTGGCGCTCACAGATAGTGCGAGTGGTCCGAGTCGATCGGACGCGAGTCGCTGCCGAGCGAAATCGACAGTGCACCGACGAAGAGTACGAGCAGTGCGAATGTGATCAGTTCCATGTCTCGTACCTTAGGCTTGCCACTTGATAAGAGCAAATCGATGTGGTTGACTTAGTGATTATGGCAACTGATCATTTCGCAGACATCGAATTCAGGCATCTACTCAGCTTTCGGGCGGTCGCAGGTACGGGGTCCTTCCATATGGCCGCCGATTTGCTGGACTACACCCAATCGGCGGTCAGCCAGCACGTGGCCACGCTCGAGTCGATGCTTGGAGTCCGGCTGCTCGATCGGTCCCGAGGCAAGCGAACGGTCCAGGTCACCGAAGCGGGCAGTCTGCTGTTGAAGCACGCGGATGCGATCGTGGCCCGGATGGAAGCGGCGCGAGCGGACCTGGCCGAGTACGCCGAGGGGGCCACGGGCAGGCTTCGACTCGGCACCTACCAGAGCGTCGGCGCGCGTGTCGTCCCGGCCACGCTCGGGCGCTTCACGGCGCTGTGGCCCAATGTCGAAGTCCATCTCATGGAGACCAACACGGACGACGGCCTCCTGAACCTCGTGGAGTCCGGCGACATCGACCTGTCGTTCGCGGTCTATCCGTTGTCGGAGGGACCGTTCGATAGCGTTGAGCTATTCCGCGACCCGTATGTGCTGGTCGTGCCGCGCAACTCGCCGCTGGCCTGGCTCGATCGGCCCGCGACCGCCAACGAGATTTCGGGGCTGCCGCTCATCGGCTTCCGCCACTGCCGTAGCACGCTCGCAGCCGAGTCCTACCTGCGAGCCAACGGCGGCGACCCGCAATGGGCTTTCCGGTCCGACGACAACACCACGGTCCAGGCCCTGGTCACGGCGGGCATCGGAGTGGCACTCGTGCCTCGTCTGACCGTCGACGAAGCAGATCCCAGCACCGCCGTCGTCCTCACGGACGTTCCGCCGCGCGTCCTGACTCTCGCCTGGCACCGCGATCGCTATCGCTCCCAGGCGCAGGTGGCTTTCATCGATCTGGCTCGCCAGGTCTGCCTCGACCTCCAGCAGCAGGTCGCCCCGACGCTGGCCCAGGCATAACGCCGACGCGCGGTCGGGCGGGGTGGCATTGCGGATTCAGCCGCCCTGGACGTCGACCTGCCAGCGATCGTATTCGCCGCCGTACTTCGCCGCCGCGGCCTCGAATTCGCCGCGCAGACCGTCCATGGCCTCCGGCGTCACGACCATCGATTGCCTGACCACGACCAGCCAGTAACCCTTGCGTGCGGAAGTGTCGATCTCGACGACGCGCCTGGCGTTCCTCAGCTTGTGGGCCAGCTGCTGTGCCGCCCTCACGCCCGGCACGTAGATGAAGTGCCGGGTCGGGTGCGGCATGGACGGGTCGGCGCCGGAGTGGCGCAGCTCGTCGAGGGCCTGCGTCACGGCGTCGGCTCCTCGCGTGGCGGCCTTGTCCGCGGGAGAACGTTTGAGAAAACCCACGAGTCCTCCGTGGTTGTCGACGGGAAGACAGCCTCGAGGCGGCAGTTTCGTTTGATCGGGACCAAGCGGATAGTAGCGACCCGCGAGTCCCGGCGCTTTCAGAAATGCCGAAGGTTTCGAGCGGGGGAGCGGGTGCGGGCGTCTGGACGACGCGGCACGGATTCGCAGCGGACCGGGGGCGATAGCTCGACTCAGCTTTCGTATAGGTGCCCGTAACGGGTGGCTGCCGCGCCTTCGGCTTTGACCACCTTCACGGGAACGGACGCGAGCAGATCAGTCGGAAGCTGGCCAGATGCAAATCCCGGTAGCGCGGGACCGAGTTGTGGGCTCGATTCGGTGCGCGGAGTGGCGAGTTGGGGCGTACTCACGAAGGAGTTGGCTCGCTTCGGGTCCGCGGGGGAGCGGATTTGGCCCGAATAGTCGGTCTCGTGCTACTCCGGTTAGCAAGTGACAAGAAGTTGCGGCGCGAGGGCGGCAGCGGCCCGAGCCGTGGGGCGGCAACGCATGTCTGACTCGGGGCCGTTAATCTCTAGGCATGCCTGAACTTCCCGAAGTGGAGACGATTGCGCGGGATCTGCGCGGCCTGGTGACGGGCGCGCGGGTCGCCGGCGTACGGTCGAATTGGCCGAGGACGCTGCGGAGCCATACGCCAGACGCCTTCGCCGACGACATCGCGGGGCGGCAGGTAGAGGGAGTGGGCCGGCGAGGGAAGCAGCTATTGATCTGGCTCGGTCCCGGCGATCGCACGCCCGGCGGCCGAGGTGCCCCGGCGGGCGAATCCGCGCTCGAACATGCCGTGCTGACCGTCCATCTCAAGATGACCGGACAGCTCTTCGTCGTACCTGCCGGTACGCCGGAGGATCGCCACGTCCATCTCGTGCTGGCCCTGGCGGACGGCCGCGAGCTGCGCTTCCGCGACATTCGCAAGTTCGGGCGGGTGGGGCTCTACCGGCGCGACATCCGGACGGGCCTGCCGCACGATGGCGAAGCTCCGGGCGTGCTTGCGACCGGAGCCGAGCCGCTCGCCGAAGAATTCACGGCGAGTCGCTTCACTCACATGCTCACGAGCCGGCGCGGGCGCCTGAAGCCACTCTTGCTGAACCAGGATTTCCTCGCCGGAGTGGGGAACATCTACGCCGACGAAGCTCTCTGGCGGGCGCGCCTCCACCCGCTTCGCGACGCCCACACGGTGCGGCCCGACGAGGCCCGTCGGCTGCACGGCGCCCTTCGCGACGTCCTGGCCGAGGCGGTCGAGAGGCGGGGTAGCTCGGTCGACGACTACACCGCGCCCGAGGGCGATGGCTCGATGCAGGAGCATCTGGCTGTGTACCAGCGCGCCGGCGAGCCGTGTCTGCGCTGCGGCCGGCCGATTCGGCGCATCGTGGTGGGTGGGCGATCGACGCATTTCTGCGGCTCGTGCCAGCGGCTGCCGGCCGCTCAGCGAGTGGCGGCGGCGAAGATTCTGGCCGGGACCGCGGGCGACGCGAAACCGGCTGCCTCGCCCGACCGGAAACCGCGGACCGGCGAGTCGCGATCGGCCGCCCGAGGCCCGCGCTGGACCGAATTGTCGGGCGAGGGCGCCCTCGGCCGGACCGCCGACGAGGAAGCGCGCGCCCGGCGCGTCGCCGCGATGCGCCAGGCGGCGGCCACCAGACGAGCCGTGGCTCGGGCCGGGGGTCCGGCCTGATGTCGATCATCAGGCTCGACGGCGTCGTCCGGGAAGTCGGCGACTTCGTCATCCTCGACCAGGTCCAGGCCTCCATGGCCGCGGGCGACCACATCGGGCTCGTCGGGCCGAACGGCGCAGGCAAGACGACGCTGCTGCGGCTCGTGGCCGGCCTCGACGAGCCGGATCGCGGCGACGTCCACCGCAAGCGCGGCCTCAGCATCGCCATGCTGTCGCAGGAAGCTCACGTCGACTCGGCGTTCATCGGGGCGCCGACGTTGAGGCAGGCGGTGCGGTCGGGTGCCACACGGCTCGAGGAACTCGAGGGAAGCCTTCGACGGCTCGAACACGAAGGTCGGGTGACCGAGCCGGACTACGAGTCCTTCCAGCACGAGTTCGAAGTCAAGGACGGCTACTCGCTCGACCAGCGCGTCGAAGCGGCGCTGTCCGGGCTCGGCTTCGAAAGGGACCAGTGGGACCGGCCGCCCCAGTTCCTATCGGGCGGCGAGCAGACGCGCGCGGCGCTGGCCCGGCTGCTGCTGTCGGACCCCGAGCTGCTGCTCCTCGACGAACCCACCAACCACCTGGACCTTGGCGCGCTGGAGTGGCTCGAGGATCACCTCGGCCGGCGCCACGGCAGCTTGATCGTGGCCTCGCACGACCGGGCCTTCCTCGACGCCACCGTGACCCGGATGTGGGAGCTGCGCGACCGGCGGCTGACGCCGTTCCGCGGCAACTACTCGGCCTATGCCCGTCAGCGCGAAGAGCGCGACCTGCGGGCGGCGGAAGAGGCGGAAGCTCGGGCCGGGGAGATCGCCCGCGAACAAGAGCTGATCCAGCAATACCGCCACCAGCGCAAGCACGGCAAGATGCACGAGCACGAGGCTCGGCTGGAGGCGCTCCAGCCGCTCGAGAAGCGCCGGTCGGATGCCCGGCTGCGCCTGCCTGTCGAGGCCCTTGCCGGCGGCGCCCCGGTCCGCTCGTTCGAGTCGGTGGTCCATGCCGACAACCTCGTGGTCGGATACCGGACTGCACCCGCGTTCGAGGAAATGGATGCGGGCGTGGTTTCGGCGGCGGTCGATCCGGCCGTCGAGACGCCCGTGGCCAGAGTCCCATGGCTGGAGCTGCGGCGCGGCGATCGCGTCGGGATCGTGGGCCCGAACGGCGCCGGCAAGACCACTCTTCTGCGAACGATCGCGGGCGAGCTCCAGCCGCTGGACGGCGGCCTGGACCTTGGTCGAAACGTCCAGCTCGGCTATCTGGCCCAGCTCCGAGATGCCCCGATCCCCGGCGCGACAGTCCTGGACGCCCTCCTCGACGAGATGCCGCTCACGTCTGCCGCCGCGCGCGGTCACCTGGCCAGATTCCTTTTCCGCGGCGATGACGTCTTCAAGGAAATCGGCGCCCTTTCCGGCGGGGAACGCTCGCGTCTGGAGCTGGCCCTTCTATTCCTGCTGCCGGCGAACCTGCTGCTCCTCGACGAACCGACGAACCACCTGGACATTCCGGCCCGCGAGGCGCTGGAGGCGTTCATGGCTACGACCGACGCCACTCTCCTGATCGTCAGCCACGATCGCCGGCTCCTGGAGAAGGCCTGCGATCTTCTCTGGGTCGTCGACGACGGGCTTGCCGTCCCCTTCGAAGCCGGCTATCGCGCCTGGCGGGCGGCGGTGGCGGGCGGCTGGACGGTCAAGGCTGCCGCCGAAAGGGAGGCGGGCAGGCTTCACGCCGGCGGGGCCCAGGCCCCCGGCGCGCGCCGCCCGGGGTATGCGGTCGGGGGCTCGAAGCCACGGTCCGGTGCGCGATCCGGAACCGCGATGAAAGCGTCGGCGGGGAGCGCCGAGGCAACGTCGACGGATGGCAAGGCGGCGTCGACGAACGGCTCGCGGATCGGGTCGCCGGCGGCATCGCGGCTTGGGGCTCCGACAGGTTCGAGCAACGGCCCCGCAAACGGCCACGAGCCAGGCCAGAACGGGGCGGCCGCTGCGGCGCCGCGAGCCACCGTGGCGAAGCTCTCGAAGGACGCCTACCGTCGTCGCAAGGCGCAGGTCGACGCCGAGCTCGCTCGTCTCAGCGAACGCAAAGGCCTGCTAGAGTCGGCGCTCCAGGACCCGGCCGTACAGGGCAACTTCGTCGAGTTGCGTCGAGTTGGCGGCGAGCTGGCCGCCGTGAACGAAGCCCTGGCCGCGGCCGAATTGGCCTGGCTGGAAACGGAGGAAGCCGCCCCGTGAAGCCGGAATCCGCCGCCGGCCGCTGGCGCGAGCCACGCCGCGGATCCCTCAAGACATTCGCCCCTCTAATCGGCATCATCGGCCCCATCGGTTGCGGCAAGTCGACCGTGGCGGCACGACTGGCCGAGCGCGGCGCGGCCGTGGTCGACGCGGACGAGTTGACCCGCCAGGTGATGTCGCCCGGAGCTCCGGTCACCGAATCCATCTTTGCCCATTTCGGCGCCGAGTTCCGCCGGCCCGACGGCTCGCTCGACCGGCCGGCTCTGGGCCGCCTCGTGTTCGCCGACCCGGCGCGTCTGGCGACTCTGGAATTGATCGTCCACCCGGCCGTGACGCACCTCGAGCGGGAGGCGATCCGCTCGGCCGACGCCCGCCGGCCCAAGGCGATAGTCCTGGAGGCAATCAAGCTCGTCGAAGCCGGCCATGCGCCCTGGTGCGACGAGATCTGGCTCGTCGTGTGCGACCCGAAGGCGCAGCTGGACCGTCTCGTCGGGCGGGGCATGGACCCCGGCGACGCGCGGCAGCGGATCGCCGCCCAGGCCGATTCCCTGGCGACGTGGCGCGCCGCCGCGACCAACACGATCCGCACCGACGGTTCGCTGGATCAAGTCGACGGCATCGTCGACGCGGCCCTCGACCAGGCTCTGACGCGGGCCCGCCTCTAGATCCCCGTGGCTTCGAGCGGCGCGGCCGCCCTCGGGAAACGGGCCGATCAGGCAGTGTCGCATCCGGTCGATCGGGTCTAGCCTGTCGGCATGTCCGCCACATCCGGGCCGATTCTCTCGAGCGGGCGCGGGATCCCGGGTCGGCCGCTCGTCGGGCTGGCCGCCGCCGCCGTCGCGGCGATCGCAGGCGCCTCGCTGCTCTGGGGCGCCGGACCGGGCGATCTCGCGTCGTCGCCGGCGCCGGTTTCGGGTTCGACCGGCGGAGCCGACCCGCTGATCGCCTCCGCTCCGCCGCCGGTCGCCTACGTGCCACCCGGCCCTGCCGTCGACACCTTCGCCGTTCCGGGCACCACTGCCGTCGATCCGGGCCTGGGCGCCCCGACCTTCCCGTCGGTCGACCTGTTCGTCACGCCCAGCCCGGCTCCGGCTCGCGGCGCGGCCCCAACAGACCCGAGCTTCACCAACGACCCGCGCCGGCCGGTGCCGCAGCAATCGCTCGATTGGCTCGAGTTGAAGGCCGCCGGGCGTATCGCTCTGGTCGGCGGTCAGACTCGGGTCCTGCCCGCCGGTTCGAACCCGCTCGTCGACACGGCGACGGGACTGCCGTTGCCCGAGACGCGCTTGCTCGATATCTCGTGGACCCGCTGGATCGTGGAGCCGCCCGGCTACGGCGCCGACGAGAAGGGCAACCGCTACTCCGACCTGAGCTACTGGAACCTGTGCGGCGATGGCGCCATGGCCGCGACGCTCTGGTACTGGCAGCAGGCGACCGGCTATCCCGACGTGACCGGCACCGCCGGCTACTTCCTCGATCCTTATCTCGCTCAGGGAGTCGGCTGGCCCGCCGTCGGCCCGACGATCGCCGTTTCCGCCGGCAATCCGCTGGGGACCTACTGGTCCGGTTCGGACCGGGTGGGCGGCTTCACCGCGCACGGCCGCGGCTTCCTGATGTACCTGGCCATGGCGGCAAATCCGCCGACCTGGCAATCGGCCGGGCTCGCCGTATTCGCCCGCAACGGCAAGGCGCTTTACCCGACCGCAGGAACCTCACCGACGGCCATCCTGACCGGACTGGACTGGGAGGTATCCCGCCACGATGAAGCCAATTGGACCGAGGCCTACTACGCGTTCGTGATTCGGCCCGATCCCACGCTGGCCCGCGACCTGACCGCGGCGGTGATGCTCGACGTCGGCCGGGACGGAGTGCCGGTCGTCGGTGCCGTCGACACCTTCAATTTGCCGAACTGGCAGGCCGGCTCGGCGACGCCGCATACTCGCCACGCCATCGCCATCGTGGGCTACGACAACTCGGCGACCCCGCCGACCTTCACGTATGTCGACACGTGTGGGCGCGCATGCAACAACCGCGGCGGCAACCAGAACGGCCAGATCCACGTGATAGCCCAATCGGACATGGTCCTGGCAATCCAGAACCAGGTCGGCGCCGGCTTCATCTGGTAGCCCTCGTTGCCGTCTCGCGGGTCCGGTAACGGCGGTCAGACGCCTCGGCCGGCCCAGATCCCCACCGGCGCGAACTCGAGCGGGACGTCGACGAGGATGAGTTCGCTCGACGCCGTGGCTCGGATGGTCAGCCTGTCCTGGTCGGTGACTTTCGCGGCGGCGCCGGTCACAACGGCCTTGTCGTCGAAGGTGGCCGCGCCTTCGATGAGGTAGACGTAGGCCCCGCGGATCGGTCCGATTGCGTGTGTCACCTCGGAGCCTGGTTCCAGGGCTGCGACGTAGACCGCCGCATTCTGGTGAACCTTCACCGCCGGGCCGGGTTCGTCGATGGGAGCCACGATCTTCAGCAGGCGGTTCGTGCGATCGGCCCTGGTGAAGACGTGCTGCTCGACGCCGGGCGCGAGGCCGGCCGTGTCGGGCAGGATCCAGATCTGGATGAAGCGCATCGGTTCGGTCTCCGACGCGTTCTGTTCAGAGTGGAGGGCCCCCGAGCCCAGCGTCATGCGCTGGACCGAACCGGCGGGGAGCGGCCCGGGCGCGCCTCCGACGTTGTCCTCGTGCCGGAAGGAGCCCTCGACCACGTAAGTCAGGCCCTCGATGTCGCGATGGGGATGCATCGGCCAGATTGCGCCGGGTATCAGCCGGTCGTCGTTGAAGACTCGCATTGCGCCGAAGTGGTCGTTGGCGGGATCTCGGTAGGTGTCGAAGGAGAAATGCCAGCGGGCTCGGAACCATTCGCCCCCGGTGTCGTGGATCTCCTCGTCGCGGCGGATGTCGATCATCTCGGTCCCCCAGGACTGTTGACCGTCGGCCGTTCCTGCCAGGTCGACTGTGTCCGTTCGAGTCTGGTGCCGGGCCGGCGACCTTCGGCCATTCCCAGCTGCCTGGTGCGCAGGACGCGCCCCGTCCGTCCGGCGACGGCTCGTTTCGCCGACTCGAAAGGCTGAGGCCGCGAGGCAGCGGATCGTCGGCAGACGGCCGGGCCGGCATCGAAGCGTTCCATCGGCTTCACCCCGACGTCGTGGTCATGGACATCCGCATGCCCGTTCTGGACGGAGTCGAGGCGACACGCCGGCTGGCCGGACCCGACTCCCCGTACCACGCTCGAGTGCTGGTCCTGACCACCTTCGATCTCGACGAGTACGTCTACGACGCGCTTCGGGCCGGGGCGAGCGGATTCATGCTCAAGGACGCGCCGCCGAGCGAACTCGTGGGCGCCATCCGGGTCGTCGCCGCGGGCGACGCGCTCCTGGCGCCATCGGTCACGCGGCGCCTGATCAGCTCGTTCGTGGCCAAGGCGCCGCCGCGACCGCCGTCCAGCACCAGCATCGACACCCTCACCGAGCGCGAGCTGGAAGTCCTCAAGCTGATCGCTCGCGGCCTGTCGAACGCCCAGATCGCGGACACGCTCGTGGTCGGGGAGACGACGGTCAAGACCCACGTCGCCCGGCTGCTCGACAAGCTCGAGATCCAGAACCGGGTCCAGGCCGCAATACTGGCCTATGAGGTCGGGCTGGTCGAGCTAGGCTCGCGGTAGCGAGGCAGCCTCGCCGAGAAGCGGCGATTGCGAGTGCCGTCCGTCCGCCCGAGGTCCGTCGAATCCCCCGAAAATGGGTCGACGCGACGATCGCCACGACCTGTTACGTTTGGGCGACTGTGCCCGCGTCGCCTCGCGGCGTGCTCATCACCGGAGGATGGCTTACATGGCTGTCGACGACCTGATCAAGCAGAACCGGACCGCGGACGCGACCGTGACCGTCACCGCCGGCGGCGCGCCGCTCGCGAACCGGCAGGTCGTCGTGGCTCAGACCAACCACAAGTTCCTGTTCGGCAGCACCGGCTTCGAGTTCATCCCACTCGCCAACGGAGAGCTCCAGGGCGAGGAAAAGGAGAAGATGGAGCTGCTCGAGAAGGAGTGGCTCGCTGCTGTTCAATTTCGCGACGCTGCCGTTCTACTGGGGGCGCTTCGAGCCCGAACGCGGCAGGCCGGACACCAGGCGCACACTGGCGGCCGCCCGCTGGTTCGCCGATCGCGGCGTCGCGCTCAAGGGCCATCCGCTCTGCTGGCACACGACTCAGCCGGACTGGCTGCTGCCGCTCTCCAACGACGAGATCCTGGCGGCGCAGAAAGCCCGCACCATCCGGGAAGTGACCGACTTCCGCGGCGTCATCGACACCTGGGACGCCATCAACGAAGCCGTGATCATGCCGGTTTTCGAAAACGGGGAGAACGGGATCACGCGCATTTGCTGGCAGAACGGCCGCGTGGCGACCGTCCGCATGGCGTTCGAAACCCCACGCCAGGCGAATCCCAACGCGTTCCTCCTGCTCAACGACTTCGACATGTCGACCGCCTACGAATGCCTTATCGAGGCGGTCCTGGAAGCCGGCATCAAGGTCGATGCGCTCGGCCTGCAGAGCCACATGCACCAGGGCTACTGGGGTGAGGAGAAGACACTCAAGATCATCGATCGCTTCGCCCGATATGGCCTGCCGATCCACTTCACCGAGACCACGATCCTCTCCGGCCACCTCATGCCGCCTGAAATCGAGGACCTCAACGACTACAAGGTCTCGGACTGGCCGACCACGCCCGAAGGTGAGGCCCGCCAGGCCGACGAAGTCGTCCGCCACTACAAGACTCTTCTGTCGCATCCGGCCGTCGAAGCGATGACGTACTGGGACATGACCGACCTGGCCTGGCTCGGCGCCCCGGCCGGCTTCGTGCGAAAGGACTTCTCGCCCAAGCCCAGCTACGACGCGATGCTCGGGCTGATCAAAGGCGAATGGTGGCTCGAGCCCACCAAGATGACGACCGACGCCGAAGGTCGGCTCCGCTTCAACGGCTTCCTCGGCGATTACGAGGTCGTCGACGGCCAGCGGAAAGCGGCCTTCAAGCTCGAGAAGAAGGGCGCGGTCCAAGTCGAGGTCGCCCTGCCGGGCTGAGCCGCTCGCACCGGACCGAACGATCTGAGGCCGGCGCTCGAGTAGGGGAGCCGGCCTCATTTGAGCTCGGGCCCGGTTGGCCCGAATCTCCGGACCGATTTCCGTGTCGACTCAATCGCGGCTGGACTCGGCCCAGAGGTTGATGCCGCTCTCCGTGGCGTACTTGTCGATCTCGGCGAGTTCGGCGGGGGAGAAGTCCAGCTTCTCGAGCGCGCCCAGATTCTCCTCGAGCTGCGCGACGCTGCCGGCGCCTACCAGAGCGGACGTGACGCGCGGATCGCGGAGAGTCCATGACAGCGCCATCTGGGCGAGCGTCTGACCCCGCCGCCTGGCGATCTCGGCCAGGCCACGAACCTTGGCCAGGGTTTCGTCCGTGATCAACGTCTTCTGCAACGAGCCGCCCAGGGTGGCCCGAGATCCGGTCGGGATGCCGTCCAGGTACTTGCCCGTAAGCAGTCCCTGGGCGAGGGGCGAGAACACGATGCAGCCAATGCCCTCCTCCCCGAGGGCGTCGAGCAGTCCGCCTTCGATCCATCGATTCAACATCGAGTAGGACGGCTGCGAGATGAGGAGCGGCGTGCCCATGTACCGCATGATGTTCGCCGCTTCGCGGGCTCGCCTGGCCGAATAGGACGAGATGCCGGCGTAGAGCGCCTTGCCCTGCCGCACCGCAGCGTCGAGCGCGCCCATCGTCTCTTCGAGCGGCGTGTCCGGATCGAACCGGTGCGAGTAGAAGATGTCCACGTAGTCGAGGCCCATCCGGCCGAGGCTCTGATCAAGGCTCGCCAGCAGGTACTTGCGCGATCCGCGGTCGCCATACGGGCCGGGCCACATGTCCCAGCCGGCCTTCGTGGAGACGATCAGCTCGTCGCGGTAAGGCTTCAGATCCGTGGCCAGGGTCCGCCCGAAGTTCTCCTCGGCAGAACCGGCCGGCAGGCCGTAATTGTTCGCCAGGTCGAAATGGGTGATGCCCAGGTCGAAGGCCCGGCGGATGATGGCCCGCTGGCCGTCGATCGGGCGTTCGTGGCCGAAGTTCTGCCACAACCCGAGGGAGATGGCCGGCAGCATCAACCCGCTCCGCCCTGATCGGCGGTAGGGCATGGCGTCGTAGCGATTGGCGGCAGCAAGGTAAGTCATGCCCGGATTATCCGATCCATTCCGGCTCGTGTTCCACGCGGTGGGTCGCCGTCCCGGGTCGTCGCGCTGCGAGTCCATCTACCAGAACGCCCGTGCTAATTGGGGTGGAGGCGATATACTGGGGGCCCACGCTGACGAGGTTGAAGTGCCCGATTTCCGGCTCGTCGCCGACTTCAAGCCCACCGGCGATCAGCCCCATGCGATCGAAGAACTGGGCGAAGGCCTGGCCAGGGGCCTGCGCCACCAGACGCTGCTGGGTGCCACCGGCACTGGCAAGACCTTCAGCATCGCCTCGGTCATAGAGAAGCACCAGAAGCCGACGCTCGTCCTGGCCCACAACAAGACGCTGGCCGCCCAGCTGTACTCCGAGTTCCGCGAGTTCTTCCCGGACAACGCCGTCGAGTACTACGTCAGCTACTTCGACTACTACCAGCCCGAGGCTTACCTGCCGCGCAGCGACACGTACATCGAGAAGGACTCGAGCCGCAACGACGAGATCGACAAGCTCCGCCATGCGGCCACGAAGGCACTCTTCGAGCGGCGCGACGTGATCATCGTGGCCAGCGTCAGCTGCATCTACGGCCTGGGCGCCCCGATCGATTACGGGGCCACGATCCTGCGGTTGCGCGTCGGCGGCCAGTATCGCCGCGACTCGGTGCTTCGCCAGCTCGTAGACCTGCAGTACCAGCGCAACGACGCCGCCCTGAGCCGTGCCCGCTTCCGCGTCCGCGGCGACACCCTGGAGATGATCCCGGCGGCGGAGGACATCCTGGTCCGGGTCGAGTTCTTCGGCGACGAGGTCGAGCGGATCACGGAGCTGGATCCGCTGACCGGCGAGAAGCTGGCCGAGCGCAAGGAGCTCAACGTCTATCCGGCCACTCACTTCGTGACGCCAAAAGACAAGCTCGCGGCCGCGGTCAAGGCGATCGAAGAGGAGATGGAGGTTCGGGTCGGCGAGCTGGAGGCGCAGGGTCGCGAGCTCGAGGGCGCCAGGCTCCGCCAGCGCACGACCTTCGACCTGGAGATGATGCGCGAGCTCGGCTACTGCACGGGCATCGAGAACTACTCGCGCCACCTCTCGGGCCGCGAAGCCGGCAGCCGCCCCTGGACGCTCCTCGACTACTTCCCGCCGGACTGGCTCCTGGTCGTGGACGAGAGCCACATGTCGATCCCGCAGGTCGTGGGGATGTACAAGAACGACCGGACCCGCAAGGAGATACTGGTCGACTTCGGTTTCCGGCTGCCGTCCGCGCTCGACAATCGACCGCTGACGTTCGAGGAGTTCGAGGCCAGCCTCAATCAAGTCGTCTACATGAGCGCCACGCCCGGGCCGTACGAGCTGGAGCGAAGCGAGCGGGTGGTCGAGCAGCTGATCCGGCCGACCGGCGTCGTCGATCCGCAGATCACCGTCAAGCCCACCGAAGGCCAGATCGACGATCTGCTGGAGATGATCCGGGGCCGGGTCGAGCGAGGCGAGCGGGCCATCGTCACGACGCTGACCAAGAAGATGGCCGAGGACCTGGCCGACTACCTGCATGAACTTGGCGTGAAGGTCCAGTACCTCCATTCGGAGGTGGACACGCTTGAACGCGTGCAGATCCTGCGCGACCTGCGGCTCGGCGTGTACGACGTGATCGTCGGCATCAACCTCCTGCGCGAAGGCATCGACTTGCCCGAGGTGACGCTGGTCGCGATTCTCGACGCCGACAAGGAGGGTTTCCTGCGCAGCGCCTGGTCGCTCATCCAGATGGTCGGCCGGGCGGCGCGCAACACCGAAGGCGAAGTCGTGATGTACGCGGACCACATCACCGAGTCGATGCGAGTCGCCATCGACGAGACCAACCGGCGGCGCACGATCCAGGAGAAATACAACACCGCCCACGACATCACGCCGATCACGATCGTCAAGGGCATCCGCGACATCAACGATCGGCTGCGAGCGGTCGCCGAAGCTCACGGAACGTACGCCACGGCGCCCGGCCAGGAGCGCGCGTTCACCGAGATGGCGAAGGGCCAGGTCGAGAAGCTCGTCGCCCAGATGGAAGCCGAGATGAAGCAGGCGGCCAGGAATCTCGAGTTCGAGCGGGCCGCGGCGCTGCGCGACGAGATCCAGGACATCCGGCTGCGCGTTCTGGACGAAGACCAGTCGGCGATCATCGCCCGCGCCGCCGAACGGGCCGCGAGGACTCCCTCCGGGCCGGCTGGGGAGCGGCCGGCGCCGGCGCGTTCGGGTCGACTAATCAAGCCGGTTCGTCAGATGGCCGGGCGGAGGGATAGGGGAGCGCCCGCGGAAGGCCGCGAGCCGCAGGGTCCCGAGCTGGAAGTCACCGAGGTCCGGGTCCTGCCGGCCGGCGATGAGCCCGTCGATGGTGCCGGTCTCGACGATCTCGCGGCTGCGGCGACGGCGTCCGATTGGCTGCCGGGCATCCGCGATGAGCACGAAGACGACGGCTGGGCCGCCAAATGGATCGAGCGTCCGACGTGGGATCACACGGTGACCCCCAACGTCATCAAGAGAACCGGGACGCGTCCGCCAGGCCGCGGCGGACGCCGCCGGCGCTAGGCCACACCGACCGCAGGAGGGCTCGATGGACCCGCTCGAAGAGGCTTTCCAGCACCATACCTGGGCAACCGAAACGCTGATCCGGCACCTCCGCGGATTGCCCGAGGCCGCGCTGACCGCCAGCGCTCCCGGGGTCTACGGCGAGGTGCTGGCAACGCTGTCGCATCTGGTCGACGCCGACGGCCGGTACCTCGCAAACCTCGAAGGGAACCCACCCGCCCCACGGACCGGCCCTGCCGAGACCATGCCTCTCGCCGAGCTGTCTGATCGGCTGCGTGATCAGGCCGTCCGGTGGCGTGTCGTCCTCGCCCGTATCGACGCGATAGACGTCACCCTGGAGCCGCGCGGCGAGCGTCCGAGGCTGCCCCACGCCACCAATCTGCTCGTGGCCCAGGCGCTGCACCACGGTAACGACCATCGGACGCAGATTTGCACCGTGCTTTCCACGAACGGCTACCCGTCGCCGGACCTCGACGTGTGGAGTTACTGGAGGGAGCGGCGCGCCAACGCCTAGTGCGTGCCCGGTGCCGTGGGGCTTTCGACGATCGTGATCACGATCTCGTAACCGGGTGGCACGTCGTCGGCGGTGACGGTGATAGTGCCGGAGTAGTCCGCGTCCTGGTAAGGGATCAGGGCCTGGGCCGCCCCGAATTCGTCGGTCGACCAGCCGGCTTCGGTTGGGCCGGGCGCGAAGCCGACGATCGCCCTGATCAGCGCATCCACGAGTTTTGTCCGTCCGCCGATCTCGAGTGAGCAATAGATCGACCAGCTCCGGACGACCTGGCTGCCCAGCGCGGTACCGCTGAAGTCGTGGATCGTGCAGTCTCCGCCGCCGGGCAAGCCGGGCACGATCGTCGCCGGCGAGAACAGATCCAGAAACACGCTCGTGCATGCCCCGGGACAGGGCGTGACATCGGCACGCAGCGACAGACTCGGGTCGGCACCGGTTCCGCTCGCGGCGGCTGGCGACACCGAGGCCGCCATCGTCGGGCTCGCCTGAGGCGCCGGCCCCGGTCCGACGCGATAACCCACGAGGAACCCGACCAGGGCCACGCCCGCCACCGAGAGCAGCAGGCTGGGCAGCATCAGATCCCGGCGCCGGCCGATCTTCGTCACGCGGACGACCTTCGGGTCTTCGTCAATGCTCAACCGCGGCCCCTCGAATGCCATGCGTCAGGCTAACCCGAACGCTCGAGCCACGGCCAGCAGTACCACCGCCGCGCCTACTCCGGCGAGCAGCAGCTTCGTCCGCCACACGACGATCACGCACAGGGCGACGGCCAGAGGTAGGACGCCGAGCTGAAGGCGCGGCGGGGAGTCGGCGGTGAGCAGTGAGCCGCTGGCGGCCAGCGCGGCCAGAGCCGCCGGACCCGCCAGTCGCAGGTACGTGATCGCCCAGGTCGGCAGGCGCTCGAGGCCCGGGGCCAGCATCGGAAGCGCCCGCGACGGGTACGTTACGGCCCACATCAAGAGCGCCAGCGGAACGAGGGCCACTCCGACGTTCACGGCAGACCCGCCTCGGCCGATGGTTCGGGCGTCTCGGGAGCGCTCGATTCGTCGTGGCTTGACGGCTTCACCGCCAGCCCGAACAGGGGCCCGAAAACCGCGCCGGCAACGAGGCCAAGCGATGCGCCGCCCGCCAGCCCGACGACCACCGCGACCGCCACCGCGCCGAGGGCCGCCGCCACGTCGCGTCTACCCGAGACCATTCCCAGTGAGAGACCGGCCATTGCCGCCGGAAACGCCACGTCGAGGCCGAGCTTGTTCGTGTCGACCGCGCCCGCGACCAGATACCCGATCGTCGAGCCGACCTGCCAGGGTATGAAGATGGTCATGGCCGCGATCCAGTAACCCCGCCGGTCGAACGCGGCGATGCGCCGGAAATGCGCCAGCGCGAGAGCGAACGTCTCGTCGGTCAGGAATTGCGCCATGACGGCCCGCTCGGGTCGCGGCCGCTCGTTCAGGTACGGCGTGAGCGCGGCCGAGTATAGAAGGTGGCGTGCGTTCACCAGCGCGACGATGCCTGCGATCGCCAGCCATGAGGCGTGCGTCTTGATCAGGCCGGCGGCGGCGAACTGGGCGCCGCCCGCGAACGCGATCGCGGAGTTGGCCACGACGTCCCAGAGCGAGTAGCCGGCTTGGAGCGCGGTCAGCCCAAAGACAAGCCCCACCGGCAGGGCGTAGACGGCGATTGCGATGCCGTCGCGTGCCATCTGCCGCCGCGAATTGGCCACGGTTACTCGCAGCACGCCGTCGGCCGGCCGCGCGGCCGCGCCATCGGTCGCGGCATCGCCCGTCTCCCCCTGGATCTCTCCCTGAGTCATGTCCTCGGATCGTAGCCGACCGGACTCCCCCGCGCGTATGCTGCCGAAATCGACGAGGCGAGGCTACCCGCAGTCACGCAGGCGCTGGTCGTGGAGGAGGCGGTCGAATGATCCGATCAGGCCGTGACGGCTCGGCCAGTGATTCGATGGGCGCGGTGGATCAGCTCCTGGCAGGCAATGGAAGGTTCCGCGAATCGATCGCCCGCTCGGACGATCCTCGAGCCGCCGTGGAGGCACTCGCGCGGGCCGACCCGTACGCCGTCGTCCTCGGATGTTCGGACAGTCGCGTGCCGCCCGAGCTGGTCTTCGACGAGACGATCGGTCGCCTGTTCGTCATTCGCGTGGCCTCGAACGTGGCCGGCAACGAGGAAATCGGGACGATCGAGTACGCCATCGCAAGATGGGGCTGCCCACTCATCGTGGTGCTTGGTCACACCCAATGCGGCGGAATCGCGGCTGCCATGGGCACGCCGCCACCCGGCGCGGAGGTGCCGCCAGACACGGCCGGTTCGATGCACCTGAGTTCGCTGCTCGCCTCGATCCGCTCCCACCTGAGTTGGACGAGCGTTTCGTCGGCCGACCCCTGGACCGACGCCGTCCGAATGAACGTCCGCCGAACGATGGAGCAACTCGTTACGTGGTCCATACCGATCCGTCATCGCGTGGACGACGGCTGCCTGACGGTGGTTGGAGCCGTCTATCACGTGGAGAGCGGCGAGGTCGAGTTCCTGGATCGCAAACCCTGATCGACCGGCGCTCCCGCAGCCACCCCTCCCCGCGGCGGTCGTTCCAGATCGGGCATTCCTGACACGACTCGACCGGTTTTCGTGCCACGATGACCGCCCACGGCCCCGACCGGCGTCGCGCCTGACGGCCCGTGCGCGCGCCGGCGATCGCGTAGAACGTCTGTTCGAATTCGACGGGAGCGGCTACACTGGACGGGTATGCCGCAGGATCTGCTCGTCGTTCGCGGAGCACGCGAACACAACCTCAAGAACGTCACCGTCGAGCTGCCGCGGGATCAGGCTGGTCGTGATCACCGGCCTGTCCGGGCGCGGCAAGTGCGAGCCTGGCGTTCGACACGATCTATGCCGAGGGGCAGCGCCGCTACGTCGAGAGCCTGTCCGCGTACGCCCGCCAGTTCCTCGGCCAGATGGAGAAGCCGGACGTCGACCAGATCGACGGGCTGAGCCCCGCGATCTCCATCGACCAGAAGGGCGCCAGCCGCAACCCGCGCTCCACGGTCGGCACCGTCACCGAGATCTACGACTACCTGCGCCTCCTGTTCGCGCGGATCGGTCACCCGCATTGCCCCGTCTGCGGCCGCGAGATCGCCCGCCAGAGCGTGCCGCAGATCGTGGACCGCATCCACGCGCTGCCCGAGGGCACGCGGCTGCTCGTGCTCGGCCCGCTCGTCAAGGACCGCAAGACCGAGGGCGACCGCGTCTTCGAGGCGGCTCGCCGCCAGGGTTTCGTCCGGGTTCGCGTCGACGGCGAACTCCATCGATCTCGACGAGGTGCGGCCGCTCGACAAGTACAAGCGCCACACGATCGAGGTCGTGGTCGACCGGCTTCATCGTCCGCCACGAGGACGAGCCGGCCGGTGCCGCCCAGATGACGAAGGCCGCCCGATCATCCCGAACCCGGGAGCCTGCGCCGCCCTTCCACACGGCTGGCCGACTCGGTCGAGACGGCGCTGCGGCTGGGCGAGGGTGTCATGGTGATGGCGCCTGTGCCGCGCGACGGCGAGGCGCCCGCTTCGAGGAGCAGCGCTTCAGCGAGCGATACAGCTGCCCCTTCGACGGGACCATCCTGGAGGAGCTCGAGCCGCGCAGCTTCTCCTTCAACTCGCCGCACGGCGCCTGCCCCACGTGCACCGGGCTCGGCGTGCGGCTCGAGATCGACCCGTCCCGGCTCATCCCGAACCGCGATCCTCGCGCTGCGCGACGGCGCCCTGCAGCCGTGGACGCGGATGCCGATGGAGAACTCCTGGCAGCTCAAGATCATCGACGCGTCGCCGACGGCACGGCTCCGGACTAAACGCCCCGGTCGCGACCTCTCGAAGGAAGCGCTCGACTACCTCCTCTATTCGCGGACGTGGCGAGCGGGTCGTCGTCCGCTACCGGCACGACCGCGGCGAGAACACGTACGGGGCCACGTTCGAGGGCCTCGTGCCCAACCTGGAGCGGCGGTTCCGCGAGACGGACTCGGAGTACATCAAGTCGGAGACTCGAGCGGTACATGGTCGAGCGGCCGTGTCCCGCGTGCGGCGGCAAGCGGCTCGGCCGGAGGCCCTCGCGTGACCGTCGACGGGCGGAACATCTGCCGACGTCTCGACGATCTCGGTCACCGGCGCGCTCGACTTCGTCGAGCGGCCTTGCCCGCGCGGCTGACGAGCGGGAGACCACGATCGCGCGCCAGGTGCTCAAGGAGATCCGCTCGCGGCTGGGCTTCCTGGTGGACGTCGGCCTCGACTACCTGACGCTCGATCGGACCAGCCAGACGCTCTCGGGTGGCGAGGCGCAGCGCATCCGGCTGGCGACGCAGATCGGGTCGAGCCTCATGGGCGTGCTGTACATCCTCGACGAGCCGTCGATCGGCCTGCACCAGCGCGACAACGCCAAGTTGATCGCCACGCTGACCCGTCTGCGCGACCTGGGCAACACGCTGATCGTCGTCGAGCACGACGAGGAGACGATCCGCACGGCCGACTGGGTCGTCGACATCGGGCCCGGCGCCGGCGAGCACGGCGGCGAGATGGTCGCCGCCGGATCGCTCGAGGCCGTCCTCGCGGAGCCGCGCTCGCATCACCGGGGCCTACCTGCGCGGCGAGTTGCAGTCGTGCCCATCCCGGCTCGCCGCCGGCGGGGCAGCGGCAGCTCGCTCGTCGTCCGCGGCGCGCGCGAGCACAACCTCAAGCAACATCGACGTCGCGTTCCCGCTCGAGTCGCTTCATCGTCGTCACCGGCGTATCGGGCTCGGGCAAGAGCACGCTCGTGGCAGAGGTCCTGTACCGGGCGCTGGCCCGCGACCTCTACGGCTCGCGCGACGAGCCCGGCGAGCACGACCGCTCGAGGGCGTGGCCGCGATCGACAAGGTCATCGAGATCGACCAGAGCCCGATCGGCCGGACGCCTCGCTCCAATCCGGCCACGTACACGGGTGTCTTCGGGCCCGATCCGCGAGCTCTTCGCCGGCGTTCCCGAGGCCCGGCTCCGCGGCTACAAGCCCGGCCGCTTCAGCTTCAACGTCAAAGGCGGCCGCTGCGAGAATTGCAAGGGCGACGGGATCATCAAGATCGAGATGCAGTTCCTGCCGGACGTCTACGTGCCCTGCGAGGTCTGCAAGGGCAAGCGCTACAACCGCGAAGCGCTCGAGATCCACTACAAGGGCCGATCCATCGCCGACGTGCTCGAGATGACGATCGAGGAGGCGCTCGAGTTCTTCTCGGCCGTGCCCGATCCGCGGCAAGCTCCAGACGCTCAACGACGTCGGCCTGGGCTACGTCCACCTCGGCCAGCCGGCAACGACGCTGTCGGGCGGCGAGGCGCAGCGCGTCAAGCTGGCCACCGAGCTGTCCCGGCGGGCGACCGGCAGGACGGTCTACGTCCTCGACGAGCCGACGACGGGCCTGCACTTCGCGGACGTCGAGAAGCTGCTGCAGGTTCTCCACCGGCTCGTCGACGCGGGCAACACCGTCATCGTCATCGAGCACAACCTCGACGTGATCAAGACCGCGGACTGGATCGTGGACCTGGGGCCGGAAGGCGGCGACCGTGGCGGGACGTCATCGCCGAGGGAACGCCGGAGCACGTGGCCGAGTGCCGGGATCCGTCCACGGGCGAGTACCTGGGCCGTGTCCTTCGCGGCGAGCCGCTCGTGCCGCTCTCGACGGTCACGTTCGCCGAGGCCGTGGGGCATCTGCCCCAGACCCCGGAGCCCGCTCCGATGGAGATAATCGCGCCTCCGGAGAAGCGGGCCGCCGCGGCCGGAACGCGCCACTCAACCGATTGACCGCCGCGGAGCCGAGCGCCCGGGGCGGCCGGCAGGACTCCTGGGGGCGACGCGATCCGGCGGAAGTCGCTATCGTCGGGCTCAACGACTCTGCGGGCCTTCCGTCATTGGTTCGCGGCGTCCGGATCCGCTGAATTGGAATGCCGACTCGATCGCGCCCAAGTGGGGACTTCTGAGCGATCCGGGTTGGCAGAAGGGAGCTCAATGCGTAGGCGAGCGTTGCGCCTGATCACGATGGCAGCCGTCCCGGCCTTTGTACTGGGCGCCTGCAATTCGTCGACTCCCACGCCGGAGACCATCATCGTGACCCAGGCTCCGGCAACGCCACCGGCGCCCGGCACCACCGCGACGGTGCGCTGGTTCGTCGGTCTCGATCCGCTCGGCACGGAGGCCGCGCAGGTCAACGCCGAGAAGGCTTTCGTGGCCAACTACAACGCCGTCAACAAGGCCGGCATCCTGATCAAGCTCGAGGTCGTGCCCAGCGCCGTCGCGGCCGATCGCCTCAGGGACGAGATGGCCGCCGGCAACTCGCCCGACATAATCGGACCCGTCGGCGTCGGGTCCCGCAGCGGTTTCGACGATCTGTTGCTGGATCTGAGCTCCGAGATACACAACAACAACGTTGACCTGTCAGCCTACGACCCAGCTCTGCTGAGGTTCCTGCAAGTACCGGATGGGGGTCAGATCGGCCTGCCGTACCTGATCTCGCCCGGCTTCATCTGGTACAACAAGGACATCTTCGCCAAGGCCGGCCTGCCCGCCCTGCCGACCAAGGTCGGCGACCAGTACAACGGTCAGGACTGGACCTGGGCTACGCTGGGCAAGCTCGCCGCCCAGCTCACGCAAGACAAGACCGGCAAGAAAGCCACGGACGCGGGCTTCGACAAGGCCAATATCGTCAAGTACGGCATGGACTTCCAGGGCGCCGACATGCGCCGCGTGGCTTCGCTCTTCGGCGGCGGCACCTTCCTTGCGTCGGACGGCAAGACGGCTCAGATCCCCGCCACATGGGCCGACGGCATGAACTGGTTCTACAGCGCCATGTGGACCGGCCACTACGTTCCGAGCGCGACCGCCGAAAGCAGCGACGTGCTGGCGGAAGGAAACTCGATGTCATCGGGCAACCTGGCCATGAACGCGGCCTGGAGTTCCGGCATCGGTTCCATCGCGGCCTCGGCGGCGAGTTCCAAGGTCAAGTCCTGGGACATCGGGGTCATTCCGTCGTGGAAGGGCAATACCACCTCACCGCTGGACGCCGACACGTTCAGTATCACCAAGGCCAGCAAGAACCCCGATGCCGCGTTCAAGGTGATGCTTGCGATCACGGCCGACGCCACGCTGCTCAAGTCTTACGGGCGTGAGCCGGCCAAGACGGCCGATCAGGCCGCCTATTTCACCGCCCTGGACGCTTCGCTGGCCTCCATCTTCCCCGGCAACCACGTCGACTGGTCGGTCCTGACCGAGATGGCGAAAGTGCCGGCCATCCCGAGCGATGAGGCGGCTCTGCCCGCCGACGTGCAGGCGACAAGCGACTACACAGCGTTCTTCACCAAGCTGCAGACCACCGCTGGAGTCGACGTCAACGGCGAACTGACGAAATTGCAGGCGACTCTACAGGCTGATTTCGACGGGGCACAACCGCTCGTCAACCAGTAGCCCGCCATATGGTCCCGGTCGGATACGATGGGACCATGCCCGAAGTCGAGTACGCGTTCCTGGCCGATGCCGCCGAAGTCCACCCCGGATCCAAGTTCTACGTCCTTGGAGGCGGCGTCACGAGATTGACCGGCCCCGCCTTCCCATTCGTGCACCCGCACCTCTCGCTGGTCGTCGGCCTTCGCCTGACTTCGGTCGAGCGCAATCGCGACCACGACCTGGGCTTCATCGTGACCGCGCCCGACGGCGGGGATGTCGCCACCGCCACCGGCAAGGTCGTCTCGCACGGCCCGGCCGACGCCAGCGACGTGGTGCTCACGATCTCGATCGATCTGTGGAACATGACGATCAAGGCTGCCGGCGAGTATTCGGTCCGCATAACCATCGGCGGGTCGGAGCGAAAGCGGCTGCCCCTGATCGTTTCCGGAGTTCGCGAGACGAACGCGCCGGAGCAGCAACAGCGCTACCTGGCCTGACTTGGCACGACCGCCGGAGCCGGCCCGCCACGAGGTGCCGGTCGTGGACGAAGCTGCCCTGACCGCGGCCCGGACCGCCGAGAAACTCCTCGAACGTGCCCGCGAGCGAGGTTCGCAGCGCTGGGTCGACTTTCTCACGCCCCTGCCGGAGCAACTCCGCGACGCCGGACTGACCGAGTTGCGAGTCGTCGTCCAGCGTGCGAGGGCGGCCTACGGGGCAAAGGAATCGATCCGCGAATTCCTGCCGGCGGAACTCACCGAACCGTTCCTCGACCAGCTCGATCGATTGCGCAAGGCGCTGGCCCGCGAGCTGGCCGAGAGGTAGCCGCCCCGGTCAGTAGCAGGCCGTGGGTGGACCTGCGACATCCGGTCGCGGCGAAATGCCGAGTCGGGAGGTCACGCGGGCGTGCGTGGGCTATCCTCGATGGATGGAGCCGATCGCCCACCCGGAACTGCAGCAACGCCAGGCCGTGCCCGTGTCGCCTGGCCCGGCCGGGTGTCGGTCATGACGCGTTCGCTCTCGGCCGGACGAGGCCTCGCGCCGCTGCCGCCGGGCTTGCGAGTGGCGGGTATGGGCGCCCGGGTCGGTGCCTGGCTCATCGACACGCTGATCCTGGGCGGCCTCCAGCTCGGGTTCTGGATGCTCGCGGTCGCGGTCGGCGCCCTGAGCATCAACCCGGAGGCTGAAAGGCAGCTCGAGGCGTCGCCCCTGACGATGCCGACGGTCGCGCCATACGAAGCCAATCTCCCTCTTCTGGCGGGTATGCTCGCAGTGCTCGTGGGCCTCAGCATCGCCTATGCCACGATTTCGTGGTGGCGCTTCAGGGGACTGCCGGGCCAGCGGCTACTCTCGCTGCAGGTCGGTTCGGCCGACACGGGACGGAACCTCGGCCTGGGGCGCGCGCTGGTGAGGGCCATCGCGGCTCTCGGCATCCCGCTCGCCGCGGGAGCGGCGCTTCTGTATGCGATCTTCGCCTACGAAACCTCCGTGCCCTGGTCCGACGTCCTGGATCCGCGGGCGGGCGGACCCACCGAAGTCTGGCTGTCGACCTGGTCGACGATCCTGTTCGTCATCGTGCTCGTAGTCGTCGCCTGGCCCGTGATCCTGTTGACCTCGACCGCCGCCAGTGCGACCCACCAGGGTCTACACGATCGGCTGGCGAAGTCGCTCGTGGTCGGCAAGGGCACTCCCGCCTGGGTGGGCTCGGCCTATCCGCCGGGCTACGTTCCCGCCGTCGGCCCGCAGGCCGACTACCTCATGCCCGGCTTCCTGGCGCCGCCCGGGGCGGGTTCAGGGGCCGGGCCGGAACCCCTGCCGGGAGCTCTTCCGCCTTCGCAGAGTCCACCGGGCGAGTTGACGCCCGAGGCCTGGCCGTCCGGCGCACCCGGCGCCCCAGGCGCCCCGGATTCCGGCATGGGGTTCGGCGAAACGGGGCCGACCGCCGCGGGCCCTGCCTGGGCGATGCCGAAGGACGGTGCCGCGCCGAAGCCGTTCATCGCCACGGTGGGACGCCGGATGTCCGCCTACCTGATCGACTGCATCGTCGTATACACGGTCTACGAGCTGATCGCTTCGATCATAGCCGCGGCGATGCTGCCGGCCGGCACTACGACGTTCGACGAGCGGACCTACATCCTGATCGGCCTGGCCGGCGGTCTCCTGCAGCTCGCCTACTTCTCGGCAGGCTGGGCACTGGTGCGCGGCACTCTGGCCCAGCGCTTGATGCACCTGCGCGTCGCCGACGTAACCACCGGCAAGCCGCTTTCGTGGCTCGACGCGGTTGTTCGGTGGGCAATTCTCCAGGGACCGTTCGCCCTCGTCACGATCGTCCCGGAAGGGGTCCGGGCACCGATGCTGTTCGTTGCGGCCGGCTGGTCCGCCTACCTCCTCTATACGACCTCGGCCGATCCAAGCCTGCGTGGGCTGCACGACCGCTTCCTGAACAGCCGGGTCATCTCGGAACCATGAGGCGGGCGGCCGGGTCGGTGCCGCTGCCGTCACGGGCGGTCGCGGTCGACGCCCAACTCGGTATCAGTGAACGCCTCCATGAGGAACTGCGAGGGCGAGGTCGGGTCGTAGACGAGAGTCAGCGACTTGCGGGCGCGGGTCCAGGCGACGTAGGCGAGACGTCGTTCCTCCTCTAGCGCCCGAAATCGGTTCCGGCGCGTCGCGCAGGGAGCGGGCCGATGGAAACCGGCCGGCATCCATGCCGATCACAGCCACGTGATCGAACTCCAGACCCTTGGTGGAGTGCGCCGTGGCGAGCGTCAGTAGCGCATCGTCACGGCGCAATTCCGCGATGAGTCGCCGGTGCCGAACCAGCGCGGCGCCCAGGTCCGCCAGCGTTCCGTAGGGCGCCGCCCAGCCCACGAGGCCCGACAGCAACTCCTCGATGGCGACGCCGCTCGACTCCTCGGCGTCGCGACGGTCGCCTCGCTCGGAGTCGGCTGCGCCCGCGGCCGCGACGTCCGACTGAGAACCCTCCGGCGACGCCACTCCGTCCACGCCGGCGCGCGCCAGCGCCACGAGACGTGGCAGCGGGGCAGGGCCGGCGGGGCCATCCAACGCCGAGGCCGCGTCGAGGAGCGCGTCCACTCGCCGGTCCTCCGACAGGAACCGCAGCCGCGGAGCGCGAAACGGAAGGCCCATCTCCAGAGCGACGGCGGCGGCAGGAAGCAGTTCGGCGTTGGTTCGAGCCAGGATCGCCCGCGTCGCACCATCGTCCGGCCAGCTGTCGAAGACGCGCTTGATGCGGACCGTCTCGTCCGACGCGTCGGGAGCGAGGACCAGTTTGCCTTCGGCGGCCGGCCCAGCCCGGATCGTCTTGACGAATCGCTCGTCGTTGTGGGCCACCAGCCGCACGGCCCGTTCCACCACGGGCCGCGGGCAGCGATAGTTGACCGTCAGGTCGATACGTCGGAGGCCCGGCAGCGAATCGGCCAGGGCCAAGACGCGCCTCACGTCGGCCAGGCGCCAGCCATAGATGGTCTGATCATCATCTCCAACGAAAAACACGTGGTTGGCCGGGGCGGCCAGAAGGAGCGCGAGCCGGAGCTGGGTTCGGTCCACGTCTTGAGTCTCGTCCACGAGCAGGTGCTCGCATTTGGCGCGCCAGCGGCGAAGAAGGGGAGGACGGGCCCCGAGCAGCCGGACCGCCCGGGCCACCAGGTCATCGAAGTCGAGCCCACCGGCGTCCTCGATGGCGGCCTCGTACGCGAGAAATGCCCTGGCGACCGGTCCGGGCGCGGTGTCGGTGGCGACCTCTCGTGCCGTGACGCCTATCTCCAGCTTGAGCCGGCTGAAGGCGTCGTCGAGACGGCGGATCGCGCCGCGCTCGATGTCGGGCCAGATGTCACGCAGCACGGCCTCGCGGTCCAGCAGCGGTTCGACGCGCTCGCCGCCGTCGGCGAGTATTTCGCGCCCGAGCGCGTGGAACGTCTTGACCCGGACGGCTCCGGCGGTCAGCCCGAGCGGCTCCAGCGCAGCGTCCACGCGGCTGGCCATCTCGTCCGCGGCCCGCTTGTTGAACGTGACCGCGGTGATTGTCGCGGGATCTACTCCAGTGGCCACGAGCCATGCGATCCGGGCCACAAGCGTGGTGGTCTTGCCACTTCCCGCCGGAGCCACGCACAGCACCGGCCCGGGCGGCGCCGTGGCCGCCTCGCGCTGGTCGGGCGCGAGCCGGTCGAGTCGTTCGGCGACGGAAGACGGAAGCACCGGCAGAGCATCGCAGGCGAGGCTTCACCGGGGCTTATCAGACGAGCGGCGAGCAGGGCGTCCTCATCGGACCCTTTCCCCGAAGAGGCACAGGCGACATTGCAGGCGGCTCACAGCGGCCCAAGATCCAACGTCTGACCGCGCTGTAAGGCCGTAAGCTGACACGACGCATAGGGGGGATCCTGGCCATGGGCAAAATCCGCGGACTCGAACGTTCAGCAATCCTGGCGGCCGCATTGGCTGTCGCCGCGTGCGGCTCCTCGGGCAGTTCGCCTCAGACCACCCCGAGCGAGGCCAGCACGCGAGCAACGAACACCGCGCTACCGAGTCAGTCGGCGACGCCGGGCCAGCGGTCACCGAGTGGGTCGCTACCGCCGGGCGTCACCGTTGTCGACACCGCGAACCGTATCCAGCGCCTCGACTGGTCGCCTGATGGGGAACATCTGGCCGTTCTGACGTGGGGTGGAGTGTTTGGCAGCGGGCGAGCGGACATCCTCGATCTCGCCGGCCAGACGGTCGGCTCTTTCGACGCCTTCGAGGCGACCTGGGTGGACGACACGCACCTTATGTCATTCGTTGTCACACCGAACGACACTGCCCAAGGAACGGTCGCGAGCCACTCCACAGACGGAACGGCGAGCGCCTCCTTGCCTGGCACGTTCGGCGGGATACTCGGGAACGGCCACGGCTCGGTCGCGTTGATGGCGCCTGTCACCGGGAGCACCATGGCGTCCGACGTGGGCTTCCGGATCTGGTCTGCTGGGCAGCTCGGGCAATCGATCACTGGATTTGGCGAGCCTGTGGCCTGGTCGCCGGATGGCAGGCTGCTTGCCCTGATCAGCGAGAGCCCGACTGGCGGCGGCGGAGTTGGTGGACCTATTTCGGGAACCCTGACGGTCCTCGAGCCAGTCTCCGGGCGAGTCGTCCTCGCGCATCAGTTCCCCGACGTGCGGATGGACGTCTATCTGTCGCCCGATGACAGCAAGTTGGCCACGTCGGGCGGGACCGCCCTGGACCTTTCGGACGGCAAGACCACTCAGATCACTGCCCGACCGCAGGGCTGGACCGCCGACGGGTCGCTCGTGGTCGTGGGTGGGGACCAACGGGTCTCCCTCTGGACCCCGACCGGGACGACCGTTGTTCCCGATGCTTTCGATTGGGCCATCTTCGGGCCCAATGCGGGCGATGTGGCGACGCTACCGGCAGCGAATCAGAACTCGGACAATCCGACTCTGCCGACGACCGCGGTCGTGCGTCGGGGCGGTTCATCCGCGTCGATACCGCTCAATGGGAGTCTGGAGATGGCTACGTGGTCGTCGACAGGCGTTTGTTTCATTGCAGCCGGGACGGAGGATGCCCAGGCCGGGGATGACCGCCTCTTCCGGGTCGAACTACCGGCCACCTGATTTGCTGCGTCTCAGCCGGATCGAACACGCACGGGGATTGGCCGAGCCGGTGCGCCGGATCTGGGCGGCGACCCGGGGTCGCGGAGCGAACGTGCTTACCGGTTATGACCTGACATAGGTCTGATCGTCCTCGCCGACCAGGAAGACGCGATGACGAAGCGTCATGACGGCGCGATGGTCGGAGCGCACAGTTGCGTCAGGAAACCGATTGCCACGGCTCGAAGGGGCTTGCAGATACGGGTCCGACGGAGAGCCAGGAGTCTCAAAGGAGACAGTCATGGGGCGTGTGGAGTACAAGGTCGAAATGGTGCAGTGGAAGGACGAGCCCGAGTCCCGCCTCGATCAGCTGGTAGAGCGCCTAAATGAGTTCGCCAAGGACGGCTGGCGTGTCGTGAGCGTAGATCTCATGGCTCATGCGGCGTTCCAAACCAAGGCGCTGCCGGTCCTGCTGGAGCGCGATGCCAAGTAGCGCTCGGAGCAGACGGGGCAGGCGAGAGTCGCCTGTCGGGGCCCACAGGTTTCGGCTGCCTCGAGTCGACCCGGCCGGCACGATCCGCAATGCGTTCGACAATCGATGGGGTGAGTCGAGCGCCGGCGTGCGTGTGTCGGCCGGGTCGACACCCGGTCCGGATAACCCGGTCGTCCCTTGGCTGGGGACGCTGCGCTCGATGCCGACGATCTACCTCCACTCGGGGCGACCGAGGAGGCCGCTTCCGCCGGGCTTTGGTCTCGCCCAGGGCCCCGGAGCGCTGCCTCGATCGCCCAGTGCCAGGCTCGGCGCGATCGACTTATCGCTGCACACTCGCCATCCGAGCTCGCCCGAGCGACAGAGTTTTGGCGCAATAGTCGCTCGTACTCGGCCGGTCCAGAGCTCGCTCGGTCCCAAGCGCGATGGCCCGGATCGACTTCTGCAGCGGGCGCGCCAGCGAACTAAGAGGACTCTCATGGAGCTGAAGCCGTACATGCAAGAACAGGTCTGTGATGCCTGCGAGGAGTTGTCCGTTCGGCCTACCTATTGCGAGGACGAGCACGCCGGCGAGATCCTGAAGCCGCACCTCCACTACGAGTGCCAGAGATGCGGATACAAGTGGTCTACTGAGACTGCCCACCCAATTACGAAGTAGGCGCGGGCAGGGTGGCTTCGGCCTGCATGTCGCCCGGCGACTTCATGGTCGTCACCTGAAGTGCTGGCGGGAGTTGTCGACGTCAGAGAGGAAGTTGGACATGCGGGTTCTCTTGGGCGTAGATGGCTCGACGTCATCCGACTGCGCGGCGTCGCTGGTGGGAAACCTGGCGTGGCCGATGGGCAGCACGATCCATGTCATGACCGCCTATCCCGGAGCCACCGCAATCTTCAGCATGCCGGGGGTAGTCCTGTCGGCCGACGTGATCGACGAGATCGAGCGGACCATGGAGTCCGAAGCGCGGCGCCTGGCTACTGTCGTCGCGCGGCGGCTGGCGTCACCGGACATCACGGTGCAGACGCATGTCGTGCTGGGCCGGGCTGCGACGGCGATCCTCGATCAAGCGGCGACTCTCAGCGCGGATGTGATCGTCCTGGGCAATCGCGGCCGGGGGCCGTTCGAATCGGCCATCCTTGGATCGGTCTCGGCCGAGGTCGTCGATCACAGCGTCCTGCCCGTGCTGGTGGCACGGCGCGATCGGATCGACCGCATCCTGCTGGCCGAGGACGGCTCGTCCAGTGCCTCCGTTGCGACCGGCACCATCCGTGACTGGTCGGCCCTGCACAAAGCTCGGGTGCGGGTGTTGAGCGTCGCCGATATCGATCCCCAGACCAATTCTTGGCTGCAGGGGGCGGCGCGAGGGGGATTCCTGGATCCCAGCATTGCCAAGGTGCACCAGGAGCATGAAGAACTCGCCGCACGAACCGCGGCGGGCTTGACCGCCGCCGGCATTCAGGCCGACAGCCTGGTCGAGGACGGTGGGCCTGCCCATCGGCTCGTCGAGGCGGCCGTGAACTGGGATGCCGACCTGATCGTCCTCGGAACTCACGGCCAGACGGGTCTCAAGCGGTTGCTCTTTGGCAGCGTTGCTCGAGCGGTCCTCTACCATGCGCCGTGCTCGGTCCTCATCGTTCCCGGGCCCCATCGGCAAGCTACCCCCGCGGCGGACTGAGCGGCCCGGCCGAGCGAGCAGGGGCGGGCGGGTCCGTCGAATACCGGCCGGAGCTGCAGACGGCCTCGCCCACATCCGAGGGCTCCACCAGGCTCGAGGCCGATGGGAGGGAGGCTGCCGGCGCCACCCGGCCCGGTGCCTGCGTGATCCGAGACGGGGCACCCGGACGCATAGTGATTGCAGGGAGGGCGATCGATGGGCAATCGGACGGGGATGCGAAGGTCGGTCGGGGCCGGCGGACGGTTCGGATGGACGCTGGTGGCGCTTTGTGTAGTCGCCGCGGGTTGCGTTGCCGGTGAGGAGGCTCATACGCCCGCGTCGGTGAAGACGACCGTGACAGACGGTGACTACTCGCTGTCATTTGAACTGCCCAGGGCAACTTGGGCCACCACCGACGCGATCGACGGCACGGCCACGCTTGCCTACGACGGCCTCGGAACCGTGACGATCTGGGGTTCCGGCAGCGGCCCGCTGAACTTCGGCTACGCGGAAGTCGGCGGCAGCAAGAAGATCGAGCCGGCCTGGACCGCCGACTGCACGAACCGTCAATTCAGCGCCGGCGAACCGATCGTGTCGGCGCTCAAGAAGTCCGGGGGCTGGAGCGGCGAAGACCCGGACGCGAGCTTCTACGAGTCGTTCTTCTCAGAAGCGGCTGTCCATCTGCCCGCGGGCGACTGGACGATCACGGCCGTGGCCGAGTTCACCGAGGGCCAGTGCGGCGGCGCTCACCATGCCATGCAGGCGACGGTCTCGATCCACATCGAGGCATGACCCGCGTGAGCCGGGCGCGAACGTGGCGGGTTCGGTCGCGATTGGGCCGGCTCCAGCCGGGGGCTGGCGGCATGGGTTCAGGTTCGGGTATAGACCGTCGCCTGCGAGTTCGACCAGACCTGGTGGTACCCCGCGGTCGCAAGCGCCGACTGCGCCGCGGCCAGATGCGCCGCGGTGAGCTGGGACGGTTCGAGGACCACGTAGCCGTATCCCGACGAGACCTGGGTCGCCAGCTGGTCGAACCCGAGCAGGCGGCCGCCTTCGGTGTGGATGCTCAGCTCGGGATGCTGAGAGACCGAAGTCTCGATGGCGCCGGTGAAGACCCCGATCGGCACGGACGCCCACTGCTGGAAAGTGTCGGCGATGTGCAGCACCCGAGTCGAGGGACCGAGGCGCCCCGCTTCCTCCTCCGCGCGAAGGTAATCGACCACCTGCTGACGCGGCAGGTCGATGATGCGCCGAGCGTCGGGATAACCGGCCCAGTATCCGAGTTGGGCCTCTCGCAGGGCCAGCCCGACCGACTCGGCGCCTCGGTGCTCGCCGATCTGGACGTTGGTCGTGAGCGGCATCGTGATCGGGAACATCGCCACCGCCAGGAACAGCGCGATCGCCGGTGGACGCAACGGACCAAGGCCCCGCAGTCGGCACACAGCCGCGAGGGCGCCCGCGGCCCCGAGGGCCAGCATCACCGGCAGCCAGTATTCGACCGACTTGGGGACTTCGTAGTGGACCGCCTGCTGTGTCAGATCGGCGTAGCCGACGAAGCCCGAGGCGGTCCAGGCCGCCAACCCGGCGGCGATGCCGCAGCCGAGCACGATCCAGCCACGGCCCAGACGTCGAGTCGAGAACGCCGCCAGGATCGCGCCGCCGAGCGCCAGCCATACCAGGTACGGGAAGTCGAGCATGAGCTCGCCGGCCGGGTCGGCCGGTTGGGTGGGGTCGAGAGAGGCGGGGATGTGGATCCTGGCTAAGATCAGAAGCGAGACGATTGCGGCGGCGACCAGGGCCGCGCGGCCCCAATCCGAAGTCGTGAAGCGGGCTGCGCCATGGACGATCGGCGCCAGCGCGGCGGCGGCGCGTGCCAGTCCGAAAGCCAGGGCCACGGCGCCCACCAGGCACACGGCGCCCACCCAGGAAGGGGCGTCGATGGCGCCCATCGTCAGTATCTGCGGCACCGCCATCACTGCGCCGGCTCCCAGAGCCGGTACGAGTCCGCGCGCCAGACGGCCGGGATACAGGATCAGGGCCCCGGCCGCGGCCGTGGCGGCCACCAGGCCGACCAGCGGATGAACGAGGAACGCGCCGCCGATCGCGAAAGTGAGACCCAGGTCGGGCAGGCGCGACGAGCTCACGTCGCGGAGCGCGCCGTCGTCGGACACGCGTGGCGCGGCGTCGGAGCCAGCGCGATGGGCTGCCGCCGCGCCGGCACCGCCGCCGGATCGCTCGCGGAGCTCCGCCGCGATCGTACACAGCGCCCATGCCGCGAGTGGGAACACGACCACCGTACCGCGGCTGTCGGGTAGGCGCATGAACGTGAACGTGAGCGGGAAGGTGAGCAGAACCCAGAAGCTCGCGCTGCCGCCGAACAACTCGCCGGCAAGGCGCCGGATCGCCAGGGCCACGAGGATCGTCAGCGGGAAAGCGAAGGCGGCGTCGGCCAGGATGGCGTCGAGGTTGGTGATCGTGGTCAGCTGCCCGAGCAAAGCCACGTAGCCGAGCATCAGGCGTGACGGCCCGTAGATCGGCGACGGCGACGTGGTCAGGGTGCTGAAGCTGCCGAAGACTCGGGCATGCTCGACCGGGGCGACGTGGTTGGGCAGGACATCCTGAAACGGCACCGCCGGAGACGCGAGCTGGACGATCAGCGGCCCGGCCCAAACGGCGACGACCACGATCCACCACACCGCGGGTCGACTGACTCGAAACCGCAAGGGTGCCGCCAGGAGTGATTCGCGTCGGTGGACGGCCAGGTAGCCGGCCGCCAGGGCAGCATGGATGGCCATGAGCTCGGGCCAGCCGAAGAGCCCGAGACTGCCGAGGAGAAACAGGGCCAGGGCGTCGAGCACTACCGCGGCGGCGAAGCCCGCCAGAACAAGTTCCGATGGGCTGCCGAAGGCCGGCCTGCCCAGCAATCGAAGGAGAATTGCCCCGGCCAGGACGTTGGCCGTCGTCGCGATGGCCACCAGGATCGCTGCGGGTCCGGTCACCGAGAGCTGCGACAGCAGGCCGTCGATTGCCCCGGTGTAGCTGAAGCCCCATTGGGGTGAAACGCGAACGACTTCCAACCCGGCGATCAGCAGCCCTACGCCGAGCAGCATGGCCACGCTGAGACCGGCGACGTCCGGATTGCGCCCTATCAATCCCGCCGCAAAACCGAATGGACGGGCCGGAGGATGCGGCCCGGGGGAAGACTCGGGGCGGTCGGCGAGATCGCTCACGGGTAGATCATCCCACACCCGACCTCAGCGGCAGATCCGCGTTTACGGGTCGGCCCCGACGCCGGCGGACGCGGCCGCGACTACGATGCCGTGATGACCAGCCTCACCCGGGATCTCTGTCCTTCGTGCGGGGCGTGGCTGATCCTGGTCGAGGTCCTCTACGTCGCGCAGCCGTGGCGCCGCTACCCGGACGTCGGCAGCCGGGGTGTCTACGAATGCCCGAGTTGTGCCGGCGTTTACGAGACATGGGCTTGCGACGCGGATCCGCTGGAGGAAATCACGGCATCGCGGCGCGCTCTCCGGAACGACCTGGCAGCTCGCCGCCCGCTGCCGAAGATCTGACCGACGCCCGATCCGGCGGCGTCCCGATCACTCAACCGGGGCGGCGGCTCAGAGCGCCGCGACGGCCTCCATGTCGGCCACCGACAACCGCCATTCGGCCGCAGCCACGTTGGCCCGAACCTGTTCCGGCGTACTGGCGCTGGCGATCACCGAGCCGACGATCGGCTGGCTCAGCAACCAGCCAAAAGCCAGGTCCAGCAGCGAGTGGTTCCGCTCCTGCGCGAATTGTTCGAGTAGCCCAACTCGCTCGAAATTGGCGGGCGTCATGATCTCGCCGGCCCTGGGACTCTCCGACAGCCGGCCGCGGCCTTCGCCGCCCGGCTTGTACTTGCCCGACAGAAAGCCCGACTCGAGCGGGAAATAGGGAATGATGCCGACGCCATGGTCGCCGCAGGCCGGTATCACCTCCGCCTCGATGCCGCGGACCAGCAAGTTGTAGTGCATCTGAGCGGAAATCGGCCGGGCGAGATGCTCGGTTCGGGCCGTCCAGTCGGCGTCGACGACCTGCCATGCCGCGAAGTTGCTGTGGCCGACGTAGCGGACCTTGCCCGATCGAACCAGGTCGTCGAGGGCACGCAGGGTCTCCTCGATCGGCGTCCCGGGGTCCGGGGCGTGGACCTGGTAGAGATCGATGAAGTCGGTGCGGAGGCGGCGGAGGCTGTTCTCGACCGCGGTCGTGACCCAGCGCCGCGACGCGCCCCGCTCGAGAGTCAGCTCGCTCATCGGCATGCCGAACTTCGTGGCGACGACGAACCGATGGCGCCGTCCGGCGAGCAGGCGGCCGAGTTGACTCTCGGAGCCGCCGGTGCCCTCTTCGGAGCCGCGGCCGTATACGTCCGCGGTGTCGATGAAGGTCACGCCTTGTTCCAACGCCTCGTTGAGGACCAGGCGGGCCGCTTCGTCGTGCAACCTGCCCGCAAAGTTGTTGGTGCCGAGTCCCACGGCTGAAACCAGCAGACCTGAATCCCCCAGCCGCCTTTGTTCCACGAACACCTCCTGGATGGCAAAGGCTACGCGGACCCGGCCCGGAGCGCATGCGAACGGCCGGCGAGGAACTCGTGGATTGGCGTGGCATCGGCCCGGATTGTGACGACGGGTGTCCACGCGGCCGGGCGGATCGATCGGACGGGTAGTGGCGCCGCTCCGTAGAATTGCGCCCAACCGAAACGCGGATCCGGCGTAAGTCAGGCGGCGCGGATCGCCGGACGGCGCGTCGATCGATCCGGCGTCGAAACGGGCGGCGAAGCGAGGATGGAGGCCAGATGACGACGCAAACTGCAGACGGCACGGCCGGGGCTGCGGGCGCCATGTCGATCGAGCCGATTGTCGGGCTCACCTTCGACGACGTTCTGCTGATCCCGCAGTATTCCGAGATCCTGCCGGGCGACGCCGTCGTCGTGAGCCGTTTCTCGCGTCATATCGCGCTCAACACCCCGGTGGTGAGCGCCGCCATGGACACCGTCACCGAGGATCGAATGGCCATAGCCATTGCCCTCGAAGGCGGCATCGGGGTGATCCACCGCAATCAAGCGCCCGAGCGACAGGCTGAAGAAGTGGCGGCCGTGAAGGCGGCCCAGGTCCCCGGCGATGCCACTCTCGCCAACGTCGATGCTCGCGGCCGTTTGCGGGTCTCTGCCGCGGTTGGCGTCGGCACGGACTCAATCGCCCGTGCGGCGGCGCTCGTCGCCGCCGGCGTGGACGCCCTCGTCGTGGACACGGCCCACGGCCACACCCGCAACGTGATCGAGGCGTTGCACCGCTACCGCGCCTCGTACGGCGATTCGATCGACATTCTGGCGGGCAACGTCGCCACGGCCGAGGGAACCGCCGCTCTCATCGAAGCGGGAGCGGACGGGGTCAAGGTGGGGATCGGGCCCGGCAGCATCTGCACCACGCGCATCGTGGCCGGCGTGGGCGTGCCGCAGCTCACCGCGATCATGCAAGCGGCCTCGGTTGCCCGCGAGCACGACGTTCCGATCATCGGCGACGGCGGCATCCGCTACTCCGGCGATATCGTCAAAGCGCTGGCGGCCGGCGCCGACGCGGTCATGCTGGGCCGGCTCCTGGCCGTGGCCGAGGAATTCCCCGGCGAATCGGAGCGCGTCGGCGGGCGGGTCGTGAAGGAGTACCGCGGCATGGGTTCGCTCGGCGCCATGTCCGCCGGCAGCGACCGATACCCGCAGGTGGACCGCCACAAGCTCGTCCCCGAAGGCGTTGAGGCGCGCATCTCGGTCGAGGGCCCGCTGTCGGAGATCCTCTACCAGCTCATCGGCGGGACCAAAGCCGGCATGACGTACTGCGGCGCCGCCTCGATCGCGGATCTGCGAATCAAGGCCCGCTTCGTCCAGCTGACGCAGTCGGGCCAGGTGGAGAGCCACCCTCACGACATAGAGCTCGCTCGGTCCGCTCCGAACTACCGCTAGCGCCGGCCTCCGAACCGGCCAGTTCGGCTCCGAACTACCGCTAGCGCCGGCCTCCGGACCGGCCAGTTCGGCTCCGAACTACCGCTAGCGCCGGCCTCCGGACCGGCCAGTTCGGCTCCGAACTACCGCCGGCCGGCCCCGGATTCGATCCTCGTGAACCTTCCTGGATCGTCGTCGCGTCTGGATAATCGAACCGATCGCCTCGATCGGAGGAAGCGAGGGCGACGATGGTGGAGGGGCAACTGACCGTGGCCAGGGGCGAGGCTCGGGCCGGCGCCTCGGCCGACTACGTCCGGGCGGCGCGGGCCGAGGTGGACGGCGCCTATCGCCTGGCGGGGTATCTCCTGGGCGACGCGACCGAAGCCGAAGACGCGGTCCAGGACGCCCTCGTCAAGGCATGGCGAAACTGGCCGGCGCTGCGCGACCCGGCGGCCTTCGGTCCGTGGTTCGACCGGATCGTCGTAAACGTTTGCCGGGATCGGATGCGCCGGCACCGGACGTTGCGAATGGTCGAGCTCGACGCCGCGGGAGAAGTCGAATCAGCGGACGTCTTCGGTTCGATGGCGGAGGGTGACGAAGTGGCGGCGGCGGTGGCCAGGCTCTCGCCCGACCACCAGATCGTCATAGCGCTGCGCTACTGGCGCGACCTGCCCCTGGATCGGCTGGCCGAGACGCTCGACCTGCCCCTGGGGACCGTGAAATCCCGCTTGCACTACGCGCTCCGGGCGCTTCGCGCGGAGCTGGAGGGGAAACACCGATGAGGCCCGACATGGACGAATCCGACTTCGACTGGATCGAGCAGCGTCTGCACAAAGCAGTCGTGGGTCACCGGCCTGCAGCTCCCGGCCGGCTCCATGACTACATCGACACGGTGCCGGCAACCACTCGCCGCGCCGGCCGGATCGGGCTCGCGTTCGACCGACCGCGCGTTCGGCGCAGCGTCTTTGGGCTGGCGGCGGCGGCGGCCGTCGTCGTCGCGGTGGTCGGCAGCGCGGCATTGATGTCATATCGGCAGGTGCCCGCGGCCGCGTCCGACTCGCCCTCCGCATCGCCATCTCTGCCGGTCGCGGACGGCTGGGCCTGGCAGGCCACGGACGGGTCGGTGTTCCTGGGCGGGGCAGCAGTCCCCAACGGCTTCGTCGCAACCTGCGGCCGCAACTCCGGGCAGGGGATCGTGGATCAAACCCTTTGCAGTTCCCCGGATGGCCTGCACTGGTCCACTCCTCCGGATCCGGCGATCGTGTCGGCCGAAGGTACCTATCCTTTCCTGCCTCTGGACATTCTCGTCCACAACGGCATCTATCTCGCCACATCGTCGCGCGGATCGGGCGAGTTCACGGGTCCCGGTCGGACCCTGTGGCGCTCGACTGACGGTGTCCACTGGGCCCAGGTAGACACCTCCGCGTCGCTCGGCCCGACGGTGCAGGTCAACCTCATGGTGGCCGTGCCGGATGGCTTCATGGCCGACGTCATGACCAATGGGGCCGGAAGCCCTCCGGAGATGGGCGTGTTCATTTCGGTCGACGGCATCGCCTGGTCAAAAGCCAGTGACCTGCCGTTCGAAACCGAGGCCGCGGGCTGGGGCTACTACATCGGACCGACCCTGACGGCCGGGCTCTATGCCGCGGGGAGAAGCCCGGACGGAACCGCGACGGATACGTGGAGGACCACAAACGGCCGGGATTGGGAGGTCGTGACCATGCCCGCCGGTTACAGCCAGTTGAACGAAGTCGTGACCCTTCCGGACGGAAGTCTTCGCGCCGTGGCATCGTCGTTCGACGTTTCGGCATCGAACGTCGTGGTCAGTTCCACCAACGGTCTGTCGTGGCAGATCGATCCCACGGGGCCGACGGGTTCCGTGGACGCATTTGTCGTGGTTGGAAATCGAATGGTGGTCTTCGTGAGTGCCACCGCATTCACGGATCCGCACACGGTCTTGCAGTCGGACGATTGGGGCAAGACGTGGCGGCCGCTGCTGGATCTTTCCGGCCAGCCGGTTTCGGGCCTGATCGGGACCCTCGGCGATCGACTCGAGATCAGGGACACGAACGGGACGGTGCGCTGGCTGCTGACACCGGTCGAGCGCAGTACCGCCACCCCGGACGCAAGTCCGAGCACGGACGCCAGTGCCACTCCCAACTCAAGCGCGACCGCTCCCGCCGAGAGCCCCAGCGCTGCCGAAAGCCCAACGGCGGCCGAGAGCCCGACTGCGGCCGCGTCTCAAACCGCGGCTCCCACGGACTCCTCCGGCCCAACGGCCGAGGCACCCGTCGCCAGCCCCACTGCAGCATCGAGTCCGACGTCACTCGCTTCCAGCGCGCCCTGATGTTCGTGGCCGGCAGTTGCCGGTCGCGTCGCAAATACGACCTCCGGCCTGTCCACACTTGACCCAGATGGGGTTGGGGAAGAGGGACGGAGGTCGTTACGTGTCCGGTGGGAGCAGGGTCCGTAGGGGGGCGCCTTTGTCGGGCGGCGACGGCAATCGCACTGATGGGAGCGGTTTCGGCATGCTTAGGCGCATCCGGAACGGCGCCGGTTTCGGCGCAAACGGCGACCGCTTCGGCGCAAATGGACGCGCCGCCGCAGTCGATATCCTCGAGCGTCTCGACGCCCACCCCGCTGGCCATGCCAACCTCCTCAATCACGCCGTCGCCGACCCCGACCCCGACCGTGGCGCCGATTCCGCTCGGCGGCATGACCTGGCAGAGCGGCGGATCCGACAGCTTCGGTGGCATCATCGCGACGCCCAGCGGTTACCTGGCCAGTTGCAGCAATTCGGGAGATGAGGGTTCCTACGTGCTCTGCTCGTCGCGCGATCTCCTCACGTGGACGTCGCCGCCCGATCCGAGCTCGATTTCGTCGCGTCGAGCCGCCAGTCCGCGGTTGCATTCGCGGGGGCGCGGGTTCGGCCCTATGTCGATGGGCTTCCGAGCTGGTATACGACGGGCGACGGCTGGGTGACCTGGCACGAGATGACGCCGCCCACCGGCTGGACGACGTTCCTCGACGCGCCTCCACAGGTCCTACCGGACGGCACCTGGTTCGCGCTTGCAGAGGCCGCACCTCGGCATCTTTCCGGACCTGGCGTCATCGGCGAACCCGAGCTCGACATGATCACGTCCAGGGACGGCGTCAACTGGCAGCTGGTTTCGGGGGTTCAGAGCCCGCGATACGCGGCCGTGCTCGGGTCGAGTCTATTTGCTTCGGCCGGAGTGGTGGAGGAGTCGCAGGACGGCGGCGCAACGTGGTTGAAGATGAGAGATGCCTCCGGTGCAGAGGTTGCCGGCTTGTACACGGTCGAGTTGGGCGGTCACGTGCTCGTCTTCGACGGCGAATTGAACTTCCCAAATCACCTGCTCTGGATCGGGACTCCGATCCGATCCTGACAGCCTTGCGGCGGCCTGCCGCATAGAATCCGGTCGTGACGCCCGAACTAGCCGCGACTCTCAAGCGACTGCCCGGACCGGCCCGGCGTCTACCTGATGAAGGACGCCCGCGGCACGGTCCTCTACGTGGGCAAGGCGCAGAGCCTGCGCAACCGCGTCCGGAGCTACTGGCAGAAGCAGACCGGCGGCGCGCGAGGGCCACCGGATCCGGAGCGTCATCGACCGAGATCGCCGACGTCGAGTACACGATCGACCGACTCGGTCAGCGAGGCGCTGCTGCTCGAGACCAACCTGATCAAGCGCTACCAGCCGCGCTTCAACGTCCGGCTCAAGGACGACAAGAGCTACCCGTACATCAAGATCACCCTGGCCGACGACTTCCCGCGGGTCGAGCGCACCCGCAAGCTGCCGGCCGACGGCAGCCGCTATTTCGGGCCATACGCGTCGGCGAGCAGCGTCGACGAGTCGATGAACCTGATCCGGCGCCTCTTCCCGTTCCGGACCTGCACGATCGACATCCAGCGAGGCGCAAGGCCCTCGCACCGGCCGTGCCTGCTGTACCACATCAAGCGCTGCCAGGCGCCGTGCATCCAGGCGACATCGACGCAAGGCCGACTACCGCGCCGACATCGCGCAGATCGAGGCGCTTCCTCGAGGGCCGCCAGGAGACCGTCGCCCGCGCGCTGACGACGCAGATGGCAGGCGGCCTCGGAAGCGACCGAATACGAGCGGGCGGCCGCCCTGCGCGACAAGGTCCGCGCCATCGAGCGGACGATGGAGAGCCAGAAGATGGCCGCCTTCGCGCGACACCGAAGCTGGACCTCTCGGGCTCGCCCGGCAGGACAACCAGGCCGCCGTCCAGCTGTTCGCCGTCCGCGACGGCAAGATGGTCGGGCGGGACGTGTTCCTGCTCGACGCCGCCGCGCGACGCTCCGACGACGAGGTCCTGCGCGGCTTCGTCGCAGCAGTTCTACGCGCGCGCCACGTCGCGTGCCGCCGGCAGTCCTCGCTGCCCGCGCTGCCCGCCGGACGCGGCCGACCTCGAGACGTTCCTGCCGGCGCGGCGCGGATCGGGCCGGTCCACCTCCGCGTCCCACGCCGCGGCGAGAAGCGCGAGCTGCTCGAGCTGGCCACGTCGCAACGCCACGGAGACGCTGCCGCGCGAGCACGCCCGCTGGCTGGCCGACCAGGGCAAGACGCTGGAGGCGCTCGACGAGCTCGCCGACGCGCTGGGCCTGCCCGACGCGCCCGTCGCGCATCGAGTGCTACGACATCAGCAACTTCCAGGGCGCCCAGATCGGTCGGCAGCATGGTCGTCTTCGAGGACGGCAGGCCGCGGACCGGCGAGTACCGCCGCTTCCGGATCAAGCACGGTCCAGGGCGCCGAACGACTTCGCCAGCCACCAGGAGGTCCTGCGGCGCCGGTTCCAGCGCGCCCGACCGGGCGAGGAGGGGAGCGCGGAGGAGATGCGCTGGCGCATGCCCGACCTGGTCGTCATCGACGGCGGCAAGGGCCAGGTGAGCGCGGCCAAGGAGGTCGCTCGACGAGCTCGGCTTCCACGACCTGCCGCTGGCCGGGCTGGCCAAGGAGCGCGAGGAGCTGTTCCTGCCCGGACCGCGACGACCCGATCCTGCTGCCCACGACGTCGCCGGCGCTCTATCTCGTGCAGCGGCTGCGCGACGAGGCCCACCGCTTCGCGATCACGTACCACCGCGACCTGCGGGCCAAGGCGGCCATCCGCTCGGCCTTCGACGACCTGCCGGGCGTCGGGCCCGAAACGGCGGCGGGCGCTGCTCCGGGTCTTCGGCTCGGCGAAACGGGTCCGCGAGGCGCCGGTCGAGCAGATCGCCGCGGTTCCCGGGCATCGGGCCGGCGCTGGCCGGCGAAGATCAAGGCCGGCCTGGAGGCGTAGGGACCGCAGGCCCTTGCGGGCATCCACCGGCGGCCGGGGTGCCCGCGGCGCCGGCCGCGCGCCGCCGGGTCGAACCCTGCTATCATCCCGCCTCGATGCGAAGAGCTGCCCCCTCCTCATCGTGATCATCGGCATCTGGCCGCTCTGTCCTCGACTTCTGGCCGGGTCTGAAGTTCTGCCTTCGAGACCGACGCGAATGGCGATGCTCCGCAGTCGCTCGACACCAAGCTCGGGCTCGACCTGCAGGGCGGCTTCCAGGTCGTGTACCAGGCCTCAGCCGACGGACGGCAAGACGCCCGACTCCGGGCGACCTGTCCACGATCCGCGACATCATCGAGCGCCGCGTCAACTCGACGGGCGTCTCGGAGCCGGTCGTCGAGACCCAGGGCTGCGACCAGATCGTCGTCGAGCTGCCGGGCGTGACCGACACGGAAGCCGATCGAGAAGCTCGTCGGCCAGACCGGACGTCTCGACTTCGTGCCGCTGCCCCGAGCGCCATACGGCGACGTCACGCACGCGCCGCCGGGCCCGCAGACGGCCGATCGCCAGGGCCAGCCGCTGCCGTCGACGGCGAACCCGCCGCTGTTCAGTGGCGACCAGGTCGACAGCGCCAACCGCGACCACGGACTCGACCGGCAACCGCGCCGTCGGCTTCACGCTTCGAAGTCGACCGGCGCAAAGCTCTTCGCCACGTACACGCAGCCACACGTCGGCGACTTCTTCGCGATCGTCCTGGACGGCAAGGTCGTCTCCGCGCCGTACATCAAGAGCCGATCACCGGCGGGCAGGGGCATCATCACGCGGCAGCGTCGGCGGCTTCGCCGCCAGCGACATGAACGACCTGGTCACGGTCCTCCAGTACGGCTCGCTGCCGTTCCCGGTCGCAGGAAGTCAGCAATGACATCGTCAGCGCGACGCTCGGGGCCGACTTCCTGCACCAGACGCTGCTCGCCGGCGGCGATCGGCATCGCTGCTCGTCTTCGCTCTTCATGCTCCTCTACTACCGGCTGCCGGGCGTGATCGCCAGCGTGCGCGCTCATCTACTACGGGCTCGTCGTGCTCGCGCTCTTCCGGCTGATCCCGGTCACCCTGACGCTGGCCGGCATCGCGGGCTTCGTGCTCTCGGTGGGCATGGCGGTCGACGCCAACATCCTGATCTTCGAGCGGACCAAGGAGGAGCTGCGCGCCGGCAAGACGCTTGCCGGCGGCCATCGAGGCGGGCTTCAACCGAGCCTGGAACTCGATCCTCGACTCGAACGTGTCGAGCCTGATCACCGCCGGCATCCTGTACTTGGTTCGGCTCGTCGACGATCCAGGGCTTCGCGCTCGTCCTGATCATCGGCGTGCTGACGTCCATGTTCACCGCCGTCACCGTGTCACGCGCACGATCCTGCGCGCTCGTCGTCCGCCAGGATGGCGCCCAGCAAGGCCTGGCTGTATCGGCGTCACCGACGAGGAGTTCCTGGCTCGCGCCGATCGGCCGGCCGGTCGCCCGGCGGAGAGGCCCGCGGTCGTGTTTGACATCATCGGCAAGCGGAGCTGGTTCTTCCTCTTCTCGGCGCTCATCACCATCCCGGGCCTGATCTTCATCCTCCTGACGCCGCTCACCAACGGCCAGGTTGGCCTGAAGTTCTCGATCGACTACACGGGCGGCACCGAGTGGCAGATCCAGTTCGAGGATCCCGAAGGTCACGACGGCCCAGGTCAAGGCCGTGCTCGTCCAGCAGGGCATCACCGACGCCGAAGTCTCGGAAGACTCGGCGACTACTTCACGATCCGAACCAAGCGGGCGGACCTGCTCCCGGCGCCGACACCCATCCGACGGCGACTCCGAGCGCCGCGGCCAGCGCCGCCGCATCCGCCAGCGCCGAGCCGCGGCCGGGGCTAGCGCCAGCGCATCGGCCCAGGCGAGCGCGAGCTCCGGCGTGGCCAGCGACGGCCGCCGCGGTCGGCCAGCGCCAGCGCCAGCGCGAATGCCAGCGCGCATCACTGCCGGCGCCGTCCGCATCGCCCAGCGCGACTCCCAGCTCCGTCGGCGAGCCCGAGCGCTTCGGCGAGCGCCACCGCCGCCGCGACCGCTACTCCGACAGCGCGATCAGGCCGGCCACGACTGCCAGCTCAACCTCCCGACGACCGGCACGCTCGGCGAGCCGTCGCGGCCGCTCTAGAGGCGAAGTTCGGCCCGATCGACTGCACCGGGTCCAGACGACCGTCGGCCCGATCGTCAGCTCGGAGCTCATCCAGCAGGCGGTCCTGCTCATCCTCGCTCGGCTCGCTCGGCATCCTGCTCTGGATCGGCATTCCGGTTCCGCAGACGTCAAGTTCGGCGTGTCGGCGCTCGTCGCCCTGCTCCACGACGTCATCGTCGTCGTCGGCACGTTCGCGATCCTGGGCACGCTGTTCGGGGTCCAGATCGACGCGCTGTTCGTGACGGCGATGCTGACCGTCATCGGCTTCAGCGTCCACGACACGATCGTCGTCTACGACCGGATCCGAGAGAACAAGGCGCGCCACGCGGGCGAGCCGTTCGACGCGATCGTCAACCATTCGATCCTGCAGACGCTTCGGCCGCTCGATCAACACCAGCCTCACGGTCGTGCTAACCCTGACCGCGCTGCTGCTCTTCGCGGGAGCCTCGATCCACTACTTCGTCCTGGCGCTGCTGATCGGCATCATCTCGGGCACGTACTCGTCGATCTTCAACGCCAGCCCGCTGCTCGTGGTCTGGCAGCTCTGGGACGACCGCCGACGAGCGGCACGACTCGCGGAGCTTCGAGGCGGTCGCCGAGCCTGACGGTGTCGCTGCCCGCGTTCGGGCCAGTCGGGACGTTGTTAACGCGGCCAGGGTGAGTCGCAAATACGCCGCAGTTGATCCGCGCCTGTCATCCTGAGCCCATGATCCAATCGAGCTTCCTTTGGCGAGTTCAGCGGGTTCCGGCGGTCGATAAGGAGTGCGCCGCACTGGCCTCGGAACGTGGGATTTCCAGGCGGCTGCTGAGTCTCCTGGCGGGACGGGGCGTCAGCACGGCGGACGACCTGGCGCGCTTCCTCGCCCCGGCCGAGGATGGTCTGCACGATCCCAGGCTGCTCCCCGACGCGGACGTAGCTCTCCGGCGGGTGTCGTCTGCGCGGACGCGTGGCGAGCCCGTCCTGGTCTATGGCGATTTCGATGCCGATGGACTCACGGGTCTGTCAATTCTCGTGCTTGCCATGCGCTCGCTGGGCATGGACGTGGCGGCATACGTTCCCGAGCGGATCGGCGACGGCCACGGGCTATCGCTGCGGGCCATCGAGCGGGCGGTCGCCGAAGGGCGGACGCTGATCGTGACGGCCGACTGCGGGACCAGCAGCGGCGCGGAGATCGAACTTGCCCGCGGCCGGGGCATCGACGTGCTCGTGACGGATCACCACCACGCGGCCGACCTGGCCCGAGGCGGCGGTCGCGGTCGTGAACCCGCTTCGCGAGGACGGTGTCTATCCCGAGCGGCGGCTGACCGGCGCGGGAGTGGCCTGGAAGTTCGCCCACTTGCTCGTTGCCGAGTTGGGCCCGGAAAGCCCGGCCGGCGACTGGGCCGCGCCGGCGGGCCACGCGCCGCTGCCGGCGGCGGTGCGCGAACTGGCGGACCTGGCACTAATCGGGACCGTGGCCGACGTTGCACCGATCGTTGGCGAGAACCGCTCCATCGCCAGGCTTGGGCTCGAGCAACTACGCTCAGGAGCGAGGCCGGGGCTCGCGGCGCTCCTGGAGCGGGCCGGCGTGGCTCGTGAGCGGCTCGACCTGGACGACATCGGTTTTGCCATCGCGCCACGGCTCAATGCCGCCGGGAGGGTAGGGGAGGCGGAGCGAGCCGCCCGCCTCCTGCTGGCGAGCGATCCGGCCGAAGCCACGGCCCTGGCCGCGGAAATCGAGACGGCGAATCTGGATCGGCGGGAGCTGACGCGCCGCTCGCTCGCCGAGGCGCGACGCGAGCTGGGCCTCGACCCGGCCGCGGACGCGGTCGCCGATGCGGCGGATGGCGCAGCCGCTCCGAAATCGACCGCCGGCGCGGCCGTGTCCGGGGCGGACCTGCCCGCCGCGTTGCTCGTCCGCGGGGAGTGGCCCGTCGGCATCGTCGGGCTCATCGCGGGTCGCCTCGCAGAAGATCTCTGGCGGCCGGCAGTGGTCGCCACCACGCTGGACGCCGAGACGGCCACGCTGCGAGCCTCGTGCAGAAGTGGTGGGGCCATGAACCTCGCCGAAGCGTTGATAGCCTGCAGCGACCTGCTCATCCGCCATGGCGGCCACCAGGCCGCCGCCGGGTTCGACATCGCGGAGTCGCGCTGGCCCGAGTTCGCGGCCCGGTTCCTGGAAATCGCCGCGGCCGAGGCCCGTCCCCAGGGACCGCCCGAGCTGGTCGTCGATCTGGTCCTGCCCGCGGATATGGTCGACTACGCCCTCGTCCGTGAGATCGAGTTGCTCGCGCCCACCGGCCCCGGCAATCCCGCACCGACCGTGGCCATAACGGGAATGACCGTAGTCCGGGTTCGATCGGCCAGCGGAGGCCACACCCAGCTGGTCCTGCGGCGCAGTCGCGACGTGCTCGATGCGGTGGCCTTCCGCCGGCCGGACCTGGCCGCGATGCTTCATGAGGGGGACCGGATCGACGTTGTGGCTCGAGCCGCGAGCAGAACGTACGGTGGCTTCGAGTCGCTGCAGCTCGAAGTCATCGATGTCGCCGCGGCGGGCGTCCAGCTCAGCGGCACCGCGCGCGGAGGCGCGACTCCGCCGGACGCGCCGCAGTCGATGACAGCCGAGCGTTGACGCCGGCGTTCCCGTCCGTGTCGGCCTGATGGTCGGACCTTCGGTCCGCTACGCTTCCGAGCGATGAATACCTATCTCGAACGCCTGGCCATGCGGACGCGCCAGGTCGGCTCGGTCCTCTGCGTCGGCGTCGATCCGCAGCCCGAGAATTTGCCCGAAGGCTTCCCGCCGACGCTCGCAGGCGTCGAGCGGTTCTGCGAATTGCTGCTGGCGGCCGCCGTGCCTTATGCCGCAGCCGTGAAGCCGAATCTCGCGTTCTTCGAGGCGTTCGGCTCGGCGGGGGTTGCGGCGCTGGAGCGGCTTCGCGGCCGCGTTCCGGCGGACGTCCCGTTCATCGCCGACGCCAAGCGCGGTGACATAGGCACTACCGCCGCCCGCCAGGCAGTGGCCCTGTACGACATCCTGGGCGTGGATGCGGTCACGGCCAACCCGTATCTCGGGTCCGAGGCGATCGAGCCGTTGATCTCGCGCGAAGGTCGTTTCGCGTACCTGCTATGCCGCACCTCCAACCCCGGCGCGGGCGAACTGCAGGGTCTCGAAGTCGCCGCCGAACCCGCGATCGGCGTGCCGGCGGAGCCGCTGTACGCACGCGTGGCACGCCGAGCTCAATCCTGGGGTCCGGGCGGCACAGTCGGCCTGGTCGTCGGCGCCACCGCTCCGGCCGAGCTGGAACGAATTCGGGCCATCGCCCCGGGCCTCGCCCTGCTGGTTCCCGGAGTCGGCGCACAGGGCGGGGAAGTGGAGCCGGTCCTGCGCTTCGGCCCCGCTGTGGCGGCCCCTGGCGGAGGCCGCCCGGGAGGCGGCCTGCTCGTCAACGTCTCGCGCGGCATCAGCGGGGCGGCGGGCAAGGCGGGTGGTACGGCCTCGAGTGGCCACGACGTCGCCGAACTCCTCTCGGCCGCGGCCCGCGATTGGTCCGCTCGCCTCGGGTTGCAGGCGGCCGGCTGAGGCAGGCCTCGCGTAAAGGGGTAGGGCGAGGCACGCGAGCTAGTTCACGTGGCTTATGGCTGCGGGCATGCCCCTGATCCGATAGTGATCGTGCGCCGCGGGACGCGGCGACTGCGGGTGAGACAGCCTACGGCAGTTTCAGAGCGTCCTGGCAGGAGGAAGAATCATGATCTGGCTGAGTCGCCATTTGACTCCGATGCCCACCAGGCGTCGGAGCGCATCTTTGGGCAGTGCGGTCGGGCTCGCCGCAATCCTGGTTCTGGTAGTCGGTGCCGCACCGGTCGCGGGGTTCTCCTCGTCGGTCGGCCAAACGTTGCTCAAATCGAAGTGCACCAGTTCGATAAGCTGGCGCGGCGGGGATCCGGGAACGTCGATGTACTACCCGTATTCGTACGACCCGCACGGAACCGTTTACTGGTGCTACTACAAGTACCAGCTCTCGAGCGCCGGGCCCGACGGCGACTATTACGGCGTCGACGTCGTCTCGTATTGGACGGAGGCCGGCAGTCCGTTCTCGTACGAGCAGGCCGTGATGAGGCAGTACGCCACATCTACGTCGGCCACCAAGGATCTCGTCTACGCCTCGACGCCGTCCAAGACCTCGTCGAAAGACTGTTCCAGTCTGTTCACCATTACGATCAGCTTCGCGATCTTCAGTGTCTCGACAACGCCGGCGTGGTGCTCCGGGTACACCGTGAGCAGGGTGAGTTCGAGCACCAACGGTGCGACCTGGCAGGCCAACCAGGCCGGCAAGATACGCAAGGTCGAGACGACCTACCTGCAAAAGGTCGCCCACGGGGAGAACCCATTCTTCTTCGTGGGCTTCCAGATTCCCGAGTACATCTACACCGCGCAGTCGGTTGGGGACCCGTGGAAGATCACCGCCGCGTGGGACTACGTCAGCTACTCGAACCTGTAGGCCTTTCGAGCGGACGGTCCGAAGAGAGCCGCCCGCTCAAGCCAGACCCGCAGTCGCCACTCGTTTGATACGGATTTGTCCTGCGGCGCAAAGACGAGCCATGCCCCGGCGTCTCGCCGGACCTCACTTTCGCTGAACTTTGGCCCTTTGCTGCTTTCGGTGACGCCGGATCGGGCCGACTCCTACGAAGACAGCCGGTCCCAACTCCGGCGATCGCAACAGGAGAACCATGGCCGGCGACACTGATCTCGAGCGCACCCGGCGGTACGCCACGGGCGAGATCAAGCGCATCCTGGACGTGATCGAGCCGACGGCGGATCGGTTGTTCGCCAGGGCGCGGACGGTCCTGGGTCAGGATTGCGCGAATTGGTGCCTCGACCTGGCGAAGGAGGCGCCGCTGACTCGCCGCTGGGTTCCGATGGCCGCCATCGCATCGCTGGTGGCCGGGACTCAAGATCTGGGGTTGGATTGGTGGACGCGGGTACACGAGGAGCTGGCCGACAGTCGGCTGTGGGTCGGCCAGGGCGTCCCCGAGACGCTGCTGAACGTGGGCCACGGCGATCCCGAAACGGAGGACGGCGGGTCGTGCCTGGCGGTGCTGGGCGAATGGATATCGGACGACGCGGCGAACAAGGAATGGGGCCGCCCGGTCGATCGCGTCGACATGCGCGATTCGCGAGTGGACGGCCGGATCGTCCTGCCCGAAACCGCCCGAACAGGTGACCGACTCACGGCCATCTTCGCTCCGGGTGGCCGTGTATGGGTCGACGTCGTGGACGGAATTGCGCCCGCGGTCGACTCTCCGGCCGGTGCGCCCCCGGCTCGGGGTCGGGTGCCGAGCAAGCTCGGGTCGCGCCTGGCCGAGCGCCGCCATCACCAGGTCGCGCTCATACGATCCGCCTGGTCGCTGGCCACATCCGTGGCGCCGATTCGGCTGCCCGGCGAGATGCCGGGCCGGGCCAGGACAGACCCGTTTGCGGACCCGATCGAAGCGGACGTTTCGCGTCGCCTGTACGAGTGGGCCAAAGCGAACGCGATGGTCCGGGGAGAGATGACCGGTCCCTGGCGGACGAAGGACGCGCTGTGGTCGGCGCGGCTCAAACTCGGCCTGCTCCACGCTCGCCCGGGGGCCTGGATCGCCTTCGACGATGCCGTGACGGCCGTGGTGGACGATGATCGAGCCGAACTGCAGCTGGCCCTGGCCGCCCTGGACATCTAGGGCGTACCTCTCGGTCGGCGCTGACGATCGCGGAGCCTGGCTGGTGACGCGTCCGGCGTAACAGGCGGCGCGGCGTGGGCTCGGATCGTGTCGTTGATGCCCCTGGCCCGTGGTGCCGCCGTACCCGGCGCGCCGTCGCCTCGCGAGGAGGTTCTGCGTCCGCAGACCGACAGCCGAGAAAGAGCAGCAACTCCGCCACTCCCAGGGCATCGCGCACCGGGGTCTTGCTGGAAACACCAGAGCTACACGGCATAATGGCCGGCCGAAGCCCAGAACCGGGCAGCGAGTGTCGTATCCAGTCGGCGGCGGTGGCGGCGCAGTCTGCTGCGTGAAGCAGCCGGTGTCGAGTTCGGGTGGGGGATGGGGTCGTGAGACCCCGCGAGACCCTTCAAAGAACGTACAGGGGAGGGCGGATGCGCCAATACGTGCTGGGTTTCGAGGAGACCGACCTGACGCAGGTCGCGGTCGTAGGCGGTAAGGGCGCAAACCTGGGGGAGCTCTCGCGGATCGAGGGCATCCGCGTGCCGGCCGGCTTCTGCGTGACCACGGACGCCTTCCAGCGAATCATGCGCGGATGCGCCTTCGATCGACGATCGGCTCGATCGGCTGTCACGCCTGAAGCCGGACGACCGGGAGGCGATCGGTGCGCTCAGCGCGGAAGTCCGCCGAACGATCGAAGAGATCGCCATCCCCGACGATCTGGCGGCGGAGATCATCCGCTCGCTCGCCCGCCTCGGTGAGCAAGGCGCCTACGCTGTCCGGTCCAGCGCGACTGCGGAGGACCTCGCCGACGGCGTCCTTCGCCGGCCAGCAGGACACCTACCTGAACGTCGTGGGTCCAGCGGCGATCCTCGAACACGTCAGCCGGTGCTGGGCCTCGCTCTTCACCGAGCGGGCTGTGACCTACCGCCTGCGCAACGGCCTCGACCACCGCAAGATCCAGATGGCCGTGGTCGTGCAGCAGATGGTCTTCCCGCAGGCGGCCGGCGTCCTTTTCACGGCCGACCCCGTCACGGCAAACCGGAAGGTCGCCTCAGTAGAGGCCAGCTTCGGCCTCGGCGAGGCCCTGGTCTCCGGCCTGGTGAACCCGGACGTCTACCAGGTTCGCGACGGCGAGGTCGTCGCCAAGGCAGTCGCCACCAAGCTGCTCGCCACCTACGCCTCACCCGCAGGCGGCACCCAGCAACTGGCGATCGAGCCCGAGCGGCAGGAACAGCCGGCGCTGACCGACGCGCAGGTCGTGCGGCTCACGCAGCTCGGTCGGCGGATCGAAGCACACTTCGGTAGCCCCCAGGACATCGAGTGGTGCCTGGCCGACGACGAGTTCCAGATCGTCCAGAGCCGACCGATCACCACGCTGTTCCCCATCCCGGATGACGGCGATCGAGGGAACCACGTCTTCGTCTCCGTCGGCCACGGCCAGATGATGACCGACGCCATGAAGCCCCTGGGGATCTCCATGTGGCAGCTGACGGCCGCCGCGCCGATGCATGAGGCCGGTGGAAGGCTGTTCGTCGACGTCGCCCAGCACCTGGCGTCCCCGGCGAGCCGTGCGAGCCTCCTCGAGGTCATGGGCGAGGACGATCCCTTGATCAGGGATGCGCTGGAGACCGTCCTCGAGCGCGACGACTTCATCCCGTTGATTCCGGACGAGGCCGAGCGCGGCGCCGCGCCGGCGACGCGCCGGCCCGACCCGCCCGAGACCGACCCGGCCATCGTCGCCGAGCTGATGGCGCACAGCCAGGCGTCCATCGCCGCCCTGAGGCGCGACATCGCGACCAAATCCGGACCGGCCCTGATCGACTTCATTCTGGCGGACATCCAGGAGCTGAAGCGGATCCTCTTCGATCCGCGGAGCCATCAGGTGTTCATGTCGGCCATGGAGGCCACCTGGTGGCTCAATGAGACGCTGGAGGCGTGGCTGGGAGAGAAGAACGCCGCCGACACGCTCACGCAGTCCGTCCCCGACAACGTCACCTCAGAGATGGGACTGGCCCTCCTGGATGTGGCCGATGTGATCCGGCCACATCCGGACGTGGTGGCCTTCCTGCAGGAGGTCGAGGGAGACGAGGACCTGTTGGACGGGCTGGCCGAGCTCCCCGGTGGACGGGAAGCGCGGGACGCGATCCAGGTCTTCCTCGACAGGTACGGGATGCGCTGCGTCGGCGAGATCGACATCACCAGGCCCCGCTGGGGCGAACGCCCCACCACCCTCATCCCCGTGATCCTCGGCAACATCAAGAACTTCCAGCCCGGTGAGGCGAACGGCGGTTCGAACAAGGCCGGCAAGAGGCCCGGGCGAAGGAACGGGACGTGCTGGAGCGCGTGCGGATGTTGCCGGACGGAGACCCGAAAGGCTGCCGAGGCCAAGCAGAAGATCGACCGGGTGCGCACCTTCATCGGCTACCGGGAGTATCCGAAGTACGGCATGATCAGCCGTTACTTCGTCTACAAGCAGGCGTTGCTCAAAGAGGCCGAGCGGCTCGAGCAAGCCGACGTGCTTGGCAAGAAGGAGGACATCTTCTACCTCACGTTCCAGGAGCTCCACGAGGTCGTACGCACGAACCAAGTGGATGACCTGCTCATCCACCAGCGCAAGGAGGCATTCAGGTCGTATCAAGCCCTCACGCCACCACGGGTGCTCACGTCGGATGGCGAGGCCGTCGCCGGAACCTACCGACGCGACGATGTCCCGGCCGGCGCGCTGGTCGGCCTACCCGTTTCCGCCGGAACCATCGAGGGGCGGGCCCGCGTCATCCTCGACATGGCCGACGCCGATCTCGAAGCGGGCGACATCCTCGTCACCGCGCTCCACCGACCCCAGCTGGACCCCCTTGTTCGTCACGATCCTGGGCCTGGTGACAGAGGTGGGGGGCCTGATGACCCACGGCGCAGTGATCGCACGGGAGTACGGCCTACCGGCCGTCGTGGGCGTGGAACATGCCACCCGGCTGATCCGAGACGGGCAGCGGATCCGGGTCAACGGGACGGACGGGTACGTCGAGATCCTGTCCTAGCCCGACCGGCCGGGCCGACGGGCAGCCGGATCAGCGGTTGCCCGGCCCGACGGCGCCGGCGCGGCCGAGCCGGAACTGCAGCGAGCCGGAAGTGCCTTCTACTCCCAGGGGGAGTGCTATTGGGCGCCGCTACCCCGGGACAGCCGGGAATTGGATCGCCGGCGGCCTTTCAGCTCCACGATTCTGCGCCCGGCCCGCCATTTGGTGCGGAATTCCAGCGCCGCAGGAGCCGCGGAGCCTTCGAGACACCGGTCCTGTTGAAACCCGGCGCAGGCCGCTTCGTAGTACTCGCCCGTGGAGTAGAAGGACTTGCCCGGGCGGCGGGCGAAGCGGGCTCGGACCACCGGCGTGGATGCGCAGCGCGATACACTGGCGCCATGACCAGCACAGCGGACGCCTCAGGAACTGGTCTCGGCGGGACGTCCGAGCCCGTAGGAGTCGTGCCCGCCGGCCCCGCCGCGGCCACGTCTGGCAGGGCTGCTGCGCGCGTGCGGCGCGACACCACCTCCCGCCACGCCACCCCGCCCGAGAGGAACAAGCAGCGAGTCGTGATCCTGAGTGGCCTGTCGGGCGCCGGCAAGACGGCCGCCACGAAGCTGTTCGAAGACCTCGGCTATACGTGCATGGACAACCTGCCGGGCGAGCTGCTGCCGGACCTGGCCGAGCTGTGTCGATCGATCGACAGCGCTTCGAGAAAGTCGCGGTCGTGCTCGACGTCAGAGCCGGAAACGCGCCTCTGGCGCTGGCGGCGATGCGGGGCGCCCTCGAGGGCCGCGGCATCAGGCCCCAGTGTCATCTTCCTCGAGGCCCGCGACGAGGTCCTGATCCGCCGCTTCTCGGAGACTCGCCACCGCCACCCGCTGGCCGGCCAGCCGGGGCATCGCCAGCTCGATCGCCGAGGAGCGCCGCCTCCTGGACCCGGTCCGTGCAGGACGCCGACGTCGTCGTCGACACCTCGGACCTGTCGCTCCGCGAGCTCAAGCGAGCGGATCTTCGCCCACCTCGAAGACACGCTCGACCGACCAGCGGCTGGCCTTCCAGCTGATCAGCTTCGGGTTCAAGTTCGGCATTCCGCTCGAGGCGGATCTGGTCTTCGACGTCCGGTTCATGGAGAACCCGTACTACGTCGACAGCCTCAGGCATCTGTCGGGCCTGACGCCGGCGGTCCGCGACTACGTGATGAGCCAGCCGATCGCCCAGCAGTTCCTCGACTTCCTGGCCGGGTTCCTCGATCTGACCGTGCCCGGCTTTCGAAGCGAAGGCAAGACCCGCCTGACCATCGCCATCGGCTGCACCGGCGGCTACCACCGCTCGATCGTCATCGCCGAGGAGTTGCGCGGCTGGCTGGAAGCGTGGCTTCGGCACGTGTCGCCGTCTTCCACCGCGAGCTGGAGCGGGAATGAGATTTCCGAGGGTGCGAGTCAGCCGGGCCGTGCTGCGCCGCTGGCTCACGCCGGGCATCGGGATCAAGCGTGGCTGCTGGTCGTCTTCGTCGGCGAGCTGTGCCTGGCGCTGGCCGGGGCTCTGCTGCTGCGTCAGGTCTACCGCGAGTACGACCTATCGGGTCCGCGCCAGGCGTCCTGTATGTGGCCACGCTCCAGTTCCTGCCGTACTGGCTGCGCGGCGCGATCGTCGGCGTGGCGGGCGTCGGTCTGTTCGTCTACGGCTCGTGGCGGGCGATCCGCGTGCTGATGGGACCGTTCCTCAACTCGGAGGGCGACCAGCCGCTGGTCGAGGTGATCTACCAGAAGCGATTCCTGGCGCGCGGGCCGAAGATCGTCGCGATCGGCGGCGGAACCGGCCTGTCCACTCTGCTGCGCGGGACTCAAGGAGCACACGAGCAACATCACCGCCATGGTCACGGTCGCCGACGACGGCGGATCTTCGGGCGGCTGCGCGAGGAGCTCGGGCATTCCGGCGGTGGGCGACATCCGGAACTGCATCGTAGCCCTGGCCGATGCCGAGCCGCTGATGGGCCAGCTGCTCCAGTACCGCTTCCCGGGTAGATCCGGGCAACGCCGAGCCAGTCTGGGCGGGCACGCGGTCGGCAACCTCCTGATCGCGGCGATGACGTCGTGTGCAGGGCGAGGATTTCGAGGAGGCCGTCCGGCAGATGAACCGCGTCCTGGCCGTTCGCGGCCAGGTGGTCCCGGCGACGGCCACGGCGGTCACGCTGCACGCCCGACTGCTCGACGGGCGCCGAGGTCGACGGCCAGTCGGAGATCGCCGGATCGACCGAGATCGATCGGTCTGGCTGACGCCCCGAGACGTGCCGCGCCGGCGACGACGCCTGACGGGCGATCGCGGAGGCCGACCTGATCGTGATCGGACCCGGGCAGCCTGTACACGAGCATCCTGCCGAGCCTGCTCCTGCCGCGACATCCGGGCGGCGGTCGCGATCGTCGGACGCGCTCCGGATCTACGTCTGCAACGTGGCCACGCAGACAGGGCGAGACGCAGGGCTTACGACCTGGCCGACCACGTCGAGGCGCTCGAGCGGCACACCGGTTCGGGCTGGATCGACGTGGTCCTGGCCAACAATCGCTTCGACGCGCGGCGGCCGGGCGACTCGACGCGGAGCCGACGCGGTTGCGCTGGCCGCCTTCGGCGAAGTTCTCCGACACGCCCATGCCGCGCCTGGCCCTGGACGACGTCGTAGACCCGGACAACGCACATCACCATGACCCGGCGCGACTGGCCACCGCGATCATGTACATCTACGAGCGGGAGTCGTTCGGCCGGCGCCGGTCCCGAGTCTCTCGGACGGCGTAGTGGGCGGGTGCCGCGTTCGGGGTGAGCGGCCCGAGAGTGGGCGTTCCGGGCGCACGGAATGACGACGGCCGACCGCGATCTCGTGGCGTCTATTCGGGCGGAGCTGGCGTCGGTGGATCCGCCGCGCCGTTGCTGCCGAGCGGCCGAGTGGGCCGGCCTGGAGGGTGCGTTCGACTCCCGTCGCCGCTCGATCGCCCGGCTGGCACTGCGCCTGAGCCGCGCCCGCGCCCGAGGGCCGCCGACGACCTGGCGTCGCGAGCGGCTTCGACCACTCCGGCCGCCGGGTCCGTTGCCGCTGACTCGGCCGGTTCCTCCGGTTCGGTCGTTCCCGCGGCCCCTCCGTTCGACTGGGCGCGGGCCGCCGAGCATTGCCGAATCGCCTATCTTCGTGGCCGATTTCTGGCCCATGGCTCGCTCAGCCTGGCTTCGGGCCGGACGCACCTTGAGTTCGTCCTTCCACCGGATGAGGCCCGCCAGCTGTGCGACCGCCTCGGTCAGCTCGACATGTCTGCCACCTGGCGCATCCGGCGGGGCCGGGGCGTCGTCACCTGGAAGAGCGTCGAGACCGTAGTCACGTTCTTGAAGGTGACGGGCGGGAGCTCGGCGCTGCTCGAATTGGAGGCGCGGCAGGTTTCTCGCTCCGTCCGTGGGGAGCTGAACCGGGTCATCAACGCCGAGTCGGCCAACCTGGTTCGGGCGGTCGCCGCGTCCGCTCGCCAGCTCGAGGCTATCGAAGCTCTGGCTGCCGACGGCCGCCTGGCCGCGCAGCCGTACACGGTCCGACTCGCCGCCGACGCCCGCCGCGAGGAACCGGAAGCCACGTTCACGGAGCTGGCCGAGCGCCTGGGCCTTCACCGCTCCACCGTGCAGCGCGCCCTGGACCGGATCGAGCGGCTGGCTCTGCATCCGGACGAGCGAGCAGGGAAGCGGGCGAAGGGCAGGCCCGAGACTCCGCCCGGCCGCCACTCGCCCCGACTGTCGCAGTCGCCCCGACGGTTGCCCCGGGCCGACTGACTCCCCGGTACGTTCCGAGGGTCTCGGCGCGAGGGGCCGAACCTCCCTCCGGTCGGGGCTCGCGCTCTGTCATCATTCGCGGCATGAGACCATTGATCATTGCCGCCAACTGGAAGATGAACACCACCCCCGCGGACGCTGGAGAGCTGGCCGCGACAATCGCCGCCCGGACCGAGGAGCCGGGTGTCATCCGAGTCATCTGCCCGCCGTTCGTATGCCTGGCCGCCGTCCGTGACGCGCTGGCCGGCGAGAACGTCGCCGTCGGCGCCCAGAACGTCCACCACGAACTCGCCGGGGCGTACACCGGTGAAATCTCGGCCGCCTCGCTCGCCGGTCTGGCGACGTGGGTCATCCTCGGCCACTCCGAACGCCGCCGCGACGCCTTCGAGTCGGACGAGCTGATCGGCAAGAAACTGGCCCGGGCCATCTCGTCGGGCCTGCGTCCGATCCTCTGCGTCGGCGAGCTGCTCGACGAACGAGAAGCCGGCCGAGCGGTCGAGGTCGTCGCCACTCAGTTGAGGGGCGCGCTCGCGGGCAAGGACATGGACTCGCTGCTGGCAGGCGGTCTGGTCATCGCCTACGAGCCGGTTTGGGCCATTGGTACCGGACGCACCGCGTCGAGCGCCGACGCGGCGGCCATGGCCGATGCCATCCGCGCCTGCCTGGCGGCCGACCTGGGCTGGAACAGCAATGCGGAGCAGGTGCCGGTGCTCTACGGCGGTAGCGTCACGAGTTCCAACATCGGCGAGTTCCTGGCCGAACACTCGATCGACGGCGGCCTTGTCGGCGGGGCCAGCCTCAAGCCCGATGAGATGGCCGGCATGGTCGCCCGCGCGGCCGTAACCGCCCGAGCCCGACTCCAGGCCGAGGGCGAGCCCGCGTGACGCCCCGGCCGGGAGTCACCGGCCGATCACTGCTCGCCAAATCCCAGGACTCACCGGCGCAGGGCCGCGGCGACCCGGCTCTCCAGTCGGGATGCTCTCCAGTCGGGATGCCGCAGCCTTGTGCTAACATGCGCCGGTCCGCCGTCGGGCGGATCCAGCAAGAGGTCACTTCCAGCCGTGCTTCTACCCCTCGCCATCGGTCAGGACATCATCGGCGTCTTCCTGATGCTCGCCATCCTTCTCCAGGCGCGCGGTTCGGGGCTCTCCGCCACGTTCGGCGGCGACTCCTCGGTCTATCGCAGCCGGCGAGGCATCGAGCGGCGCCTTTGGCAGTTCACGATCATTCTGGCGGTCCTGTTCTGCCTCTTTTCCGAGGCGAGCTTCATCCTGCCCAAGTCTTGACCTTGCGGCGACTCGGCCGGAGGGGATTGCTGCAACCGAAGGAACGGGCTTCGGCTCGCCCTCCTGCGCGGGGGTGATTTCGGGCGTGAGTTCATGATTCGACGCGACCGGCTTGCCGTCCTGGGCCTCGTTCTGGCGCTTGCCGTCGTCGGCGCAGTTATGGTGATCGGGAACCCTTCGACGGGCTCGAATGCCTCGGCCCGACCGACCGGCAGCGCGACGCCGTACCGCGAAGGCATCGTCGGCCACCCTAGCTCCGTCAATCCCCTGACCTGGCGGACTCAGGCGGACCAGGACCTCGTAGCCCTGCTGTTTCGGGGCCTGGTCAAGGCAGGGCCCGACGGGACGGTCGTGCCCGACCTGGCGACCTGGACGGCCTCGACCGACGGCCGAACCTACACGTTCGACATAAGCAGCGACGCCTACTGGGAAGACGGTCAGCCGGTTACTTCCGCCGACGTGGTCTTCACAGTCGGCCTGCTCCAGGATTCCGGCTACGACGGCCCGGTGGGTTCTTCGTGGCAGGGCGTCCACGCAACGGCCGACACCCCTTCGTCGGTCCGATTCAACATGACTCTGCCGATCGCCGGGTTCCTGCGGCAGGCGGAATTGCCGATACTGCCGGCGCATCTCCTCAAGGGGGTTGCGGTGGCCGATCTGGCCGACTCGAGCTTCAGTTCGAGGCCTATCGGGGACGGGCCGTACCGGATCGTCCAACTGGACTACACGCACGCGCTGCTGGCGCGAGTGCCCACGGTCACCGGCGTCCCACTCCCGACTCCCGTGTCGTCGACTACGACTGCCAGTGCCAGTCCCAGTTCCTCTGCCGTCGTATTCGCCACGGCCACGCCCCCGCCGACCCGGGCGCCGGCGGTGAGCACGACGCCGGTCCCGACTCCAACTCCCTCGCCGACGCCGCCTCCCAGCCCCACGCCCACGCCTTTGCCGACCGCCACGCCGCAGCTGGCCCCGCTGCCGAGCGGCTCCGATCTCGTCGGCGTGGATAGCGTCGAACTCGACTTCTACGACGATCCGGGGTCGGCGGCCGCCGCATTCCAGGCCGATAAGCTCGACGCTGTCGGCGGCCTGCCCCCGCAGCTGCTCGACGCCTCCCTCCGGACCGCCGGGTCGCGGCTTGTGCCGTACCAGTGGGCGAATCTGTTGAGTGTCGTCCTGAACCAGCGTTCGGATCACGTGGAACTGCGCGACGCCAACGCCCACACCGGCTTTCTGGCGGCCATCGACCGCGAATCCCTGCTGAACAGCGTCCTCGAAGGACGCGGCAGCTATGCCGACCTGCCACTGCCCAACTGGTCGCCCGCGTACCAGGGCGGCGCCGTGACCCCCACGCCGTACAGCCCGGCAGATGCCCAGGGATACCTGACCACCGCCGGCTGGGTGAAGTCCGACGCGGGCTGGACGGCTCCCAAGGGCAAGGCCGTCTACTCGATGGAACTGCTGACCCTCGACGAAGCGAGCAATCCGGTCGTCTACCAGACCGCGGTCAAGGTTGCCGCCGGCTGGACGGCCATCGGTCTGGCGGTCCAGGTCGAAGCGGTGCCGACCGCGACCTACGTCAGCCGGCTCGATGCCGGCGAATTCACGGCGGCGATAGTCGATTTCGACGTAGGCCTCGATCCAGATCTGGGGCCCATCCTGCTTTCGTCGCAGGTTGGCCTCGGCGGATCGAACGTCTCCGGTCTGCAGGATTCCACCCTCGACCAGCTGCTCGTGACTGCGCGCAAAACCGTCGACCCGGCCGCCCGCGAGGACGCGATGTCGGCCGTCGAGAAGTACATTTCCACCACGCTTCCGATCCTGCCGCTGGCCTTCCGTGAATACGATCTCGTCGTCGCGAACAGGGTGCGCGGCCTCTTGTCGAACCAGATCGGCGACCCCTCAGGCCATTTCTGGGATGTGATAGACTGGCGCCTCGCTAGCGGCCGGTAAGCCGGTCGTTGTGTGCGCCGAGGTGGCGGAATGGCAGACGCGCTAGCTTCAGGAGCTAGTATCCGCAAGGGTGTAGGGGTTCAAATCCCCTCCTCGGCACCAGTTTCCTGGCAGCGACGTCAAGCCGTGGAAACGGCGGCCGTCGCATTGGCGTTTCGTGCCCAGGTGGCGGAATTGGTATACGCGTACGTTTGAGGGGCGTATGGAGCAATCCATCCGGGTTCAAGTCCCGGCCTGGGCACCACCTTCGTTTCGATCCACGGCCGTCCGGCCGGCGCGGCTCAAACCAACGGCCCCGTGCGGCAGGCTGCGGCCCGCGGGCGGTTAGCTCAGCGGTTAGAGCGCCTCGTTTACACCGAGGATGTCGCAGGTTCGAATCCTGCACCGCCCACCAATTTTCACGCACCAGATTGGCCCTCGGTGACGGCCCGTTGAGAGGCTCCCGAGGGCCGCTGCTAACAGATTGCTAACGACCTTCACTCGTGGGAGCTTGAGCGTCGTCCGGCTCGACGAGGAACGCGTCCAGCTGCGCGGCCGCTGCTTCCTGGAGTTCCGGGCACCACGTAGCTGTATCTGTCCAGCGTGATCGCGATGCTCGCGTGCCCCAGGCGCTCAGAGACGATCTTGGGGTGCACGCCGTTGGCGGAGCAGGCAGCATTGCTGTGCGTGGCGAAGGTCGTGGAAGCGGACATGCCCGGCGCCCGCCTTTTCGGTGATCTTCGTCCAGACTCTCGCGAGCGTGCCGGCCTCGATCGGCGTTCCGAGGCCGCGGCGAAAACCGAGTTCAGCCGATGCCGGTAGGCGGACCGGCGAGGAGGCGAGCTTCTGCCTGTCGCCGGCGCTGCTGTAAGAGCACCTGTCCACCGCGGCGGGGGAGAAGGCGACGGCGCAGCGGGATAGCCGCGTATTCGGCTGACAATAAGACGATCCCCTGACCGCTAACCGCTGTGAGATTTACTGAATATTTGACCACGGCTCGGTCAAGATCGAACGTCGCTCCAGCGCAAACCCGGAGCTCCCCGCGGCGCATACCTGTCAGGACCGCCATTCGCACGATCGGGCCCTGCGTAGTCGCGTCCGCCGCGGCCGGGAGCGCCGGACGGCGGCGGCATCCGGGAACCTGCAGTTCCGACGGCCAGGCCGCGGCGGCTCGACCGCGTCGGCAGGGTTTCGCGTAAGCAGCTGCCAGCGGACAAGCTTGGTGGAGCGCTGCATCCAGTACTGGTGATATCGCAGAACCGAGCGCGGTGGAAAGGCCGCCTCGCCCTTCACCCGGCCATCGGCGAGGAGGCTCGTATACCAGAGCCTGGATCTGTGCGGGGCGGAGGCCCGACAGCTTGAGCGCTCCGAACGTTCGGACCAACGGGTCTTGACGACCTCCCGATACGTCTGCAGCGTCTTGGGGGCCAGGGTGGTTGCGACGTCATGCGCCAGCCAGCGATCGAGGTACTGGCCACGGTCAATCGCTCGCGTGGATGATCGATGCCGGAGTTGCGCTCGTGCAGAAGCTCGACGAGCTTCTGAGCCTCTCGCTTGGTGCCCTGGACCATCCCGCCAGAGTTGGCGACGCTTGCCGGTGACAGGATCGCAGCGAGGTCGAGAACAACCGAATACGAACCCTTGCCCCGCCTGCTATGTGCCCGCCATTCGCTACGCCTCGCTTCGCGGTAGATCGTCGAACCAGTGGATCGGTTCAGCCTGCACGACGTTTGTCAGGTAGTCAGCACCAGCAGGTCGAGCGCCTCGTACGTGGATGGAGTCCGGAACCGGTCGGACTAGCCAGAGGTGTCGGTTCACCACCGCCTGCACATACCGTGCGCCCCGATCGCGCCAGGGCGTGAAGGCGAGGTACAAGTCGGCCGCCGACCGGCGTTCTGACCTGTAGAGCCACGGCCTCTCGCGGCCGGCACGTTTCGCGGACTCATCGCCGGTCGCGAGGACGTACTCCCCGGCAAGGAAGTACAGCTCCAGCGGCGGGATATCCGGGAACTCGCGGCCGATGCGCCTGGCCCAGTCGGAGACGCCGGTTCGACCCAGGAAAATCAACGCCTCGAGCTTCCGCCATCGCCGCAAGCACTGGCAAGATAATCAGAGCATCCCGTCCTCGAACTGCCACGTTCGGGAGCGCTCGGGCTCGGCTTTTCGGCTCCGATCGTGCTCGTCGGCACGTATCCAGCGCTGAACCGTTCTCAAAACCGGAGCGGGATCGCCGACTCTGCGACAAGCCGACTGTCGCGAAGCGCCGCGACGATCTCTTTCGGGGCTCTGTGCTCCCGATAGAGCGCGATCGCTCGTTCACGAACTCTGTTGTCGACCCGTCTCGGCACTGTGCGAGCTCCTGGACACATCATGTGTCGTTTATGCGCCATTGACTGTCGCTGTCAACACTCTAGCGTCGCAGTCGGCACAAAACGAGGCCGACGCGACGCCGGAGACGAGATGGACGACAGACACTCACCGTTGATGAAGCGGCGCGCATGCTCGGCATTGGACGAGGCTCGGCGTACGAGGCCGTGAGGCGGGGCGATCCCGTCCATCCGCGTGGCCGCAGATTGGTGGTGCCTCGAGTGGCACTGGAGCGGCTTCTGGAGTCCGGACGGTCCACGGCCGTCAGCGTCTGAGCGGGTTGCCAGGAGTCGCCAGAATGGGCATCCCGCAGACCGCCGTACGAGCCGCTACGGCCGTAATCGAGGATCTAGGCGGTTCCTCACGCGCAGACGGCAGTTCGCGGCGCGAGGGCGCCTCCACGACTTCCCCGCTGCCAGTCCGGAGTCCGGCGCGAAGCGACCGCAACCCGCCGAACGCTCTGGACGCGGAGCGCGGCGTTCTCGGTTCCGTCCTGACGGATCCTGTCGTGATGGCCGAAGCCCTCGAAGTCTTGCCATCGCCGGAAAGCTTCTATGACCGCAGGCACCGGCTGATCTACGGGGCGATGGTTCGCGTCTACGAAAGGGGAGAAGCGCCCGACGTCGTCAACGTAGCCGCGGAGCTGGAGCGCGCCGGCGACCTCGAGGAGGCGGGCGGATCGCCTACCTGAACTTCTCCGAGGGCACGTCTGTCTTCGTCGCCCAATACGCCACGAGCGTCGCTCAGGCGGCAGCAAGCCGCAGCCTGATCTGGGTAGCAGGTCGCATTGCCGAGCTCGGCTGGACGCGCGCGCCTGACGGCTTGGACCGCGCCATCGATGAAGTGAGCCGACTCGCATCCAAGGCGCCAACCTCACGCCCGAGCGCCTGGCGAACACTCGACGACGTATCCGACGATCCCATAGGCGATCTGGAGCACGGCTTCCGCGAGCCTCACGGAGCCACTCTCGCCATCGCTGCGCCTGGTGTGGGCAAAGGCACCTCCGGCGCGTTACTGGATCACAGAGGACCAGCGCATCGGCCGACTGCCCGCGGTCTACGACGCGGAGCGCCGACCACGGGAATGGGCCCGTCGCGTGTCGGGTCTGGGCGGGGACCGCAGCCGCGTCGTCTACATCGAACCTTCGGACCTGCCACGAGCCGTAGCCGGCAGGCCACTCTGGGAAGCCGCACCCGCTATTGGCGCCATCCTGCGCGCCGCCGGCGCTGACTCGCTCGTGGTCGATAGCGCAATGCCTGCCGTCGGGCTGGGAGAGGAAAGACTGAAGTCCGACGCTCAGGTCCCATTCCTATTCGTGTCTGCTCTCGATGCGCTCGGCGTGCCCTCGGTGACTTTCGCGCACCCGCCGAAGGGCTGCCCGGAGGGCGAGGCGTTCGGCTCGTTTGCGTGGACGGCAGCTTTCCGATTGACCTGGCTTGGCACGCGCGCGGAAGGCGAGGCGCACTCCGTGCGTTGGAGACCTCGCAAGCGCAACGAGCGCGGCCACATATCGGCGTTTCTGTTGTCCTTCGAGTACGGCGAGGGACGGACGCCCGTGCTCGGTCGAGCGTCGAGACGACGAGACCGACACGCGCGATCGACTGCTTGAGGCGCTCGTACGCGGCGCGCGCACGGTGTCGGATCTGGCGGAGGAGTGGCTCGCCGAGGTTGAGTCACCACCCGCCGGCGAGGCAGAACGGATCAAGGAGCGGTCGGGTCAGGCACTCAGGCGCATGGCCCGAGAGGGTTGGGTTGTACGCAACGGTACGTCGGGACCACGAGTGAGTGTGCTGCGCTGTTTCGTGAGGGTCGATGAGATGTCGGGAACCCGCTTTCCGGACAACACCAGAACCTATGTCGGGAACGGTGTCGGGAATCGAGCGTGCGATTGTCGGGAATGAGCGTGCGTTCTGTCGGGAACGAGACTCCGAACCAGTTCCCGACAAGGCGGGGGACACTGGGGTCCCCTTGTCGGGAATGTCTTCCACCTTCCTGCGAGCGATCCACGTACGGTGCAGCGAGTACACCGCCCACCAACAGGACCACGTCAGAGACGGCGATGGCTGGCGCTGCGTCAGGTGTAGCCAATGAGCCAGGCCAGGGCCGCCGGGGGTATGGGGGTCAAAACTAGCCACATTCGACGCCCCAGATGACCCGGGTGGGTCTTTACGCGCGTGGTCGAAATCCCAGGGGGAGGTTTGAACCGTGACCGCACCCGGTAGGCCGCGGACGCCGCGCGCTTTGCATGCAATCCGCGGCACGCGAGATGGACACGAAGCGGGACCGCAAGGCAAACGACCGACCGAACTTCCTCCCGTCCCGCGCCCGTTGAAGGCAGCCGGCCGACGCGCATGGCGGATCTACTGGACCCACGGTCGAGCGTGGCTCGCTGAGACAGATCGGCCCGCGGTCGAGCGCCTCTGCGGGCTCGTCGATGACCTCACGTCTATCCGAGCGGCGATCGAAACGGATGGCGGTCTTATGGTCCGAAACCCCGACACCGGCCGCCATCACGTCCATGCGGCCCACAACAACCTGCTCGGTGTAGCCCATGCAATCGAGCGCGCGGAGGCATCCCTCGGTTTCGACCCGGCCTCACGCCAACGCCTACGGGCCGAACGTCAGGACGATGATCCGCTGTCGAAATGGCTGGACGAGCGCGGGCTATGAGAAAGGCCGATCGGGCAGCCATTCGCCAGGCGCTGTTCTTGGCAGCAGCCCAGATCGCCGAGGGCACGCGACAACTTCGCGCAACAGACGGCGACGCTGCGGCAGTAGCTGGGATCGATGCGGCTACCTCTGTCGCAATTCGTCGGGCAGCCATCGCCGCTAGGGCGCTGGTGGAGACAGCACCACGTCGGCGCCGCCCGGGCGGAGGACTTGAGCGTTGACGAGCCGCGAGGCTCTCGGCCTCAGCCAGCTCGAGAGCGAAGAACTCACGCAGCGGATCTGGACAGCGATCGAGCGGCAGCCGCCGGACGTTCGCGCGCAGCATGTACGCCGACATCAAAGCAGGGAAACGGCCCATCGCCTGCATCGCAAGCGGGGATGGCGTGCGGTTGCGTGTCACCTTCGCCGGCGTTCCGTTGCTCGACCTGGCCCGATTTGAGCTCACGACCAAGCCCCACCTCAACTAGCTCGCAAGGAGAAACGCGCGATGGCCCGAACGCCCATCACCGCCCATTGCCTCGAGACCGGCTATCCGATCGTCACGCCTGCCGGCGGCGCCGCCGACATCCTTTGGACCGCCGCGGACACGACGCACCTCAACTCCGCTGCGATCGTCAGTGGAAAGACGATGCTCCTCGCCCGAAATGTCGGCGCCACGCCTCGCCACGTCACCATCACGTCCGCGGCCGACCCCTATGGCCGGACCGGGGACCTTGGCCCGTACACCGTCGCTGTCGGCCAGGTGGCGCGGTTCGGTCGTTCGCCGCGGACGGCTGGACGAGTAGAAGGCGGCCTCGCTTTCGCGGGGGATCATGTCGACGTCCAGTTTGCCGTCGTCACCCTTCCTTGAACGCTTGACGCAAGAATGCGAACATGCGTACGATGGCAGGCAGCCTGGAGCAGGCCCGCCCAGAGGGCGCGATTCGCTCCACATCGGCTCCCGCGCCCAGAGGGCGCCTCCAGGGAGCAGCCCGGCCAGAGGCCGGCACGGTCGTCCCCAGGCTCCTGACGTTTCCATCGTCTGCCGTCCGGGCCTGTGCCCGGAGAGGACCACCGACCCAATGCCTCCCGTTCTTGACCAGCTCGAGGCCCGACTCGCCAACCATGACCGCGTTGCGGCCACGTTCGGCGCGGACTACCACGAGCATCCGATCATCCAGCCCCAGCGGGACATGGTGCGCATCCTGCGCGCCGCGAAAGGAAACCCACTCACGAGCGGCCAGCGCCAGGACTTTGACAGCAGCCCTCGAGCGCGTGAAGCATGTCGTTGCCGTCGAGTCGATCGACGTCTCGACCTCGAAGCTCGTCGATGCGCTCAAGAGCTACGACGCCGGCGCGCTCGATCCGGAGGCCGCTCTTGCGGCCACGTTCGCAGCCGCAACATCCCGGCAGCGCGGCAAGACGATGCAAGGGGATCCGGATCGGCGCGCAGTCTCCGATGGCCGCGTGCGCGTCCTGACGCCCGCGATGAAGTGGCCTACGTCGTCGGCGGGACCACTTCGGCACCGCCGAAGAGGGCTCGGCCGTGCGGCTCCTGCCGTACCTGAAGGGCATCGTTACTGGCGACTGAACAGCCTCCCGTCCGGCGCGAAGGTCGAGCCGTCGGTGTCGGCGCGCTCGGCGAGCTCATCGCCCCGACCGCACTCGCAACCGAGGATCATCGATATGGCGCCAACAAGGCCCGGGTCATCCAGGCCGGCGCACGAACGGTTGCCGATGGCGCGGCCGAGGCTCCACATGGCCAGGCTTGCCGGTGATGCCCCCCGGCGAGTGGAAGCCGGCGAACGCAGCCGCGGCCGACCGGACCTCAGCTTCGAGCGCGTGGCTTTTCGCCGAAAGAGCCTGCGGTCGCTCGTCGTCGACCGCTTCGGTGAGGCTGGCTTGACGCCGACAGCTTCGACGCCGCTGCGATCGAGCCTCGCCAAGCTTCACCCTGGCGCTCGGGCTCGATCGCGCTGTTGTCCGGGCGCGGCGCGCCGGCGAACCGCTCGGCCTTCTCCACCAGCCCGGCGT
>CAWIGT010000008.1:0-14090 GCA_963835845.1 uncultured Chloroflexia bacterium | reverse complement strand
TCCCGGGCCGTCGGCGTGCGAGCCTCGATCATGCCGGCCCGCCGCTCGCGTCGAGTCGGGGTGTCTTGCGACGGCGACACCGTGACCGCGCCCAACGGCACGGAGATCCGCTGATGGCGAACCGCAGGTGGAACCGCGCGGACATGGAGCGTCATCGGTCGTTCCTTTCTGTCTGGCCAGCGTCGGACCGGCCGCCCTGAACCGCCGTCGGGCTAGCCCAGGATCTCGTGCATGCCGGCGAGGAGATCCTCGAGCGACACGCTCGGGTCCGCCACGAGCGTCGGAAGAAGCAGGTCGTTCTCCTTCGATAGATGCGATTCAAAGAGGGCCTGGATTTCCCTGGCGCTGCCCAAGGTCTCGAAGGCATCGGCCGATTGCCGGAGGCCGGCCACGTGAGCGATGAGGTTCCGATGCTCGGCGAGCATCGCCTGCACGAGCAGCGCCGAGCTGCCGCGATCGCCCGCCGGGTATATCGACCGCTCCTCGGCCGCCGCATGCGGCAGGAGTTCCGTGTCGAGGAAGGAGAGAATTCCACGTTGAGCGGGTTGAGGCGCTCGCCCGGCCCGGACGGCATCTGTGAGCGCAACAACCCGATCCCGGAGCGAGGCCTGAAGCTCCGAGTGGTGGGCGCGGATGGCGGCGGCGGAGTCGGTATCGGAAGACGTTGCCATCGAGTACTCCTGTGCGTGGCGGCTTGATATTTACATAAAGTATAGTGCAAAATAGAGGACATGGAATCTTCCCAGCAAAGGCACCGCGTCCTGGCCGGAATCAGCCGATCCCGGATCCTTCAGGTGCTCGGCCGGTCGGCGCATCCGATGGGCGTCCGCGAGCTGGCCGAGGCCCTGGACCTCCATCCGAACACCGTCAGGCAGCATCTCGACCAGCTCGTGCAAGTTGGGCTCGTGACAAGCGAGGCTGCATCCCCCATCGGGCGAGGCCGGCCGGCCTTTCGCTACGCCGCGACGCCCGGATCCGACGAGCCAGAACCGGCGGCGTACAAGGAGCTCGCCCGCGTCCTGGCGGAGCAACTCAGCCGATCGGCCGACGGCACCGTGACGGCATTGGCGGCCGGCGAGCACTGGGGTCGAGGCCTGGCACGTGAGGCAACGATGTCAGACCCCGTGGTGCCCCCGGTCGAACGGCTGGTCCAACTGCTCGATCAGGCGGGCTTCGCCCCAGATCCGGCTGCTACTGCCGGCCAGCCCATCCGGCTGCGTCATTGTCCCTTCGGGACGCTGGGCCGCGACCAGGGCATGGTGGTCTGCGGGGTTCACCTGGGCCTGATGCGGGGAATCCTCGAGGAACTCGATGCTCCGATCGAGGCCACGCGCCTCGAGCCGTTCGTTACGCCCGGGCTCTGTCTTGCCCACCTTGGCGGTCGCTCCGACGCCTGAGAGGATTCGCCGATCATGGCTCCGGGCCGCTGCGAGCCGCGGCCGCCACACCGCGCTGCGACTCGGAGGTCCGGGCCCAGACCGGATAGTCGATGCCGGCAATGCGGTTGATCACTATCCCGAGGGCCACCAGCATCATCACTGCGAGCATCAGGACGAGCAGTTGGTCCGGCCGGCGTAGAACGCCCAGCGAGATGATCAACGTGGTGGCGCACGCCGGTGGATGCGCCACACGCAGCCAGACCATCAGGCCGCTCGTCAGGCCCAGGGCGACGGCCGCGGCCACGGCACGGTTCGCGGAGATGCCGGTCGCGACGTCGGATGGCGCGTCGAGGAGCCCTGTCGCCGCAAGGGCGAGCCAGCCGGCGCCGACACCCACCAGGTGACCGATGATGGCGTTGCGAGGCCAGGCCGTCGGCAAGTCCGGCATGTCGAAGATCAGAAACGCCGTCGGGCCCAACGACGGGAAAATGAAGGGCTGACGCGTTACCAGGGCAAGAATGCCGAGAAGAGCGAGAGAGACGGCGCTTCCGACAAGGTCGAACAGGCCTCGGCGGCCCGGGTTCTGACCACCGGAGAAACGCAGAACCGAAAACCGCCTACGGAATTGGTCGAAATGCAGGTTGGGCATTGCCGTGCTCCGGACGTGCGAACCGAGCCTCGCGCAGGACTGCCAGCCGATCGGACGCGCTCGCCAGGTCGCCCGGCGTCAGCACCGCCGGCATCGCGGCAGGCCGCGCCTTAAGGGCAGTCAAGATTGCCTGGACGAGGCTCGGCCTGACCACGACCACGGCCGCACCATATTCGCCCAAACGCAGTATCTCGAGCGCGTTCGCCCAGCCCCGTTGGTGATTTAACTCCAGCGGGCCGATTTCATCCACCACGAGCAGGTCGCACGGACAGGCGGCGTCAAGGCGGGCCGCCGCCCAGGCCGCGACCGTCGAATTCGAAACGATGGCCGCCGGCTCTTCCCGCCTCGCCGGAGCTGTTCTGGGTGGCGAAGCGTCGACTGCTCCAGGACCTGATGTCTACGACGTCGATACCTGCTCTCAGGCCGCCCTCGATACGGGCCGGACTGATCAGGCCTGCGCAATCGAGTCCGAGTTGTCGAGCCTGTTCGATCAACTCGAGGCAGGCGCTCGTCTTGCCGGCTCCACGAGCCCCGGTGACGATCACGATGCGACTCATGTCCAGACCACGGCCTGCCGGCCGTCCACTTCGCCGATGCGGACGGGGACGCCGTAGGTCGCGCTGAGGTCGGCCGCGTTGAACACGTCGGCCAGGTCGCCGGCTCGATGAACCCGCCCGTCCCTGATCAAGATCAAGTGAGTGGCCACGGCCGCGGCCAGGTCGGGTTCATGCGTCGTCAGCAGGACCGTCAGCCCGGCGGCCACGCGCTTCCTCAGCAACCCGACCAGACGCGACTTGTGGGCCAGGTCCAGGTGCGCGGTCGGTTCGTCCATCAGCAGCAGGCGGGGCTGCTGTGCAAACGCTCGCGCCAGCACGGCGACCTGGCGCTCGCCGCCGCTGAGCGTCGTGACGGGGCGCCCGGACAGAGGCGCCAGCCCGACTTCGTCGATGGCTTCGCAGACGATGCGTTCGTCTTCGGCTCCCGGCATGGCGAGTGGCGCGAGATATGGCGCCCGAGCCAGCATGACGTAGTCAAGGACCGACAGAGCGAACGGAGTCCGTTCACCCTGCGGCACGAGAGCCATGCTCCGTCCCAGGTCCCGCCGGGAGAACGCGGTCAAGGGCTGCCCGTCGAGGACCACTTCGCCGTGACGCGGCCTGAGCCAGCCAAGCGCGACCTGCAGCAGGGTGGTCTTGCCGGCTCCGTTCGGGCCCAGGATCGCGGTAACCGAGCCACGCTCCACGCCGAGAGTCAGCCCGGTCGGCGTGCCCGACGAGTCGGGGCCATCACCGCCCAGCACCATCCGGCTGCTCGGCCCGTAGCCGAAGACAACACCGTCGAACGCCAGGAGCGGGCTCACGACCGATCGTCCGTTCGGCCGTAGGTGGTCATGATCGCCACGAAGAAGGCCGCACCCACGAGGGAGGTCAGGATGCCGATCGGGATCTCGCCCGCAATCGCGGTGCGAGCGATGTCGTCGCACAGAACCCCGAACAGGCCTCCAATCAAGATCGACGCCGGCACCACCCTCCTGGCATCCGCACCGAAGAGCCTCCGGGCGATGTGGGGCACCACCAGCCCAACCCAGGCGACCATGCCGCATACCGAGACCACGGCGGCTGTTGCCGCTACCGAAGCCGTCAGCACCAGGGCCCGCTCCCGTCCCGGGGCCGCACCAAGCGAGAAGGCCGTCGAGTCGTCCAGTGACAGCAGGTTCAGACGCCACCGCATCCTGTAGATCACGTACAGGCTGACGGCCACGATCGGCGCGACCGTCCGGAACTGGACCCAGGTTATGCCGGCCAGCCCGCCGAGCAGCCAGAAAGTGATCTCGGGCAGCTGGCTGAGTGGATCGGACATGTACTTGAGCGCTCCGACGCCCGCCGAGAACATCGCCGAGACCGCAATCCCGGCCAGAACCAGACGCAGGATCGAGCCGCCGTAGCGCCCGCGGCCCGCGAGCAGGTAAGACAGGCCGAGGCCCGCCAGGGCAAATGCGGCGGCGAAGCCTTCGGTCAGGAGCCCGTTGGCTCCGAGCAGCACGATGGCCAGCGAGGCCCCGAATGCCGCTCCCTGCGAGACACCAAGGAAGCCAGGCTCCACCAGCGGGTTGGCGAATATCTGCTGGAAGACCGCGCCGGCCGCACCGAGGCTCATGCCGAGCATGACCGCCATCAACAGCCTGGGCAGTCGAAGGTTGAAGACAAGCCGCTGGGCCAGATCGTCGGATAGAAGCCGATCCGGCGCGACGAAGCCTGGAGCGGGATAACGGCCCAGAAAGAGCGACGCGACGGCGATCGCCACCAGGAGCCCGGCGAGCGGGGCCAGTCGAGCGCCGACCGGCAGACCTCCACCGCGCTCCCGGGCGGATCGCGAAATTACCGGTTCGAGGGTTGCGTTCAGTTGATTCCCGCCGGCAGGTACGGCTTGACCTGCGTGTCGAAGGTGGCGTCGTCCATGCCATAGGCAGTGGCGTAGAAGTCGCGAACCTGCTTGCTCATGTCGAACTCAGCCGCCAGCCCGGGGTGGATCCTGCCGGCCAGCCAGGTCAGGCCCAGGGCCCAGCGTGGATCCGGCTCGTCCCAGCTGTAGTAGTCGCCGGGAAAACCGTAGACCGCATGCGACTCGACGGCTGCCAGGCCCCGCCATTGCGGATCGGCGTAGAGGCCGGCAACCACGTCCTCCACCTTGTCGAAGTAGGCGATCACGAAGACCTGGTCGGGATTCCAGGCGGCGATCTGCTCGAGGCTGACCGTCGTCCAGCCGCTGCCCAGCTGGGCCCCCTTCCAGACCAGATCCCCACCGGCGATGGAAGCCTCCGTGCTCTGGATGTATCCGAGCGGTGGAACCTGGAAGGCGGCCGTTCCGTTCTTGGCCGAGTAATAGAGCAGCAGGATTCCGGGCTTGTGGCCGCCTGCCGCCGCCACGACCGACGTCGACACTCGGCTCACCTGGGCGTCGAAGTAGCCCGCCAGTTCGGTAGCTCGCGGCACATCGCCGAAGAGAAGCCCCAGCGTGGCGAGGTCGCGGTCGTACTGCTCCGGCGTCTCGAAGTCTACGTAAACGACCTTGATGCCGATTGCCTGGAGCGGTTCGCCCAGCGACTCCGCGCTGCTGCTCTTCATGATCACCACATCCGGCCGGACGGCCGCCACCTGCTCCGCGCCGGCGTTTCCGTCCAGGATGGTCTTGCGCGAGTACGCCGGATCGATGGCCGCAATGAAGTCCTCGCTGCCTTGAGTCGCTTTGGCGAGTGCGACCACTCGGCTCGATGCTTCGGGGAACATGAAGACAGCGTCTGCGATGAGGAACGACGCCTTGCCCGAGATGGCGATGCGTGTCGGCAGAGCTGGCAGCGTGACGGAGCGGCCGAGTGCGTCCGTGACCGTGATCGGCCCGCCGGCCGGACTCGCCGGCTGACTGGAGCCCCCGCCGCCCGCTCCGCCGGTCGACGGGCTGGTCGATGGGCTGAGCGATGCCACCGAACATGCGTTGGCGATCATGGCGATGGTCGCGGCCAGAGCCAGCCACCTGCGCTTCATCTCTTCAATCCTCCGTTGAGCTCTGACGTTGACGGTGGAGTGAGCGGACGATCAGAAGCCGGGCCTGTCCCACCCGCGGCGCGGAGCCCGGGCGCCTCCATGCGCGTCGGGGGTCCGGTAGACCACATAAGGCCGCGCCAGGTAAGCGAGCGGCACGCTCCAGACGTGCACCAGGCGCGTGTAGGGCCAGATGCCGATGAGCGCAAAGGCGACCAGAGCGTGGATCTCGAACGACATCGGAGCTGAAGCCATCAGACCAACGTCGGGCTGACCGATGAAGACGCTCCGGAACCAGACCGAGATGTCCAACCGGTAGTCGTATCCGGATCCCAGCACGCCGAAGCCGACTGTGTTGTACATGCCGAGGATGACGATCAGAACCAGCAGTACGTACATCACGTAGTCCATGCGAGTCGTAGCTCTGAGGATCGACAACGTGAGACCACGCCGCGAGATCAGGACCGCCAGTCCGACTATTGCCGCGGCACCGGCAATCGCGCCGGGTCCGGCCGAGACCAGGTGGTACATCGATTTCGTGATCCCCATCTGGCGCGTCAGGGACTCAGGCACCAGGAGGCCCAGGAAGTGGCCCGCGAAGACGGCCAGGATGCCGAAGTGGAACAGAGGGCTGGCGATCGAGAGGACCTTCCCCTCGTACATCTGAGAAGAACGCGTCGTCCAGCCGAACTTGTCGTAGCGATAGCGCCAGACGTGGCCCAGGACGAAGCTCGTGAGGCACAGGTAAGGAAAGACTCCCCACAGCAGCGTGCTCATCGCCTGGCCTCCAGCGCTTCGGAGCCGTCCATGTCGCCGGCGCGCATTCCGTCGGAAGCGTCCGGTCCAAGCCAGACGATGTCCGGGGCGACGCCGGCCTGCTCTGTTGGTGGTCCCTCTTCCGCCAGCTTTCGAGCCAATTCCAGCGCCGCCGCGCTCGGCCTGGGCAACACAAATTCCAGGGCGCGGACCACGCTCGCGTAGGCGGATGCGTCGGCCTCCAGAGACGCACGCAGAAGGGCAATCTCCGCGCGGTGCCGGGCCAGCGTCTCGGCCGGCTCTGCGTCGTCCGGGTCGGCTTCCGCCGCCAGCTCCAGCAGAGCCGGCAGAAAGTCGGGCAGGTCGCCGCTGGTTTGGGAGTAGCCGTGACGCCTGTAGAGATCCGCGAAATCCCACAGGGCCATGCCGCGGCGCCGCGTGTCGCCGTCCCTTGGGTACGTCAGATCCAGGCAGTTGCGGTTGCGCAGATCGAAGGTTTCGACGTAGGCGGCCTGGAGTTCCAGGAGCGGCGCTCTGCGCAGATAGGCGACGAAGTCGAGCAGGTGCCTTCCTGGACCGGCGGGGAGCCGCCGGGCCAGCTGTTCGATCGGGGCGACACAGTCGAGCAGGTCCTGGTCGGGGTACTGGAGCAGGCGGGAGGCGGCGGCGAACACCGCCGTCCGATCCGCGTCCGAGATCCGCAGTCTCATTTGCCCGACCTCTTGGACGCGGCGACCCGTCCTCCCGAGCTGCCGCGGTGCTCGAAGCTCGGCCCGTGAGCGGCCGATCGAGCCGGCTCGGCGTGGGCGATCGGGATCACGTAGCGCTCTTCGTACTTGGCGATCGCAAGCAAGCGGTACAGGTCTTCGAGATCGCGCGGCGCGAAACCGACCGACGACGCAATCGCCCCATCCGGTTCCTGGCCCAGGTTCTTGCGGCGCATGTGGGCCCGCATCGCGGCCATGAGCTTGAGGCTTTCGGCCACTGGCGCGGGGTCGCCCGCGCTCAGCAGCCCGGCCAGATACTCGATCGGGACCCGGAACGAATCGATTGCCCGGAACAACGTCCCGTGGTCCTCGCCGTCGAGGCCGCTCGCCATCACGGCGTTGACGACCGGCGAGAGCGGCGGGACATACCAGACCATCGGCATGGTCCGGAACTCGGGGTGAAGCGGCAGCGCCACGCGATAGCGGTTCGTAAGCGCGTACACGGGCGAGCGGCGCGCGGCCTCGAGCCAATCCTCGGCGACGCCTGCCTGCCGGGCCGCGGCGATCACCTCCGGATCCTCCGGATCGAGCAGGATCGAGCGGTGCGCCTCCACGAGCTCGGCGTCCGGGACCGATGCCGCCTCGAGCACTCGATCGGCGTCGTAGAGCCAGACGCCCAGGTAGCGCAGCCGGCCGACGCACGTCTCCGAACAGACGGTCGGCTCGCCCGCCTCCATGCGCGGGTAGCACAGAATGCACTTCTCGGATTTGCCGGTCTTGTGGTTGAAATAGGTCTTCTTATAGGGACAGCCCGAGACGCAGAACCGCCAGCCCCTGCAATCGTCCTGGTCCACGAGGACGATCCCGTCTTCGACTCGCTTGTAGATCGCCCCGGCCGGGCAGCTGGCTACGCACGAGGGGTTGAGGCAGTGCTCGCAAATACGGGGCAGGTAGAACATGAAGACCTGCTCGTAGTCGAGCTTCACCCGATCCGCGATCGGCCGCAGCACCGGATCGTTCGGGGCGTACTCGGGAGCCCCGCCCAGGTCATCGTCCCAGTTGGCTCCCCAGCGGATCGACATCGGCTTGTCCGTGACCAGGGATTTCGGCCGAGCCACCGGCAGGTGCGCCTGGGCGGGCGAGTTGATCAGATTCTGATAGTCGTAGGTAAACGGCTCGTAGTAGTCGGACAGGCCCGGCAGCTCCGGGTTGGCGAAGATCCGGATCAGCCGGCGGAGGCGCCCTCCAACCCGCAACTCCAGCCTGCCGTCCTTCTTGCGCTGCCAGCCACCACGCCAGCGTTCCTGATCCTCGTACGTGCGCGGGTAGCCGAGTCCGGGTTTCGTCTCGACGTTGTTGTACCAGGTGTATTCCATGCCCGGACGGTTGGTCCAGACCTGCTTGCAGGTGATCGAGCAGGTGTGGCAACCAAGGCATTTGTCCAGGTTCATGACCATGCCCAACTGGGCCATCACGCGCATCAGTAGGTCACGTCCTGCGAACGGCGCCGTATTACGACGACGTGGTCGCGCTGATTGCCGGTGGGGCCGTAGTAGTTCCAGGCATAAGAGAGCTGGCCGTAGCCGCCGATCAGGTGGCTGGGCTTCATGAGGAATCTTGGTGACGGCGTTGTTGGTTCCGCCGCGCAGACCGCTCAACTCAGCCATCGGCACATCCACCGCCCGGTCCTGGGCGTGGTACATGAATGCCGTGCCCTTGGGGAACCGGTGGCTGACGATCGCCCGGGCCACCACGACTCCGTTGCGGTTGTAGGCCTCGATCCAGTCGTTGTCCTTCACGCCGATGGTGGCCGCATCCTGGGGGCTCATCCAGATGGCCAGCCCTCCCCGACTCAAGGTCAGCATGTATGGGTTGTCCTGGTAGGTGGAGTGGATCGACCACTTGGAATGAGGCGTGATGTAGCGGACCGTGACCTCGGGTCCGGGGCCCGCTCCGCCCTGCGGGCCGAAGATGCGGGCCATGTTCAGCGGCGGCCGATACGTCGGCAGCTGCTCGCCAAGTTCGATCATCCACTCGTGGTCGAGCAGGAACTGCTGGCGGCCCGTGAGCGTATGCCAGGGCTTGAGCCGCTCCACATTGATGGTGAACGGGGAGTAGCGCCGTCCGCCGTGCTCCGTACCGGCCCACTCGAACGATGTGATCACGGTCTGGGGCCGAGATTGCGTGGCCGCGAAGGTGACCCGGTTACCCTCCTCGTCCGCAGCGAGGTCGGCGATCTTGCGCCCGGTTTGCTTCTCCAGCTCTTGCAGGCCGGCGACCGCGAGCCTGCCATTGGTGGTTCCGGAAAGCGTCAGGATCGTCTCGGCGGCATGTTCCGCTCGCGTCAGATCCGGTTGGCCATCGGCGACTCCGCCTCGGACCGTTCCGCAGGCTCCTCGCAGCAGTTCCACCTCGAGGTCGGGCTTGACTATCACGCCTTTGATCCCCGCCCCAAGGCGCTCGATCAGCGGGCCCAGCGCGGTCATCTTGGCCCCGATGGCGCTGTAGTCGCGCTCCACGACCGCAAGCCCCGGCATGGTCTGGCCCGGGATCGGCTCGCAGTCGCCCTTGCGCCAGTCGAGCACACGGCCGCCCGGCTGCGCGGTCTCTCCCGCCGTGTCGTGGATCAGGGCGGTGGCCACGAGATCCCGGCGGACGCCGAGATGCCCCGCCGAGAGCTTGCTGATGGTCTGTGCCATGGCCACGAAAGTGGCCCAGTCGCTGCGCGTCTCCCAGGGCGGGTCGATCGCGGGGTTGAAGGAGTGCACGAAGGGGTGCATGTCGGTCGACGAGATGTCGTACTTCTCGTACCAGGTCGCGGCCGGGAAGAGAATGTCGCAGAAGAGGTCCGTGGACGTCATCCGGAAGTTGAGCGAGACGAGCAGGTCGAGCTTGCCGTCCTGCGGGGCGTCACGCCAGACCACGTCAACCGGCCGCAACTCCTTGGGCGTCTCGTCCGCGCGGACCGCGTTGTCGGCTCCGAGGAGATGGCGCAAAAGGAACTCGCTGCCCTTGCCGTTGCAGCCGAAGGGGTTGCCGCGCCACGAGAAGAGGACGCGCGGGGAGCTCTCGGGAGCGTCCGGGTCTTCGTAGGCGAAATGAAGCTCGTTCTTGCGCAGCAGATCGACCGCGTATTTCGCCGGATCGGTCTTGGCCTGGTCCGCTTCATCCACGAGGTCCAGCGGATTGCGGTCGAACGTCGGATATGACGGCGTCCAACCGAGCCGCGCCGCCTGGGCCAGGGCGTCTGCCACGGCCCGGCCGCGGAAGATACCCGTGCCGAGTGGCGTCGCGAGATCGTCCGCCCGGAAGCAGTCGTAGCGCCACTGGCCGCTGAAGAGGTAGAACCAGGATGCGCCGGCCATCCAGCGAGGCGGCCGCGACCAGTCCAGAGCGAACGCCAGGTGCGACCAGCCGGTCAGCGGCCGGATCTTCTCCTGGCCCACGTAGTGCGCCCAGCCGCCGCCGTTCTTGCCCTCGCAGCCGGTCATCATCAGCAGGGCGAGCATCGTCCGGTACGTCTCGTCGGAGTGGAACCAGTGGTTCGTGCCGGCGCCCATGAGGATCATCGACCGCCCCCCGGAGTCGATCGCGTTCTGGGCGAATTCACGGCCGATCCGCTCGGCCGTTGCTGCCGGGATACCGGTTATCGACTCCTGCCAGGCGGGAGTGCACGGCACCGGGTCGTTGTAGCCTTTGGGCCACTCGCCGGGGAGCCCGGACCGGCCTACTCCGTAGTCGGCCAGAAGCAGGTCGAAGACCGTCGTTACAAGCCGGCCGCCGACGCGCAAGGCGGGTACGCCCCGATGGACTATCGAGCCACCCTCGTTGGGTCCGTCGTTGACGTCGAAACGGGGCAGGTCCACGGCGACGTTCTCGCCGCGCCCCATCAGGGTCAGGGCCGGAACCCTCTCGCCGAGGTCCAGGTTCCACTTGCCGGCGCCACTCTTCGTTCGCCTGTCGCCGATGCAGCCGTTCGGGACAAAAGGCCGGCCCGTGTTGTCGTCGACCATTACCTGCCGCCACACGTCGCCCTCTGCCTTGCCTCCCATCTCGGCCGAGGTCAGGAAATGGTCCGCCACGTACGAGCCCTTCGCATCGGGCCTCTCGCGCAAGGTGACCAGGAACGGCATGTCCGTAAACCGGCGGACGTAGTCGCGGAAACTCGGCGTGTCGCGCTCGACGAAGAACTCGCGCAGGATGACGTGGCCCATGGCCATGGCCAGGGCGCCGTCGGTGCCTGCGTTGATCGGTAGCCACTCGTCGGCGAACTTGGTGTGGTCGGAATAATCCGGGCTCACCACGACGAGCTTGGTGCCGTTGTATCGGCCCTCCGCCATGAAATGTGCATCCGGGGTCCGGGTCATGGTGATGTTGGTGCCCCAGTCGATCAGGTACGAGGCGTTGTACCAATCCGCGATTCGGGCACGTCCGTCTGGTCGCCGAACACCTGTGGCGAAGCGATCGGCAGGTCGGCGTACCAGTCGTAGAACGACAGCATGCAGCCCCCGATCAGGCTCAGGTACCGCGCACCGGAGGCATGGGAGACCATCGACATGGCCGGGATCGGTGAGTAGCCGGCGATCCGGTCCGGTCCCCAGCGCTTGATCGTGTGGATCTGGGCCGCCGCCGCGATCTCGAGCGCCTCATCCCAACTGACTCGAACCAGGCCACCTTTGCCCCGCGCGCGCTGGTAGCGATGTCGCCGCTCCGGATCGGTCACCACCTCCGCCCAGGCGTCGACCGGATCGCCCAGGCGGCCCTTCGCCTCGCGATACATCTCGAGCAGCGCCCCACGAACATAGGGGTAGCGGACGCGCATCGGCGAGTACGTGTACCAGGAGAACGTGGCGCCGCGAGGGCAGCCGCGGGGTTCGTACTCCGGCATGTCCGCGCCGATGGACGGGTAGTCCGTCTGCTGGGTCTCCCAGGCGATGATCCCGTCCTTGACGTAGACCTTCCACGAGCACGAGCCCGTGCAGTTCACGCCGTGCGTGGAGCGGACGATCTTGTTGTGGGTCCAGCGGTCCCGGTAGAAGGCGTCGGCTTCGCGGCCGCCCGAGTAGGTGACCGTTCGAAGGTCCTCGGATGCATCCTTTCGAAGCAGACGGCGGGCGCGCAGGATGGACCCGATGAGCGGGTCCGGCGACATGTCGGGTCGGCGGTCAGACATCGGGGACCTCGGCGGCATTGCTCACTCGGAGTATCCGAGCCACCAACTCGAACCTCATCAGCATCTCCTCAGCACTGATGGAAGCCGCACGAGATATGGTTCGATGCTCACGGGGACGGCATCGATGCAGCGCGGAGCCGAAGGAGCTCGAGATGTGCCGCCCGGAGCGGACCCATCTTCGTCTGCCGGTGTACCTATGCAAATAGGTGGTTCACCAGTTGCGACATGGGTAGCCTCAATACCACCCATAGGCGGAGTAAGCTCGAACGCTTGGAGTGCGCCATGGATCGTCGGGGCGGGCAGATCGCGCGGGCAGGATCATCCGGGGGTGAGCCCGGCCGGCCTGTCGAAGTCGAGATAACGGTGGATCGGGAATTCGCGGATGGCATCAGGCGAGGCTCTTATCAGCGCCATCGTTCTCGCCGGCGGTCGGAGCCGACGGATGGGCCAGGACAAGCGTTGCCTGATCGTGAACGGAGTCCCGATGCTATCCGTCGCGCTGGGTCTGGCGGCATCGGTCGCAGACGACCTCATCATCAGTTGCCGCCGGGACGACGTTCCCGCTCCGGAGCTGTACGCCGGCCAATCGGTCCGACTCGTCTTCGATCGACGCGAGGGCGGGCCGCTTGCCGGTCTCGAAGCGGCTTTGCCGGCGGTGAGACACGACCTGACCGTTGTGCTGCCGATCGACATGCCGGGGCTGACGAGGGCGACGCTGTCGGCCCTGGTGACTGCCGCCCTGGCTCAACCCGACGCTCAGGCCGCTGTATTCGCCGATCAAAAGGGCTGGACTCCGTTCCCCTGTCTCTATCGCCGATCGGTCCTGCCCATCCTGTCGGCTCAACTCGACGCGGGCGCGCTGCGTGTCGGCGATCTGCTGGCCCGCCTCGACCTGGCGCTGGTTGCGCCTGATCCCATCACGTCGCCGGAGAAGGCTTTCCTGAACGTCAATACCGCCGCGGATCTCGCCCGTTCCGAAGGCGACGGCTCAGGACGGCGATGACAATGGAGGTCGAGGCGGCCGGGCGCCCGCAAAGTTGACGCCCGAGGGGCACTCCCGATCGGGCTGTTTCGGCCCTTCGGCCTCTCGAAGACCAGTGGCTCTACACCTCTCCTCTTGCCGCGGCCGGGAGGATGATTCGGGGGCAATGCGGGTCGAGCGAACGAGAGCGCGGCGGGTTCCGGTCGGTGTCCCGGCGGGGGCACTGGCGACGCTGACCATGGACGTGGCGATGGTCGCCGCCGCCCGCTACGGCAGGGGTGCGTTCACCTCGGACCGTCGCAGGCTTACGATCGACGCTCCACTCGGTCGCTGACGAGGGCGTCCCGATCCGCGACATCGCCGAGGTGATTGGTCGGCATCTCGACGTCCCGGTGGTATCCATCTCCCCCGAAGGCGCGGGCGAGCACTTCAGCTGGTTGGGGGGCTTCATCGGGGTCGACAGCCCGGCCGTCGAGCGCTCTGACCCGAGAACTCATGGGCTGGCAGCCGGCCCAACTCGGGCTCATCGACGATCTCGAACTCGGCCACTACTTCCGATAGCCGCCACCGTGAGCCATTCGCTGCGTGGCCGCTTGACACACCGGGAAAGGGTAGTAGTCCCCGTCCGCCCAGCTATGGCACGAAGTAGCCCGTCACATCAAAGATGACGTGAGCAGTCGGTCCCATGGTCGGGGCCGCAGTAGTGGCCCAGAGAGTGCCACCGGCGCCGAGAGCGACAGTGACCGCATTGGCCCGGTCATCGCCCTGTGGAAAGTTGAGCATCGAGCTCGTCGGGTAGTTGGCGGCGTTTCGTCCGAGGTAAAGGAAGCCGAGAGAACTCTTGGCGGTCACTGTCAGATTGCCGGTCACGGCGCTGGCGTTGGCGGGAACACCACCGCTGCCAC
>CAWIGT010000007.1:0-13943 GCA_963835845.1 uncultured Chloroflexia bacterium | reverse complement strand
TACCAGCCGATCCCGGAGCGAAGCTTGAAGCTCCGAGTGATATGCGCTGATGGCGTCGGCGGAGTCGGTATCGGAAGACGTTGCCATCAAGTTCACCTGCCCGTGCCGGGTCGAGATTTACGCAAAGTATAGTGCAAAATCTGTGATATGGAATCTCCCGAGCAGAGGCACCGCGTCCTGGCCGGAATCGGCCAAAGATCCCGGATACCTTCAGGTGCTCGGCCGGTCGGCCCAACCGATGGCAATCCGCGATCTGGCGGAGGCGCTGAACCTGCATCCGAACACCGTCAGGCAGCATCTCGACCAGCTCGTGGAAGTTGGGCTCGTGACCAGCGCGGCTGCGTCGCCCACAGGGAGAGGCCGGCCGGCCTATCTCTACGCCGCGACGCCCGGATCCGATGAGCTGGACCCGGAGGCATATAAGAAGCTCGCCCGCGTTCTGGCCGAGCAACTCACCCGGTCGTCCGATGGCACGCTGATGGCTTTGGCGGCCGGAGGGCAGTGGGGTCGGGGGTTGGTACGCGAGGCAGGAGCGCCGGACCCGAAGGCGTCCGCGATCGAACGGCTGGTCCAACTACTCGATCGGGCAGGCTTCGCCCCTGACGCGGCTTCCGGCGCCGGCCAGCCCATCCGATTGCGGCATTGTCCCTTTGGGGCGCTGGGCCGCGACCAGAGCGCGGTGGTCTGCAGCGTTCACCTTGGTTTGATGCGAGGAATCCTCAAGGAACTCGGTGCTCCGATGGATGCCACGCGCCTGGAGCCCCTCGTTACGCCCGGGCTCCGCCTCGCTCACCTCGGCATCCGCGCCGATGCTTGAGAGCAACCCGCCGCTCATAGCCCTCCGGGCCAGGGCGGCGCGCTCCAGTCACGTCTCGTGCGGACGCCCTCGACCAGGGGCACAACAATGGGAGAAACGCTCGATCGACGAGTCGATCGACGACACAATGAGGACCGTCCCGTGGCGATCGAACACGTTCTAGCCGTCGTCCCCGTGGCCGACTTTGACGCCGCCAGCGCCTGGCATGAACTCCTCTTTGGCCGCCCCGGCGACAACCTGCCGATGGCTGGTCTCCTCGTCGAGTGGCGGTTGACCGCGACTGGCTGGGTCCAGCGCACCCCGGATGCGGATCGGGCGGGTTCAGCCCTGTTGAACTTCGCCGTCGACGACCTGGAGCGCCACGTCGCCGAGATCGCCCAACGTGGCCTGGCCCCAGGGGCAATCGAGACGGTGAGCAAAGGCGTTCAGCGGATCGGCAATTCGCGATCCCGACGGCAACACGATCACCTTCATCGGCAAGTTTCGGATCGACTACTAGCCGAACCCCTTTCGCCGAACGTCTGAGGGGAGTGGTCGCGGAGTCGGGCGCGCCGGCGACCGCATCCACGATGAAGTCCCTCAGGGCGCCCTGACCTCCGAACAGGACTTCTCGCTTGTCGGCAAAGTGCCGGAAGAACGTCCGCTCCGTGAGTCTCGCCCGCCTGGCTATTTCCGCGGTTGTCGTCTGCTCGAAGCCACGCTCCAGGTAGAGATCCAGCGCCGCCTGCGCAAGTCGGCCCCGAGCGTTCGGTCCCCAGCGTCCCATGCCACGATCCTAGCTGATGACAGCGGCAGACATCAAGTGCTACAGTGATGACAGCTACTGACATCGACCTGCCGGACTCGCGGCCCCGCGCCGGACGGCGTTCACTTCCTGGAGGTTTCTCATGCGCGTATTTGTCACCGGCGCGTCCGGCTGGATCGGCTCCGCCGTCATTCCCGAACTCGTAGGCGCGGGCCATCAGGTCGTGGGCCTCGCCCGATCCGATGCCGCTGCCGCTGCCGTCGCCGCCGCGGGAGCCGAGGTGCGCCGTGGCACCATCGACGACCTCGACGTCCTCCGTAGCGCCGCTGCCGAATCCGACGGCGTGATCCACCTCGCCTTCAAGCATGACATCGCCTTCTCGGGCGGCTTCCAGGGCGCCGCCGACGCCGACCGCCGGGCGGTGATCTTCGGCGAAGTACTCGCCGGTTCGGACCGACCGTTCGTCATTGCCTCGGGCGTGCTTGGGCTCCTTCCCGGTCAGATGGCCACCGAACGTGACGGCCATGAGTCCGACACCATGGCGGCTGTCGGGGGCGGTCCCCGAGCCCGGTGGGCTACCGCGGAGTACGTGCTCTCGCTCGCGTCACGCGGTGTTCGCTCCTCCAATCCTTCGCTGTCGCCGACGAATTACGGCGACGGCGACCTTGGCTTCATGGCCACGCTCGTGGGCATCGCGCGCGAGCGGGGCGTGTCGGGCTACGTCGGCGACGGGTCCAATCGGTGGCCTGCCGTGCACCGGCTCGACTCCGGGCACCTGTTCTGCCTCGCGCTTGAGAAGGCGCCGGCGGGATCGACGCTTCACTCCGTCGCGGACGAGGGCGTGCCTATTCGTGACATTGCCGAGGTGATCGGGCGGCATCTCAACATTCCCGTGGCATCTATCGCGCCCGAGGACGCGGGCGGCCATTTGAGCTGGATGGGCGGTTTCATCGCCATGGACAGCCCGGCCTCGAGCACTCTCACCCGCGAGCTGCTGGGTTGGAGGCCAGCCCAACTCGGCTCGTCGGTGATCTCGAATTGGGCCACTACTTCCGCTAGCCATCCGCGGCGAGGTCGTCGAGAATTAGCGGACGAGCACGGCGTCAGTCGGCCAGGTCCGGCAGGCTTGCCGCGGCGACGGCCTGGCCGTGACGCTTGTCGCGTTCCGAGACCTCGTGGAAAAGGAGCGGCGACGCGTTCGGGGTCTCCACCGCCAGGACTTCCCGGGCTCGGGCGTTGAGCACCTCTCCGCCGGGACCGGTGGTCACCCGGCCGAGCACCAGCAGGTGGTCGAAGTCGTACAGGTCTCGGTAGTCGAGCAGCGCGTATCCGAGATAGGTACCGATCGTCTCGTAGACAAGTCGAGCCCGGACGTCGCCCGCGGCCATGAGACTCTGCAGCAGGACGAGCCGTTCGGGCAAGGACGTCGATGGGTCGGCTTCGATGCCGGCGACCGGCAGGAGCCTCGCGGCGGCCTGCTGCGACAGATATTGGACACCGCAGCCTCGGTCGCCCGACCATTCGTCGATTGGCGCGTCCGGGCGCACGTCGATGGGCGTGAAGGCCAGTTCATTGAGCCAGGGCGTCAAGGAGCGGTCGGCGGTCACGAAACCGGCGGCTTCGCTGGAGCCCATCGCCACTCCGAGGAGGCCGCCTACCCGACCGACCATGGCCCCCGCCAGCGCGGTGACCTCGCCGTCATTGACCACCACGAATGGAATCCCTTTCCAGGCCCGCTGGATCTCGCGGAAGATGCCTCGGACCCGCCGCTCAAACGCCTCCTTCGGAACGGCGCGGAACAGGGACGCGACCCTGACCTCGTTGTCGAGGTAGATACCGGCAGCGCTGCCGCCGATCGCGTCCACGCGGGGCAGATGCTCGGACGCGCGCCGCAGCGATTCCATGATCTGATCGAAATGCCACTGTGGGTCCGGATGGCGGGCCGGGTTCCACAGGATCTCCTCGCTGAACACCACTTCGCCATCGATTACCGCGGCGGCCTTGCGATCGCTGGCGCCAAGATCGAAGCCAATCCGGCAGCCGTCGCGATGCCCGCCGAGGTGCGACGGCTCTTCGTCTACGACCGGGAACTCGCTCGCAGCCGACGCGATGACTTCGAACGGCATGCCGTAGACGGTCTCGCCCAGGATCCGCGCGTCGAACCGACCCGCGACGTCTTCCGCGTAATGCCGGCGCAGGTCCCCGACCAGTGCGTCCGGCCCATCGACCCAGACACGGCAACCGCCGCGCGACCACAGCAGCGACTTGATCAACCGTTCGACGGCCGCGTAGTCGGCGGGCGCCGCGGGGTGGCCTTCCTCGAAGACGCTGGTCTGGCGCGTGCAGACCGACCGACCGGGCATTTCGACCGCAATGGACACCGGCACGCCTCTGCCCGAAGCGGCTATCGCCCGCGACAGCTCGCGCCGGGCAAGCGAGATCGGACGGAATCCGTGGTCGAGCGGCGGAGCAACCCGCGGCGGAGCGACTATGTCACCCAGCTGGTTGGGCAATTCGGGGCGCGCTTCGTGGACGTCCATGGCTAGATGTCACAGCTCCTCTCAGGGTCTTGGCGGATTCGCGCGGATTTCCCGCTACGGAACCATTCGCAGGCGTCCCCGGTAGCGGTCGCGCAGGCGAGCGTTGTGCTGGCGGCCACCCTCCGCCGAGTTGGGCATCAGCACGGGCACCTCGAGTCCGCGGGCAGCCAGACGGCTCACTGCGTCGACAACGATTTCGTGAAGCAGTGCGGCGGCGACGATCGTCGAGGTGGGCCCCACGCGTTCGGTCATGCCGTTCACGTCGATGCCCGGATCCGCGTCGGCCGCGCCGTCGTCGAGCACTACGTCGGCGAGCTGGCTGAGCTTCAGACCGCACGAGTGCCTGGCTTCGGCGCGGCCGGCAGCGGAGATGGAAGTCACGGCGATGACCGGACAGCCGGAGGCGCGCGCGTCCAACGCCAGATCGATGGCAGTGGCCGTATTTCCGGAGTGACTGATGGCAATCAGGCAATCGGAGCGGCCGGGCAATCGGTCGCCGACAATCGTCTGGCCGTAGCCCTCGAGGTGCTCGGCCGCACCCCAGGTCGGATCGAACAGCACCTGCAGCGCGGCGATGGACCCGGCTCGACGGTTCAGCTCCAACGCAGCGAGCTGGGAATGGCCGCTTCCGAATGCGTATACGATGCCGTCGTCGCCGATCACGCCCTCGACGATCCCGACCGCGCGGGCCATTGCCTGATGATTGGCGAGCCTGGCCCTGCCGAGCGCGGCGGCAAGCTCCTCTAGATAGGGCGCGGGCGGCAGCGCGGAGGGCAGCGGAACGAAGCTCACTTGCTTCTCCCGGCGCCGGCGGACGTGGCGGCTGGGGCGGCTTCGAGGGCGGAGTCATCCGATTCCGTCGCAGCGTCATACGCGAGGACTCCCCCGGTGAGCGTCGCCAGGACGTTCCAGCCCTCGTCGACGACCGTCAGGTCCGCACGCCTTCCGGCCTCGACCTGCCCGTGAGTCGCCTCCAGACCCAGCGCTCGGGCCGGATTCGAAGTCACGAGCCGAACCGCGAGCGCAGGTTCGATGCCCGCCAGCGAGGCAAGATTGCCTAGCGCCCTGTTCAAAGGCAGGAGCGACCCTGATAGCGTCCCGTCGGGCAGTCGGCCGCAGGTCCCGTCCGAGACGTATTCGCGACCGGCAAGCCAGTAGCGGCCCGGAGGCATCCCCAGTCCCGCCAGCGCATCGGTCACCAGGATGAGCTCGTCAGGAGCCTTGATGCGGGCGAGCATGCGGATGGTATCGAAGGCGATGTGGTTGCCGTCGGCAATGAAGCCGGCCGTGAGATGCGAGGCCAGCGCGAAGCCGGCGACGCCGGGGTCGCGGTGGCGGAACGGGCGCATGGCGTTGAACAAGTGGGTCGCCAGCGTTGCCCCGGAGTCCGCGGCCGCGGAAGCCTCCGACCAGGTCGCGTCGGTGTGGCCCATCGAAACGCGCACACCTTCGCGGACGAGAAACCGGATCAGCTCCAGCGCGCCCGGAAGCTCCGGCGCGAGAGTCAGCCAGACCAGCTCGCCGGTCTCGAGCCACCCGGCGGCCTCGGAGATGTCGGGCATGCGCAGGTGGGCCGGATCGTGAGTGCCGGAACGCTTCGGGCTGATGTACGGGCCTTCGATGTGGACGCCCAGCACCGCGGCCTCGCCGGGCACGCTCCGTCGGCGCAGGTTGGCAAGGACCGGCGCATACGCGGCCGAACCAGAGGTCACGATCGTGGGCACGAAGCCGGTCACGCCGAAGCGCGGCATGTCGGCGCAGATCCGGTCCATGGTCGCGGCCCCGGGATCGGCGAAGTCGTCGCCGAAGGCGCCGTTGATCTGGATGTCGAGCAGACCCGGCAGGATTCGTGCGTTCGGGGCCGCCGAGTATCTCGCCCTCGCCGACAGCGCCCGAGCAGCGACCGGGCCCGCCGGGGGTGATGGAGGCGCCGGGCGCGGCTTCGGCGGCCGGCTCGACCGCGGCGATGCGGCCGTCGTCGACCGTGACGAGGCAGAGGCCGCGGTCTTCGGGTGCGTAGAGGTGGCCGAGTAGTCGGATCACAGCGTCAAAGTCACCTTCGAGAGATTGCGGGGATTCTCCGTGTCCAGGCCGCGGGCCCGGGCCAGGTGGTAGGCGAAGAGCTGGGCGGGGACGATCGCGACCAGCGGCGAGAGCCACTCGGGCACGGTGGCAGCGCCACCACGTCGCCCAGGCCGGCGAAGTCTGCCACGTCCGAGAGGATCAGCAGCCGGGCACGGGCACCTCCAGCCGGCCCAGCAGCTCGGTCATGCCTTCGAGTGCGGGCCCCGTCGTGGCCACGGCCAGGACCGGGTAGCCCTCTCCTATCAGGGCGATCGGGCCGTGCTGGAAGTCCGCGGCCGAATAGGGATCGGCCAGGACGTAGGCCAACTCCTTGAGCTTGAGGGCCCATTCGCGGGCAGTGGCGTAGTGGAAGCCGCGAGCCAGGATGGCGCAGCGGCTCTCCTCGCTCCCAGGCCTCGGCCAGCGGGCGCCACGCGCGTCCTCTTGAGCGAGCGCGATCCGGAGGGCAGCCGGCAGCGCCCGAGCTCGTCGCGGGACGCCTCGTCGCCGGAGAGAGCGGCCGAGAGCATGGCCACGACGGCGATCTCGGCGAGGTAGGTCTTGGTCGCCGCGACCGCCCGCTCCGGCCCGGCCTCCAGCTCGATCAGGTACTCGGCCGCCACCGCAAGTTCCGAGTCGGGATCGTTCGTGATGGCCACCGTCAGGGCGCCCGGCCGGCGCGACTCACCAGGACCGCGACCACGTCCGGGCGAACGGCCGACTGGGAGATCCCCAGGACGACGGCCTTGCGCAGCCGCGGCGGGGCGCCGTAAGCGATACGAGCGATGGGGCCGCCGGTGCGACGAGCAGCCGTTTCGAGCGCCGAGGATGTACTGGGCGTAGAGGGCCGCGTGGTCGGAGGTCCCGCGGGCGGCAATGACCGCCAGATCGATCCGCCGGGCTCCGAACCTCCTGGCGACTTCCTCGATCTGGACCGGGCGCCGAGCCGAACAGGCGGGCAACGATCTCGGGCCCCTCCCGAGCTCGAACCATGGTCATTGGTCTCACCTCGCAAACTCGAACCGGCAAGCGACCGGCGAAAGGGGATCAGACCGGCCAGGGCATCCGCCAGCGCTTCGATCTGAGGAGACTGGACGCCATAGGTGCAAAGGCCGCAACGGTCGCCGGATAGATCGCGACGTCGTAGGGACTGCGGCCGGCAACGGCGACGAGCCGCCCGCGGTCACCGACCCTCACCTCTGCGAAACGCCCGACCAGCGACCGTGGCCGGAAAAGCTGACCGCGTCGAACGTGCAGACGATCGCGATCCGGTGGCCTGCCGTGGCCGAGATCAGCGCCTTTGCGGCGTCTTCCGACGGGTCCAGGCTCATCTCGAATTCGTCGGCCTCGAAGCCTCGCTTGCGAAGGGCGCCGGCCAGCTCGATTTGGAGGTAGGACGAGGTTTCGGCCGGAGTCAAGTCGACCGGGGCCGGCGCCACGACCGCGATCCGCGGCCCCCACCCGGGCGGAGTGGCAGAACACCCTCCGGGTCGCGGACGAGCGTGACCGACGCGTCGGCGATCTCGCGCGCGAGCCGCCGATGCTCCGACGCAACCGACCACCTCGATCGCCGGCTGGACCGTGTCGCGAGATGCTGCGCAGCCGAAGGATTCCGAGCCGCGCCGCCTCGACGAGCCGCCCGCCGTCCAGCCCGCCGGCTGCGATCGCCTGGCGGAGCGCCTGAAACGCGGCCTCCTCGATCTCGCCGTCGTGGTGCATGAGCAGGAGATCCATCCCGGCTTCGGCGGCCGCACCGACGATTCCGCCAAGGCCGTCGCCAGAGTTGGCCCCAGCCATGTCGAGCGCGTCGCTGATGGTCACGCCTTCGAATCCAGTTCACCCCGCAGGGCGTCCGCAGGATCTCGGGCGAGACCGTAGCCGGCCTGAGTTCGCCGCCCGTCAGGGCGGGGACGCGCGAGGTGGCCCGGCATGACCGCAGCGCCCCGGCCGCGATGCCGGCCCGGAAAGGCGGCAGCTCGGCCTCCCGGAGTTCGGCCACGTCGTGATCGACGATCGGCATGGCCAATGCGAGTCGGCGGCGGCGGCTCCGTGGCCGGGGAAGTGCTTGAGGGTGGCCACGACGCCGGCTTCCTGCAGACCCTCCGACCATCGCCGCCACGAGGCCGGGACACGAAGTCGGATCGTCGCCAAAGGGCCGCGTTCCGAGGGGAGTGGCCGACATCCGATGCAGGACGTCGCAAACCGGCGCATACACCAGCGTTCCGCCCATTGCGGCCACTTCGGTTCCGATGACAAGGCCACAGCGGCGGACAACTCTTCGGACCCGGCGGCACCGAGCGCAAGGTTGCCCGGCCGGCCGTTGCCCCGTCCCCGACCGCCTGGAGCTGGCCGCCCTCCTGGTCGAAGCCGATCAGGAGAGGTGGGTCGCCCGCCGGCCGAGCGGCCTGGAGTGAGGCACTCAGGGCGCGCACCTGTTCGGGCGTTGCCACGTTCTTTGCACGGAACAGAGTCACTCCGACGCGTGACCCAGGCGGATCGCGCCGAGGATCGCCTCACCGGCCGCCAGGCCCTCGAACGAGCGCAGGAACCGAACACCTGCGAGCGCGTCGGCGTCACGGGTTTGGGTGGACGCGCCCCGGGAGGCGTCGAGCGCGTCCACCACATCCGCCGCGTTGGCCTTTACAGGCGCTCGATCGTCGTCCGGGTCAGGCCGAGATAAGGTCGATGGCCGGGTGTTCATCCCTTGACCGCTCCTGCCGTGAGCCCGCTGACCATTCGCTTCTGGATGATGAGGAAGAAGACGAGTACGGGCAGCGTGAACAGCGTGGATGCGGCCATCGTGGCGCCCCAGTCCGTGCCGAAGTTGGTCCTGAAGGAGCCGAGCCACACCGGCAGCGTGTAGTTCTGAGCGTCGGTCATGAACACGAATGCGTAGAAGTACTCGTTCCAGGCCGTGATGAAGCAGAAGATCGAAGTCGCGACCAGACCGGGCCCGAGCAAAGGCAGCGTGACGCGGACGAATGCCCCGAAGCGGGACGCTCCGTCGACCATGGCCGCCTCTTCCAGGTCGACGGGGATTCCCGAGATGAACCCGCGAAGCGACCAGATCGTGAACGGCAGCGTGAAGATGAAGTAGATGAGGACGAGCGACGGCAGCTGGCCATAGATAGGCGTGTCGCGCATGAACAGGAAGAAAGGAATGAGCAAGGCCTCGAACGGCGCCATCTGAGCGACCGCAACCAGGAGCAGGAAACCGCTTCGGCCGCGGAACTTCGTTCGGGCAACCGTGGCCGCGGCGAAGAAACCAACCACGATCGCGAGCCCCACGGTCGCGAAGGTGACCAGGACGCTGTTCCGGAGGAAGTCCGTGAAGTGCGGCTGCGAGATCGCCTTGGCGAAGTTGTCCAGGGTCGGCGACGGAATGAAGACCGGCACATAGGTCTGGATCTGGTCGGCCGGCTTGAACGCCGTCAGCGCCATCCAGAAGACCGGAAAGGCAAATAGCAGGGCGGCGATCACGCCCGTGGCGTTGACCAGCGCGCGCCTGGCCCAGCGGCTCATTGCGCTGCCTGCGACTTGGTCATGCCGCGGATATAGGGGATGAGCACGACCAGCAGGAGCATCACCATCATTACCGAGACCGCCGCGGCGATCCCGTACCGGCTCTCGCTCAGGCCCTTGATGTACGCATAGATGGAGAGAGTCACCGTCTGGCCATCCGGGTCCGCCCTGCAGCATCGTGTATATCTGAGTGAAGACCTTGAAGTCCCAGATGATCGACAGGAAGGTCAGAATCATGAGCAGCGGCCGGATCGCCGGCAGCGTGATGTGCCGGAACACCTGGCGCTCAGAGGCGCCGTCCACGCGGGCCGCCTCGAGCTGTTCCTTCGGGATTGCCAGGATGCCGGCGTAGAGGCTGAAAGCCACGAACGGGATCGACTGCCAGACGATCAACAGGGTGATGATCGCGAAGGTCGAGGAGCCCGTGTCGAACCAGGAGTGGTTCAGCCAGTCCCCGAAGACGCCCATGCTGCTCAAGGCCCAGTTCACGACGCCGAGCTTGCTGTCGAACAGCCACTGGAAGATGACGCTGCCTGTCAGCGCGGGCGTGGCCCAGGCGAGGACCATCGCAACGGACAGCAGCAGCCTGACACGAGCGGTCGACCCGCTCCAGCAGGAGCGCCACGAGGGTCCCCAGCGCGATCGTCAGGGCAACGTTCGCGGCCATGAAATGAAGGTCCGGATGACGATGGTGACGAACTCCGGGTCGCCGGCGATCGTCTGGAAGTTGGCCAGCCCTACCCATGTCTGGCCGCCGTTGATCAGCTCGCGCAGGCCGAAATGCTGGAGGCTGGTGACGATGACCAGCAGCACCGGATAGCCGAGCAGGACGGCGAAGGCGAGGACCGCCGGCAGGATCGCCAGGTACGGCAGGAACCTGCCGACGGTCTCCCTATGGAGCGATGTCGATAGGGAGCCACCGAGCGCCGGAACACCTTCCGGGACCGGTTTCTCCCATCTCCTGGGTGTCCATTGCGTCCGGAGCTCCCTATCGACTTTGCGCGACGCCGGAGCCTACTGGGCCGCGTTCAGGATGGCGTCGATCTTCTGGTCGGCTTCCTTCGCGGCGTCCGCGATGGTCGCCTTGCCGGTGAGGATCTTGGTGAGCATCGCCTTGATCGGGTTGTTCGCCTCGACGCCGGCCCAGCGGGGGTCGTTCGGGGTGAACCCGCTGCCTGCGGCGGCCTCGGTGGCCTGGACCTTCAGGATGGCGGTATCGGGGGTGCTGGGGATGTTGGCGGCGGCCGACTTGAGGTTCGGGATCCAGCCGTTGGCGATGAGAAGCTGCTGGCCGGAGTCCGTCGTCAGCTCCTTGAGCCAATCGAGGGCCGCTGCCTGGTTCTTCGACTTGGCGGCGATGCCGAGGACGGAGCCGCCGAGGAAGACCGGCTGGGTCTTGCCGTCGTTGACGCTCGGGATGGCCATGACGCCGACCTGGTCGGCGGAGGTGACGACGCCCTTGGCGCCGATCGCGCTGCCGATCTCCCAGCCGTTACCGACGAAGAAGCCGACCTTGCCCTGCTGGAACAGGGTGTATTCGGGCGGGGTCATTTCGTCGCCGTTCGTGGGTCCGGTCGAGCCGGCCTTGTAATAGTCGACGTAGTCCTGGATGCCCGCCATGGATTGGCGCGACTGAGCGACGCGGTCCATTTGCCACCGCTGTTGGTGGCGAGGGCGCCGCCCCGGTCCCAGATCATCTGGAGGAGCGAGTACCAGTTCTGGCCGGCGACGTAGAGGCCGGAGAAGTCCTTGACGCTCGCGTTCTTGGTCTGCAGCGTCTTGGCGGCGGCGATGAGCTTGTCCTTGCTGGTGATCGTCGTCGGGTCGATGCCGGCGGCGGACAGAAGGTCCTTGCGGTAGATGAGGACGCGGTCACCGGCGTAGAACGGCATCGCGAAGAGCTTGTCCTGATAGACCGACGCGCTGTTCAGCGAAGCCAGGAAGGCCTGGTCGGCGCTGGCGCTGTCGTTCGACGTCCCGCCGTTGAGGGCGGCGCGGCTGCTCGTGAGGTCCATGAGGGCGCCCGCGGCCTCGAACGTGATCGCCTGGGTGTTGCCCATCTCGACGACGTCGGGCGGGTTGTTGCTGGCCAGGGCAGTCGTGAGCTTGTCGACGATGCCGTTCCACTGCTGGACCTGGTAATTGACCTTCCAGCCGGGTGGGCCATCTGGAAGTCGGTGTCGAGCTGGACGACGCTGTTGTCGTTCAGGGAACCGTTCATGAGCCAGACGGTGAGCGTGCCGGGGGTCGGCGTCGCCGTCGGGGCGGCCGTGGCGGCCGCAGTGGCGGCCGGTGCGGAGGCGCCCGGGGTGGCCACCGGTGACGGGGTGGCGCCTGCTGCTGCACGCCGCGACGAGCACTGCGGCGAATGCGATCGGGATGAACTTGGGCCCGTATCACGCTTGGTCCTCCTCGGAGTTCCGATTGGATCCCATGTGGGGTGCCTTTTGCTCTCGAGTCCAGGTCTCTCCTTCCTCCTTCGTTCAGCCGGGGACGCCTCCCTTCTCCCCAACGGCCTCGGCCAGGCGCGCGCGGCAACCACCGACGTCGGGACGGTCGTTTCGTCGGCAAGCGCGTCGGGCAACCGGGGTCGCCGGGGTGAATGGAGGGGGCGCAGACTCATGCCGAGCTCGCGCGTCATCAGCAAGGCCGATGCGCCGAGAACGACGATGTCGTCCATCCGCCCGATCTCGAATGTGGTGTCCTCGGCCAGCGCGGCGAGGGCGCGGTCGGCGGCGGCCGTGGCCACCGCGTCGAGCCAGGCCTCGCCGAAGGCGGCCATGGTGCCGGCCAGCACGATCCGCCGGACGTGGAGGGCACCGACGAGGGCGGCCAGCGATGCGCCGAGCTGGCGGCCGGCGTCGCGCACTACTTCCCGGGTCGCCGGGTCGCCCGGCCGGAACAGCCTGAGGACTCCTCGAGGGAGACCGGCCGGCCGCACAGGACGGACGCCGGTTGAGGACGGCTCTGGCGCTGGCGACCGTTTCGAGGCAGCCGCGACGTCCGCAGCGGCACAGCTCGCCGGCCGGATCGACGACGGTGTGGCCGATCTCGCCGGCCCCGAACCCGTCGCCCTCGAACAGCTCGCCGTTGAGAACCAGCCCCGCGCCGATGCCCTGGCCGACCTTGACGGTTATGAGGTTGGGGCCGCGGACCGCGCCGAAGACGTGCTCCGCCAGGCCGGCCGCCTGGCTGTCGTTGGCGACGTGGACCGGCAGGCCGAACCGCTCGGCGACGATCGCGGCCAGGGGCAGCTCGCGCCAGTCCCGCTTGACGGCCTGGATGACGGTCCCGACCGTGGTATCCACCAGACCGGGAGCGCCGATACCGATGCCGAGGATCGGGCCGCCGGCCGCGCCCAGGACCCGGCCGATCAGGTCGAGGGCCAGGCTGAGCGCGACTTCGCCGTCGGCATCCTCGGAGGAACGTCGACGCGATCGAGGATCTCGCCGCGGAGGTTGACCGTCGCCGCGGTGAAGACGCGATCGCCCAGGTCCACGCCGACGAGCAGCCGGGCGGTATCCGGGACTTCGAGCATGATCGGGGCCTTGCCGCCGGTCGAAGGTCCGCGCCCGACTTCGCGGCACAGGCCGCTCTCGATCAGGCCGTCCATGACGTCCGAGACGGTCGTTCGGGTCAGGCCGGTGAGGCGCGCCACGTCGGCCCGGCTGACCGGCGCGTTGTCGTAGATCGTGGCGAGGACGAGCCGCTCGTTGTGCTCGCGGGTCTCGCGGAGCGTCGCTTTGCTCGATCGTTCCATCGCCAGCGACCGGTTCCCTCGCGAGTAACTTTGTCCAGACGGTTGCGGCGGAAGTCGAGAATAGAGACGCCCCGAGAGCTTCCGTCAAGAGTATTTGCAACGTTTCAACTCAACGGGAGGATGAGGCGGAAACTCAGGCTCTTTGAGCGTGTAGACGCCAGCGATCTAGGCGGCGTTCGCGTCCGGGACCACGCATGCCAGCGCGGGGAGTAGATCGGCCGGCACCGGAGGGCTCACCAGATAGCCCTGACCCAGCCCGCAACCCATCCCGACGAGGGCGTCGAGCTGCGACTGCTGCTCGATACCCTCGGCCACGACTTCGAGCTGCAGGCTCCGCGCGAGCGAGACGATGGCCTGAGAAAGGGCCTCGTCCCGTGGGCTATTGGTGATGACGTCGACGAATGGCTTGGCGATCTTGAGCACATCGATTGGAAGTCGCTTGAGGTAGCTCAGCGAGGAGTACCCGGTCCCGAAGTCGTCGATCGAGATCCTCAC